>NZ_JBQEPH010000007.1:0-332644 GCF_052045555.1 Labrys sp. 22185 | reverse complement strand
CCGGCATCGCCCTTGCCGCCGGAGATGATGGCGCCGGCATGGCCCATGCGCCGTCCGGGGGGAGCGGTGCGCCCGGCCACGAAGCCCACCGTCGGCTTGGCCCGCCCGCGCCTGGCTTCGTCGGCCAGGAACTGCGCCGCATCCTCCTCGGCCGAGCCGCCGATCTCCCCGATCATCACGATCGAATGGGTGTCGGGATCGGCCAGGAACATCTCCAAGACGTCGATGAACTCGGTACCCTTGACCGGGTCGCCGCCAATGCCCACCGCCGTGGTCTGCCCCAGCCCCTCATGGGTGGTCTGGAACACCGCCTCATAGGTCAGCGTGCCCGAGCGCGACACGATGCCCACCGAGCCCTTCTTGAAGATGTTGCCCGGCATGATGCCGATCTTGCATTCGTCCGCCGTCATCACCCCCGGGCAGTTCGGCCCGATCAGGCGCGACTTCGAGCCCGACAGCGCCCGCTTCACCTTGATCATGTCGGTGACCGGAATGCCCTCGGTAATGCACACGATCAGCGGGATTTCCGCGTCGATCGCCTCGCAGATCGCATCCGCCGCCCCCGGCGGCGGCACGTAGATCACGCTGGCATCGGCCTTGGTGACATGGCGTGCCTCGGCCACGGTGTCGAATACCGGCAGGCCCAGATGCTGCGAGCCGCCCTTGCCCGGCGAGGTGCCCCCCACCAGCTGCGTGCCGTATTTGAGCGCCTGCTCGGAATGGAAGGTGCCGTTCTTGCCGGTGAAGCCCTGGCAGATGACGCGCGTTTGCTTGTTGATCAGGATCGACATTACTTGGCTTCCCGCACGGCTTTGACAATCTTCTGGGCGGCATCGTCGAGGTCGTCGGCCGCGATCACGTTCAGGCCGGAATCGCGGATGATCTGCTTGCCGAGTTCGACATTGGTGCCCTCCAGGCGCACCACCAGCGGGATGGTCAGCCCCACTTCCTGCACCGCAGCGATCACGCCCTCGGCGATCACGTCGCAGCGCATGATGCCCCCGAAGATGTTGACCAGGATGCCCTTCACCTGCGGATCGGCCGTGATGATCTTGAAGGCCGCCGTCACCTTCTCCTTGCTGGCCCCGCCGCCGACATCCAGGAAGTTGGCCGGCTCCTCGCCATAGAGCTTGATGATGTCGAGCGTGGCCATGGCCAGGCCCGCCCCGTTCACCATGCAGCCGATCGAGCCGTCGAGCGCGATGTAGTTGAGATCGTAGCGCGAGGCCTCGATCTCCTTGGGATCTTCCTCGCTCTCGTCGCGCAGCGCCACGATGTCGGGATGGCGGTAGAGGGCGTTGGAATCAAAGCCCATCTTGGCATCCAGGCATTTGAGCTGGCCGTCCTTGGTGACGATCAGGGGATTGATCTCAAGGAGCGCCATGTCCTTGGCCACGAAGGCGGTGTAGAGCCTGGTGGTCAGGCTCACCGCCTGCTTGGCCAGGTCGCCCGAGAGCCCGAGCGCCTTGGCCACCGCCAGGCCGTGATGGTTCATCACCCCGGTGGCCGGATCGACCGAGAAGGTCACGATCTTCTCCGGCGTCTCATGGGCCACTTTCTCGATGTCCATGCCGCCCTCGGTGGAGACCACGAAGGCGACCCGGCTGGTCTCGCGGTCGACCAGCACCGAGAGGTAGAACTCCTTTTCGATGTCGGAGCCGTCCTCGACATAGAGGCGGTTGACCTGCTTGCCGGCCGGCCCGGTCTGCACCGTCACCAGCGTGTTGCCCAGCATCTCCTGCGCATGGGCGCGCACGTCCTCGATCGACTTGGCAAGCCGCACCCCGCCCTTGGCGTCGGCAGGCAGTTCCTTGAACTTGCCCTTGCCGCGCCCGCCCGCATGGATCTGCGACTTCACCACGTAAAGCGGACCGGGGAGCTCCTTGGCCCCCTTCACCGCTTCCTCGACCGTCAAGGCCGGGACGCCCTTCGATACGGGCAGGCCGAATTCCTTCAGGACCGCCTTTGCCTGGTATTCATGAATGTTCATGGCCAGTAGCTCCAGATTGGCTAAAGCGTTTCGGGATTTGATGAAATCTCCCCAAATCCCAAAGACGCGTTTTCGTTCGAACGCGCTTGCTCTGGGGGTCAGGCGAGCGAGGGAGCGATGGTCTTGCAGGCGTCGACCAGGGTCTTCACCGCATTGACCGACTTCTCGAAGCCGGCCCGCTCTTCCTTGTCGAGCTGGATCTCGACGATGCGCTCGACGCCGCCGGCGCCCAGAACCACAGGCACGCCGACATAGAGGTCGTTGACGCCATACTGGCCGGTGAGATGCGCGGCGCAGGGCAGCACGCGCTTCTTGTCCCTGAGATAGCTCTCGGCCATCACGATGGCGGAGGCGGCCGGCGCATAGAAGGCCGAGCCGGTCTTCAGGAGGTTGACGATCTCGGCGCCGCCGTCACGGGTGCGCTGCACGATCTCGGCAAGGCGCGCTTCCGTGATCCAGCCCATCTTGATGAGGTCGGGCAGCGGGATGCCGGCCACTGTGGAATAGCGCACGGAGGGAACCATGGTGTCACCATGGCCGCCGAGCACAAAGGCGGTGACGTCTTCCACAGAGACGTTGAACTCGTCGGCCAGGAAGTGGCGGAAGCGCGAGGAGTCGAGCACGCCGGCCATGCCGACGACCTTGTTGGCCGGCAGGCCGCAGGACTTCTGCAGCGCCCAGACCATGGCGTCGAGCGGATTGGTGATGCAGATGACGAAAGCGTCCGGGGCATATTTGGCGATTCCGGCGCCGACCTGCTCCATCACCTTGAGGTTGATGGTGAGGAGATCGTCACGGCTCATGCCGGGCTTACGCGGCACGCCGGCAGTGACGATCACCACATCGGCGCCCTTGATGCCTTCGTAGCTCTGGGTGCCGGCAAGCTTGACGTCGAAGCCGTCGACCGGGGCAGCCTCGGCGATGTCGAGGGCCTTGCCCTGCGGTACGCCTTCCATCACGTCGAAGAGCACGATATCGCCCAGTTCTTTCAGACCGGCCAGAAGAGCCAGCGTGCCACCGATCTGTCCCGCCCCGATAAGAGCGATCTTGCTACGTGCCATAACGTAATGTCCCTGAGATTGTAGCCAAAGGTGAGTTTCGTTCCCCACCTCCGATAGCCCCTTTGGAAGCAGGGTTCAAGCGATAGGCGACCCCAGGTTGAAACGCCTGTCGCCCCGCGCTCTCAAGATGCATAGATCTACAAGATAATCATTTCCAATCAATGACATATCAGATAGGGACACATTCCTCTCCAAACAAGTTTTGGGCCAAAAATTGAGGTTACATATTTCAAATTTTGTAACATGTAACATGGTTCATGAGATTTTCCTCTGAATCAACCGCCTACCCTTCCAGGTAGGCTACTTCCGCTCAGAGGAGGCCATGTCGGCATCGTCCCGGTCTCGGCTTGCCGCCTTTCACTGCCAGGCAATATGCACGGCACCGTGACAGGCGACGCCGGCCGGGCTACAAGGCGGCCACAAATTTGGAGAATCCGATGCGTCCTTCCCGCCGCGCTTTCGATGAGCTGCGTCCCGTTTCGATCGAGCGCAACGTCGCCCGCTATGCCGAAGGCTCCTGCCTGATCAAATTCGGCGAAACCCATGTGCTGTGCACCGCCAGCCTCGAGGACAAGCCCCCGTCCTGGCTGCGCGGCACCGGCAAGGGCTGGGTTACGGCCGAATATGCCATGCTGCCGCGCGCCACGCATGAGCGCACGCGCCGCGAATCCTCCTCCGGCAAGCCATCCGGCCGTACCCAGGAGATCCAGCGCCTGGTCGGACGTTCGCTGCGTGCCGTGGTCGACCTGGTGCGTCTGGGCGAGAAGCAGATCACCATCGATTGCGACGTGCTGCAGGCCGATGGCGGCACCCGTACCGCCTCGATCACCGGCGGCTTCGTGGCCCTGCAGGAATGCGTGAAGTGGATGATGGAGCGCAAGATGCTCACCGTCAGCCCGATCAAGGACCATGTCGCCGCGATTTCCTGCGGCATCTCGAAGGGAACGGCGGTGCTCGACCTCGATTATGTCGAGGATTCGGAAGCGATGACCGATGCCAATTTCGTAATGACGGGCTCGGGCGGCCTCGTCGAGATCCAGGGCACGGCCGAGGGGGCGCCCTTCAGCCAGGAACAGTTCCTGGAGATGCTGACATTAGCCCGCAAGGGTATCGGCGAGTTGGTCGAGTTGCAGAAGCAGGCGGTGGCGTGATGGGCCGCCGCCTCGCCGGCAAGCTGGTGCTTGCCACGCACAACAACGGCAAGCTCTCCGAGTTCAAGGCGTTGATGGCGCCCTATGGCGTGGATGTCGTCTCCGTCGGCCAGCTCGGCCTGCCCGTGCCGGAGGAGACCGGGACGACCTTTGTTGAGAATGCCCGCATCAAGGCGCTCGCCGCCCTCGAAGCCACCGGCCTGCCGGCCATCGCCGACGATTCAGGCCTATGCATCGAGGCCCTGGACGGGGCGCCCGGCGTCTACACGGCGGACTGGTCCGGTCCGACCCGCGACTGGGACATCGCCATGCAGAGGGCCCAGGACGAGTTGCTCGCCGTCGGCGCAACCGAGCCGGCACAACGGCGCGGCAGTTTCGTCTCCGTTCTCAGCGTGGTCTGGCCCGACGGTCATTCCGAGACTTTCGAAGGGCGGGCCGACGGCACCCTGGTCTGGCCGACCCGCGGCGAACACGGGCATGGCTATGACCCGATGTTCCAGCCCGAGGGCTCGGACAAGACCTTCGCCGAGATGACGGAAGCGCAGAAGAACACCGTCTCCCACCGCGCCCGCTCCTTCCAGAAGCTGGCAGAGGCCTGCCTGAAGGATTGACCGCAACATCGGGCGGAATCACCCTTCCGTAAGCGCCTGCCGGAATGCCTCGAAGGCCGGCGACGCCTCGCCTCTGCGCCGGACGAGCAGTGTTTCGATCTGTCCGAGGCGATGGGTCTGTACCTCGCTTCCGCCCGGCAGGAGATCGAGCACGGAACGCGGCATGACGCCGACGGCGTTGCCGGTCGAGACCGCCGCCAGCATGGCATGGTAGGAGGCCAGCTCCTGCACGCGCAGCCTCCTGGCGCCGCGCGCCCAATGCTCGGCTACGGCCCGGTAGGTACAGCCCGGCTCGAGGGCGGCAAGGCTGTCGACCCTGAGGTCGGCAGCCTTGGCAATCGGCGGATGGCCGGGTGGCAGCACGATCAGCAGATCCTCGGTGAAGACACGTTCGCCTTCGAGCCGCCCGGCATCATAGCCGATGTCGATCCCCTCGATGGGTGGCTGGCCGATCAGGGCGCAATCGAGCTCATGCGCGAGCAGCCGGCGGATCAGGCCCTTCGTGCCACCGGTGATCAGTTGCAGCGATACGGCGGGCCAGGCGGCGTGGAATTTCGCCAGCACCGGCGGCAGACGGCTCGCAGCCGTGCTCTCCATCGCCCCCACCCGGAAGGATCCCGCTGGCCCCGACGGCTTCAGCGCGCCGCGGGCTTCATCCGCCAGGGCGATCAGACGATTGGCGTAAGTGAGAAAGACCTCCCCTTCCCGGGTCAGACGCATGCGCTTGCCGTTCCGGCTGAACAGCGCCACGCCCAGTTCCTGCTCAAGCTGCCGGACCCGTGTGGTCACGTTGGAGGGCACCCGCCCCAAACGGTCCGAAGCCCGGGTAACGCTCTGCTCGTCGGCAACGGCAAGGAAGATATCGAGGGAGGATAGATCCAATTTCGTTCTCTTTTTGAGAATAAAAAAACAGTTATCATTTTCAAAAATGAAATGATAGGCCTGTCTCCGGTTTAGTTCTCGCCCCGAGGCGGCGAGGCCAATCAAGGAGAACGGCGATGTGGCCCGATCAGCGCATTCAGGAGCTCTTCGGCATCGAGATCCCCATCATTCAGGCACCCATGGCAGGCCCCTCCCACTATGAAATGGTGATCGAGGTCAGCGAAGCAGGCGGTCTGGGCTCCCTGCCCTGTGCCACGCTGACGCCCGAACAGGTCCGCACCGAACTCGGCCTCATCCGCCAGCAGATCACGAAACCGTTCAGCGTCAACTTCTTCAGCCACACCTCGCCAATGCCCGATCCGACCCGCGAGGCCGGCTGGCGCAAACGGCTCGAACCCTATTACCGCGAGGTGGGTATCGATGCCGCCGCGCCGGTTCCAAGCTCGAACCGGGCTCCCTTCGACGATGAGCTCTGCACCATCGTCGAGGAGTTCAGGCCCCCAATCGTCAGCTTCCATTTCGGCCTGCCCGAAAAAACCCTGCTCGACCGCGTGAGGGCCACGGGTGCCAAGGTCCTCTCCTCCGCCACCACGGTCGACGAGGCACGCTGGCTCGAGGATCATGGCTGTGACGCCATCATCGCCCAGGGTTTCGAAGCGGGCGGCCATCGCGGCGTCTTCCTCACCGACGACATCGCCACCCAGATCGGTACCTTCGCCCTGGTGCCGCAAGTGGTGGATGCCGTGAAGGTACCGGTGATCGCCACCGGTGGCATCACCGATGCCCGCGGCATCGTTGCGGCCTTCGCCCTAGGCGCCGCTGCGGTGCAGATCGGCACTGCCTATATGTTCACGCCACAGGCACGCATGCCTGCCCCGCATGCCGCTGCCCTGCGCAGCCCCGATGCCGACAAGACCGCCCTCACCAATCTGTTCACGGGGCGGCCAGCCCGTGGCATCGTCAATCGCCTGATGCGCGAAATCGGCCCGATATCGGAACTCGCTCCCGCCTTCCCGCTCGCCGGCGGCGCATTGGCGCCGCTGCGGGCCAAAACCGAGCCGCAGGGCTCCGGCGACTTCATGTCGCTATGGTCCGGCCAGGCCGCGCGCCTGGGTCGGGAGGCGTCGTCGGCAGGCGAATTGACGAAACGCTTGGCGGCCGAAGCGCTGGCAAAGCTGGGGAGATGATGGAGCGCGGACTTCCAGTCCGCTCTTCCTTCCCAGCCGTTGCGTCTCCAAGAGCGGGCTGGAAGCCCGCGCTCCAAATCACTCCGCAGCCATCGCCATGGCCGGTGTCAGCCAGAGATCGAGGAAGCCGTGCAGCCATTGCTGCATGCCCGGATCATATTGCCAGCGGCCGGAGAATTGCTGCTCGCGATCCTGCGCGCCGGGCAGCTTGAAGCTCTCCTCGCTTCCGGTCGTCCAGCGGTTCATCATCAGATAGGTGACTTCGGGATGGAACTGCAGGCCATAGGCCGCGCGACCGCAGGCGAAGGCCTGGTTGGCGAAGGTCGACCCGGTGGCGAGCAGCCGCGTGCCGCGCACATGCTCCGAACCTTCATTGTGCCAATGATAGACATGGCTCGGCCAGGACATCAGGGAACGGCCTTCCGCCGTCGGCTCGATCGGCCAATAGCCGATCTCGACCTGGCCGCCCTCATGGCGCGAGACACGGCCGCCAAGATGGCGCGTCAGCATCTGGGCACCGAGGCAGACACCAAGAAAGGGCTTGTTTTCGTTCAGGGGCACGCCGATCCAGTCGATCTCGCGGCGGATCCAGGCCTCCTGGTCGTTCACGCTCATCGGCCCGCCGAAGATCACGGCCCCGGCATGGTCGCGCATGGTCTCTGGCAGAGGATCGTCGAAACGAGGGCGCCTGATATCGAGTTCATAGCCGCGTTCGATCAGAAAGCGCCCGATCCGCCCGGGCGATGAATGTTCCTGATGCAGAACGATGAGGATCTTTCCCGTCACGATTCGGCCTGTGAAACGATTTCGTAACCATGATGTTACGGAAGTCTTAGCGAAAAGTTAAGCATTGGCGGTGCCGGAAGGCACATTAGCTGCACCACTGGTGCCATTTTGCAGCACTTTGCGTGAAGCGGCCGTGAGCAGGTTGAATTCCGCCACCGGCACGCCGTGATCGCTGGCGGTGCGGACATTGCGGGTCATGTCGGTCATATGCGTGTCGACGACATGGTCGTTATAGACCTGCAGATAGCGGAAATCGCCGATCCGGTGCGGATTGCGGTTGTGGAACTCCTGGCTGAACAGGATGTGGTCCAGCACCTGATAATCGCCGAAATGGATATGGGTATAGAGGGTGGTTCCCTTGATGTGCATGGCCTGCTGGTCGGAGGCGGCATAGAGATGCAGGTCCCACAGGCGGCGGTTTTTGCGCTGCCAGTCGCCGGGATCGGCCATCAGCGGCTTCAGGCTCTCGGGCAGCGGCTGCTCGCCGCGGATGAGTTCGGTGGTCACGCTGGTGAGTTCGTCATTGAGATCGCCCAGCACCATCACCGGGCGGGGTTCGGTGCCCCGCCCTGCCATCTCCCGCGACAGCATCACCCTCAGCGCCGCAGCCTCGGCGCCGCGCTGCAGCAGCGCCCGCACTACGGCGAGTGCCCGCACGGCCGGATCGCGCCGGTCCTCATCCTCCAGCACCACCGGCCGGCGCGACTTGAGGTGCACCACATAGACGGTCAGCGGTACGCTGTCGGGCAGCAGCACCTCGGCCCGCAGGACCGGACGCTCGAAGAAGCTGATGCCGACCGGGACGGCCTGCTGGCGCCCGTTCTCGTCGCGCCTGACGGCAAAGCCCTGGCCGAGGCCGGGTGGAAAGGCTGCGATCGATTCGACCTTGAGCACGGGGAGCCGGCTCGCCAGCCCGACCCGCGGCGCATTCAATGCTCCATCCGGGGTCTTGGGTCCGTCGTCATCGGCGAGCGGCGCATTGACGGTTGCCCCCTGAAGACGCGGCGCCTTCCAGACCGCCTCGCGCAGGGCTTCCTCGTGGAATACTTCCTGGAAGCCGGCGAGATCGACCTGGCCGCGTTCGAGCAGCCCGCCGATGAATGCGGTCTTGGCTTCATATTCTTCGGGTGAGTAGGGCGGCTGCTCGTGAAAGCGCACGCCGGGCCTCGCCAGCAACTGGGTGTTGAAGGTGGCGACGCGCAGGACGGAGGAGGACATCGGGCTACCCTTGCGAGAGCTTCAATCTCGCAAGGCTGGGGATTCGTGGCAATCCCCGGGGAGGAGACGCGACGGGCTTCTCTACCCTCCCCTGGAGGGGGAGGGTAAGCAGCGCCTACTCCGCCGGCGCGAGTTCCCTGCGGTTGCGGATCGGCCGCCCCGGCGACAGGGCCTGGGCGGCATGCAGGATGGCATTGGCGTCGAGGCCGTGATGGCGATAGAGCTCCTGGATGCTGCCGGTCTGGCCGAAATGCTCGACGCCGAGCGAAGTCACTCGCTGGCCGCGCACGCTGCCGAGCCAGGCCAGGGTGGCCGGATGGCCGTCCAGCACGGTAACGAGGCCGCAATCGCGCGAGAGGGGGCCGAGCAGGCGCTCGATATGGCTCCTGGCCCCGGCATTGCCGCGCTGGCGGGCGCGTTCGGCGGCCGTCCAGCCGGCATTGAGCCGGTCGGCGGAGGTGATGACCAGCAGGCCGGCATCACGGCGGTCTTCGCTCATCAGGCCGATGGCCTCGATCGCTTCGGGCACCACGGCGCCCATGGCCGCCACCACGATCTCGGCATTGGGGCCGGGCGGGCGCAGCCAATAGGCGCCGTTGACGATGTCGGCCGCCAGCGCCGGCGACATCGTGCGCTGCGGCTGGTCGATGGTGCGGGTCGACAGGCGCAGATAGACCGAGCCGCCGGTCTCGTCGCGCAGCCAGGTTGTCTCGTCACGGTCGCCCTCGCCGTCCCGCTGCATATAGTCGAAGGCAAAGCGCATGATCACGGCGAGTTCGTCGACGAAGGCAGGCTCGAAGGCGGCGAGGCCGTCCTGGGCCAGGCCGATCAGCGGCGTGGCGATCGACTGGTGCGCCCCGCCCTCCGGCGCCAGCGTGATGCCCGAGGGCGTCGCCACCACCATGAAGCGGGCATCCTGGTAGCAGGCATAATTGAGGGCATCGAGGCCGCGCTGGATGAAGGGATCATAGAGCGTGCCGATCGGCAGGAGCCTTTCGCCATTGATGGAATGGGACAGGCCCAGCGCCGAGAGCAGGATGAAAAGGTTCATTTCGGCGATGCCGAGTTCGATATGCTGCCCCCCAGGCGAGAAGTCCCAGGCAAAGGTCGAGGGGATCTTCTCCTTCCTGAAGACGTCGGCCAATTCCTCGCGGGCGAACAGGCCGCGCCGGTTGACCCAGCCGCCGAGATTGGTGGAGACGGTGACATCGGGCGCCGTGGTGACGATGCGCTCGGCGACCGGCAGATCGGTCGCGGCAAGGTCGTTGAGGATGATGCCGAAGCCCTGCTGGGTCGACATCGAGGCGGACGCCCGATAGGGCAGCGTCGCGGGCACCTCGACCTTGGCAGCGGCGAGGCGCCGCCTGCCCTTCTGCACGAAAGGCACCCGGTCGAGCGCCGCCTGCATCGCCTCCGGCGTCAGGTCGAGCCCCTCGAACTTGTCCCATTCATGCCCGGGGCGGATGGCCATGGCCTGCTGCCAGGCCTCCATCTGGGCCGGCGTCATCAGGCCGGCATGGTTGTCCTTGTGGCCCTGGAACGGCAGGCCGAAGCCCTTCACCGTATAGGCGATGAAGCAGGTCGGCCGGTCATGGCGGGCCGCCGCCTCGAAGGCGTCGATGAGGCTGGGCATGTCATGGCCGGCGAGATTGGTCATCAGCGCCGCGAGTTCGGCGTCGGAGCGGGCCTCGATCAACCTGCTGACCTCGCCTTGGTCGCCGATGGCATCGTTGAGGTGGCGACGCCAGACTTTGCCTCCCTCGGCCGCACCACCCTGGTAGCACAGCGCCGCATAGAGCTGGTTGGGGCAGTTGTCGATCCAGTGCCGCAGCACTTCGCCGCCCGGCTCGGCGAAGGCGGCCTCCAGCAGGCGGCCATATTTGAGGATGACGACGTCCCAGCCGAAATTGCGGAAGATCGATTCGAAACGTTGCCACAGGCCCTCGCGCACCACGGCATCGAGCGACTGGCGGTTGTAGTCGACGATCCACCAGACATTGCGCACGCCCTGCTTCCAGCCCTCCAGCAGGGCCTCGAAGATGTTGCCCTCGTCCATCTCGGCATCGCCGACCAGGGAGATCATCCGCCCTTCCGGCCACTCCCCCCAGCCCTTGGCCTTCACATAGTCCTGCACCAGGGCCGAGAACAGCGTCTGGGCCACGCCCAGCCCCACGGAGCCGGTGGAGAAATCGACGTCGTCGACATCCTTGGTGCGGGAGGGATAGCTCTGGGCTCCCTTGAAGCCGCGGAAATTCTGCAGCTTTTCGAGGCTCTGCAGGCCGAAGAGATAGTTGAGCGCATGGAAGACCGGGGAGGCGTGCGGCTTCACCGCGACGCGATCCTGGGGCCTGAGCACCGCGCCATAGAGCGCCGTCATGATCGTCGCCAGCGAGGCCGAAGACGCCTGGTGGCCGCCGATCTTGAGCCCGTCCTCCTTGGCCCGGAGATGATTGGCATTGTGGATCATCCAGGAGGACAGCCACAGGGCCTTGCGTTCGAGGGCAGCGAGAAAGGGGAGACGGGGATCGGCCATGACGGGATTCCAGGTGAACCCGCCTGTTATAGCAAAAGTCACGAGGTGATTTTGGTTGATCTTGAAGGCCGAAACTCATCTCTTTAGAGAGTATCGCCATTCAGGATCGAAAATGCGCATAAATTGCGCAGGATGAGACAATGACTGCGCTTGACGCCATCGACAACAAGATCCTTCGCCTGCTGCAGGAGGATGGCCGCATGACGGTGCAGGCCCTGGCCGAGCAGGTCGGCCTGTCGCATTCGCCCTGCTTGCGCCGCGTGCGGCAGTTGGAGGAAAGCGGCGTCATCCGCGGCTATGTCGCCGTGGTCGAGCAGAAGGAGGTCGGGCTGCCGGTCAGCGTGTTCATCTCGATCAAGCTGGAACGCCAGCGCGAGGAGGACCTCGACCGCTTCGCCGCCGCCATCGCGCCCTGGCCGGAGGTACTGGAATGCTATCTGATGACCGGCACACGCGACTATCTCTTGCGCGTCGTCTGCGCCGACCTCGCCGCCTATGAGCGCTTCATCAAGGAAAAGCTGACCCGCCTCGACGGCCTCGCCTCGATCGAATCGAGCTTCGCCCTGGCGCAGGTGAAATATACGAATGTCCTGCCGATAAGGTGAGGAAAGCCGGAGCGCGGNAGTGGTCTCAAGAGCGGACAGGATGTCCGCGCTTCAACCGCCCTACCGCGTCTTCGCCACCAGCGCCGACACGCCGACCAGCAGCCAGGCCGCCATCGAACTGGTCCCCCCGATGGGCGCCGCCATCGGGAACAGGCGCTGGCCGGTCATGGCGTTCAGCGCGACATCGGCCGAGAACAGGGCCACGGCTGCCGCGAGAAGGAAAGCGGCGGGACGGGCCAGCAGGGCATGAAGCAGGCCGGCACGAAGGGCCGCAACGATGGCGATCAAGGCCGGCGCGTGGGCGAGCACCATGATGGCGGCATAGTTGATGTCGGGCCATCTGCCATGCGCTGCGAGCGCCATCAGGCCGATGCCGACGGCCCCGAACAGGCAGCCCAGCACGGTGAGGAGACGGTCGGCGATCACAGCGACAGGCCGCCGCGCTCGGCCAGGATCTGGGCGATGGTGGCGCGCAGTTCCTCCATGCCGGTACCTTCGCGGCTGGAGGTGACGATCAGTTCCGGAAAGGCCGCCGGCCGGCGCGCGATCTTTTCCTTCGTCTCGGCGATGCGGCGCTCCAATTCGGCCTTCTTCACCTCGTCGGCCTTGGTCAGCACGATCTGGTAGACCACGGCCGACAGGTCCAGCGTCTTCAGGACGGCATCGTCGGTGGTCTTGAGGCCATGCCGGGCATCGATCAGCACGAAGACCCTGGCAAGGTTCACGCGGCCGCGCAGATAGTCATGGATCAGCCGCGTCCAGGCCTTGACCTTGGACTCGCTGACCTTGGCATAGCCATAGCCCGGCATGTCGACCAGGGTCAGCGGCGCGTTCGACGAAAAGAAGATCAGTTCCTGCGTACGCCCCGGCGTGTGCGAGGTGCGGGCCAGGGCGTTGCGGTTGGTCAGGGCGTTGATCAGGCTCGACTTGCCGACGTTGGAGCGCCCGGCGAGGGCGATCTCGACCCCGTCGGGCGGCGGCAAGGCCTCCAGCGTATTGGCGGCGTGGCGGAAATCCCACGTCGAGGCAAAGAGTTTCTTGCCCGCCGCCATGTAGTCGGAGGCGTCAGGCATCAACTTGCCGCCGATGAAGGCTTGCGGCCGAACATCGCCCTGAGATTGTCCCACAATTCGATCTTCACGCCGTTCTTCTTCATGATGAAGGCCTGTTGCAGGATCGAGAGCGTGTTGTTCCAGCAATAATAGATCACCAGACCGGCCGGGAAGGCGGCGAGCATGTAGGTGAAGATCAGCGGCATCCAGCGGAACATGGCAGCCTGGGTCGGATCCGGCGGTGCGGGGTTGAGCTGCATCTGGATGAACATGGTGATGCCCATCACCACCACCCAGAAGCCGACCATCAGGACGGAGGGCGGCGTCCACGGAATCAGGCCGAACAGGTTGAACAAAGTGGTAGGATCGGGCGCCGACAGATCGTGGATCCAGCCATAGAACGGTGCCTGGCGCATTTCGATGGTGACGAACAGCACCTTGTAGAGCGCGAAGAACACCGGGATCTGCAGGAGCATCGGCAGGCAGCCTGACAGCGGGTTGATCTTGTGCTCCTTGTAGAGCGCCATCATCGCCTGCTGCTGCTTCATGCGGTCGTCAGGGAACTCGTCCTTGATCTTCTGCATTTCAGGCTGGAACTTCTTCATGCGCGACATCGACTCATAGGAGCGGTTGGCGAGCGGGAAGAAGAAGGCCTTGAGGATGACGGTGGTGCCGAGAATGGCGAGGCCGAAATTGCCGATGAGATGGAAGAGTATCTCGATCAGGCGGAACAAGGGCTTGGTGATGAACCACAGATAGCCCCAGTCGATCAGATAGGCGATGTTATCCGTCTTCAGCTTCTCGTCGTAATAGGAGAGGGTCGCGACTTCCTTGGCGCCGGAGAACAGATTGGTGCTCACCTCCGCGCTGGCACCCGGCGCAATCGTCACGGTTGGCCGGTCGATCTGAGCGAGGTAAGCCGGCGTACCGCCGACATCCTGGCCGACGAAACGGGCGGTGAAATGGGCGGAAGGGTCGGGAATCAGCGCGTTGGCCCAGTACTTGTCCGTAAAGCCGAGCCATCCCGTGACATCGGCAAAGGGCTCCTGCTTGGCGTCGGGCGCCAGATCCTTGTAGGACAATTCCTTCTGGGAGCCGGAGAAGCGGCCGATCGGCCCCTCATGCAGGACGTAGGTGCCCTGGGTCCCCGGGGTGCCGACGCGCAGAATGTAGGCCTGGGGCGCGATCTCGACCGGCGCCGTGCCCTTGTTCTCGACGCTGTCCTTGACGGTGAACATGAAACCGCCGATCGGCTTGGCGACATTGGCCTGCTGATCCTTGGGCAGGTTCTGGCGAGGCAGGTCGAGCTTGTCGGCCGGCAGCGTCTCTCCGGCGGACGGGAACAGCGAGCCGCTCTGGCTGCGGTCCTCGTCGATCGAAATGGTGCGGTGGAAAATCAGGCCCTGGCCATTGTCCCATTCGAGCTGGACAGGCGTGGCGGTCGACAGAGGCGCCTGCGATTTGGCCGTCCAAACCGTGTTCAGATTGGGCAGATTGAGCTTGGTCTGCGACGTGGAGCCCGGCTTTTCATTCCAGCCGAAACCCGCGAAATAGGGGCCGCGATTTTCCAGGTTGGTCTTGTGGTCGGCCGGCTTTACGGGGGTGCCACGGGGCGAGAAGAGATCGACATTGGGAGAAGCGGGGTCGAGCGTCTCGCGATAGCCACGCAGGGCCACGTCGTCGATCAGGCCACCGACCAGGTTGATCGAACCGATCAGGCGCTGGGCATCGATCTTGACGCGCTGCGTGCTCCCCGCCACCGCTTCCTCGCGGCTCGCGAACTGCTTCTGGCCGCCGACGCCGCCGGGAACACCGGGGGTGGGCGTCGCTGCCGGCTGCTGTTGTTGTGCCTGCTGGGCCTGCTGGACTTGCTGCTGCAGCCGCGCCTCTTCCTGCTGGCGCCGCTGCATGGGCTGGCCGATGAAATATTCCCACACGACGACGACGAGCAGCGTCAGGACGACCGCCAGAACGACGTTCTTGGTGTCAACATTCTTCATCGCACAGCCTCATCGGCCGAACGGCGTGGCTTGCGGGCGCCTTGGCGCTCGCCATGCACACGGCCGAACGCCGTTACCATTTCATCAACGATCGTCGCAAAAGATGCGTCGAGGGCGGAGCGCCGCCCGAGCACGACATAATCATAGCCATCGCGCGCGTGAAGCGCGCCAGACAGCCGCACCGCCTCGCGCAAGCGCCGGCGGATCCGATTGCGCTCGACGGCGCAACCTTCCTTCTTGGTTACGGTAAAGCCGACACGCGGCTCCAGATCCTCAGGCGCCGATGGCTCGGCCTCGACTGCACCGGCGCTTTCGCGGCGGCGTGCCTGCAAGGATAGCGTTGCAGCATGTGCCCTGCGGCCTTCGCGGACGAACAGGAAGTCCCGACGCTTGAGCAGACGCTGCATCGATGAGGGCTCGGAGGCTCTTGAGCAAAAAGCTCGGGCGCAATGATGCGGAATCATTGCGCCAACCCGATCAGGTCAGGCCGACAGGCGCTTGCGGCCGTGGGCGCGACGAGCGGCCAGAACCTTGCGGCCCGCCTTGGTGCCCAGGCGGGCACGGAAGCCATGGCGACGCTTGCGGACAAGCTTGGACGGTTGATAAGTACGTTTCACGGGTCGTTCTCCGCGGTCGCGGCCGGATGCCGATCGAGTTGACTGGGAAAGCGCTCCCCCGAACACCAAAAACGCGCCCCGGCCTTCGCCCTGGGTGCGTCCGGGCCCGATGGGCGACGCCAAATTCGCCGGTGCTTATGGGGGATGGCGTCCGGGAAGTCAATCAGGACTCGCAAGAAGTCGCGGAGAATAAGACGACGGCATGACGAAGCCGGGGATCGATCCCTCCATCGGCGTGACCGTCCCTTTTCCGGACCGGTCGTCCGATCCATATGAATAGCGGCGCGCGCCCTTATGCCAAGCATAGTGGGCCGCACTCCGGAGACGCCAAGGATTTGCCTCGCTCTAGCGATCGCGGTGATGTAGGTGGCCTCGGCCCGGCTCGTGAAATGGATCTGTCCGTGACGGCGGTTCGAGTTCGGCGCGGGATGACTCCATAACCAAAGGTGCAGGAAGTGGCCGACCAGAACGATGACTATGTCTATGACGAGGCGACCGGCGAATGGCGGCCGGCTTCGGAGATGACGGCCATGGCCAAGGCCGATCAGTTCGTGGTGCGCGATGCCGCCGGCAACATCCTTGCCGATGGTGATTCCGTGGTCCTCATCAAGGACCTCAAGGTGAAGGGGGCCAATCAGACCCTGAAGCAGGGCACGGTCATCAAGTCGATCCGACTGACGGACAATGACGAGGAAATCGACTGCCGCCACGATGCCATCAAGGGCCTCGTCCTGCGCACGGAATTCGTGCGCAGGCGTTAGGACCGGCGATCAAGAAGCCCATGCCCTCAGCGGCGCACACCGGCTCTTTTTTCTCTCCAGCGTTTAAGGAAAAGCAATTCGGTATCTGTTATCCGTACATCGAACTCAAGAAGCCGATTGATGAGACCATAAAATCACCGGCTTTGTGTTATATTTGGTTAACATTCTTGAATTCACCACTCTAAGTTCGGCCACTTTAAAAACCCATACTTAAATTACTTTTATAGAATTCGAGGTTCTTGACATGTCCATTCTGGCATTATTGCATCGAATTTTGGATCAGCTTCCGTGTCGCCCCGAGCCTACCGAGGAAGAGGCAGCCCGGCCGGACATTCGTATCGTCTCGATGCCGCGAACGCAGGCAACCCGCGCCCTCGCCGAAGCCCTGCGAGCGGCTCATAGCGACAACACCAAATCCTGATCGCGATTCCACCTGCCGCGGCCGATCACGCAGAAGATAAGGTCCCTCAGGTGCCGCGCGGTTTCGCCCGCGTGGTGGGCATGGCTACGGCCGGGTCCTCCGGCCAGGGATGGCGGGGATAGCGCCCCTTCATCTCCACCCGCACGGCGGCATAGGACCCCCTCCAGAAGCCCGGCAGGTCCTTTGTCACCTGCACGGGCCGATGTGCCGGCGAAAGCAGGTTGATGGTAAGCGGCACCCGGCCGCCGGCGATGCTGGGATGGTTGGCAAGACCGAACAATTCCTGCACGCGGACCGAAATGGCAGGACCGCCCTCCGCCTCGTAGTCTATGGCAAGATGTGAACCGGTCGGCGCCTCGAAAAAGGGCGGCGCTTCGACGTCGAGCCTTTTGCGTTCGTGCCAGGGCAGCAGGCCCGCAAGGCCATTCTCCAGATGCTCTGCCGTGATGCCTGAAAGCCCTCGCACCCCTTCGATAACAGGAGCGAGCCAGGTTTCGGCCGTTTCGGCCAAGGCCCGGTCGGAGAGATCGGGCCAGTCCGGCGAACCGCTGGCCCTGAGGAAGGCGATGCGGTCGCGCAACTGGCGTTGGGCCTTGCTCCACGGCAGCCGGCCGATGCCGCCTTGGGCGAGTCCGCGGGCAAGCATGGCGGCGGCATCGGCGCCAAGGGCCAGCGGCGCCGTGCCCTCCTGCAGCACCAGCCGGCGATAGCGCCTGACAGCGCGCGCCTTGAGACTGGCACTGGCGGCATCATAGCCCACGCTCACGCTTTCGCTGATGCCGGACAGGGCAGCGATCTCCTCGGCGCCGATCGGGGCCGCCAGCAGGATGCGGCTCGAACCGGCGCTGCCGGCGATCTCGGCAACGGCGAGCATCGGTTCACGGGCGAGCCGGTCATGCGGTTCCAGGCGCGCGGCGCGCCCATTCTCCATGGTGAAGCTGCCGGGCTGGCCACGCGCCACGGCGACGCGGTCGGGATAGGCCAAGGCGAGAATCGCACCGGCCCGGGCCGGATCGCCGTCGCCGCCCAGGTCCCGACTGCCCTTGCCGCCTCCGGCTTCCTTGCCGGCCGTCCTGGCCCAATTTCCGGCCAGGCGGCGCATGTCCTGCGCCCGCCCGCCGCGGTCACGCCGAAAGCGCTCGATGCGCTCGACGAGGTCGGTACCGTCGCCGCCGAGGCCTCGCTCCGACAGGATGGCAGCGATATCGGCGGCCAGCATGGCCTCGCCGGCGGGCACTGCAGCCACGATCATGCGGGCCAGCCGCGGCGGCAGCGCCAGGCTGGAGAGATGGCGCCCCATGTCGGTGAGCCGGCCATCGGCATCGAGTGCCTCGATTGCCGTCAACAGCGTCCTTGCTTCCTTGAGCGCCGGCGCAGGCGGCGGATCGAGCCAGGCGAGAGCCAGGGGGTCGCCGACGCCCCAGGCGGCGCAATCGAGCAGCAACGGGCTGAGATCGGCCGCCAGGATCTCCGGCTTGGCGAAAGCCTCGAAAGCGCCTGTGGCTGCTTCCTCCCACAACCGGTAGCAGGCACCGGGTTCGGTACGCCCGGCGCGCCCGCGCCGCTGGTCGGCGCTCGCGCGCGACACCCTGACGGTTTCGAGCCGGGTCAGGCCGAGATCCGGCTCATAGCGCGGCACGCGGGCGAGGCCTGCATCGATGACCACGCGCACGCCCTCGATGGTGAGGCTGGTCTCGGCGATCGAGGTTGACAGCACCACCTTTCGACGCCCCGGCGGCGCCGGTGCTACGGCGCGGTCCTGGTCGCGCGCTTCCATGGCGCCGAACAGGGGAGCGATGTCGACGCCGTCCCCGAGATTGCGCTCGGCCAGAAGTCGGGCCGTGCGGATGATCTCGCTTTGGCCGGGCAGGAAGACCAGCATCGAGCCGGTCTCCGCCCGCAAGGCCCGCATCACCGCATCGGCAACCGCGTCATCCAGCCGCTGGCGCGGATCGCGGCCGAGATAGTGCGTGGCCACAGGAAAGGCACGGCCCGCGCTCTCGATCACCGGCGCATCGCCCAGAAGCGCGGCGACGCGCGCACCGTCTATCGTCGCCGACATCGGCAGGATGCGCAGGTCCTCGCGCAGGCCCGCCTGGGCATCGAGCGCGAAGGCCAGACCCTGGTCGGCATCGAGCGAGCGCTCGTGGAACTCGTCGAACAGCACGGCTGCCACGCCGTCGAGCGAGGGGTCGTCCAGAATCATGCGGGCAAACACGCCTTCGGTGACCACCTCGATGCGGGTCCTGGCCGATATGCGCGATTCCAGGCGCACGCGCAGGCCCACGGTGGCGCCGACCGGCTCGCCCAGCGTGGCGGCCATGCGGGCGGCGGCGGCACGGGCGGCGAGGCGGCGAGGCTCCAGCACGATGATCTTGCCCCCTTTCGTCCAGGCCTCGTCGATGAGGGCCAGGGGCACGCGCGTGGTCTTGCCGGCGCCGGGCGGCGCAACGAGGACGGCATTGGAACCCGCCTGCAGGGCTTGCCTGAGGGCTGGCAGGGCATCGTCGATGGGCAGGGGCTGGTCGAACACGCGCATCGCGCCGATGTGACGCATCCAGGGAGCAAGTGCAATGGCGGACCCGGCCTGCAACTCCGGCAATCATCGCGCTCTCTCTCCTGGAAGGAGGTGGTGAGGGGTGAGGGACTACGTCCAATGTGGCATTGCAGCGTGCAGGCCGCGGGACGATTTTAACCATAGTGTGACTTTTTCGTCATCGACGCCTCGCCTGCCTTCGGCCATAGCTAGCTCTCGACGATTGAGGACGAGGCGATGGAACGGCGCGCCTATGAAGCTCCGCTCGACCCCGCACTCGCGGTGTCGGGCCTCCTGACCCGGCTGGGCTTGTTCCTGCTGGTGATTTTCGCGCCTTTTTTTGCCATGTTCTCGCGCCATGCCGTGGCGATCATCGTGCCGATCGCCACCGCCCTGCTGATCCTGGCCGCGGCGCTCGACAATCGTCTGCCGACGGCGCTGCGCCGCCTGCAAGGCGCGCTGACCTCACCCCGTACCCTGGCGCTGCTCGCCTTGCTGGTCTGGGCCGCCATCAGCATCTGGTGGACGCCCCGCCCCGCTTCGGCCGCGGGCCGGCTGCCGGGGATATTGGGTATCGTGCTCCTGTTTGCCGTCACGATTTCCTGCCTGAAGCCGCGGGTGCGCTTCAGCGATGCCAACCTCATCCCGATCGGCGTCGCCATCGCCAGCGTGACCCTGATCCTCGAATACCTGCCGGGGTCGCCGCTGCAGGGGCTTGGCGAGACCGGGACCGAGGATGCCGAAAGCACGCGCGCGGCCATGCTCATGACCCTGCTCGCCTGGCCGGCGGTGGGCGCAGTCCTGGCCCGCGGCCGGAGCTGGCAGGCCCTGCTGATCTGTCTGGTGATGATCCTGGCGCTCTGGCTGGTGCATGATCTGGTGATCTTCGCCGCCTTCATCGCTGGCATCGTGGTGATGACCCTGGCCCTCTGGCGCCGGCGGGCCGCCGCTCTGGCCGTGGCCATCTCGGCCCTGGTTCTCCTGGTGCTTGCACCGCTGGCAGGCTGGATGATGGCGCGCTGGGGCGGCTTCCTGCTGCCGGCCGAGGGTGATCACCTGGTGGCGCTCTGGCGCGACGTGACCTACGCCCTCCCCAATCATCTCTTAGCCGGCTTCGGATACGATTCGAGTTCCTCGCTGACCCGCGGCGTCGGTGGCCAGCTCCTGGCCTCGCCTCACAATGCCGCGTTGCAGATCTGGCTGGAGCTCGGCCTCGTCGGCGTGGCGCTTGCGGCGCTTGCCCTCTGGCTGACGCTGATGGGCATGAACCGCGACGACGATCGTTCGGCGCCTGCCGCCCTCGCCGTCTCGGCCTCGGCTTTGGTGATGATGTTTGCAGGCCTCGCCGCCTGGCAGCCCTGGTGGCTGATGGCGTTGGGCCTCACCAGCGTCTCGCTTGCCTTCCTGGCCCGGCTGGGTGCGCGCCGGCGCGATTGAGGGCAGAACCACCCCTCCCGATCACCGCCGGCGTGCCACGCCCTTCAGATTGGCGAGCGCGGCTGCCAGGGTCTCGTCCCGCTTGGCGAAGCAGAAGCGAACCACCGTCATTACCGCATCCTGGGCATAGAAAGCCGAGACCGGAATGGCGGCGACCTTGTGCTCGACGACCAGGCGCTGGCAGAAGCTGACATCGTCCTCCTCGATACCGCTAGCAGGCAGGTCGATGTTGAGGAAGTAGCTCGCCTCGCTCGGCAGGGTGGCGAAGCCGAGCTCGGCCAGCCCCGCCGCGAAGAGGTCGCGCGAGCGCTGCAGGTCCGCCCGCATGCCGGTGAAATAGCTCCCCTCCTTGCCGAGGCCATAGGCGACGGCAGCCTGCAGATTGGGCGGGGTGGTGAAGGTGAAGAACTGGTGCGCCTTGGCGATCACCTTGAGGATCGGCGCGGCGGCCATGACGAAGCCGACCTTCCAACCGGTGAGCGAGAAGATCTTGCCGGCCGAGCCGATCTTCACCGTGCGCTCGCGCATGCCGGGAAAGCCGATCAGCGGCCGGTGGGTGCGACCGTCGAACAGCACATGCTCCCAGACCTCGTCGCAGACGGCGATGGCGTTGTAATGGACGCAATATTCCGCCAGCAGGGCCAGATCTTCGTCGCGGAAGGCAATGGCGGCCGGATTGAGCGGGTTGTTGAATAGAACGACCTTGGTGCGCGCGGAAAAAGCCGCGTCGAGCGCATCCCGTGTCAGGCGCCAATGCGGGGGCTGCAGCGTGACGAAGCGCGGTACCCCGCCAGCCCGGCGCACCAGCGGCAAATAGGCATCGTACATCGGCTGGAACAACACCACCTCGTCTCCCGGCTCGATCAGCGCCATCAGCGCATCGGCGATCGCCTCGGTGGCGCCGGATGTGACCATCACTTCGCTGTCGGGATCGAGCGCCACGCCCTGGAAACGGGCATAATGCTCGGCGACGGCACGGCGCAGCTCGGGCAGGCCGAGCATGGGCGGATACTGGTTCCAGCCCGTCATCACGGCGTCGGCCGCCTTCTCGCGCACATCGAGCGGGCCGGCATCATCCGGAAAGCCCTGGCCGAGATTGACGGCATCATGCTCGCGGGCAAGCCGCGACATCGTCTCGAAGATGGTGGTGGAAAGGCCGGCGAAGATGCTGTTCATACTCGATCGATAGACGAGTTGGGTAAAGGGATAAAGGGGCCTCTCGCCCTCCCAAATGCGGTTCGCTCAGGGGAGAGCACTCCGGTTTGTCATAGCCGGGCTTGACCCGGCTATCGAGGAGCCATGGGCGCAAGGCGCCGCATTGCCGGGTCGAGCCCGGCAATGCCAAAGATCGTGCAAATCTGGACGCCGCTCAAGCGAACCGCATCGCTCTCGCCTCTCTGCCCTTTGCCTTTTGCGT
The DNA here is from genome assembly GCF_052045555.1 of Labrys sp. 22185. Lineage (NCBI taxonomy): Bacteria > Pseudomonadati > Pseudomonadota > Alphaproteobacteria > Hyphomicrobiales > Xanthobacteraceae > Labrys > Labrys sp. 22185. The sequence goes on along the minus strand of NZ_JBQEPH010000007.1, from coordinate 310,379 downwards.
GCGACCTCCTAGATAGAGGACATGTCTGGAGCAAAAACGCGTCCAAGTGCGAATGCTTGTTTGCTCTAACTTTTTGGTTCGACGCGTCTTTGCGATTCTTGGCGATCCCGCCAAATCGCGAAACGCTTCAGTGAGGTTCCCATGACGTTCGCCCCTTCCGCCAGTCCTGACAGCGGTCCCCGCTCTCCCTTCCATGCCACCACCATCCTGATGGTCCGCAAGGGCGGGCGCGTGGTGATCGGCGGCGATGGGCAGGTCAGCCTCGGCCAGACCGTGATCAAGGGCAATGCCCGCAAGGTTCGCCGGCTTGGCAAGGGCGACGTCATCGCCGGCTTCGCCGGCGCCACGGCCGATGCCTTCACGCTGTTCGAGCGGCTGGAAGCCAAGCTCGAGCAATACCCCACCCAGCTGACGCGGGCCTGCGTCGAACTCGCCAAGGACTGGCGCACCGACCGCTATCTGCGGCGGCTTGAGGCGATGATGCTGGTGGCCGACAAGTCGGCCGGGCTGGTGCTGACGGGCACCGGCGACGTGCTGGAGCCCGAAGGCGGCGTGATGGCGATCGGCTCGGGCGGCAATTATGCCCTGGCCGCTGCCAGGGCGCTGGTTGACACCGACTATGATGCCGAGGCGATCGTCAAGAAGGCGATGAACATCGCGGCGGATATCTGCGTCTATACCAACCATAATCTGGTAATCGAAAGCATCGATCTCTGATAAGAGGGCGAGAGTCACCACAGGCAGAAAGCCGCCCGCGCATGCTCTCCTTCCGGATCAGCCTTCCCATCGTCTTCGCCGCCTTCGCCCTCGCGGGCTGCGCGGCGGAGAAGCAACCCGAATTTCCGACCACCAATCCGCTCGAAAAGGCCTGCCAGGCCGAGGGGGTGAAGGCGGGCACGGCGATGACGGACTGCATGCGGCGCAAGGCCTCCCAGGGCATTGCCGGCGATACCTGCAGCCGCAGGGGCGTCAGGCCCGGCTCGCCGCAGCGCGAGCGCTGCGTCAAGCTCGAGGCCGAATACAGCCAGGCGAGTTCGGAATGCCAGGCGCAGGGCCTGGGCACTTTCGGACCCGAAGAGGTCGCCAAGTTCAAGGCCTGCATCAGCGGCAAGGCGCCGGAAGCGGCTGCCTACAAATTCGCCCAGGACAAATAGCAGGGAATCCCGGTCCTGAACCGGAGGCGGCATGAAGGGTAGATTCGATCTCAGCGCCTATGACAGCGCGACACAATTGCTGATGCATCTGGTGGTGCTGCTGGCATGCCTCGTCGCCAGCGCGCTGATCTGCTTCGGCCTCGTCGCGGTGAGCGCGCCCTTCGTGCTGCTGCAATGGATCGGCTTCTTCACCCTTGCCAAATTCGTCTATTTCGTCGTCGCCTATGTGCTGTTCGGCGGATCTTTCATCGACCCGCTCGAACAGATGTATGAGGACCGGCGCAACCGGCGCTGAGACGGCGTGGCCACCGCCTGGTCGATCGCAGGGAAAAGCGGTCGCGATGCGAACCGGTTACTCCTTCACCGCCCCCGTCATCGACGACACGTAATAGTCGACGAAGAAGGAATAGAGGATCACCACCGGCAGGGAGCCGAACAGCGCCCCCGCCATGAGGGATCCCCATTCGAAGATGTCGCCGCGCACCAGTTCGGTCAGCACACCCACCGGCACGGTCTTGTTCTCCGACGACTGGATGAAGGTCAGTGCGTAGATGAACTCGTTCCACGACAGGGTGAAGGCGAAGATGCCGGCCGAGATCAGGCCCGGCACCGCCAGCGGCAGGATGACCCTGACCAGGATCTGCCAGCGCGAGGCTCCATCCACCAGCGCGCTTTCCTCCAGCTCGTAGGGAATCGAGCGGAAATAGCCCATCAGCAGCCAGGTGCAGAAGGGGATCAGGAAGGTCGGATAGGTGACGATCAGAGCGAGCTTGGTATCGTAGATGCCGAGCTTGAAGACGATGAAGGCGAGCGGGATGAACAGGATCGAGGGCGGCACCAGATAGGCCAGGAAGATCAGGAGGCCGACGATCCGCGATCCCCTGAAGCGGATGCGCTCGATCGCATAGGCGGCGAGGACGGAAGCGACAAGCGCTAGCGCCGTCGCGCCCACCGAGACATAGATCGTGTTGAGCAGCCAGCCTGGATAGGACGTTTCGAACAGGAGATAGCGGATATGTTCGAGGGTGGGGCCCACCACCCAGAACGGGCTGTAATTGGCATAGTCGGTCAGTTGGTCGTTGGGCTTCACCGTGGTGATCGCCATCCAGTAGAACGGGAACAGCAGCACGATGACGAAGACCAGCAGCGGCAGGTAGACGGTTACCACCCGCCGGGGCAGGCTGGAGAGATAGCCCATGCCCTCGACGTGATCGGCGAGCGGAGCGGTAGCCTGGTTCGAGCTCATCGTCATGCCTCCGCTATTCCCCGCCGCCCTGCTGCCAGCGCCGGCGCTGCAGGCCGAAGAAGCTGAACAGGATCGCCGCCAGCAGGAAGGGCACCATGGCCACGGCGATGGCCGCGCCTTCGCCGAGCTGGCCGCCGGGAATGCCGCGCTGGAAGGAAAGCGTCGCCATCAGATGGGTGGCGTTCACCGGTCCGCCCTTGGTCAGCACATAGATGAGCTGGAAATCGGTGAAGGTGAACAGCACCGAGAAGGTCATCACCACCGCGATGATCGGCGTCAGCAGCGGCAGCGTGACATGGCGGAAGCGCTGCCAGCTGGTGGCGCCGTCGAGCGAGGCCGCTTCCTGCAGCGAGGGCGAGATGGTCTGCAGGCCGGCCAGCAGCGAGATGGCGACGAAGGGAATGCCGCGCCAGACATTGGCGACGATCACCGAGATGCGGGCATTGATGGGATCGCCGAGGAAGTTGATCGGCTGCTGGATCAGGCCGAGCTTCATCAGCGACCAGGAAATGATCGAGAACTGCGAATCGTAGATCCACCAGAAGGCCAGCGCCGACAGCACGGTGGGCACCACCCAGGGCAGCAGCACGATCGCCCGGAACAGCGACTTGAAGGGCAGATGCTGGTTGAGCAGCAGAGCGAGCCAGAGGCCGAGGCCGAATTTGAGGATCGAGGCGACCACCGTGTAGACGACGGTGTTGAACACCGACAGCCAGAATACCGAATCGGCCCAGAGGAACTCGTAGTTCTCCAGCCCGATGAAAATACCCTCGCGCCCGATCTTGGTATCGGTGAAGCCGAGCCAGACGCCCAGGCCCAGCGGATAGGCCAACAGGCAGATCAGGAACACCGCCGCCGGCAGCATGAAGAGCGTGCCGAGCGCTCCCCTGCTCTGCGCCAGCCTGGCGAAGGCGGAAGGTCGCGGCCGTGATCTCGATGTCGCGATGCTCATGGAGTGCCTTGGTGGGAGGGAAGGAGGAAGGAGGCTTTACCCCTCATCCCCCTGCCGGGACCTTCTCCCGCAAGGGGAGAAGGGGATTGTTTTGGGAGCGTCGAGCCGTAGTGAAGGTTGCTTGGTCGACCCAACCTCTCAGGATCCAGTCCCTTCTCCCCTTGCGGGTGTCGCCAACTCCCTTGGAGTTGGCTAGAGGTGGCGGCAGCCGGATGAGGGGACAAGCACCACGATACTGCTCCTGGCGACCTCACACCCGATAATAGCGATTGGCGCGCTTCTCGGCCTGGGCCGCCGCATCCTCCGGCGACATCTGGCCGGTCACCGCGACCGCGTACATGTCGACCAGCACGTAATCGGCCATCACGCCGGCCGACGCATAGCCGAGGGGACCGGCATAGCCATTGGGCCGCAGCGTTTCGGACGCATGCGAATAGGGTTCATGGATCGGATCGGCCTTCCAGACCGGATTGGCGGCGAAAGCCTTCAGCGCCTGGCAGCAATAGGCGCTGGATCCGCTGATCCAGGCATTCATCTGCGGTTCCTCATACATGAACTTCAGATAGGCCTTGGCCGCCTCGGGATATTTGGAATGCTTGAACAGCAACGCCGACGTGGTCTGGTGCAGTTCAATCTTCTGCCCGACGGGACCGACCGGGAAGTTGACCGCGCGGATATCGGCCGCCAGTTCCTTGAGCTTGGCGTCCTTCTTGGCGGCGTAATAGAGCGAGACGCCATTGGCCGTCAGCGAAACCTGGCCGGCGAGGAAGGCCCGGTTGTTGTTGATGTCCAGCCAGCTCTCGGTGCCGGGAATGAAGGTCTCGTAGAGCGACTTGGCATATTTGATCGAGGCGATGGTCTCGGGCGAGTTGATGGTGACCTTGCCGCTCTCGTCGACCATCTTGCCGCCATGGCTCCACAGCAGCCAATGGGCATAGTTGTTGCCGTCGCCCACGGCCTTGCCATGGGGGAAGCCGGCGGGCGTGCCCTTGGCCTTCAGCGCCTTGCACAATTCGAGGAAACCAGCGGTATCCTTGGGGAACTCGCTGAAGCCGGCCGCCTTCATGTGGCTGTCGCGGTAGCAGATGGCATTGCCGATCGCCGCCAGCGGCAGGGCGATGAACTTGCCCTCGCGCGTGGCATAGCCTTTCAGGCCGTCATACCAGCCGCCATATTTGCCGCCGAGATAGGTGCCGAGCTCGGTGAGGTCGGTCAGCTTGTCGGGATATTGATGGGCATCGTCGAACCAGCACAGCACGATGTCCGGCCCCGAGCCGACATTGGCGGCGACCGCCGCCTTCGGACGGATGTCCTCCCAGCTTTCCTTGTCGACGCGGACCTGCACGCCGGTCGCCTCGGTGAACTTCTTGGTGTTGGCGAGCCAGGCGTCCTCGTCGCCCTGCACGAAGGGGGTCCAGCGCAGCACGCGCAGGCTGGCGCCCTCTTCGGGCTTGTAGGCGGGCTCGGCGCCCTGTGCGAAAGCCGGCCCGATGCCGAACCGGCCAAAACCGGCGGCCGCGGCGAGACCTGCGGAAGCAGTGAGCAGATCACGTCTGTTGATCGTCATCGAAGTCCTCCCTGGCAATGGCAACTTATATTTATAGGCAGATCGGCAGAACCGAAGACAACGCAGCTCTCCTGCGACGTCCATGGGAAATGGCCCGGCCTACGCTGGCACGGCGCTCATCCCGGCGGCCCGAAGGCCAAACCGTTTTCGGACGGCTGAAGAGGCCGCTCAGGCGGCCGGCTCCAGCCGGCGCCCGCTTTCGGCGTCGAACAGATGGGTCGAGCCGACATCGATGGAGACATTGATGGTCTCGCCGGGCTGTGCCGCCACCCGCTCGTGGAAGACGCAGGCCACGTCCGTGCCCGCGAGCTTGGCCATCATATGGGTTTCCGATCCCGTCGGCTCGGTGACCACGACGGTCAGCGGAATACCGCCGGCGCTCAATCGCAGGCTTTCGGGCCTGAGGCCGTAGATCAGCGGCTTGTCGGTCGCCTGCCGCGGCGCCCGCGCCGGCAGCACGCTGCCATCCTCGGCGATGAAGCGGCTGGAATCGCTGGGATCCAGCTTGCCCTTGATGAAATTCATCGCCGGCGAGCCGATGAAGCCGGCCACGAACAGATTGGCCGGCTGGTCGTAGAGATCGAGCGGGGCACCGATCTGCTCGACGATGCCGTCATGCATCACCACGATCTTGTCGGCCATGGTCATGGCCTCGATCTGGTCGTGGGTGACATAGACGGTCGTCGTCTTCAGGCGCTGGTGCAGTTCCTTGATCTCGGCGCGCATGGCGACGCGCAGCTTGGCGTCGAGATTGGAGAGCGGTTCGTCGAACAGGAAGACCTGCGGGTCACGCACGATCGCCCGGCCCATGGCAACGCGCTGGCGCTGGCCGCCGGACAATTGGCGCGGATAACGGTCGAGCAGCTTGGAAAGGCCAAGGATTTCGGCGGCCGGCTTCACGCGCTTCTCGATGTCGGCCTTGCTGGCGCCCTTCAGCTTGAGCGAGAAGCCCATATTGTCGGCCACGCTCATATGCGGATAGAGCGCGTAATTCTGGAACACCATGGCGATGTCGCGCTCTTTGGGCGGCAGGTTGTTGACCACGTCCTTGCCGATGCGGATCTCGCCGTCCGAGATGTTCTCCAGGCCCGCCAGCATGCGCAGGAGCGTGGACTTCCCGCAGCCCGAGGGGCCGACCAGGATCACGAACTCGCCATCGGCAATCTCGATATCCACGCCCTTGATGACGGGGTGGGTCCCGAATGATTTCCTGACATTGACGAAGTCGACTGACGCCACGACGTTTCCCCCAAGCAAAAGGATGATGAGCCCGATCACCGCCACCAAGGCGGCATTTCTGCCTTTTCGGCCTCTTTCGGACCGTTGCGAACACCTAAAAAGCCTGCCGGAGCCGACCCACCATCGGTGCAGACGGTCCCCACAGGCGGCGGCATCCTGACGGTGGGACAAGACTCCTGTCAAGGCAAAGAGCCCATCATCCCTCACAAATCTTCAGACCAATATGCCCCAGAGCGGAAGTTGCGTTATCATCATACCGCCTTGAGCTTATTCGCGTTGCGCAATTGCGGGGCCGGCTTCAATTCTCGATGCTGGATTTTCGCGTTTCAGCCATTATGTAGCAGCTTTACCCTTCCTCCCGAGTGCCTATGTCCAATTTCTCCCCCCGCGAAATCGTCTCAGAACTCGACCGCCACATCGTCGGCCAGCACGACGCCAAGCGCGCCGTCGCCATTGCCCTGCGCAATCGCTGGCGCCGCCTGCAGCTCGACGAGACGCTGCGCGAAGAGGTGATGCCCAAGAATATCCTGATGATCGGGCCGACCGGCGTCGGCAAGACCGAGATTTCGCGCCGTCTCGCCAAGCTCGCCAACGCGCCCTTTCTGAAGGTCGAGGCGACGAAGTTCACCGAGGTCGGCTATGTCGGGCGCGACGTCGAACAGATCGTACGCGATCTCATCGATATCGGCATAGCGCTTGTGAAGGCCGAAAAGCGCAAGGAAGTCCAGGCCAAGGCGCATCTGGCCGCCGAACAGCGCGTGCTCAACGCCCTGGTCGGCGCGACGGCGAGCCCGGCGACCCGCGATAGTTTCCAGAAGAAACTGCGCGCCGGCGAGCTCGACGACAAGGAAATCGAGATCGAGATGAAGGACACTTCCTCGCCGTCCTTCGAGCTGCCTGGTCTGCCGCAGGGCCAGATGGGCGTCGTCTCGATCGGCGACATCTTCGGCAAGGCCTTTTCGGGGCGCACCAAGACCAAGCGCACCACGGTCAAGGACAGCTATGACCAGCTGATCCAGGAGGAGGCTGACAATCTGCTCGACCAGGACCAGATCGTGCAGGAGGCGATCCGCCAGGTCGAGAACAACGGCATCGTCTTCCTCGACGAGATCGACAAGATCTGCGCCCGTGAAAACCGCGGCGGTGCCGACGTCAGCCGCGAGGGCGTGCAGCGCGACCTCCTGCCGCTGATCGAAGGCACCACCGTGTCGACCAAGCACGGTGCAGTGCGCACCGACCACATCCTCTTCATCGCCTCGGGCGCCTTCCATGTCGCCAAGCCTTCCGACCTCCTGCCGGAATTGCAGGGGCGCCTGCCGATTCGGGTCGAACTGCAGGCACTGACCCAGGACGACTTCCGCCGCATCCTCACCGACACGGAAGCCAGCCTGATCAAGCAATATGTGGCGCTGATGGGTACCGAGAACCTTGAGCTCAGCTTCACGCCCGAGGCCATCGACGCCATCGCCGCCATCGCAGTGCAGGTGAACGCCACCGTCGAGAATATCGGCGCGCGCCGGCTGCAGACGGTGATGGAACGCATCCTCGACGAGATCTCCTTCACCGCGCCCGACAAGGGCGGCGAGAAAGTGACGATCGACGCCGACTATGTGCAGAAGACGGTGGGTGACCTCGCCAAGAACACCGATCTCAGCCAGTTCATCCTGTAAGGGCCTTTGGTCTGCCGGCGGGATAGGCCAATTCCGTCGCAGCCCCCGGCCGGCAACGGCAGGATCAGCCCTCTTCACGAAGTGGGGAAGGCTGATCGCGTTTGCTTCAGATGGGCTCCTGTCCATGAAGGACGGGATTAAGTCGCTATAAAGTATATAATTTTTATGGATTTAATGAACTGACTTTTCTACCATCGCATCGATCCATCCCTTCGGAGAGTTTATCGATGCCTTCCTCCCTTACCCGCCGCTCCGTCCTGACGCTGGCTGCCGCTTCCCTGCTCGCTGTGCCGACAGCCGCCCTCGCCTCACTGACACGCATCCGAGTCGGCGCCACGCCCGGACCGATGGCCGAAACCCTGGAAGCGGCCAAGCCCGTCGCCGCCAAGCTCGGCCTGGACATCGAGGTGATCGAATTCTCCGACTATGTCGTGCCCAACGCAGCGCTCGACGCCGGGGAAATCGAGGCCAATGCCTTCCAGAACCAGCCCTATCTCGACAACCAGATCGCCGACCGCGGCTACAAGATCGTCGGCATCGCCCCGATCATCAATTCGCGCCTGGGTGTCTATTCGCGCCGGCACAAAGCCTGGAGCGAGGTGCCTGATGGCGCCACCATCGCCATCCAGAACGACCCGACCAATGGCGGCCGCACCCTCCTTCTGCTCCGCGACAAGGGCATCATCGGCCTCAGGGACGGCGTCGGCTACAAGCCGATCGTGGCTGATATCACCGCCAATCCCAAGCAATTGCGCTTCCTGGAGGTCGACGCCGCCCAGACGCCGCGCTCCCTCGACGATGTCGATGCCGCAGCCGTCAATGCCAATTATGCCGTCACTGCGGGCCTCGACCCGACCAGGCAGGCCTTGATCCTGGAAGAACTCAAGCCGCAATACACCAATCTGATTGCCGTGCGTGCCGCGGACAAGGACAAGCCCTGGGTGCCGCTCCTGGCGCAATCCTATCGCTCGCCCGAGGTCCGGGACTTCGTCCTAGCCAAATATAAGGGCGCCTATGTGCCGACTTGGTGAGCCCCGGACATCGCAGGGCGGGGTCCCGGCAAGTCGCCGGGCGCCTCCGCGGACCGAACGCGAGCGCTCAAAAGGGCACGAAGTCGCCCACCATATCGTTGCGGGCAAACCACGGCGTCTGTCGCCCGTCCGTGGCCTTGATCACGCTGCCCTTGACCCCGGCATAGAGTTCGGAGGCCTCAATTGCGCCGTTGCCGTTGAGGTCGGTGGCCTTGCTGGCCATCGCCTTGACCAGAGCGTCGGTGAAGACGCCGCCGCCACGGCTGGGCATCTCCTCCGATAATTCCCGTCCCTTCGCCGCGGAGAAGATCACGATGCCAGAGGGCACCTTGTCGATGAGCGCGCTTGCCGTGCTGTCACTGGTGGCGAAGAAGCCGGTCCCGGCGCTGCCACTATGGCAACTGTCGAGGAAGACGGCGATACGCGACTTCGCCTTTGCCAGCTCAGCGGCAAGATCGCTCCAGCGCAAGGCCGTACCGGCGATGTCGGCCAGTCGTGTCTGGCTCGTCGCGAGATAATATTGACCGTCGGGCGTCTGGATGCCATGACCCGCCACGAACAGCAGGATGGTGTCGCCCGGCTCGCCGGCAGCGATTGCCACACGCAGCCTGGCCAGGATGGCTTCCCGCGAAGCCTGCTCATCCGTCAACAGGGCCTGCGAGACGATATCCACACTGTCACCAGCCTTGGCTGCGATCGCCGCGTGGAAGCGCCCGGCGTCGCTTGCCGCCAGTTCAAGCTGGCTGATGCCGGGGTCCGCATATCTATCGACGCCGACGCTGATGAGATGAACACGCCGCCGCCCTGTTTCGGGCTGGCCCGCATCGAAGGTCGCAGCCTGGCTGTAGAGACCCGACTTGCCCTTGGCCACGACGGCGATCCAGCGCGCACCGGCCAGGCGCGGCACATCGACGGAAGCCGATCTTGCGCCCGCCGCCACCGCAATCTCGTCAGTGAACTGGCCATCCTGATAGATGCGCAACGCCACAACCTCACCTTCGGTGACGGCAATTTCCGCCGTCACGCGTGGGGAGGGAGTGGGCTTCACCGTAATCACCGGAGGGAAGCGATCAATGACGACGTCTGGAAGCGTCGTGCCGGTGAGTACCTCCTTGAGCAGGCCTGCCCTATGCAGGACATCACGGTATTGCTGCAGCGTATATTCGCCTTGCCTCCCCGGCAGCTTTAGGGAGACGTAGCTTGCCCCTTCCATGGTGGCATCGAACTGGCCCGTGGGAGCCCATACCACCACCTCGTCATCGACCACCCGGCCGTACAGTATGACGGGCTTGAGCACGGACTGACCGGTGAATTTGCCGTCCGCGTTCTTCTGGCTGCGGCTGAGGTCCAGGATCTGGAAGCCGCCGTCGCTATCGATCTTGGTGAGGGTCTTGAGATCGTTCGATAGGGAGATGCGTTCCAGCACGTCCGGCGATGGCAGGCGGATCAGCGAATGCAGAAGTTTGCGCGCCTGCAAGTCGTAGACGGCCGCCGCAAAGCTCTCCCTGGACCAGATGACCAGATAGCGTTCGAAGAAAAGTGTTCCGGAGATGCCGCAGGCGCCGATACGGGTCGGGCACCAGGTGGCGGGGCTGTCGGGGTCCTCATTGGTTCCGGCGATCAGGTCAAAGACTTCACCCGGTTCGCGAGAATCATGCATGAAGCGTTGCGCATCGAGAAAACCGCCATTGCCGCCATTGCAGCTACCGCCGAAGAAGGTCAGCTTGTAACGCGGCGTCGAGAGCTCCTCGACGATCGGGGTGAAGGCGTCGATGGTTATGGTGCCATCGGCCGCTTTGTCGGCCGATCCGCAGTTCTCACTGCTCGCCGCCACCTGGATTTTGTTGTCCCCGACGAACTGCCAGATATCGGGCTTGCGGGAGTTCTTCAGGACGGCATTCGCCGGCAACGTCGCCAGATTGCTGCCCGTATTTATTTCCAGGCCGAAATCGACCAGGCGCCGCTCGAGCTTGGAAAGTCGAACCTCGTCGGGCAGGAAGACGCGGCCTATTCCCCTCGTCGCGACAGCGATGGGATCGCTGGATACCGGATCGGCTGCCGGCATACCCGAGGCGACGATGGGCTGCACCAGGAATTGATGCAGGGCCGCATTCGCCTTCACGGCCTGGGCGTCCGTTCCGTTGGAACGATCGCCCAGCACGGTGAACTTCAGGCCATCAATGAAGTCCCACCGTTTGGGGATCGCCAAGGCGACCGTTTGATAGGGGGCCGCAAAGGCATTGATCGAGCTGCGATAGACCATGGGCCTGCCGTTACTGGAGGTCTCGACGCCATTGCTGGGCTTGTTGCGAATGTCCCGGAACGTCGCCGTTCCCGTCATCAGCCGGGCATACGCATCGGCCACGGTGTCGAAAGCGCGGGTCCCCCGCCCCAGCACAAGATTATTCTCCAGATCGATCTTTACCGCGGAACTCTCCACACCGGGGCATGCGGCCCGACAGCCATCTCCCACCTGAATGTCTGGATCTGTTTCGTTGATGGGGTAGAGGACGTTGATGAAGCCACGCCCGCTTGCGCCGATGACGAGGAAGCTGTCCCGGTCATCCCAGGCGAGGTCCCAACTGCCGGTCCATAATTTTTGAACGAATTTGCCATCGACGGCATCGTAGAGGCTGAACTGCTCTTCGGCCGTCGCGGTAATGAAACGCCCCGTCGGTGAAAAGCGCGGCTCCTTCCCGACTTGCTCCGACAGTTGGCTCCCACTGCCGACGTCGATCAATCGCCAGCGCGGACCGACAATGTCAATCTGGCGCATCCCGTCGGGCGACAGGATGCTCTGATCCGGTTTCCTGAGTTCAAAACGATCGGAGATCACGATTTCGGGTGTTCCGGCACTCACCGCTAGATCGATCGACCTCGGCGAACCATCGGCAAGCTCGCCGCATTGCGCAAAACCGGTGAGGGCGGCCGTAAGATGAAGAGTCCCTGCTTGAAGCGGCCTGACATCCAGGCTGCCGCTACGCGCCGTATCCTTGACGTGCAAGGGAATGACGATACGCGTCAATTCCTTGAATTGTCGAAGGCGGAACGGGGCTATGGCATTGGGCGCGAGCACATAGAATCCCTTGCCATTCACCCGGACAGGCGCATCGGCGGCGACAATGAGGTAGGTCGGAGCATGGCCCCGCTGCGGACCGACCGACCAGGAAAGCGTCTTGATTTCTCCGGCTCGAACGGCGGTGCCGCCGATCGCCGTCACGGATAGGCGACTTCTCGACTCCGCAAGCAACGGCAACGCGGCGTCGCAGCTCTGATTGGCCTCGCCGAGCAGCGTATGGGAACGCTTGCCCTCGACGGGCACCGCGAGCGGCCTGACCTGCGCACGAGGATCGGGTTTGGCGGATTGCGTGGCAGCCGTCGGTTCTGCCGGCTTTACCGCGTCCGGCCATTTATCCGCATACCAGTCTCCCGGATCGACATCGCTACGCACAGCGCCCGGCGCCAGGCCCACGGGAATGATGGCATGCGAGGGACAGCCGGCCTGTACGCCGCAGGTTACGAACTCGGTAAAATAGGCACGCGCCTCCTGCCCGCCTTCGCGACTGGCGGCATAGACCTGATAGTCGCCGGCCGCCACCGTCAGCCGATAGCCGGCTGGCCGCCCCTTGCGCCTCAGCCTGATGCGCTCGCTGGTACAAGTTACCTTTGTGGTTGCAAGATTGACGGCGCAGACTTTGAGATCGTCCGGCAACCCTTCCCCGGGATAGGACAGTTGTCCCTCGATGGTGGCGGGCGACGTGGCGTCGATGCGCGAGAGCCCTCTCTGGCCGGGCGGCGCATCGGGGCCGGCCAGTGCCCGCGAACAAAGAACCGCGCCCAGACACAGCCCCGCAGCAAAGAAGACAGCCCGCATGTCCAACCCCGCCCTTCCGAGACATCGCCTCGGCAAGAACTCTAATGCGCCGGCGGCGAATATCCATTCGGCTTTTGGGGGTAGCTCGGCCACCCAGGGAGGTAGCCTGCTACGCCCTTCCTCCTTCCGAATATGGGGGAAGAACGGTGTTCGCTCCGCCGGCGGCAAAAGCGTCGGGGATCTGCGGCTTACTTCTTGTCCTGCAGGCCGTAGCTCTTGAAGCCCTCGACCACCTCAGTGATCTCGCTGTCGGGCAGGATGTTCGCGCCCCCGATCTGAAGGGCGTGGTAATATTGCTTGGCCAGCGTTTCCAGTTCATGGGCCAGCCACATCGCCTTGTCGAGGCTGGAACCAACGGCGATCATGCCGTGATTGGCGAGCAGGCAGCCATTGCGGCCTTCCAGGGCCTCGAGGGCGAAACGCGACAATTCCTCCGAGCCGTAGCGGGCATAGGGCGCACAGCGTATGTCGGGACCGCCGAAGGCTGCGATCATGTAGTGAATGGCCGGGATCGGCTTATGGGCAATGGCGAGGATGGTGGACCAGGTGGCATGGGTATGCACCACGGCGCCGGCATCCGGGCGGCCCTTGAGGATGTCGAAGTGGAAACGCCATTCCACCGAGGGTTTCAGCGGCCCTTCCCAGGCGCCATACTCGCCCTCGAAGGGCATGGCGGCGATCATCTCCGGCTCCATCTCGTGATAGGGGATGGCCGAAGGCGTGATCAGCATGCGGTCGCCGCAGCGGGCCGAAATATTGCCGGAGGTGCCTTGGTTGAGGCCGTTGGCATTCATCCAGCGGCATTTGTCGATGATGGCGCGGCGCAGGTCGAGTTCACCTTTGCGCGGATCGTCTTGGCTCATATTGGATCTTCCGGATTCGAGGCTGTGCCATCGATGCGGAAGAAGGGCCGGGGGTGGCAAGCCCAAATTGTCGAATGAGCGATATTGAGCGCGGGAAGCCGGCCGGTCTCGCTCCATCACATGGAGCTGAGGAGACCGGCACACCAACCCGGTGCTCCCAGGCTGAAGGCGTCTGAGCGGGCGGGCCGGAAGACCCGCCTTCCCGATCAGCGGCGGCGCATATTGCCGCCACCGCGCTGCGGCGGACGGGGCCCGGACGACGCACGCTCGTCCTTGTGGCGGAAGATGATACGTCCCTTGTCGAGGTCGTAGGGCGACATCTCGACGGTGACGCGGTCGCCCTCGATGGTCTTGATGCGGTTCTTCTTCATCTTGCCGGCCGTGTAGGCGATCATCTCGTGGCCATTGTCGAGCTTCACGCGGAAACGGGCGTCCGGCAACACTTCGGAAACCTCGCCTTCAAATTCCATCAGTTCTTCTTTTGCCATGTGCAGGTCCTATTGAGGGAATGAAAAGGCCGCGCCCTCAGGCGGCGCGACGCTGATTGTTGCGGCCACCCGGACGGCGCGAACGCCCCGAACGCGGCTGGCCCGAATGAGACTTTTCCTGCTGCCCGTTGTTGTTCCGGGGCTTGCCGTTCGGCTTGCCCTGATGCGGGTGGCGGGGACCACGTTCGCCGTGCTTCTGATCGGCTTCGAGCCCCTGCACCGGAGCGGCCACCATCAGCGGCTTCTTGGTCAGGCGTTCGATCGCCTTGAGCTCGTCGCGCTCATTGGGATCGCAGAACGAATAGGCGATGCCGCTGCGCCCGGCGCGGGCGGTGCGGCCGATACGGTGCACATAGCTTTCCGCATCCACCGGCATCTCGAAATTGATGACATGGGTGATGTCGTCGACATCGATGCCGCGGGCGGCGATGTCGGTCGCCACCAGGATGCGCGTGGAACCCGAGCGGAAATCCTCCAGCGCCTTCTGGCGGGCATTCTGCGACTTGTTGCCGTGGATCGCCGCCGAGGGAATGCCGGCCTTGTCGAGATGGCCCGAAACGCGGTTGGCGCCGTGCTTGGTGCGGGTGAAGACGATGACGCGGCTCATCGCCGGATCATTGAGCAGATGCAGGAGCAGCGAGCGCTTCACCGAGGCCGGCACGTGGTAGACATGCTGGTCGATCTTGTCGACCGTCACCACTTCCGGCGTCACTTCCACATGCACCGGGTTGAGGAGAATCTCCTCGCCGAGCTTCTTGATCGTCTTCGGCATAGTGGCCGAAAACAGCAGGGACTGGCGCTCCAGCGGCGTCTCGTCGACGATCTTGAGCACGTCGCGCGAGAAGCCCATATCGAGCATGCGGTCGGCCTCGTCCAGCACCAGGATCTCCACCTTGTCGAGGCGGACCTTGCGCTGCTGCTGCAGGTCGAGCAGGCGGCCGGGCGTGGCGACCAGGATGTCGACGCCGTCGGCGAGCGCCTTGACCTGCGGGCCCTGGCTGACGCCGCCGAAGATCACGGCAATGCGAAAGCCCATATGCACGCCATAGGTGCGGAAGCTCTCGTCGATCTGGATGGCGAGCTCACGCGTCGGCGCCAGGATGAGGGCGCGCACGCCCTTGGGGCCGGCGCCATGGCGCGACTTCGACAGGCGCTGCAGGATCGGCAGCGCAAAGGCGGCCGTCTTGCCGGTGCCTGTCTGCGCCAGGCCCATCATGTCGCGCCCTTCGAGGAGAGCGGGAATCGCCTTGTGCTGGATCGGGGTGGGGTTCTGGTAGTCGGCGGCGTCAAGCGCACGCAAAAGCGGCTCGGCAAGGCCGAGCGCTGCAAAAGTTACTTCGGAAGTCACATCAAATCCTTCATGCCACGCTCGTCGATCGGACGGCAGCGCGGCCACCGTCCGGGTCCGCGATCACAGCCCGTCTTCAGCCGCAATGGCATGATGAAACGGTACGGCGATATCGCGACCCACGCGCGGATGGGAGCAGCGGAATGTTGTTGGGGACGGCCGGGGATGAGGCGCTGCTTCTCAAAAAGCCAAAAACCAGCGCGCCGCGCGAACCCCCGAGCGGTCGTTACACGCGGTTGCTGCGCTTTTTGCAGCGCAAAGTCAAGGAAAAAGCAAACAAACGCCGTATCGCATGAACATTCGAGCCAGGCAAAACGCCTTTCTCGCAATTGTGGGCGTTCCTGCCTGCCCTCCCCTCCCCCGAGGACCGCACAAAACAAGGGCCAATGCCCGCTTGCAACCATTTGCCCCGCAGACGATCGAGCCTATAGATAGGAACCGCGTTTATCGCCTCACCGCGACTTCACGATGCTGCCTCTCAAAGCCCTGGTCCCGGCCTTCCTGGCGCTTCATCCACACGGTCCCGCCAGCCCTCTCGACTGGAAGGCCTGCCGCCAGGGTGCGCCTGATCGCGTCATCATCGCCTGCACCTCGATCGTGGATCTCAGCGGCGTCAACGACGCGGCCAGGGCTGTCGCCCTGATCGCGCGCGGCAGCGCCTATGCCGCGAAGAAGCAGCCGGCCCGGGCTCTGGAGGATCTGCGCCAGGCCACGCTGCTCGATCCACGCAATCCCGACGGATTCTACGCCCTTGCCGGGCTCTATGGACGCCAGGGCGATCTCGAACAGGCCATCCTCGCCTATGACAGCGTGATCCGGCTCAATCCCAAGCATGTGCTGGCCCTGACCTCGCGGGGCTATGCGCGGGCCAGCCGCCGGGAGTTCGATCTCGCCATCGCCGACTATGACCGTGCGCTGAAGTTCAATCCGCGCCATGCCGAAGCGCTACGCCTGCGCGGCGCCGTCCACGGCCTCATGGGCGACGATGCCGGCGCCATCGCCGATTTCGACCAGGCCATCGGCCTCAACGGCCGGGACTGGTCCGCCTTCTTCAACCGGGCCATCGGCCTCAACGGCCGGGACTGGTCCGCCTTCTTCAACCGGGCCATCGCCAAGGACCATCGCCGCGATTACAGCGGCGCCGTGGCCGACTATGACGCGGCCCTGCGCCTGAGGCCCAACAATGTCGCGGCCCTGCTCGGCCGGGGTGCGGCCCACCACCATATGGGCGCGCTCGACAAGGCGATCGCCGACTACAGCCTGGCGGTCGGCCTGGCGCCGGACAATGCGCAGGCGCTCTACAATCGCGGCACCGCCTACGCCAATGCCGACGACGTCGAGCGTGCCATCGCCGATCTCGACAGGGCCATCGGGCTCGACGGCAGCAATGCGCTGGCCTTTCTCAACCGGGCAGGCGCCTATCGCAAACGTGGCGATTTCGAACGTGCGCTGGCCGACTACGATCGTGCCCTGCAGCTCAAGCCCGGCCTGCCGCAAGCCATCGCGGGACGCAAGCTGGCCCTTGAGCGCCTACGGAACTGAGAGCGTTCAAGCTGCAAATTTCGTCCCCGGCCCTCTAACGCAACGTCATGGACATTCCCTAACGTTGCTGTTCATATACGCTCAGATTCTTTCGAGCGTGACTCGGGACCCTGCGGCGGATGAAGGAGGGCTTCGCCGTACTCTCCCGGTAGGTGCCACCGAGATGCAAGGGCGTTCCGTCAGCATGTCCGAATCCGAAACCACGCCAGCCGATGCCGGCCCGGCAAGGTCCGATGACCGGGACCTCGACAGGGTCATCGCCGAGTTCAGCCAGACCATCGATCGCAAGCCCGACGCCGTCGACACCTTGTACGAACGGGCTCTCGCCTATCACCACAAACGGGCCTTTCCCCAGGCGATCGCCGATTATGACAGGGTGATCGCGCTCGACTCCGGCCATGCCGATGCCCTCTTCAAGCGCAGCATCGTGCATCGCCAGCTCGGCGCCTTCGACAAGGCCACCGCCGATTTCGACCGGGCCATACAAATCCTCTGGCGCCGGCAGACGTTTTCCCCCGCCAAGCAGCCCTGACCGGCGTGTCTTCTTCCTTGCCCGTGGCGCAAGGTTAACATTTTGTCATCCAAGCTTCACGAACCCCGCCTAAGGGTCGCCAGACCATGGAAACACGGGGGTGTTTTGGAGATGACGGACGTTACATCGGGCCATAGGAGCGGCCACCCGCTCGACAGGCCAAGCTCTCTCGGCAACCTGCCCAATATCGTGATCGCCCTGATCCTGCTCGGGGGCCTGGGCTATGTCTGCTACGCGCTGGTCGCCGATCTTACCGGCGCGGTGGCCGTGCCCTGGATCCTGCTCGGCCTCGCCTTGCTGATCGCGCTCGGCTTCGAATTCGTCAACGGCTTCCACGATACCGCCAATGCGGTGGCGACGGTGATCTACACCCATTCGCTTCCCGCTGAATTCGCGGTGATCTGGTCGGGCTTCTTCAACTTCCTCGGCGTGCTCACGGCGAGCGGTGCGGTGGCCTTCGGCATCATCTCGCTGCTGCCGGTGGAACTGATCATGCAGGTCGGTTCGAGTGCGGGCCTGGCGATGGTGTTCGCACTTCTGATCGCCGCCATCGTCTGGAACCTCGGCACCTGGTATTTCGGCCTGCCGGCCTCCAGCTCGCACACCATGGTCGGTTCCATCATCGGCGTCGGCCTCGCCAACCAGTTCCTGGCGCCGGCGGGCTCCGCCACCAGCGGCGTCGACTGGTCCCAGGCCAAGAATATCGGCCTGTCGCTGCTGATCTCGCCTCTGTTCGGCTTCTTCCTGGCCGGCGCCCTGCTGCTCCTGATGAAAACCGTGGTGCGCAACAAGGCCCTCTATGTCGAGCCGAAGGGCAACAACCCGCCACCGCTCTGGATCCGTGGCCTGCTGATCCTGACCTGCACGCTGGTCAGCTTCTTCCATGGCTCCAATGACGGCCAGAAGGGCATGGGCCTGATCATGCTGATCCTGATCGGCGTGGTGCCCACCGCCTTCGCCCTCAATCGTACGCCCGACATCAACTATCTCGAGACCTACAAGGCTGCATCGACCGCAGCCGGTTCGGTCCTGGGCAACTACATCAAGCCGGGCGTGACGGTTGCTCCCGCCGATGCCAAGGCCAAGGTCGCCGAGGCGGTGCGCACGCGCAACTGGAGCGACGAGACGACGCCGGCCCTGAAGATCTTCATCGAACAGACCACCTCCCAGCTCTCGCCCTACGGCTCGGCTGCGGCGGTGCCCGCGGGACTGGTCTCCAACACCCGCAACGACATGTATCTGATCGGCGAAGCCCTCAAGCTGATCGATTCCAAGAAGCTGCTGCCGGTGTCGGATGCCGATCTGAAGACGATCAAGACCTATCACGTGGCCACCGACAACACGACCAAGTTCATCCCGACCTGGGTGAAGGTCGCCATCGCCCTGGCCCTCGGCCTCGGCACCATGGTGGGCTGGAAGCGCATCGTGGTGACTGTCGGCGAGAAGATCGGCAAGACCCACCTGACCTATGGCCAGGGTGCCTCGGCCGAGATCGTCGCGGCCGCGACGATCGGCGCTGCCGACTATCTCGGCCTGCCGGTCTCCACCACCCATGTGCTGTCGTCGGGTGTCGCCGGCACCATGGCGGCCAATGGCACGGGGCTGCAGATGTCGACGGTCCGCAACCTGATCATGGCTTGGGTGCTTACCCTGCCCGCTTCGATGGCCCTGTCCTTCGTGCTCTTCGTGGTGCTACGCCAGATCATCTGAAGCGGCGCATCCCGTTCGCTGGAATGGCCGCCTTCGGGCGGCCATTTCTTTTTAGACCGACGACATCGCCGCGCGGAAGGCGCGGACCATTTCGACTTGGGTCTGGCGCCGCCCGCCCACCGCAAAGCCGAGGCGAATGGCATCGGCGCTCCAGGGCTCCCCGGCAGCCGAACAGGAGCTGTGCACTTCGACAACGGGCAGGGCCGCCAGCAGCGCGGCAATATTGGCCGGCGTCAATCCCGAGCCCGGCATGATGCCGATGCGGCCGCCGGCCGCCCGATGCAGGCGCACCAATTCGTCCAGCCCCGCGGATGCGGTCAGCGCCCCTCCCGACGTCAGGATGCGCTCGAAGCCGAGCGCGATGGCCGTCTCCAGCGCCGCATGCCGGTCCGGCACCAGATCGAAGGCGCGATGCAGCGTGCTGCCGAGCTCTCGCGCCTGTCCGCGCAAGCGCGCCAGCAGGGCCTCGTCGAGCCTGCCATCGGGCAAGGAGGCGCCCAGCACCACCCCGGCGAGCCCCGCTCCAGCCACCGCCTCGATATCGGCCAGCATGAGTTCGCCTTCCCGGACCGAGAAGACGAAGTCGCCGGCCCGCGGCCTGACCATGGCATAGACAGGGATCGGTGCCTGCGCCGCCAGGCGCATCAGGCCCGATGACGGCGTCAATCCGCCAAGCTCGAGCGCCGAGCACAGTTCGATGCGATCGGCGCCACCCTCGATCGCGGCCTCCAGGCTGTAGGCGTCGGCAACGCAGACTTCGAGCAGGGCCGTCACGCGCGTTCTCCCTGATGGGCCAAGAGGGCCGCGCCAATCAATCCGGGCTCCGGCGCCAGAAGACTCGGCACCAGCAGCGGCCCGGCGGTCCGCCGCAGGATTCGGCGGCGTACGGCCTCGTCCAGCCTTGATATCAGTTCCGGCACGCTGGCGAGGCCGCCGCCGACCGGCACGATATCGGCGCCGACGATATTGACGGCCAAGGCCAGGGGGGAGGCGACGAGATCGACCTGGCAGGCCACCGTGCGCGCCGCGGCGGCGTCGCCGGATCGCCAGGTCGCGATGATCTCGGTACTGTCGCGCTCCTCGCCGGTGAGGTGGCGATGCAGCCTTTCGAGGCCGCGCGCGCCCCCCACCGTGTCGACACAGCCCTTCTGGCCGCAGCCACAGGCAAAGCGCGGAATCGCAACCGGCGGATCGCCCGCCTCGGTCGCCGCGACCGGTCCATGCCCCCATTCGCCCGCAAAGCCGCCAGCCCCGGCGAGGATCCGCCCGTCGATGACGAGGCCGCCACCGATGCCGGTGCCGATGATGATGCCGAAGACGATGCGATGCCCGCGCCCGGCCCCCTTCACGGCTTCGGCGAGGGCAAAGCAATCGGCATCGTTGGCGACGTGCACAGGCACGCCAAGCCGCTCCGCCAGGTCGTGAGCGAGCCGCCGCCCATCGATGCAGGGAATGTTGGCACAGGTGATGATCTCGCTGCGGGGATCGACGACGCCGGTGATGGACAAGGCGATGACATCCCCTGCCCCGGCTCCGCCTTGCCGCCTCAGATCCACGAGCGCCTCGACGAAGGCCTCGAAGTCGTCGAGGGGCGTCGCAACCCGCGCAAAGGGCCTGATCTCGCCTTGCGGCGAGGCAATGGCCGCCTTGATGGCGGAGCCGCCGATGTCGAAGCAGATCGTCATTGACAGAAGGGACCTTCCAAACCGTTGTCTCCTGTATTAGGGCGTGGCGTCAGCTATGACTTCGCATTCCCATAGAGCAAAGCGCGTTTACACACCGACGTTGCGTTGCTCCGACTCTTTGGTTCGACGCGTCTTTGCGATTCTTGGCCACGCCGCCAAATCGCAAAACGCTTTGGAGGAGCTTATAAGGCCGCATGAGGCGCAAGGCAGCACCGACCATCAGCGACGTGGCCGCGCTTGCCGGCGTTTCCAGGGCCGTCGCCTCGCGCGCACTCTCCGCCTCCAAGCGGCCGGTGTCCGGTGACAAGCGCGACCGCGTCCTGGCCGCGGCCGCCGAACTCGGCTACCGCGTCAACCTCCTGGCACAGAGCCTGACGACCAAGACCGTCAATCTCGTCGCCGTCCTGGTCAACCACATTCACGACCTTTCCGACCTCGATCTGTTCGATCTGCTGCTGGCCGAGATCCAGGCGGGCGGCCGGCAGGTCATCCTGGTGCGGGTCGGCTCTACCGACAAGGTCGAGGAATTCCTGCGCCAGGGCGTGGCCTATCATGTCGACGCCGCCCTGGTATTCTCCGATTTCGCCGATGCCGCGACGGTGAGGCGCATGTTCCGCTCCGATCTGGTGATCATGCTCAACGGACGCCATGATCACCGCTCGCCCGCCATCATCCCGGACGAGGCCGTCGGCATCGGCCAGGCTGTCGCGGATGCCGCCGCCAAGGGCGTGAAGCGTGCCAGCCTTGTCACCGGGCGCGCGAGTTCCCTGGTTGAGCAGGCGCGCATCGGCCTTTATCGCCGGGCCTTCCAGTTCCACGACATCCAGCTGCTGCGAACCTGGCAGGGCGACTATTCCTATCGTTCCGGCCACGCCCTGGCACCGGGTCTGCTCGATGGTGGCCAGCCCGACGCCGTTTTCTGCACCTCCGATGCCATGGCGATGGGCATCCTCGACGTCTTTCGGACGGATTTTCCAGACAATCGGCCGGCGCGCTTCCGCCTCTACGGCTTCGACAATCTCTCGCTGCTCGATTTCGAAGCCTATCCGATCTCCTCGATCGGTTATGACAAGGCCGCCTATGTCGCCCGCATGCTGCGCCTGCTGAACGAGCCGCCGGCCGGCGAAGGCACGTTCGCGCCGGAGCTGGTGCCGACCCGCTACGTGCCACGCCTGACGGGGTGATAGCCGCCCCCTCACCAAAGAGGGGTCAGCTTGGGCGGATTGGCCTTCTCGCCCCACCACTTCTTGTAATTGGCCTCATAGGCGCCGGACTGGATATAGTCAGACACGAACATGTCGAGCCAGCGCACGAATTCGGGATCGCCCTTGGCCACCGCAATGCCGATGGGATCGTTGGAATAGAGCCCCGGCAGCGTGACCAGCGAGGGATTCTTGGTGGCGAGATAGTCGAGCAGGGATGAATCCTCGATCGCCGCATCCACGCGCTTTTGCTGGAGCTGCAGCACGCCATCCGGCGCGAACTGGTCGACATAGACGAGATTGGCGGTCGGCACCGCCTTCTTGAGGAAACTTTCGCCGGTGGTGCCGCGCCCCACCACCACGGACTTGCCGCCGAGATCTTCCAGCTTGGTGATGCCGGCATCGGCCTGCACCAGGATGCGCAGGCCCGCACGGTTGTAGGGAATGGAGAAGTTCACCGTCTTCGCCCGTTCCAGCGTGGCCGAGGTATTGGCGACCACGATGTCGAGCTGTCCGGAGACCAGCATCGAAATGCGGGCGTCGCCGGAGACATCGGTGAATTCCACCGGTACGCCCAGTTTCTCGGCGAGAAGATTGGCAACGTCGACGTCGTAGCCGACCGGATTGTTCTGGGCATCGCGGAAGCCGATCGGCTCGCCGCCCAGCGAGACGCCGATGCGCACGCTGCCGCGCGAACGGATGTCGTCGAGCTTGCCGGCAAATGCCGGCAGGGCGGCGCAGGCGGCGATCGCCAATCCCAATAATGCAGACAGAATCTTCTTCATGATTGTGCACTCCCCTCTGTCAGATTGTTCTTGCTGGCCGGAGCTCGGGCTCGGCCATGGTATCGTCCCACAGCCAGTAGCGGATCTCGCCCTCGCAGCGGAAATTCACGACCTCGTGGCGGCCTTGGACATCGGCCGCATGGATGACCACGCCGCCGAGAAAGCCCTCGCGGAGCTCGGCGAGCTCCTCCACGGCGAGATCGACAGCCTCGCGCAGCGAGCGGCCAAGCTTGAGGGCGAGCACGATGGTGCGCGCGGTGGCGCAGCGCATGGTCATCTCGCCGGTATGGGTGCAGGCGGCGGCGCCGTAGCGGCTGTCGGCATAGAAGCCGGCGCCGGGAATGGGGCTGTCGCCGAGGCGGCCCGGATATTTCCAGGCCCAGCCCGAGGTCGAGGTCGCCGTGTGGCTGCCGCGCCTTGCGTCGGTGCTGAGAAAGACGGTGGTGTCCCTCACTCGCTCCGGATCGGTGATCGCACGCGATAAAGGCGCGAGCGGTATATCGGGAAAGCGAGCCATCTGCTCGGCTTCGAGCTCGACTTCGAGGCGTTCGCGCCAGACGCGCCTGGAATCCTCGATCAGCACCTCATCGACGGAGAAACCGATTTCACTGGCAAAGCGCCGGGCGCCCGCTCCTGTCAGCATGACATGAGGCAGGCGCTGCATCACCGCCTGGGCCAAGGCGGCGACCGGGATGGTATCGGGTACGGCGCCGACCGCCCCCACCTCCCTCGTGGTGCCGTTCATCACGGCGGCATCGCATTCCATCACGCCGAGCATGTTGGGCCAGCCGCCATAGCCGACGCTGCGCACGCGCGGTTCCGCCTCGACCTGCCCGATGCCGGCAACCATGGCATCAAGGCTGTCGGCACCGGCCCGCAGCATCTCGACCGCGAGCGGGAATCCAGGCCAGGCTTCGGCATTGGCAAGGAGCAGCATGATGGAGCCTAATCTTTCCGCATTTTCGTAAGGAATTGCGCGATGCGCGGGTGGTCGCGCCCGACTTCGGGGGCGAAGAAGGCTTCCGTCGGCAGGTCGACCAGCAGCCTGCCATGTTCGAGGAAGACGATACGATCCGAGATGCGCCGGGCGAACTCCACCTCATGGGTGACGAACAGCATGGTGGTGCCGGTGCGGGCGAGCCTGGCCAGGATGGCCAGGACTTCGGCGGTCATTTCCGGATCGAGCGCGCTCGTCACCTCGTCGAGCAGGAGATAGCGCGGATTCATGGCGAGCGCCCGGCAGATGCCGACACGCTGGCGCTGGCCGCCCGAGAGCTGGGCCGGAAAGGCACCCGCCTTGTCGCCCATGCCGACCTGCTCCAGCAGGACGATAGCGCGGTGCTCGGCTTCCGCCCGAGCCTGGCGCAGCACTTCCAGCGGTGCCAGGGTGATGTTCTGCAGCACGGTCAGATGCGGATAGAGATTGAAGAGCTGGAACACGGTCGCCGAACGCTTGCGCGCCTCGACGAGGTCGCGCGGCCTGGACACGTCGAAATCGTCGATGGTGATGCGGCCGGCGTCGAGCCTCTCCAACCCGTTGATGCAGCGGATCAGGGTGGACTTGCCCGAGCCGGACGAGCCGAGCACGGAGACGACCTGCCCCGGCTCGATGGCGAGGTCCACGCCGTCGAGCACCCTATGTGCGCCGAAATCCTTGCAGACTTTCTCGACTTTCAGCACGTCAAATACCTCTCCAGGCGCTATGGGCCCTGAGCCTCGTCTCGTAACGCGCACCTAGCCAGGCCAACGTCTTAGCCGCCGCATAGTAGAAGAGGCCGACCACGCTCCACACCACGAAGGGCTTGAGCGTGCGCAGGTTGAGGATGTTGCCGACCTTGGTCAGGTCCATCACGCCGATCACCGAGATCAGCGAGGTGACCTGGAGCTGGTTGACCAGGAGCCCGGTCAGCGGCCCGATGGCGAAGGCCGTGGCTTGGGGCGCCACCACATGCTTGAGCACCTGCCAGCGAGAGAGGCCGAACACCCTGGCGGCTTCGAGCTGGTCGCGCCCCACCGCGTCGATCGCCGCCGTGGCGATCACATAGACGAAGGCGGCCGTGTTGCCGGTCAGGGTGATCGATGCCGCCGTGACGGGCGTGACGTTGATCTTCAGGAAGGCCGGCAGGCCGAAGAAGACCAGGAAGAGCTGCACGAGGACGGGCGAGTTCTTCAGCAATTCGGTCACGGCCGTCAAGACGGGGTTCAAGCCGGGCAGACGATAGAAGCGCAGCCCGGCCAGCAAGGCGCCGAGCGCGAGCCCGGCCAGCGTGGTGCCGGCGAACAGGCCGAGGGAAACGCCCAGCCCCTGCGCCAGCAATACCAGGTCGTAGGGCGTGAATTCGGTGTAGCGCATCAGCGGACCGCCTCCATCATGTCGCGGTTGAGGCGGCGATGGACGAGGCCGATGGCGAGCGAGATGAGGTAGGTCATGGCGGCATAGAGGACAAGCAGCGCCGCATAGACCTCGAAGGGGCGGAAGGTGTTGGAGGCCACGATCTTGGCCGTGCCGGTCAACTCGTTCAGCGTGATGACCGAGAGGATCGAGGAGGTCAGGACCAGATTGACGAAGACCGAGCCCAGCGGTCGGATCGAGGTGCGCAGGGCGATCGGCATGACGATGCGGGTGAAGATGGCGCGCTTCGACAGGCCGCTCACTTCCGCCGCTTCCAGGATACCGCTGTCGATGGCGAGAATCCCCGAGCGGATCACGTCGGAGGCGAAAGCGCCGCCGGCGATGGAGAGCGCGATCACCCCGGTGGCGAAGGCGTTGAGATAGATGCCGATCTCGGGCAGCCCATAATAGAAGAAGAAAAGCTGCACGATGAAGGGGATGTTGCGGAAAAGGTCGACATAGACGAAGGCGATCCGCCGCAGCCAGGGCGAGGCCGACGTGCGCGCGATCGCCACCAGCGCCCCGCAGACGAGGCTGCCGGCGAGAGCGAGGACACAGGCCTCCAATGTCAGCAGCGCCCCCTGGGCGAGGAAACCGACATAGGGCGTGAGGATGGCGAGATCGAAGCGCATGCCCGCTTCTTTGCTAAGTGAAACCGGTTTCACTCTGTGTTACGAACCCGGTGGTGTCAAGGAGCCGAGACGAGAGCGCCGGTCCGGGAACGGATATCTCAACGACATGCCACATGTCGCGATAGGCGCCCCCGGGTCTTGTTTTCGGGAAAGGAAGAGCGGACGGAGCGACAGGAAGCCCTGTCGCCAGGATGTCCGCTCCCGGGATATCGCTCAGCGAGCGGCTTCCCAGCCCTTGTAGTTCGCCAGATTCTCGCTGGTGATCAGCACGGGATCGAGCAGGATGACGTTCGGATCCGGCTTCTTGCCATCGATGATGCCCGCCGCCAGTTCCAACGACTTGCCGGCCATGGCATAGGGATCCTGCGACGCAGAGGCCTTGATCATCGAGGTGCCGCTCTTGAGCTGGACCTCGATATCCGGGGCGCCATCGACGCTGGTGATGAAGAATTCGCTGCGGTTGAGTTGCTTGGCGGCGAGTTCGACGCCGATGGCAGTGGGGTCATTGATCGCGAAGACGGCGTCGACCTTCTGGAAGCGGGTGAGCAGGCTCTGGGCGATGGCAAGCCCGCCATCGCGCGAGCCCTTGGCGTCCTGGTCGTCGGAGAGAATCTTGATGTCGGGGCTCTTGGCGAATACCTCCTTGCAGCCCTTGACGCGATCGGTCACCGAGGAGACCTGCGGCCCGTTGACAATCAGGACACTGCCTTTGCCCTTGAGCTGGTCGACGATGTACTGGCAGGCTTCGGAGCCAGCCTTGACGTTGTCGGTCATCACCGTGACGTCGGCGCCAGCCGCGGCGACGTCGAAGGCCGCCACCACGATGCCGGCAGCCTGTGCCTTCTTCACGGCCGGCAGGATCGCCTGCGGATCGACGGCGTTGAGCATGATGACGTTCACACCGGCGGCGATGAAATTGTCGATCTGGGTGAACTGCTTGTTGAGGTCGTAATCGGAGGAAACCGACGTTACTTCGGCGTTGGGATTGATGGCCTTGGCCTTGTCGGTGATGCCCTTGATCGTGGCGACGAAGAAGGGATTGCCGAGCGAACCGACCGAAATGCCGACCTTCTTCAGGCTCTGGGCCGATGCCGGGTCGGCAAGCCCCAGCGCCAGGGCCATGGCGGCCCCCGTCAACGCAGCGCCTGCAATGCGACGTGAAAACTTCATATGGCTCTCCTCTGGAAACCCTTCCTCCTCCTGCGGCCTCTGAACCGTCAGGGAGGCAAAAGGTCCGGGAGCACCGGTCCAAAGTCAAGCGCACCGGCGGGGTGGACAGCGAAATAATCGGACAAATGCAAGACCGAGCTGCCGGCGCCGGCTGCGGGGCCCGTGGAGGCCCCACAGCTCTGTCACTTCACCTGATATTCCACCCGGCGATCGAAGGAATAGAGGTCGTCGCGGCTGTATTTGGAGCGATCGTCCGCCGCGAAGGGGTCGCGGGCACCGCGGCCTTCCACCCGGATCACCAGGGTCAGGCCGCGATGGCGCAGGGCGTCGGCCACGGTCCGGGCCCGGGCCCGCGACAGGTCCATATTGTATTGGGGATCGCCGCGCTCGTCGGTATGGCCGGTCAGGATTACCGCGCCGGCGCTCTGGGTCTTGAGGAAATTGAAGAGGTCGTCCACGGCCTTGTCGCCGTCCGGCGTCAGCACCGCCTCATTGGTGTTGAAGCGGATCGGCACCGGCACGGACACCGCGGTGAAATTGCGGAAGGTCGGCACCATCACGCCCTCGGCCTGTCCCCGCACGCCGCGCGAGGAAATATAGCTGGGCGCAAGCGACTTGGCCTGATAGGCGCGCTTGGCCAGATATTCCTCGATCTCGCGTGGCGGCGCCTTGGGCACGTCCTTGACGTTGCGGATGTCGTTGATGGCCGCTTCATAGGCCTCCACCGCGGCCGGATAATCCTTGCCGTCATATTTGACGTCGCCCAGCGCCATCGCCACCTGCCAGGGCCGGGCGATCGCCGCCGCACTGGCAACGGCCTGCGGGCTGTAGCCTCCCCCCGCCTGTTCGCCGCCAAGCAGGACGGCGAGGGCGATCGAGCGGCGCGCCTTGGCGACATAGGCACTGTCGCAGGTCGTATCCTTGGCGATGGCATCCGCCAGCGCCGGCAGGGCATCGGCCTTGCCGGCCCCGATCGCCGCCTTCACCTGCGCATCCAGGCTGGCGCAATCGGCCAGGGCCGCGCTTGCCGCCGCCAGGCCGATGGCCGTGGCGGCGCCGAGCTTCAGGATGAAGGAGACGCCCATCTCCACCTCCCTCACCGCACCGGGATCACGATGGCGGTGGACGCGACCGACTGCTTGGCGGCGTCGGGAGCGCCCGGGGCCACCTTGTTGCCCAGGGCCTGCTGGATCTTGGCGAACTGGGCCTGTTTGCGGCTGTCATTGTCGAGGCCGGAGGCTTCTTGGCGGTCCTCATTGGCTTCGACGATGATCTGGCGGGTCAGGCCCTGCTCGAAATTGGGGATCGAGGCAAAGCTGTTGGCCACCGGATCGACCGTCGTGCCGGCGATGCTGCGCGTTGCATTGCCCACGCGGCAGACAGCCACCACCTTCTCCTGGCCGGGATCGCGCAGCTTGAAGGCGAATTTCGAGCCGGAACCGCCCAGCACCACCCGCTCTCCCGCCCGAACCGCATTTTCGGTCTGGAACTTGTTGGGGAAGATGATGGTGCCGGTGCCCATCTTGTCGACATTCACCACGAAAAGGTTGCAGTCACGGGTGGAGATCACCTGCAACACCGCCTTGTCGCCGATGTTATAGGCGCTCTTGTCCGAGGTCAGCTGCAGATCGAAGGAACCGCCAGACGCAGGCTTGTCGATCGGCGGCGCCACAGCCTGGGCACCTTCGAGCTTAGAGGTATCGAGCACACGATCCTCGGTGGCGCCTTCCACGAATTTCAAGAAGAGCTGCTCGAACTGGTCGCGCGGCACGATGCCCTGCTCCAGGCGCCGCATCAGGGCGATGGCTTCGGGACCGGCATCGATGAAGCGCTGCTTGAACTCTTCCGGCGGATAGCCGTATTCGGCAGCAGCCCGGCGCAGCGAAAGGTCGTCCTCATAGCGCTTAAACAGGGCATTGGTCATCTCGACGCCGGCCAGCTTCAGCGTCGGATCGAGGCCGGCCCGCTTCATCGCCGAATTGAAGCGCTGGAAGTCGTCCTCGATGATCGCATCCATCTTGGCATTGTCGGGATAGAGCGAGGCGACGGTATCGCGGATGTCCTTAGAGAAGGAACGGTCGGCGGTCACCGCCTTGCGCACCTCGTCCTTGGCCTTGCGCATGCCCTGGTCATGGCAGCCCATGCAGGAAATGCCGTTGGTCACCGAAAGGTCGCGCCGCGAGGGATCGCGCACGATCTGCGTCGGTCCCTTGTCGAGGCGCTCGCCGTTGGACTTGTTGAGGTAATAACCCTGGAAGCCGTTGGGCAGGGAGAAGATGCTTTCGCCGCCATCATGATGGAAGCCGTTGGCGATGCCGTCCTGCTCCGGACCGAGCGGATGCAGGAACAGGCTCTGCTTGCCCTTCGAACCGGCGAAGTCGTAGGAGGTCCAGAAATAGCCGGTGCTGATGGGATGGCGTTCGATCAGGCGGTTGTTCTGCGACACGCCCGACTTCTGGAAGCCGGCACGCTGGGCAATGAACTTGTTGATGTTGTCCGCCATCGGCACGCCGAGCTTGTCGGTCAGGCCGGGAAAGTCGTTGGGCAGTTGCAGCAGCGTGTCATAGAGCGGGGGCTGGGAGGCCGTGAAGGCAAACCAGTCGCCACGCACATAGGGCAGTTCGGTATTGGTCTGCTGGGCGATGAAATCGTAGGCCCGCACATCCGGCTTGGCGGCGTAGGGATAGTTGGCGAGCACCGTGTTCCAGTCGCTTTCCTGCCAGCCCAGGTCCTCGAGATTGACCGCCACGATGGTCTTGGCCTCGTCGACGGTGGCGAGCTTCACCACGTCGGAGCGCCGGCCGAGGCCGTTGATCAGCTTGACCAGGCCTTGGCGATAGACGTTCATCGCCTCGTCGCTGGCGCAGGCATTGTAGAGATTGGTCAGCGTGAAATAGCGCATGCCGCGCACGCGATGATCGTCCTGCTTCTGCAGGTCGGCCGAGATCGCGGCGACGATGTCCTCGGATGTGACGAATTTGCGCCCGGTGCAGGCGGCGGCCTCCTGGTCGCCGGTGGCCTTGATCCAGGTGCGCAGCGCCTCGATATCCGCCGTCGTGACTTCCGGTTTCGTGGTGTCGAACTCATAGTTCACGTCATACGGCATCTCCTTGTTGAGCACCTGCTGGAACAGCTTGGAGCCCTCGGGATTGCCGGCCTGAACGAGATGCGGATCCGCGGCGATCTCGTCCAGATGCAGAATATTGCCGAAATTCTTGGCCGGCTTCTCGCGGTTGAGCATGCCGTTCTGGTGGCAGCGCGAGCAATGCTTGTCCAGGACGTCGAAGGCGGCCTTGGCGATCGGATCGCTCGGCACCTTGATGTCCGCGGGGATGCCGGCAGCAGCGGCCGGAGCGGGCGCAGGCGCAGGTGCCGCGGGGGCGGGAGCCGCGGCCGGGGTCGGCACCGGTGCAGGTGCCGGCTCGGGAGCCGGTGCGGCAGGTGCAGGAGAGGCTGCAGGAGCGGCTGCTGGAGCGGCTGCTGGAGCGGCGGCGGCCGCAGGAGCCGGCGCAGGGGTCACGGCAGGGGCAGTGGCCGGTTCGGGCTCGGGCTCCACCACCGGTGCGGCAGGCGCCGCCGCAGGTGCCGGGGCGGGCTTAGGCGTCTCGGGCGCGGCTGCGGTCGGCGCAGGGGCAGGAGCCTCGGTCTGTGCCGGGGCGGCGGCGGCCGGAGCCGCGGGCTTGGCCTGTGCCGGTGTCTCGGCAGGTGCTGGAGCGGCGCTATTCTGGGTACTGGTCTGGGCAAAGACCTGCGAGGTCGAGGCCGCCAGCCCCACCGTCAGCAGGGCGCCCGCGACCATCAGGCCGGCGATGCGCAAGGGATTGCGGTAAAACATGACGGTCTCCTCACGGGACGATTTGGCGGAAGGGAGCGGCGAAGCCGCGCCATCCGAATTGCTTGTTGGCCTGGGCGTCTGCCGCCTGCCCGGCAAGGACGAGCCAGCGGCCCGAACCGGGCAGCGCCCTGCCGGTCGACGGTTTCGGCCGCATGATTGCTACCATCGGACCGGCGGTAAAGTCGTTCTGGCGGCAGGTCATCGCGAACTCCTCACGGCACGATTTCATAGCGCATGGTCGCGACGGAGCGTCCAACCGCCTTGGCATTGGCCTTGACACTGTCCGCATTGGCAGGCCTGGCAAGGCTGTCGGCAAGTTCGGGCAGCACCTGGTCATTGACTTCGTCCTGCGGGATCACATCGATCTTGCGCGTGACGAAGCCTTTCGACAGCTTCAGAGGATCGATCGCAACCAGCGCCAGGACTGTACCTTTTGTCACAGAGGTCGCATCGAAGCGCATGCCGTAGCTGGCATCCGGCACCATGATCGGGCTGCCCGCACGGATGCGGCCATCCTTGCCATGGGCTGCGGCGATGGCATTGGGGAAGAGCTGCACCACTTCACCCTCGTCGGAGACCGACAGCAGGATCAGGAAGCCGTCCTGCGACGAGGTCACCTTGAAGCGCATGTCCTTGGTACCCAAACGCACGGGCGAAGGCGGAATCTGTTCGACGCTGACGCTGTCCGACAGCTTGGCGCCCAGCAGGTCGAGGATCTTGTCTGCCGTCGGCTTGCCCTGGTTGAGCGCCTCGCCACTGCCTGTCTTGTCGGCCGCGACCTTGAGGGCAGCGCCCTCCCCCGACAGCATCGGCGTCAGGCCCATCTCGCAACGGTCGCGATGACGCCCGCAATAGGCCAAGGATTGCACCCTGACATAGTCGAGCAGTTCCTGGTTCGAGACGGTGCCGTTGCCATTGGCGTCGGCCAGTCCCTTCTCGATGCCATCGGCAAAGGCCGTGGTGAAGACACCGCGATAGGCGGGCGCGGCTTCCTCGTCGACCAAGGCGGTCTGTGCGGGCGAGACCGCCTGCCACTTGACGAAATCCGCTCCTGCCGGCTCGGGGGCGGCCACCGGCTCCTCACCGAGCGCGGGTTCGACCACGATCGAACGGGTGGAGCCATCGAGCTGCGGCGAGCGGGCCGCCGGGTTCCCCCCGACGCTGGCTTCCACGCTGATCGCCCGCGTCACGGTGCCGGCATGGCTGGAATCGATCACTTCCGTAATCCGGCGGCCGGCAAGCCTGCCGAGCTGCCGGTCGATCTCGTTGCGACTCAGCGCATTGCCGAAACCGCCCGGCTTCGTGGTGGCGTCGAACGGCAGAAGAATGTCCTCGCGCCCGCCGCCCGTCTTGGCGGACTGGCCCTGGCCGGCGAAATAGAAGAACACCCGCTCGCCCGGCTTGCTGCGGCCGAGCCAGTCCTGCAGGCCGGTGCGAATGGCCGCCGTGGTGGCCTGATCGTCGACAAGGAGCCGGATGTCGTTCTGGCCGTAGCCGAGCGTGCCCGTCAGCAGGGCCTGCATGCGCAGGGCATCGGCACGGGCCCCGCCCCCGAGCTCGGCCGAAAGCTTGCTTTCCCGATAGGTGTCGATGCCGACGATCAGGGCCCTGTCGGCCAAGGCCGGGCCGGCGGTCACCAGGGCCGCCAAGCCCGTACCGATCAGGCCCGTAGCGATCTGGAGGTGCCGCATGAAGCGCATCATGGCGTCCCCGCGCTGGTGAAGACATTGGCGATGCCGACCGTGACCGACTGGCCGCTAAGGGCGTTCTTCAGCGTGTCGGGCAGGTCCTGGGCGGCCTGCGGGCTCGACAATTTCTGCAGGGCGGTATGCAGCTGGTCCAGTGGCTGGTCGGACAGGATGGCGACCAGATGCTCGGCACCGAAAGGAGGATCGCGCACCTGCAGCGGCAGGGTGAACGGCTTGCCGTTCCAATCCTCGTCGCGTTCGGCCTGGGAGGTCGGATAGAGGAATTCGACCTTGCCGTTGGGCGGCAGGTTGAACAGCGTCATGAAACGGTGGTTGGAGGCGGCCAGGCCCACGGTCAGCTTTTCGCCGCGGTTGAAGGTACGCGAGCCGCCCGCCACTTCGAAAGGCTGGATCGAGCCCCCCGCCATGGCCTGCAGGAAAGAGATCGCACGCCATTTGGCGACGATGCCGCCGAGACCGGAAGGCTGCACGCCCTCGGCCACCACGCCGGCCACGCGCTTTTCCACCGTGCCGGCCGCCGCATCATAGACGAGGTCGGCCCCGGCCTCGTCGCTCACCAGCGTCGCGCCGGGTGGCGCTTCGGCGAGGTTGCCATTGCGCACGGCGAGCTTGAGCTGGGTATTGGCCGCGACCTGTTCGGCAACGGCGATCGCCTTCACGATATCGTCCTGGCTCCCCGCCGGGCCGGCCGCGACGGATCGGAAGACGGGAATGTCGCGGCTGATATCGGGGAAGGACTGCGAGACCTGCTGGCTCTGCGTCGCCTGCAGCACGAAAGCGCGCACGAAGGCGACGAGTTCCTTCTCGGTGGTCACGCCGTCATGATTGGCGTCCGCCTTGCCCTCCAGCGCGCGCGAAAAGGCATAGGACAGGGCGCCGCGCGGCTGGCCGTCGATCGCCACCTCCGGCACCAGCTTGTCGTCGGCAAC
Organism: Labrys sp. 22185; assembly: GCF_052045555.1. NCBI lineage: Bacteria > Pseudomonadati > Pseudomonadota > Alphaproteobacteria > Hyphomicrobiales > Xanthobacteraceae > Labrys > Labrys sp. 22185. The sequence goes on along the minus strand of NZ_JBQEPH010000007.1, from coordinate 276,824 downwards.
GCCCGCCAGGAAGGTGAACGGATCGTTGGCGGCGATCTTGGTGGAGACGTCGGGCACGGGCGGGGCGAATTCCAGCAATTCCTCGCGCGAGATCTTGGCCTGGGGCGTCGCTCTGTAGGTCAAGCCCAAGGTGACCGAACGATACATCGTGCCGGAGTTGCAGGCATCGATGACGACGATGGGATAGACCTGCCTGGCCGCAGCCTGCTTGAGCAGCACGGCCATTTCCTTGTCGACGATGCGGTTGAGAGCGCCTGGCAGCTTGGGGGCGAAATCCGTCATCACCAGGATGTTGTTCAAGCCGTCCGGTGAATCGGGATCGTTCGGCTTGCCTGGCTCGCGCGAGCCATGGCCGGCATAGGTGAAGTAGAAGGTGTCGCCGGGCTGGGCCTGATCCATCAGCTCCTTCCAGGCGGCCAGGATATTGGGCTTGGTCGCCTGCTTGTCCGTGATCAGGGTCAGCTTCTTGACGCCGGCCTTGGTCAGCGCCTGGGCGATATCCTTGGCATCGTTGACGGCGCCGTGCAGGGAGTTGATCGGCGCGTCATAGGCGTCGATACCCACCACCAGCGCATAGGAATCGGCAGCCAGCACCGGTGAAGCGAGAACCAGCCCCGCCCCGGTCAGAACCGCCCTGATCGACGTCAGTATTCTCGGCGCTCGCACCACGTGTCGTCCCTGCCTGAAGCAAAGCGCGCTTATGAAAAACGCCGCCTGGCTCTTACTCTTTGTTTTGACGCGCTCTGCGTGATTCCTCCGGGACAGGAGCGTCCCGCCCCGGAAAACCTGCTTGGAGCCTGATCCGATCAATCGATCGGACCAGGCTCCAAGCCTTTGTTTCAACGCATAATCCTATCCAAAAAGCCGTGCAGCTTCTTGGAACCATGTTCTAGGGCTTCTTCGGCGCCTTGCCCGGGATCGCCGGCAGCGTCACCAGGAAGGCCGCCATCGCCTTGCGGTCGTCGTCGCTGAGATGGCCCGTATTCTGGATCACCTCAGCCATGCTGCCACCGGCCGAATCGTAGTCAGGCGTGAAGCCATCCTTCAGGAAACTCGCGATCTGTGCCTCGGTCCAGCTGCCGATGCCGTCGGCATGGGGGGTGATGTTGGGCACCCAGCCCTTGCCTTCCGGATCGGGCCCGCCCGAGAAGCGTTTATCCGCTTCAATACCGCCAAAGGCGTTGCGCGGGCTGTGACATTCGGAACAGTGCCCCGGACCGAGCACCAGATAGGCGCCGCGATTCCACTCGGCGCTTTTGGACGGATCGGGCTTGAAGGGCTTGTCGTCGAAGAACAGGAACTTCCAGCCGCCGAGCAGCCGGCGGATGTTGAAGGGAAAGCCGATCGCATGCGGCTTGTCGACGGTATCGACCGCCGGCAGCGTCTTCATATAGGCATAGAGATCGCGCACATCCTCCAGCTTCAGCTTGGCGTAGGAGGTGAAGGGAAGAGCCGGATAAAGATGCTCGCCCTCGCGCCCGACGCCGCGCTGCAGGGCGTTGACGAACTCCAATTCGCTCCAGGCGCCGATACCCTGCTTGGCATCGGGGGAAATATTGGGGGCGTAGAAGGTGCCGAAGGGTGAGCCCAGAGCCAGGCCACCGCCGAGCTTAAGCCGCTCTTCCTGGCCGGGCGACTTGTGGCAGGAGACGCAGCCACCGACGTTGAAAATGGTCTCGCCATTGGCAAGGTTCGGCTTGTAGTCGGCCGTGAGAACGGAGGCCGGCAAGGGCGAGGGTTGCGTGACGAACCAGAATATGCCCAGCCCGATCAGGCCGAGCACCACCAACCCACCGAGTATTCGCTTGAGTGACATCCGGGAAAGCCCCCTTTTCCGGCTTGAACGCCATTGTCCAGGCCTGTCTCGCCCGACAGCCGCCGCCCCGGTTTTATTCCCGGTCCGCACCCGCCCGCAGGATTCCCGGCCCTTATCGTCTTTTGACCCGGCCGTCCCGTTGCGGCATGTCCCCGGGTCATCGAGGCGTCGTGTGATGTGGCGGAGCCGCCAGCCACCGCGAAGACGCCTCAAAACGACATTACCGGGACGAGCCCGGCAATGTCAGCTTGAGATCAATTTTCGGTGAAGCATCCCGACAGGTCTGCTCCAACCTCAGTTCTTCTTGATGCGGTAGGTGCCGTGGCAGGCATTGCAATTGGAAGCAACCGTGCCGAAAGCCTTGGCGAAGCTGGCCTGGTCGGCGGCGGCGAGAGCAGCGGTTGCATCGGTGCCGAGCTTGGCGGCTGCAGTCTTGAAGCCAGCCTGGTCCTCCCAGATCTTCGGCGCGGCGGTGGTCGGATCGGTGCCGCCGGTCTTGCTGTCGTCGGGGAAGAGCGTGGGCAGCTTGGCCGAGTCGTCGATATAAACCTGCAGCAACGCCTTGACCTTGGCCGCGTCGAACGGCGTCTCGCCCTTGGCGACCGCCGCCAGTTCCTTGGTGTTCTTGGCCATGGTCTTCATCAAGGCCTGACGATCCTCGATCGGGCCGGCGAAAGCCGAAGCGGCGCCGACAGCAACCAGAGCGGCGGCAATAACGAAACGTTTCATACAGTTCTCCCTCACATGGGCAAAACGACGCGGTGGCGAATAGCACCTTTTTTTTGTTTCAATCGCAAGTGGGTAGCTTTGAATTATTTCAAATCATACGGCAGATTTTGCGCTTGACCTTTGCGGATGTCATGGTCGCGTCACGCCTGATCGCCGGGGCCGGACCGGCATGTGTTCGGCCGTTGGCCGGCATCGTCGATCAAAAAAGTATCGGTCTTCACATCGATGGCTGGTAGCTGGCGCCACCGCCATGCAGTAGGCTTCCTCATACCGGGCAAGCCTCGAAAAGAAAGATGCCAAGCTCCGGGATAGGGGAGGTGAAGGCGATGGAGCCACAGCTCGAACTGGTGCAGATCCATAGCGGCGAATCCTTCATCGTCTGGGCGCATGGCTACCCCTTCCGTACGGTTCGCTGGCATTTTCATCCCGAATACGAGATTCACCTGATCACCGATACCAACGGGCACTACTTCGTCGGCGATTTCATCGGCGACTTCGTGCCCGGCAATCTGGTGATGACGGGCCCCAACCTGCCGCACAACTGGATCAGCGACGTTCCCGAGGGCACCACCATCCCGCGCCGCTGCATCGTGCTGCAATTCACCCAGACCTTCATCGAATCCTGCATCGGCGTGTTCCCTGAGCTCGAGCCGGTCGCCACCCTGCTGGACGAGAGCCGGCGCGGCCTCCTGTTCCGGCCCGAGGCCGGCGAAACTGCCCGCAAGGTCCTGACGGCGCTTCTCAATGCCCATGGGGCGGAGCGCATCGCCCTGTTCGTGCAGCTGCTCGGCCTGCTCACCGCCGACAGGGGCCGCAAGAACCTCACCAGCGCAGGCTATCTGCCCGACCCCTCGGCCTATATGTCCGGCGGCATGAACCGAGCGCTCGCCTATGTCGGGGAACATCTCGAGGGCAATATGAGCGAAGGCGCGATCGCCGCCATTGCCGGGATGACGCCGGGCGGCTTCTCGCGCGCCTTCAAGCGCCACACCGGCATGACCTTCGTGCACTATGTCAACCGCATGCGCATCAACCTGGCCTGCCAGCTGCTGATGAGCGAGAAGAGCCCTGTGACCGACATCTGCTTCCGGATCGGCTTCAACAACCTGTCGAATTTCAACCGGCATTTCGCCCTGCAGAAGGGCATGTCGCCGAGCCGCTTCCGCGCCCTGTTCAACGAAAACCGCACCGCCAATTTCGCGGCGTGACGGGGGTTCCATCAGCAGACCGCGACCACGAACAATCGATACCCCAGCCCAGAGGAACGCCATGCCTGCCAGCAATTCGAGAATGACGGCCATCGTCTGCCACGGCCCCGAGGACTACCGCGTCGAGGAAGTCGGCCGTCCGGTGGCCGGCCAGAACGAGCTGGTCGTGAAGATCGGCGCCTGCGGCATCTGCGCCAGCGACTGCAAATGCTGGTCGGGCGCCGCCATGTTCTGGGGCGGCAAGAACCCCTATGTGAAGCCGCCCGTCATCCCCGGCCATGAATTCTTCGGCTATGTCGAGGAACTGGGTGCAGGAGCGGCCGAGCATTTCGGCGTGAAGGCCGGCGACATGGTGATCGCCGAGCAGATCGTGCCCTGCGACCGCTGCCGCTATTGCCGCTCGGGCAGCTACTGGATGTGCGAGGTGCACAACATCTTCGGCTTCCAGCGCGAAGTCGCCGATGGCGGCATGAGCGAATATATGAAGTTCCCCTCCACCGCCCGTGTGCACAAGATCCCGGCGGAGATGCCGCTGGCCGACGCCGCGGTGATCGAGCCCTTGTCCTGCGCCATCCACACGGTGCAGCGCGGCGACATCCAGCTTGCCGACGTGGTGGTGATCGCCGGCGCCGGCCCGCTCGGCCTGCTGATGACGCAGGTCGCCCGCCTGAAGACGCCCAAGAAGCTGGTAGTGGTCGATCTGATCGAAGACCGGCTCGAACTCGCCCGGGGCTTCGGGGCCGACGTCACCATCAATCCCAAGACGCAGGATGTCGACGAGGTCGTGCGCTCCCTCACCGACGGTTATGGCTGCGACGTCTATATCGAGACCACCGGCCATCCCTCGGGCGTTACCCAGGGCCTGCAGATCATCCGCAAGCTCGGGCGCTTCGTCGAATTCTCGGTCTTCGGCAAGGAGACCTCGGCGGACTGGTCGATCATCGGCGATCGCAAGGAGCTCGACATCCGCGGCGCCCATCTCGGCCCCTATTGCTACCCGATCGCCATCGACCTGCTGACGCGGGGGCTGGTGACCTCGAAGGGCATCGTCACCCATCAATATGACCTTGCCGACTGGGACGAGGCCCTCAAGCTCGCCAACTCCACCGACTCGATCAAGGTGCTGCTGACGCCGGGCTATCGCAAATAAGGCCCCAAGCAGGAAGGCGGCTCGCTGAGAGAGAAAAACACTCCGAATTGTCATAGCCGGGCTTGACCCGGCTATCCGGAAGCCGCCCGCACAACCGGGGTCGAGGCTGGATTGCAGGGTCAAGCCCGGCAATGACAAAGATCGTGCAACCCCGACAAGGCTCAAGTCAACCCTATCGCCCGCAAGCAGCGTTTTCCTGCTCGGGCGGCTCCGATCTTCCGTCCAACAGGTCAAAGCATAGGCAGGGAACGTCCCTCGTCTTCTCTCCCAAGCAGAGGGGGACCCTGCCCGAGGGCCGGCGCGTCTTGCGTCCCAGCGCGCCGGCCCTCATATCTTGCGCAAACGGGCATCTGTTTCGCCCCCGGATCCGCATGAACTATCTCGCCCATCTCCTGCTCTCGCCGCCCGATGCGGCGTTCCGGGTCGGCAATCTCCTGCCGGACCTGCTGCGACTGCCGCAACTCGAACAGTTCGACGGCCGCTATCGTGACGGCATCGCGCTGCATCGGCGCATCGATGCCTTCACCGATGCCCATCCCCTCACGCGGCGCAGCCGGCAACGCCTGTGGCCGACTTTCAGGCGCTTTTCTGGCGTGATCGTGGATGTCGTTTACGACCATTGCCTGATCCAGCGCTGGGAGCACTATCACGAACAGCCCCTGCCGCTCTTCCTGGCCGAGGTGCGGGCATCCTTGCCCGAGCTGCGCGAGGATTTGCCGGACAAGGCCTATCGGCGCATCGATTCCCTCACGCAATGGCTCGGCGACTACGAGACCATCGCAGGCGTCAGCACCGCCATGACCGAACTCGGCAAGCGCCTGCGCCGGCCAGTGGAATTCGTCGGGCTCCAGGCTGCGCTGGAACGCCAGCAGCAGGGATTTCTCGACGATTTCGACGCCTTCTTCCCCGATCTCGTCGCCATGACTGAAACCGCCATGAATGGCAGCGCTCAAAAGTAATCTAATTGTAATGATACCTTAGCTCCTCGTTAACACCTGTGCCCAAACATTGTCGTGCGGGGGCAAGAAACGAGGAATTCATGCAAACATGACTCAACTATCGATTTTCGCGCTGGTCATTTTCGTTCTTTCGACCACAGGTGTACTTGCATCATCACCAAAATCTTTGGGTGTATTCGGCAAATGGAGCACGTGGTCCTATAGTGACAACTCTGGGAACCACTGTTTCATCTATTCGAGCCCGATCAGCAAGGAGCCTGCATCGCTCAATCATGGCGATGTTTCCTTCTTCATTCGTGCCGCTAGGCAGACGGAAGCCCGCAGCGAGGCAAGCCTGCAGACCGGCTATGCCCTTGCCGGCAATGCCGACATCCTGGTCAGTGTGGGGGCCCAGCCCTTCCACATGATCTCGTCCGGCAATGGCGCCTGGTTGCGGCGGACGGGCACGCGGGAGACGGAATTCCTCACCGCGCTGAAGCAGGAGCGCACCATGACCGTCGACGCGGTCTCGGGCCGGGGCAACAAGACCCATTACGTCTTTTCGCTCGACGGCGTGACCAAGGCGATGGCGCGCCTGCGCCAGGCCTGCCCCTGACGGGGACGATCACCGGCGTCATGCCCCCGGCTCGCCGCTCCCATCGATGGCGCGCCGTCATTGCGAGCGCAGCGAAGCAATTCAGTTTCTCCCATGGCGCAGAGCCTGGATTGCTTCGCCATGCCAATCCTGCGGATTGGCAGAGCCCGCAATGACGGCCATCGGATCATCGTTAACGCGCCAGGGACCTCCCGTAAGGAAAGATTCACTATCCTCGCGCTAGTCTGCGGGCCTGAAAGTGTCTCCAGTTGCGTTTGAGTGATTTCATGACCTCCTCCTGGCTTTCGTATTCGTTTCAAGACCGGGAGACATCGTCCCCCTGCCCTTCTTCCTGGTCCGGCGCCACATTGCGCCGCCTGAGCGCCCTGACTTCCGCCCTCGTCGTCGCCTTCACCATCCCGGCTTTCGCCAACGAGGAACCCAACTATTCCCCGCGCACCTATGAACTGACCTTGCGGGCGATCTCCGCCTATGAGGAGATCGCCGACAGTGGCGGCTGGCAGGCCTTGCCGCCGGCCGCTGCCGGCCTGAGGATCGGCGCCAAGGGCAAGTTCGCCAAGGCCCTGCGCGACCGGCTCACCGCCACCCGCGACCTCGATCCGTCCCTGCCGCCCAGCAGCGAGTTCGACCAGGCCACGCAGGATGCGCTCAAGCACTTCCAGGCCCGGCACGGCCTGAGCGAGACCGGCTCGGTCGGCCGCCTCACCATGCTGGCACTCAACGTGCCGGTGGAGCAGCGGCTGCGCGAGCTCGACGCCTCCGCCAACCGCCTGGCCGCCCTCAAGTTCAAGTTCGGCGAACGCTACATCGTCTCCAACATTCCCGCCGCCGCCCTGGAGGCGGTCGACAATGGCGTGGTGGCGCGCACCTACACCACCGTGGTCGGCCGGCCCGACCGCGCCTCGCCGACGCTGCAGACCAGGGTCATCGCCGTCAACATCCTGCCCTACTGGAACGCGCCGCAGTCGATCTTCAAGGCCGACATCATGCCCAAGCTTCAGAAGGACCCGGGCTATCTGAAGGCCAACCATCTCAGGCTCTATCGCGGCCGCCAGGAGATCGATCCGACCACCGTGGACTGGAGCAAGGCGCGCGCTTCCGATTTCCTCGCCAAGCAGGATCCCGGGGTGTGGAACTCGCTCGGCTTCCTGCGCATCGACATGCCCAACTCCGATGCCGTCTACATGCACGACACCTCACACCGCGAGCTCTTCCGCAACGATGTTCGCTTCCAGTCCTCGGGCTGCATCCGCGTCGCCGGCGCACAGGATCTCGCTGCCTGGATCATGGAAGGTTCCGACTGGAGCGGTCAGGCAATCCAGGACCAGATCGATTCCGGCGAACCCAAGACCATCAAGCCGGCCAAGCCGATTCCCGTCGCCTGGGTCTACCTGACGGGCTGGGGCGGCCCCGACGGCAGCGTGCAGTTCCGCCCGGACGTCTACAATTTCGACACGCCGGCCGATCAGCTCGTGGCCAAGGACGCCAGTGCCCAGCCCACCCCGGTGGACCGTACCGGCTCGGTGCCGGTTGCACCGCCCAAGACGGCAAAGCCGGCGGCGTCCAAGCCCGCCGCAGCCAAACCGATTTCCGCCTCCAAGCCAGCGTCCTTCTCCATGCCTGTCGCCCCGGGCAAACCGGCCACCGTCAAGCCTGCGAGCGTCAAGGCCGTGACCGTGAAGGCGCCTGCCAGCAGGACGGTAACGATCAAGACCATTCCCGTCTCGGTCAGCCTGCCGGCCAACTGATCGCACGCGGCGCCCCGCCGCCCTTCTGCTCGACGCCCCGGCCCCAATGCCGGGGCGTTGCGCATTTCAGGCCACTTTCTTGGATGTTCACATAGTTATAAATTGACTAACCTTGCCAAATCTAGTAATAATATGACTATGGCAAATTTCAAACGCTCGCCGCTTGCCCTCGCCGTGCTCGCGCTTCTGATCGAAGCGCCCATGCATCCCTATCGCATGCAGCAATTGCTGAAATCGCGCGGCAAGGAGGAGGTCATCAATATCCGCCAGCGCGGCTCGCTCTATCAGACCATCGAGCGGCTCGAACGCGAAGGCCTGATCGCCCCCGGCAGCACCGAGAAGAGCGAGGGGCGGCCGGAGCGGACCATTTATGAAGCAACCCCTCTCGGGCGCACGGTTGCCGTCGATTGGCTGCGCACCATGCTGGCCGAACCTCATAACGAATTCCCGGAATTCCCGGTCGCCATGTCCTTCCTCCCCCTGCTTTCGCCGGAGGAAGTTGTCCCGCTGCTCGAAACCAGGCTGACCGCCTTGCGCAGGCGTGAATTCGAGCTTGCAGCGGAGCTGGAGAACTATCTCACCGTGCTGCCACGCGTCGTGCTGCTGGAAAGCCAGTATATGCTGGCCATCGTGAGCGCCGAGCGGAACTGGATCGAGGGGGTCGTCGCCGATCTCCACTCGGGCCGACTTGCCTGGTCGATCGAGGAACTCGAAAAGGCCGCCGCACAGTTCGAGGGCGAACAGCCGCCCCGCCCCGGATAAGCCCGCTCCCCGGCGCTCCACCCATAATCCCAAGGAAAACCGCGGCCAGCCTCTTTCGAGGCGGATGTCGCGCGGCCTTCATCGACCGCCAGCCACCCGCTGGGGCGCCCCGCGCGGGAAAGGAGGAACCATGCCCAATGTCCCCGAGAAGCGAAATCTGAGCGTCATCATCGTCGGAGCCGGCACCGGTGGCCTCTGCCTTGCCCATGGCCTCAAGCGGGCCGGCATCGCCGTCAACGTGTTCGAACGCGACCGCACCCGCAAGGACGGGCTGCAGGGCTTCCGGGTCGGCATCGACCCCGATGGCTGCCGCGCGCTCGACGCCAACCTGCCGCCGGCGTTGTACGAGACCTTTCTGGCGACCTGTGCCATCTCCCCGCAATGGTTCAACATGCTCAGCGAGCACTACGGCGAATTGCTGAGCCTGAAGCCCAGCCCGCCCAGGGATCCTCGCCATGGCGAACGTTCCGTCAGCCGCATGACGCTCCGCCAGGTCCTGCTGACGGGGCTGGAAGACGTCACCCATTTCGACAAGGTGTTTTCCCGCTACGAGCAGCGGGCGGACGGCAAGGTCGAGGCCTTCTTCGAGGATGGTTCGAGCGCGGTCGCCGACGTGCTGGTCGCGGCCGACGGCTCCAACTCGCGCATCCGCCGGCAATATCTGCCGCAAGCCGGCATGGACGACACGCTGATCCGCTCGATCGGAGGAAAGGTGCCGGCCACCCCCGAGACCCTGGCACTTCTCACCCCCAAGATTCACCGCGGCGTAACGCTGATCCTGGCCCCAAGGGGTTTCGGCGGCATTCTCCATGTCATGGAGTTTCCCTGGGACGAGGCTGGTGCCCCCAAGCACGGCATCGGCGCGACGGATGCCGACCTGATCGCCCAATGGCCCGGCCTGCGCTTCGACAACAGCCGCGACTATATCAGCTGGGGCATCTGGGCGGCCGCCGACAAGTTTCCCGAAGACCTGCGCACGATGAACGGGGAAGCCCTGCTGGCTCTGAGCCGGCGCCTCACCGCAACATGGCATCCGGACTGGCGCAAGCTGTTGGCCGCTTCCGATCCGAATTCGGTGTTTCCGGTTGTCATCCGCACCTCGGTGCCCATCGAACCCTGGGCGCCTTCCAATGTCACCTTGCTGGGTGATGCCATCCACACCATGACCCCGGGACGCGGGGTCGGCGCCAATACGGCGCTACGCGATGCCGCGCTGCTAACCCGGCATCTTCAGGCGGTTCAGGAGGGACGCTCGGGCCTGGTGGCGGCGATCGGTGCCTATGAGGCCGAGATGCGTCGATACAGTGCCGAGGCGGTCGAACGGTCGCGCCGGCAGATGGACGGCCGCACGGCGATCCACAGGCCGGTGATCGGGCGTGTCTTGCTGGCTTGCCAGCGCACCGCCATGCGCCTCGTCAACGTCACGCCGCCGCTGAAGCGAAAGATGCTGCGCTCGCTGGAGGCCCTGCGCGGCGGCGAGCGCAAGGCGGAGGGACCGGCCTGACGCCCAAGGCGCTCGGTCGAAAACAGGCAGGAACACGCCATTCATGCTAAGCTGGCGCAACCGAACCGACGGTGGGTGATCGCCATGTTGGAAGCGGACAAGCTGTTCACGGGCTCCATTCCGGAAAACTACGACCGCTATATGGTGCCGCTGATTTTCGAGGCGTTTGCCGCGGACCTGGCGCGACGGGCCGCGTCCCTATCGCCCATTTCGGTCCTGGAAATCGCCGCGGGCACGGGGGTCGTCACCCGCGAACTCGCGCCAAAACTGTCTCCCGACGCCCACTATGTCGTCACCGACCTCAACCAGCCGATGCTCGACTACGCCGCTTCGCGGCAGGCTCCCGACAGCCGCATCACCTGGCGCCAGGCCGATGCCCTGGCCCTGCCTTTCGACGATGCGGCCTTCGATCTCGTCTGCTGCCAGTTCGGCGCGATGTTCTTTCCCGACCGGCCGGCCGCCTATCGCGAAGCAAGGCGGCTGCTCAGACCCGGCGGCCATTTCCTGTTCAACGTCTGGGATCGGATCGAGGAAAATGTCTTTGCCGATGAGGTGACGAAGGCCCTGGCGGAGATCTTCCCGGACGATCCGCCGCGCTTCCTGGCGCGCACACCGCATGGCTATCACGATACCGGACTGATCCGCAGCGATCTGGAGGGGGCCGGCTTCGCCCGCGTGCTGATCGAGACGAGGGCCGAGCAAAGCCGTGCCTCCTCACCGCGACTGCCGGCCCTTGCCTATTGCCACGGAACCCTGCTTCGCACCGAAATCGAGGCCAGGGCGGCAGGAACGCTCGACGCGGCAACCGATCATGCGGCAGCCGCGATTGCAGCCCGGCACGGCCATGACGAGGTTGCCGCCAAGATTCAGGCGCACATCGTCGTGGCAGCGGTCTAGTTTCCATGTAGTTCGCTTACAATGAAAAACGTGCGCAAACTTACCGCCACTGAAGTAAACTGCATGGGGACTAGGTCCCATGGGCCGGCAAGAACGCACTTGCCGCGCGCGAAAAACTCCTGTTTGGTCCGCGCATGCCCGACCTACGACATTCCGTTATCCAGACTCTGCCGCAATTGCTGGTGACACCCGGCTTCGCCGATTATCGCCTGGTCGATTGCGGCGAAGGCCGCAAGCTCGAACGCTTCGGCAAGCTCCTCGTCGACCGTCCCGAGCCGCAGGCCATGGGCCTGCGCCTGAAGCCCGAGGCCTGGGACAAGGCCGATGCCGTCTTCCTGGGCATGAATGCCGAGGATGAGGGATCGGACGGGCGCTGGAAATTCGCCGGCAGGCCGGTCGAGACCTTCCCCGTCTCCTATCGCGGCGTCGCCTTCCACGGCCGCTTCACGCCCTTCCGCCATCTCGGCTTCTTTCCCGAGCAGGCGCCGCATTGGGACTACATGATCGAGGCTCTCCAGGCCCTGAACCGCCCGGCCCGGGTGCTCAATCTGTTCGGCTATACCGGGGTCGCCTCCCTGCTCGCGGCCAAGCACGGCGCCCAGGTCACCCATGTCGACGCCTCCAAGAAATCGATCGGCTTCGCGCGCGAGAACCAGGCCCTGGCGGGCCTCGCCGATGCCCCGATCCGCTGGATTGTCGACGACGCCATGAAGTTCACCGCACGCGAGCAGCGCCGCGGCTCGCAATACGACATCGTGCTACTCGATCCGCCCAAATATGGCCGCGGCCCCGGCGGCGAGGTGTGGGACCTCTTCCGCGACCTGCCCAAGATGCTGGACCTCTGCCGGGCCGTGCTCACCGACAAGCCGGCCTTCGTGATCGTCACCGCCTATGCCATCCGCGCTTCCTTCGTGGCCGTGCACGAACTCACCCGCGAGGTGTTCGGCGAACTCGGCGGCGACATCACCTCCGGCGAACTCGTGGTGTCCGAGGAGGGTTCGGGGCGCCTGCTCTCGACCTCGCTCTATTCGCGCTGGAGCGCCGCATGAGGCCGAAAGCTCCTACCAATTCGCAGCGGACTGTCATCCCCGGCGAGGCCGCAGGCCGAGGGAAGGGGATCCAGGGGCCAAAAGGAATGTGCACGGCCCCTGGATCCCCTTCCCCTCTCCCTCTCCCTCTCTCGCTGCGCTCGCGAGTGGCCCGGCCGGGGATGACGGCCCCCTTCGAAAGGACGCTGGCATGAAGCCCCGCTTTCAACGCCCGCGCCCCGCAGCGCCGGTCGCGCCCGTCTCCCGCGTCGTGACCAGCCTGACCAATCCCCTGATCAAGGACATCCGTGCGCTCGAGATGCGCAAGGTCCGCCAGGAGGCCGGCCTGTTCATCGCCGAAGGGTTGAAGCTGGTGGCCGACGCCATCGAGGCCGGCTGGCCGATCCGCATCCTGGTGCACCGCTCTGGCGAGGACAAACCGATGCTGGCCCGCGCCGTACGCGCCACCCGTCAGGCCGGCGGAGAGGTATTGGAGGTTACCGGCGAGATCCTGGAAAAGCTGTCGCGCCGCGACAATCCGCAGACGGTGATCGGCGTCTTCGAGCAGCGCCTGGAAAAAGTCGACAGCGTCAAGATCGCGCGCGATCAGATCTGGATCGGGCTCGACCGGGTGCGCGATCCCGGCAATCTCGGCACCATCATCCGTACCGCCGATGCGGTCGGCGCCGAGGGCATCGTGCTGATCGGCGACACCACCGATCCCTTCGGCATCGAGGCCGTCAGGGCCACCATGGGCTCGATCTTCAATGTCCGCCTGGCGACAGCGACGCCGCAGGCCTTCCTCGCCTGGCGCAAGGGCTTCGACGGCCTCGTCATCGGCACCCATCTGTCCGGCACGCATGACTATCGCGACGTCGCCTATGCCGGCCGGCCCTGCCTCCTCCTGATGGGCAACGAGCAGCAGGGCCTGCCCGACGATCTGGCGGCAGCCTGCAGCCATCTCGTCAAGATCCCGATGCGCGGCCAGGCCGATTCGCTCAATCTGGCGGTGGCGACCGGCGTGATGCTGTTCGAGATCGCGCGCGGGCAGCTGAAGCTGGGATGAGAAAGCGCCGATGACCGCCAGGCTGCTCAGCATCGCCGGCCGCCTCCTGCTGGTCCTGGCGGCGGCGCTCGCCGCGCTGTGGGGCACGCTGGCGCTGTGGTATCGCCTGCCACTCGGGGAGTTTGGCCGCTATGCCCTCCCCGCTCTATGGATCGTCCTTGCCTTCCTCGCCCTGGCCGCCGTGATCGCGGCGCGCTGGCGGCTGCTCCTGCCCTTCGTCGCCGCCTTTGCCGGCTTGCTGATCTGGTGGTCCACCATCCAGCCGACCGGCAAGGGTGATTGGGCTGATGACGTGGCGCGCCAGTTCACCGCCACCGTGGAGGGCTCCACCGCCCGGCTCACCAATGTGCGCGATTTCGACTGGCGCTCCGACAACGATTTTACCGAGCACTGGGACGACCGCAGCTACGATCTCGACACCATCACCAGCGTCGACCTGTTCGCCTCCTATTGGTCCGGCCCGGCCATCGCCCATACCATACTGAGCTTCGGCTTCGCCGACGGGCGCCACCTCGCCTTTTCCGTGGAGGTGAGACGCCAGAAAAACGAGGTGTATTCGGCGATATCCGGCTTCTTCAAGCAGAACGAACTCGTGGTGATCGCCGCCGACGAGCGCGACGTCATTCGCGTGCGTTCCAATGTCAGGGGCGAGGATGTTCAGCTCTTCCGGCTGCGCACCAGCCCGCCCCAGGCCAAGGAGCTGTTCCTCTATCTCCTCTCGGAAGCCAACGATCTCGCCGCCAAGCCGCGCTTTTACAACACGGCGACCACCAATTGCACCACGGTACCCTTCCATCTCGCCCAGAAACTCGATCCCGACCTGCCTGTCGACTGGCGCGTGCTCGTCAGCGGCTATCTGCCCGACTATCTCTACGACATCGGCGCCCTGAGCCATCAAGTGCCGCTCAGCGAGCTGCGCCAGCGCGGCCAGATCGAGACGCGCGCCAAGGCCGCCGGCGACAGCCCCGATTTTTCCGCCCTCATCCGGGTCGGCGTCCCCGGGCCTTGACGGCACCTTGAGCCTCGGGCGGGCGATGACCCGGGGCACCGGAGAGAATATCGGCACGACCATCAGGCATAGTATGTTGGGTTACCTAACGTTGCCTGCCGGCTCGAAAGGGCCGATAGCCGAATGGAAAGAGCCGCATGCCGACAGTGGTGCCCGGGATCTTCGCCGACCAGGTCAAGGCCGTTTCGAATACCGCCCTTCCTGCCAGCCTCGCTACCTATGGCCAGATGTGGGCCGTCGGTGTCAAAGGCCCCCTCTACGACATCTATTTTGTCGAGACGCTGGGTGGCCCGCGTACGATCTGCTTCATGAAGCTGTATTTTCGCTTTGTTGCCGGCAAGAGCGAGACCTGGACCAGCCAGCAGGAAATGGTCGGTTTCGCGACGCGGTGGCAAGCCGACATTCAGAACAAATTCAATATGAAATCCCTGACCACGACATCGAGTGGCCGCATCGTCGGCCTCGAATTCCATTTCGGATCGGGATTGTATAGCTGGGAGCCGGGGGATCACTGGACGATAGACGTCGTCAAAGTCCCCAAGGGCCAATTCTATACCAGCAATGTCGAGCATGCTCATGGCAACATCGTCGGCCGGACGACGCTTTTCAGCAACGACCTCGGTCCCATCACCCGGCAGGCGGACAACAAATCCTACAAGCAGCGCCCCGCTATCCACGAATTCGTGCATATGATCGGCCTGCCCGACGAATATGAGGAAAAATGCGATGCCAACGGCATGCGCGCCGATGGTTTCAAATGCAGCGGCAAGCCTCGGGATCCCAGATACGTCAAAGATTATCCATCCGTGGCCAATCTCGGCGAGCGTATCCGGTTCGACCATCTGGACGCGATCCGGAATTGGACAAAGTTGGTCGCGCCTCTATCGCCCGTGGAAAAGGACAGGCCTTCCCTCAAAGGCATCACGGATGCGCTCGCCTTCCTGAAAGGCGTACCCGGGAATGACTACAAGACCCCGGTGATGCTGGCAAAGCTGCGATGATCGCGCGTATTTCAGCCTTTCTCGCTGGCGTTGATGAAGTGAAAAGCAGTGTGATACACTGCAACTTCCTTCAAGCGAGGATCCCCGATGAAACCGGCTGGACAGATGACGCTGACATTGACGGACGAGCTTGAACAGTTCGTCCGCGAAGAAGTGCGCCGAGGGGCGTTCGCCTCCAGCAGCGAATATGTCCGCTCACTGATCCGCGAGAGCTACCTTAAGCAGCGGGATCATGAGGAGAAGCTGAAGGCGCTGGACACTGCCCTGGCGCGCGGTATCGCAGATGCCGAAGCGGGGCGAACCATGCCGCTGGATGAGGCCTTCCGGAAATTGCGCAAAAAGTTGAACCTTCCCGCTGCCAATTCCACCAAATGAAGGTCGTCGCTACCGAACAGGCCTGGAACGACATGCTGGCGATCGGGCGAACCATTGCCGATGACAATCCGACCCGAGCTGACAGCTTCTTGGGCTAACTTTATGAGCGATGCTTGCAGCTCGGCACGATGCCGAAGGCTTATCCGCTCATACCAAACAGGGAAAAGGCGGGTATTCGCCGCCGCCCTTACGGCAACTATCTGATTTTCTGTCGTCTCACTGTCAGCAATGTGGAAATCTTGCACGTACTCCACGGAGCTCGGGACTACGAAAGGATATTGTTTCCCGATGACTAGCCACATCCAGGCGGCTCACGCCTTCAGCGTCCACACGCTGGTCTTCTTGATCTCCAGATCCTCCAGGTCACGCGAAACCGGCACCTGATAGGTCGCCAGCAGGCTGAGTTCGTCCTTGGGCAGATAGGTCCGGCCAGGATCGCCCACCAGGATTGTGGCGCCGCGTTCGCGCCAGCCCTTGAGCCAGCCCAGGACTTCGGCCGAGATCTCGCGGTCGTAGAAGATGTCACCCGCCAGGACGACGTCGACCGGCGGATCGAAGCGGCCGAGCACATTCTCGCTGCAGGGCTCGATCGCCACGCCATTGAGTTCGGCGTTGAGCTGGATGGCCTCGACGGCGAATTCGTCGATGTCGGCGGCAAGGGCGTGCGTCGCTCCCGCCTTCATCGCCGCGATCGCCACCAGGCCCGAGCCCGAGGCGAAGTCGAGGACGCGGCGGCCGGCCACATGGTCGGGATGGTCGAGGATATAGCGCGCCAGGGCCTGGCCGCCGGCCCAGGCGAAGGCCCAGAAGGGCGGCGGCAGCCCCATTTCGCCGAGCTCCTCCTCGGTCTTCAGCCAGAGCGGCGTGACCTCGTCCGCAAGATAGAGGCTGATTTCCGGCGCATGCGGCACCGGCAGCGGGCGCGTATTGGCGGTGATGAAGCTTCTTCTGTCCCGGATCGTGCCTTCACGAGCCATGATCACAGCCGCAACTGGCGCTCATAGAGGTCGGGCAGGTCATTTTCGAGCAGCACCACGTCCCCGGCCTTCAGATTGGTGCCCATCCAGGCCTGCGCCGCAGCGAAGCTGGCACATTCCACCACCTGGCCATCGGGTTTCGCCGCCTTGTAGACGTCGATGAGGTCGCGGATGCGATCGGGCGCCACGGCCAGCAATATGTCGACCGTCTCACCGGCCTTAGTGCCGATCTTGCGATGCTCCTCGGCATGGGCAGCGCCAAGTTCGACCATGCCCGGCGTCACCAGGATGCGCCGCCCCTCCCCCGAGACCAGCAAGGGCAGGATCTCCAGGGCCGAGGCGAAGCCCGCCGGATTGGAATTATAGGCATCGTCGACGATGACCGTGCCGTCCGCCTGGCGTTTCACCTCGAGGCGATGGCTGATCTGCGGCGTCGAACGCATGGCGATTTCGGCCGTCTCGGCGTCGATGTCCATGGCGAGCGCCGTGACGAAGGCGATCGCCATGTTGCTGCCGTGATGCAGGCCGTAGAGCGGGGCGGAGAGCTGGTAGTCCTTGCCGAGATAGGTCAGCGAGACCTTGAGCCCGTCCTTTTCCTGGGTGACGGCGTTGATGCGAGCCTCGCTGCCCTCGCCATTGCCGACCAGCACCATCGAGGAGCGGTGCGCATCGGTGAAGTCGCGGGCATCCTTGAAGGCGAGCACGGCATCGTTGATGATCGCCTTGCCGCCCCGCGCGATCGCCGCCGTCGGCAATTCGAACTTGGTCTTGGCCACGGTATCGAGCGACTTGAAGCGCTCGTAATGGGCCGCACCGACAGCCGTCACCACCGCGATGTCGGGCGGGGCGAGGCGGCAGAGGCGCTCGATCGAGCCTGGTCCGTAGGCGCCCATCTCCACCACGAAATGGCGGTGATAGGGCTCCAGGCGTTCGCGCACGATGCGGGCAATGCCCATCGGCGTGTTGACCGAGCCGGGCGTGATCAGCGCCGAGCCGGCGCTTTCCAGGAGGTGGCCGAGGATGTGCTTGGTCGAGGTCTTGCCATAGGAGCCGGTGACGCCGACGATGACCGGCGACAGGCGCTTGAGTTTCTCATGCGCCTCGTTCCAGAAGCCCTGCTGGATGCGGTTCTCGCCGGGCTGCAGGATCATTACCGCCGCGACCAGGGCGAAGGGGATCAGCTGGATCAACAGCACGACCCAGACCGGTGCCACGCCGAAGCCGACCCCGACGAGGCCGATCACCAGGACCAGGGCGAAGGCGACGCGCAGGATACGGGTGGCGCGCTGCGTCATCGCCAGCTTCTTCTTGCCCGTCTGGCGCGGATCGCGCTCCCGCCGTGCCACCACCAGCAGGATCACGGCGATGAACAGCGCGAGCACCAGCACCGGCGAGGGGTAGAGCTTGGCCATCACCGAGAGGAGGACGATGGCAAGGCTCGCCTTGGTATCGACAACCACGTTGTAGAAGAGCCAGTGCAGGAAGCGCCGGCCGTCATATTCCTCCTGCTGGAAGATATGCAGATAGGTCAGGAAGCGCTTCCAGGCGAAAGGGACGAAGGCCACCAACACCAGAGCGGCGGCGAGATGAGCCGAATTCAGCACGGGGGCCAGTGTTTCCAGCATCAAGCCTCCAGCAGCTTGGCAACCGTATGGGCGATCTGGGGGCCGCCATCGGACAGAACGGTGTAATGGTCGAGGCCCGGCAGGATGCTGACGCTGGCGCCCGGGATGAGCCGGCCCATGCGTTCGCTCATCTCCGGCGGGGCCTGGTCGTCGAGCGCGCCGCAGATGATGCGGACGGGAATGCGGATGGCCTTGATGGCTTCGCTCTGGTCCTCGCCGATCACCTTGACGAAAACAGGGCGCATGCCGCCGGCATTGCGATAATCGGCAGAGCCATACCTGGCCTTGCGGGCCGAGACGTCGACACCGAGCCTTTCGAGAAGCTTGAGGGCCTTGAAGGTACGCACGCGCAAGAAGATCTTCAGCCGGGTCATCAGGCTGCGGATGGGTTTGAGGCCGTGGGAGCCGACCAGCACCATGCCGTCGAGGACATCGGGATGACGGGCCGCCAGCCGGAGGCCGACGCGCCCGCCGAAGGAATGCCCCACCCAGATGCGTTTGCCGCGCGGCAGGGTTCCAAGCCATTCGGCGACGGCATCGGCGTAGTCAGCCGTATCCCAGATGCCGCCATGGCCTGTCTCAGGCGGCACCGGGCTCTGGCCGAAGCCGGGAAAGTCGATCAGCGTGTGATGGGCCGCCCGTTCCAGGGAGACCGCCAGGGCCTGGAAGGCGCGATGATCCTGGCCCCAGCCATGGGCCCAGATGACATGCGGAGCCCCGGCTTCGAGCGGCTTGCCCAGCGAGACGATGGCATGCGGGGCACCCTTGGCGGAGAAAGTCGATTGGATCAGCATAGTCCTTCCGGCAGGTCCGTGGTTCCATACCACGCAGCTTGGGGGGCGCCGGCCTGGCCTTCATCCTGCAGGGTCAGGATATGGGCCTGCGTTCCCCAATCGAAGTGCCAGAATTCGTACGCGTAGTTGGTAAAGCCCACGTTAACCATGGCGTTGACCAGAATGCGGCGATTGACCAGGCGGGCATCGTCGGCGGCGATTTCGCCGTGCTGCAGCAGGCGCTCATAGTGATCGGTGTAGGAGCGCTCGTGGCCCTCGTCGAAGGCGGCGCCATGATCGAGCACGGCGCCACTGGCCGCATCCACCAGCACGACGTCGACGGAGCCGCCCGTCGAATGGATCGGCCAGGTGGTCTCGTCCTCGCGATTGAAGCGGCGCGGGTCGGAGACGAAGGTGCGGACGATCGCTTCCTGCTCGGCCGCGGAAAGCTCCGGACGCTCGATCGCCACCTGCCTTTCGAAGAAGGTCCACAGGCCGGCCTGGGTCTCGATCGGCCTGTAGGCATCGAGCACCTTGAGCCGCAGCCCCAGGCCGGAGACGGCAGCATCGGCCTCGCGCACCAGGCGTGCCACACTGGCGCGGGCCGCCACCGTCTTCACCGCGCCGGCGATCGGCATGAAATAGGGCGCGTTGCCGCCATCGGTGCGGGCATACCAGGCTTCGGTGAGCAGCCCCTCCGCCGCCATGTCGACCAGCGGTTCGTTCCAGCGCGGATCGGCACGGTCGAAGGGGATCCACCGGTACTCGACGGGCGTGCCATTCGGGTCGGGACGGAGGTGCAGGCGAGCGTGGAGATCGGGCATGGCAATCCGGGTGCACGGGCATCTTGCCCGTCCCTTCCTATCCCACAGGCTCAATGGTTCAAGGAGAAAGTTGAACCCTTATGATTTCCCAGGTCGAGGATCGGCAGCCCCAAACCAGAGCGCGCAGGACACTCGTTCAGCACCGAGCGCGTTCAGAAAAAGAAGCGCTCGAATAGCGCCATTGCGCCGGCTCCGCGCAAAGTGCCGCCTTCACCGGATTCTGCTCGATATAGTGGCGGGAATCCTCGAAATGCTTCTCGTTGCGGATCCTACGATCGAAATATTCCTCAAACCACACCTTGCCCGTGCGCTCCAAGATCCTGTTGATCTGCTTGGCGGTGTAGGACTTCCAGCCGTGCACGATGGCCGAAAGCGCATGGCCGCTGAGCGGCGTGATCAGAGCATGGACATGGTTCGGCATCACGCACCAGGCATGCAACCTGTAACGATCGCCATCGTAATGAAGCAGGGCGGTCTCAATGATGGGGCCGATGGCGGCATGGCACAGAAAGGCTTCGCCGAAGCCGGCATCCAGAACGGTTTCCAGGCGCCTTCTGCGTTCGCCCGGCGGAATCGCTTCGGGCCGGGTTTGCAATTCCTCCGCCCATCGTTCGCGGATATGGTGAGGCATGGAATCCGCCAGACGGAAGAAGAGCGCCTGCGGGGTTTCACCAGCTTCCCAATGCGGGAGAAATCCGCGCGAATGCCACTCGCCTCGCGGTTTCAGAGGAGATCGGTTTTGCTCCGCCTCCATGCTTCACTCCGGGTCCATGGGCTTCGTGCCCATTCTTGCACCGTCAAGCTGGCAGGACAGGAAAGAACGGGCAAGATGCCCGTGCACCCGGAGACCTAAAGAAACTTCGCAGCCACTTTGCCATGCGCCTGTCGCAGCGCGCCGAGGTCGACGCCGACGGGCAGGCCGTCCTCGACCCGCCACTGGCCCGCCACCATCACGCGGTCGGCGCGATGGGCACCGCAATGGACCAAAGCGGCGATGGGATGATGAGCGCCGGAAAAGCGCAATTCGTCCAGCGTATAGAGGGCCAGGTCCGCTTCGAGCCCCACCCTGACAGCGCCGATGTCGTCACGGCCCAGGCACCGGGCCGAGCCTTCGCTGGCCCAGCGCAGGCAATCACGCCAGGACACCGCCTCCGCCCCATGCGATAGGCGGTTGATCATCAAAGCGTGACGCACGCCTTCCATCAGGTTGGAGGAATCGTTGGAGGCCGAGCCATCGACGCCGAGGCCGACGGGCGCGCCGGCCTTTTCGAGCAGGCCGGTATGGCAGAAACCGGAGGCAAGCACGGCGTTGGAGGTCGGGCAATGGCAGACGCCGACGCCGTGGCGACCGAGTGTGGTGCAGTCGTCGGCGCTGAAATGAATGCCGTGGGCGAGCCAGGTGCGCGGGCTCATCCAGCCCACTTCGTCCAGCAGTTCGATCGGCCGGCACTTGTAGGTGGCGAGGCAGAAATCGTCCTCGTCATGGGTTTCGGCCAGATGGGTGTGCAGGCGGCAGTCGAAACGCTCGGCCAGTTCGGCCGTCTTGCGCATCAGGCTCTTGGTCACCGAGAAGGGCGAGCAGGGCGAGAAGGCGATGCGCGTCATCGCGCCCGGCCTGGTGTCGTGATAGGCGCTCGCCACCCGTTCGCAATCGGCCAGGATGGTGTCCTCGTCCTGCACCACCGAATCGGGCGGCAGACCGCCATCCTTCTGCGACAGGTTCATCGAGCCGCGCGACACCGTCATGCGGATGCCGAGCTTGCGGGCTTCCTCGACCTCGATGTCGACGGCGTTTTCCAGCCCTCTGGGAAAGACATAGTGATGGTCGGCCGCCGTGGTACAGCCGGACATCAGGAGTTCGACCAGTGCCAGGCGGACGGACAGGCGGAAGCTGTCGGGATCGAGGCGCGACCAGATCGGATAAAGTGTCTTCAGCCAGGGAAACAACGGTTGGTCGCAGGCGTCCGGATGGGCGCGGGTGAGCGTCTGGTAGAAATGATGGTGGGTGTTGACCAGGCCCGGCAGCACGACATGCCTGGACGCATCGAAGACCTTGTCGACCGGCGTGACCGGTTCACGCCCGGCCGGCACCAGCTCGACGATACGGCTGCCCTCGACGACGATGCCGCGCTCGGCGCCCTCGGCGAGAATGGCGAGCGGGTCCTTCAGCCACAGGCGCATGATTTTTCCTCGGAAGCTGATCTTGATTGCGCGCATAAGAGCGCGCCCGGCAGCTGAGGCCAAGCTGTATTAAATTGGAAGATGTATCGCAGGAAACCGGGGTGCGACCTTTCGATCGCCACCACAGGGGTGGCAGATCAACAGGCGAACTAGCTCGACCTTTGTCATTGCCGGGCTCGACCCGGCAATCCAGCACATGCCGTTGCGCTGGATGCCCGGGTCAAGCCCGGGCATGACAAGGATTGCGTTCTTTTCTGTATAAATCAGACATTTAAGAACGCTAAACGGCACACCTCAGAAGAAGGCCTGGATACCGGTCTGGGCGCGGCCGAGGATAAGGGCGTGCACGTCATGCGTGCCCTCATAGGTGTTCACCGTCTCCAGGTTCTGCGCCACGCGCAGCACGTGGAACTCGTCGGCGATGCCGTTGCCGCCATGCATGTCGCGGGCGACGCGGGCAATGTCGAGTGCCTTGCCGCAATTGTTGCGCTTCATCAGGCTGATCGCCGGCGGCGCGGCGGTATGGGCATCGAGCAGGCGCCCGAGTTGCAGCGCGCCGAGCAGGCCGAGCGCGATCTCGGTCTGCATGTCGGCGAGCTTCTTCTGCACGAGCTGCGTCGCCGCCAGCGGCCGGCCGAACTGCTTGCGATCCAGCGTGTACTGGCGGGCACGGTGCCAGCAGAATTCGGCGGCGCCCATGGCGCCCCAGGCAATGCCGTAGCGCGCCTTGTTGAGGCAGCCGAACGGCCCGGACAGGCCCTTGGCGTTGGGCAGCAGGTTTTCTTCCGGCACCACGGCGCCGTCGAGCACGATCTCGCCGGTGATCGAAGCGCGCAGCGAAAGCTTGCCCTCGATCTTGGGCGTGGAGAAACCCTTGGTGCCGCGCTCGACGATGAAACCGCGGATCACGTCGTCCAGCTTGGCCCAGACCACAGCGATGTCGGCGATCGGCGAATTGGTGATCCACATCTTGGTGCCGTTGAGCTGGTAGCCGCCAGCGACCTTGACCGCGCGGGTCTTCATCGAGCCCGGATCGGAGCCGGCATCCGGCTCGGTGAGGCCGAAACAGCCGACGAGTTCGCCGCTGGCAAGCTTGGGCAGGTACTTCTTGCGCTGCTCCTCGCTGCCATAGGCATGGATCGGGTGCATCACCAGCGAGGACTGCACCGACATGGCCGAGCGATAGCCCGAATCAACCCGCTCCACTTCGCGGGCGACGAGGCCATAGGCGACATGGCCGAGGCCGGCGCCGCCATAGGCTTCCGGAATCGTGGCGCCGAGCAGGCCGAGCTCGCCCATCTCCGACATGATGGCGCGATCGAAATCCTCGTCGCGATAGGCCTTGAGCACGCGCGGCATCAGCCTGTCCTGCGCGTAGTCGCGGGCGGTGTCGCGGACCAGCCGCTCTTCTTCCGTCAACAGTGATTCGAGATCGAGCGGATCCGACCAGTCGAAGGCTTCACCAGCCTTTTTGATCGCTTCGCCGGCGTCATGAAGCTTGATCGCAGCGTCCACCATGGCCATACCCTCCAATGAATAAATTTGGCGCGACATTGGTCGCGCCGGTTTCAGGCGTCAAGACAAGAGTGGCAGGCGAATGAGCGCAGTGGAGCATGGCGGCAATCTCGGCGAGGCACGTCGCCTCTTCCCGCAGGCCTCCGGGCCCTGGATCGATCTTTCCACCGGCATCAATCCCTGGCCCTATCCGATCCCGGCGATTCCGGCTGAATCCTGGGCCGCGCTGCCCTCCCCCGACGAAGCCCGCGAATTGGAGGCGGTGGCGGCGCAATGCTACGGTGTGCCCTTCGATGCCTGCGTCGTTGCGACGCCGGGCACGCAGGCCGCCATCCAGTGGCTGCCGCATCTATTCGCCGCCGGCACGGTGAGCGTGCTGAGCCCGACCTACGCCGAACATGCCCGCAGTTGGGCGCTGGGCGGCCATCACGTACGGGAGGCTCGCCGTTTCGAGGAACTGGCCGGCTCCGAGATCGCCGTCCTGGTCAATCCGAACAATCCCGACGGCAATTTTTTCGGCCGCGAGGAATTGCTGGCGCTCGCCGCCGAGAAATATGCCCGGGGCGGCGCCCTCATCGTCGACGAGGCCTTCGCGGATGTGATGCCGCAGGTGAGCCTGGCCCCCATGGCCGGCACGCAGGGCCTGGTCATGCTGCGCTCCTTCGGCAAATTCTTCGGCCTGGCCGGCATTCGGCTCGGCTTCGTACTGGCCGAGCCTTCGCTGACCGGCAAGCTGCGCCAGGCGATGGGAGCCTGGGCGGTTTCGGGCGAGGCCATCGCCATCGGCCGCGCCGCACTCGCCGATATCCTCTGGCAGAACGGCACGCGCACCTCGCTGCGCACGGCGCGCCAGAATCTCGACGAGGAGCTGGCCAAGGCCGGCGCGGTGATCGGCGGTACCGATCTCTATCGCCTGCTGCAGACTGCGCACGCCCCTGCCCTGTTCCGCCAACTCGGCCAGGCCGGCATCTGGGTGCGGCGCTTTTCCGCCAATCCGCGCTGGCTGCGCTTCGGCCTGCCGCCCCATGCGGACGCCGAAGCGCGTCTGCGCGCCGTGCTCGCCCGCTACCACAAGAACGGCACCCGCGCGATGTGAGGTGTTCCCTGGGACCGCCGGCTTCCAGCCGGCTCTTCCTTCCGGTCGGCGCGATGTTTCCAGGAGCCGACTGGTCTAAGAGCCGGCTGGAAGCCGGCGATCCCAGGAAGATTATGCCGCCAGCGGCGCTGCTACCCCGCCCAACACCTCGTCCAGCGGCAACAGGCCGCGCAGGGCACCGCTGCCGGTGGCGGGGACGCCGTCCTCGATGGCATGGGCGAAGCGCACCGCCGGATCGGCCTCGAGCCTTGCCTTGAGCGCCTGGATCTTCGGGAAAGGCGTGAGATCGAGCGCCTGGTGGAACTCGGCCCAACGGGCGACGCCGACGAAGACCGCATCGGCAAGGCTCGGCCTGTCGCCGACGAGGTAGGGCGAGGAGCCGATCATCGCCTCGAGCTGATGATGGCGGCGGGCGACAAGGTCGCGGCCGAAACGGCGCAACGCCTGCTTGTAGTCCTCGCGGCCATCCTGCATTTCCAAAGCGACCCAGAGCGGGGTGAAGGCACCAGTGAAGCCTGTGTTCAGGAAGCCGATGAACTGGTGCATGCGATGCGCCTCGGCGCTGCCCGCAGCAAAGCTGATGCGATGCTCATCGTCGCGCAGTTCGAGCCAGCGGGCGATCGCCATGGTCTCGGTCAGCACGCTGCCGTCCTCGCGGATCAGCACCGGCGTTTCCTGGCGACCGTTCACCCGGCTATAGGCCTCGGTCAGCATGGCGTCGGGCATGTGCACCCGGGTGGCGCGATAGGGCTTGCCGAGCCATTCGAAGGCGGCGACGAGGCCGAGGGAACTGCCCGCGGGGTAGCCGGCGAAGATGATCGGTTCCATAGTCATATCTCCTGTTTGGTGATGATGACTATATGCATGCATGGACTTTGATACTCTAGACTGCCAATTATGGATCTAAAGTCCATACCTGGAGACTTTCTTTGTCCAACCTCAACGATTTCATCCTGTTCGCCCAGGCCGTCGAGCAGGGCGGCTTTGCCGCCGCCGCGCGGCACCTGGGCCTGCCGAAGTCCACGGTGAGCAAGCGGGTGGCCGAATTGGAGGCGCGGCTCGATGCCAGGCTGCTCCATCGCACCTCGCGCAGCTTCGTGCTGACCGATGCCGGCCGGGAGGTGTTCGAGCATGCGCGGGCGGCGATGATCGAGGTCGAGGCGGCGGAAAGCGCCGTGCTGGCCCGGCGGGCGGAACCGAGCGGCATCGTCCGCATCACCGCCTCGGTACCCACCGCGCAGTTCCACCTCGCCGGCCAGCTGCCCAGGCTCGCGGTCACCCTGCCCAAACTGCAGATCCAACTCCATGTCACCGACCGTTTCGTCGACCTCATCCAGGAAGGCTTCGACATCGCGCTCCGGAGCCATTTCGGGCCGCTCGCCGATTCCGATCTGATGGCCCGCCCCATTCATCGCGAGACGATCGGCCTGGTCGCCGCGCCCGGCTATCTCGCCGCCGCGGGAATACCGGCCACACCAGAGGATCTCGCCGGCCATGACGGCCTCCTCGCCCAGCCCAGGACGCCGACATGGAAGCTGACGGCGGGCGAGCGCGTGGTCGAGGTCATTCCGCGCACTCGTTTTTTCGCCGACGAATCAACCGCCCTGCTGGCAGCGGCCAAGGCCGGCCTCGGCATCACCGCCCTGCCCCGCTCGATCAGCGCGGCAGCCGTCGCCGGCGGCCTGGTCGTGCCCGTACTGCCGCAATGGCAGGCGGGCGAGGTCACCACCACGGTGCTGACGACCCACCGGCGCGGGCAATTGCCCGCGGTGCGCGCCGTGGTCGACTTCCTGGCCGGTTCGCTGCGGCCGGCCGGTGCAGGCGATTGACATTCCGCTCCCCGTCCTTGCGACACAGCCCGTCAACAGGGCATCCTCCCGCCACGCAACGACACGAGGAGGAAGGCATGGCTGGGCGCGAACATCGCTACAAGGTCACAATCGTGTGGACCGGCAATGAGGGCGAGGGGACCTCGACCTATCGCGGCTACAGCCGTGCTCACCAGATCCTGGCCGAGGGCAAACCGACGATCGAAGGCTCGTCAGACCCGAGCTTTCGCGGCGATGCCACCCGCTGGAACCCCGAGGACCTCTTGGTCGCCTCGCTCTCGGCCTGCCACAAGCTCTGGTATCTCGGCCTGTGCTCGCAGATGGGCGTGAACGTGCTCTCCTATGAGGATGAGGCCGAGGGCGTGATGGTCGAAGTGGCTGGCGGTGCCGGCCAGTTCGAGAAGGTCACCCTGCGTCCGCACATCGTGGTTGCCGCCGGCTCGGACCTACAGAAGGCGCATGATTTGCACGAAAAGGCGCATGAGATGTGCTTCATCGCCCGCTCGGTGAATTTTCCGGTCGAGCATGAGGCGGAGATCGTCCTGGCAGGGGCGTAGAGGCTTTTCGATCGGTTATCTGGGGACGCGTTGGTGGGACGATAGAGCGGACGAAACGTCCATAGATACTAGGTCAAGGCGACTGGCGCGACACCGGCCATCCCTTCGCCCCGTTCTTACGGGGAGAAGGTACGGATGAGGGGCAGCGCGGAACCCACAAAACCAACCAGTGCGTAGCCCCTCACCCTTGCCCTCTCCCCGTAAACGGGGCGAGGGGGCTCAAACGCTGAGCCTCATCTCCAGGTCGATCACCTCGCCCCAGTCCTTATCCTAGCGCCTATGGACGTCCCGTCCGCCTCCGCAATCCCTATAACAACGCTTCCCCCTTGACTTCCGTAATTTGTGATCACAAAATTGGGATCACATTTTTCAGGAAACGCGCATCATGACCCTGCACCAGACCAACCTCACCACAGCGGAACTGCGTGCGATCGATGCCGCGCATCATTTGCATCCCTTCACCGACACCAAGGGCCTGAACGCCGAGGGCGCGCGCGTCATCGTCAAGGCCAAGGGCGTGCATCTGTGGGATTCCGAAGGCAACCAGATCATCGACGGCATGTCGGGCCTGTGGAACGTCAATATCGGCTATGGCCGCGAGGAGATCGTCGAGGTGGTGGCGCAGCAGATGCGCGAACTGCCCTTCTACAACACCTTCTTCAAGACCACCCATCTGCCGGCGATCGAGCTGTCGCGCCTGCTGGCGGAAGTGACGCCGCCGCAGTTCAGCCGGGTGTTCTTCACCGGTTCGGGCTCGGAATCCAACGACACCATCATCCGCATGGTGCGCCATTACTGGGCGGCCCAGGATAAGCCCGGCAAATCGACCATCATCGCCCGCAAGAACGGCTATCACGGCTCGACAATCGGCGGCGCCTCGCTCGGCGGCATGACGCCGATGCATGCCCAGGGCGGCCTGCCGATCCCCGGCATCGTCCATATCGCCCAACCCTATTGGTATGCCGAGGGCGGCGACCGCAGCCCGGAGGAATTCGGCCTGTGGGCGGCGCGTGAACTCGAGCGCACCATCGACGAGCTCGGCGCCGACGCCATCGCCGCCTTCATCGCCGAGCCGATCCAGGGCGCCGGCGCCGTGGTGATCCCGCCCGCCACCTACTGGCCGGAAATCCAGCGCATCTGCCGCGAGCGCGACATCCTGCTGGTCTCGGACGAGGTGATCTGCGGCTTCGGGCGCACCGGCGAATGGTTCGGCTGCGAATATTTCGGCGTGCAGCCCGATATCATGGCCATGGCCAAGGGCATCTCCTCCGGCTATTTGCCGATCGGCGGCGTGATGGTGACGGAAAAGGTGGCCGAAGTGATCGCCAATGCCGGCGACTTCAACCACGGCTACACCTATTCGGGCCATCCGGCCTGCGCGGCGGCGGCGATCGCCAACATCAAGATCCTGCGCGAAGAGAAGATCGTCGAGCGCGTGAAGAGCGATATCGGCCCCTATATGCAGAAGCAGTGGCTGGCGCTGGGCGACCATCCCATGGTGGGCGAAGCCCGCATGGTCGGCCTGATCGGCGCCCTGGAACTGACGCCGAACAAGAAGACCCGCGCTTCCTGGCCGGTGGAGACGGGCACGGTCGGCCTGATCGCCCGCGACTTCTCCTTCCAGAACGGCCTCGTCATGCGCGCCACCCGCGACACGCTGATCATCGCCCCGCCGCTGGTGATCAGCCATGAGGAAGTCGATGCCCTGATCGCCGCAGCCAAGAAGACGCTCGACGACAGCTGGGCCGAGGTGAAGCGCCGGGGGTATGTCTGAGGGCGCGCGATAACACCCCTCATCCGGCTGCCGCCACCTTCTCCCGCAAGGGGAGAAGGGGACTTATTGGACTTGGGATGCGGTACTCGGCACCGGGCAGTTAAGCTCGATCTAACCCACTAAAACCCCTTCTCCCCTTGCGGGAGAAGGTCCCGGCAGGGGGATGAGGGGTGGCAACACTGTCCTCACCGATAACGCCGCGGCCGCGTCGAGACCGCCAGAGAGGCGACCGCAACGCCATTCGCCACTGCCTTTTCCAGATCCTCGCTCTCGACTAGGCTAGCGAAATAGCCGGCCGAGAAGGTGTCGCCGGCCCCGATGGTGTCGACGACGTCGACCTTCGGCGCCGGGACGGCGAAATGCTCGTTTCCGCGCCAGGCCAGGGCGCCCCGGGCCCCGCATTTGATCACCAGGCTGGCACCTGCTGGCAGCAGCGGCCGGATCATCCCGGCGGCAGCCTCGACCGTGTCGGTGCCGGTGAGCCCCTTGGCCTCGATGTCGTTGATCAGGACGTGCTCGCAATGGCCGATCCAGGCGTTCACCCGCGTGCGTACCCCGGGCGTCCAGCCGCCATCCGGCCAGCCCGTATCGAGGGCGATGCGATAGTTCCGGCGCTGCAGAATGGCGATCAACTCGTCATAATCGGCGAGCAAGGCCGGAATCACGAAGGGACCGACCAGCAGGGCGACGCAGCCCTCCCCGACCTCGTCGAGCTGCGCCAGTACATCCTCGAGTCCAAACGAATGCAGGTGGCCCGTGGTGGTGAAGAAAGTGCGGTCCCCGTCGGGATGGCCGATGCCGACCGAAACCGTGGTTGCCCCCTCGGCCACCGTCCAGCCCTCGGCCCGCGCCCCAAAGGGCTCGGCGAGCCAGTGACCGAGCATGTCGTTGCCGCGGCTGGTGATCAGCCGATAGTCGATGCCGAGGGCATCGAGCGCCAGCGCCGTGTTGCCGGCGGCGCCACCGACCCGAAATTCGCTTTCGGGCACGATCACTTCCGTACCCGGCTGCGGCCAGGGCGCCTGCGGGCCCATCACGAGATCGACATTGACGTTGCCGATCAAAAACAGCGGTTCCCTCATAATTCCGTCGTCACCTTGGTCGAGCGCAGGGGCTCGCCGACATGCTCGACCCGGCCGGCCGCGAAGGTCACCAGGAAGGCCTGCAGTGCCGGCAGCAGCGCGAAGATGGCCGCCATGCCCTCCTCGCGCGACAGGCGGATGGTGATGACATCGGCGATGTCGGCCTCGCCGGAAAGATCGAACACCACCACCGGCGATCCGGCCGCGCGGCAGGCCGCGACCAAACCCGGGGCGAGGCCAGCCGAAGGGCCGGCGGCACGCAGGAGCACGATGCCGCTAGTCGGCGACAGCATCTCCATCGGGCCATGCCGCAACTGGCCGCCCTCCAGCGCCAGGGCCGGCAGGCGGGCGAGTTCCATCACGCAGAGCGCCCCGGATTCGGCCACGCCCTGCAGCTCGGCCCGGCCGCTGAGGATCAGGGAGGTACAGGCGGCGAGAGCTGATAGCGCGCCCCCGATGTCGGGCCGGACGGGGGCATCGAGCGTTGCGAGCGCCCGTTCCGGCGGCAGGCCCAGCGCCGCAAGTACGGCAAGATGCAGGGCATGGCTGACGAGGAGGCTGCGCGTGGCGGCGAAGGCCTTTTCCGAGCCGCCGACACCGACGAGGGCGGGCACGCCGCGACCGAGCGCGCTATCGGCGTCGAGGGTGAGGCCGAAGCGCTCCTGCCGGCCGGCGGGCCGCTCGAGAAAGGCGACGATCTCGCCCGAATTGCCGGATTGGGACACCAGCAGCACGGTGCGCTCGCGGTCGGGCTGCGGCGTGATCAGGAGTTCGGAGACCACCTCGGTCTCGACCTCGATGCCGAGCCGGCGATAGAGCACGGCCGCCGCGCGGTTGACCCAGTGCGAGCCGCCCATGGCCGCCAGCGTCAGCCGTCCCGTGCGGCGGATGCTGTCCGCCAGCCGCGCCGCCATCGGCCCGGCGCCGTGGAAGGAGGCCAGCGCATCGGCGTGTTGGCGGGCCATTTCGGCCTCGATCATCGCCAGGCCCGTGCCCGGCACGATTGTGCTCATGATATCAACCCTTGACGCTGCCAGCGGTGAGCCCGGCAACCAGTGATTTTTGCAGGATGAAGGCGATCAGGACCGGCGGCAGCGCCGTCAGCAGGCCCGCGGCCGAGACCAGGCCGAAATCCGTGGCGCGGCCGGCGGCGAAATCGGCGATGGTGACGGTGAGGGTCTTGGCGTTCTGGTTGGAGGTGAAGAGCAAGGCGTAGAAGAACTCGTCCCAGGCCAGCAGGATGGCGAACAGGGCCGCGGTGGCGACGCCGGCCCGGGCATAGGGCAGCGTGACCCACCACAGCGTCTGCAGCGTCGAGGCGCCGTCGATCGCCGCCGCGCTTTCGAGTTCGCCGGGCACCGCGTCGAAAGAGGATTTGATGAACCAGGCGGTGAAGGGCGTCAGGATGGAGCAATAGACGATGATCAGGCCGACCACATTGTTGAGCAGCCCGAGCATCGAGAGCAGGAAATAGAGCGGCAGGATCAGCGCCACGGCGGGTGTCATATAGGTGGCGAGGATGGAGTAGAGCACCACCGAGACGCCGCGATTGCGGTAGCGCGAAAAGGCCCAGCCCGCCGGCACCGCCACCAGCAGCGACAGGGCCGTCGCACCGAGCGAGCTCAGCAGGCTGTTGCGCAGCGCCATCAGGAAGGCCTCGCCCGGGCTGTTGGCCTCGAAGGTGAGCAGGCGGGCATAGCGGCTGAAGTCGACCTGGTGCGGGATGAGCGACAGCGGCTTGGTGGTGAGGTCGGATGGCAGCGAGATGCTCATCACGCCGAGCCAGGCCACCGGCGCCAGCGTCACCACCAGGAACAGGGCGACGCCGCAATACAGGAAGAAAGTTGCGATGGAGCTCCTTTGCATGATCAGGCCTCCTGCCGACGCATCAGCCGAACATAGAAGCCGACGAAGACCATGCAGATCAGCACCACGATGAGGGCGTAGGAGGCGCCTGATCCCACCCGCATGAAGCGGAAGGATTCCTCATAGACGAAGAAGCTCATGGTCTTGGTCGAGCTCGCCGGCCCGCCCCGGGTCATCACATAGAAAATGTCGAAGACTTTCAGGGCCTCGATCGAGCGCAGCACCAGCGCCACCAGCAAGGGCGGCGCTATCACCGGCCAGGTGACGGCCTTGAAGCGCTGCCAGGCATTGGCGCCGTCGAGCGTGGCGGCGCCGTAGAGTTCCAGCGGCGCCGACTGCAGCGCGGCCAGCACGATCAGCGCCACCAGCGGATAGTTCTTCCAGACATCGGCGACGATCACCGCATTCATGGCGCTGCCTTCGCTGCCGAGCCAGCTGCGATAGCTTTCCATCAGCCCGCTCTGGGTCAACACCGCATTGAGCACGCCGAAATCGGGCTGGTAGATCAGACGCCACATCAAGGCGTTGACGATGGTGGGCACGGCCCAGGGCAGCACCAACAGGGCCCGGCAGAAGGTACGGCCACGGAACTTCTCGTTGAGCAGCAGGGCGACCGCGATACCGAGCAGCGCCTCGGCACTGATCGAGACGACGGTGAAATAGATCGTCCGCCCCGCCGCGGCGAGGAATTCGGAATCGCTGAAGGCAAAGGCGAAGTTTTCCAGCCCGATGAAATGCGCCGCTCCCGGTCCCGCCATCAGGCGGGTATCGGTGAAGGCCAGCCACAGGGTCATCAGGATGGGATAGCCGACTGCCGCGAACACGATGACCAGCATCGGGCCGAGCAGAAGCCATGGTGAGGGCATGCCGACGCGGCCGCTCATCATCAGGCAGATTCCTTCCAGTGGAACAATTGGTAACGAAGGAACGGAGAACGCGACATCAGCCGCCCCTTCGCCCCGTTCTTACGGGGTGTCGTCAACTCGCTTGAGTTGACTAGAGGTAAGGATGAGGGGCAGCGCAGGAGGCAAAAGGAAAGGCTTGTGTAGCCCCTCACCTCTATCCTCTCCCCGTAAGAACGGGGCGAGGAGGCACAGACGTCCCACCTTCAAACGCGCCTATCATCTCGCTCAACCCCCAAATCTGCGAAGGCCGGTCTGAAGACCGGCCCACCAGCTCTCACCGGATGCGCGCGGCATCCTTGACCGCGGCCGCCAGCGCGTCGGCGGGCGAAGCCTTGCCGGCCAGCGCGTTCTGGATCTGCGCCTGCAGGATAGTGGAGAGTTCCTGGTAGGAGGCCACCGTCGGGCGCGGCGTCATCAGGCCGATGGAGACGTCGGCGGCCTTGACCAGTGCCTCCTGCCCCTTGGTGACGGCCGGATCGCTGTAGGACGCCTTCCAAATCGGCAGACTGAGCTTGGCATACTGGTTCTGCACCGGCTTGGACGTCAGATAGACGATGTATTTCCAGGCCAGATCCGGCTTGGTCGAGCCCGCCGTGATGCCCAGCCCCATCGAGCCGTTCACACCCGAGGCCGTGCTCTTGCCCTCGACGCCGGGCGCCGGCACTACGCCGACCTTGCCGACCACCTTGCTTTCGGCCGGATCATTGGCCTTGGCATACATATAGGTCCAGTTGAGCGCGAAGGCCGCATCCCCCGCCGAGAACACTTTCCGCACGTCCTCTTCCAGATATTCCTTGGAATTGGGGTTGGAGAGGCCGTTCTTGAGGCTGTCGGCCATATAGGTTACGGCATCGAGCGAACCGCCCTTGTCGAAGACCGGCTTGTCCCCGTCGAAGAACTTGCCGCCATAGGCCGCGGTCAGGGTCACGTAATCGCAGATCACCGCCTCGGCCTGCGACCAGCTCCAGACGATGGGATATTGCACCAGGCCCTTGTCCTTGATGATCTTGGCGTCCTTGGCCAGTTCATCCCAGGTCTTGGGCGGCTCGGTGATGCCGGCCTTCTGCAGGATCTCGGTGTTGTAGAACAGATATTTGGTGTCGAGGATCCACGGCATGCCATAGGTCTTGCCGTCATAGTTCACCGTGGCCCAGGCCCCATCGAACACCTTGGAGCGATCGAGATCCTTCAACCGGTCGGTGACATCGACCAGGACACCGTTCTGCGCGAAAGCGGCCGGCCAGATCACGTCGTAGAGCACCACGTCATAGCCGGCACCGCCGGCGGCCTTGGAAGCCACGATCTTGTCGTAGAGGGCTTCATAGGGCACGAATTCGGCATTGACGGTAACGCCGGGATTTTCCTTCTCGAAGGCCGCCGTCATCGCCTTGACGTCGGCGTCGCTATAGGCGGCCTGCGCCATGAACAGGGCATTGAGAGTCTCGGCCGCTGCCGGCGACAATCCTGCCAGGGCCGTCATCGCCAGCCCGGCCAGCACCGATTTGTGAATTCCAGACATTGCAATCATCTCCCGCTTGCAATTCGATCGGCAGCCCGTAGCCGCCCTGCATGGTTCAGGGGCGCGGAGAGTTCTCGATGGCTCCCGATCCTTTTCTGCGACCCGGAAAAATTATTAACTCAATTTGTTTGAATGTAAACATGCTGCCATAGTCGCAAGTGAAATCGGAAAGCGTTTTGCGATTTGACGGATCCGCTGGAATCGCAAAGTCGCGTCGAACCAAAGAGTTAGAGCAAAAATGCGTTCCCATCCGAACGCGTTTTGATCTAGGGAGTGAGCGGACATGGCGAGACGCGAGGCAGACAGGACACCCCAACCGAGCCGGAGCGTTGCGGGGACCAATCTCGAATTCACCCGCTCCCACAACCGGCGTGTCGTGCTCGACACCATACGCCGGCTCGGGCCGGTCTCGCGGGCCGAGATCGCCCGCGAAACCGCCCTGACCAACCAGACGATCTCCAACATCGTCGAGGAGTTGGAGCAGGCCGGCTTTGTCCTGGCTGGCGAACCCAAGCGCGAAGGGCGGGGCCAGCCCTCCATTCCCTATGCCATCAATCCCGAGGGGGCCTGGTCGCTCGGCTTCCATGTCGACCACAGCGCCATCATCGCGGCGCTGGTCGACCTCACCGGCAAGCCGGTTGCGATCCGGGAGATCCCCGCCCAGCGCCCCTCGCCCCGCAGTGCAGCGCCCGCCTTGCGGCAGCTCGCCGACGAACTGATCGAGGAAGCCGGCGTTCCCGCCTCGCGCCTGCTCGGCGCCGGGGTCGCCCTGCCGGTGCGCTTCGGGGTCGGCGCCATCACCACCGCCGGTCCGACAACCCTGCCCGGATGGGACGATCCCGATGCCGGGCAGCATATCGCCGAAGCCCTCGAACAGCCCGTGCAGATCGAAAACGACGCCATGGCGGCGGCGATAGGCGAACGCCTGCATGGCGTCGCCCGCGCGATCGACAGCTTCGTCTTCCTGTTCCTGGACGAGGGGCTCGGCGCCGGCGTTTTCCTCGGCGGGCAGCCCTGGCGCGGGGCCTCGCTCAACGCCGGCGAGATCGGCCACATGATCGTGGCGCCGAACGGCAAACCCTGCCCCTGCGGGAATCGCGGCTGCCTGGAACGCTATCTCTCTTTGAGCGCGGCCCAGGAATTCCTTGCAGATCAGCCCGGGGCGCCTGCTTTTTCCGAACTGGACGGCGCGCTATCCGCCCCCGTCGAGCGCTGGGTGGCGGAGGCCGCCCCTTATCTTGCCGGCGCCGTCAACATCCTGGAATCGACCCTGGATCCGGAAACCATCCTGCTTGGGGGACTGGCGCCAGCCGGCGTTCTGGCCAACCTGATCGAAAAGGCCATGCCGCTGCCGATGTCGGTGGGCTCGCGCAGCGACCGCCGCCTCCCACGCCTGATGGCCGGTTCGGTGGGCCATCACACCGTGGTGCTCGGCGCCGCCTCGCTGCCGATCTTCGACGAAATCAATCCCCGCTTCGACGTGCTGCTCAAGCATTGAGCTTGGAGATCGCGAAAGAACGGACTCTTCCGAGGACGGCGCTGCCCCTCACCTTACCTCTCCCCGTAAGAACGGGGCGAGGAGACTTTGACCTCAAGTTTTATGTCGGAAATCTTTCATCTCGCTCAACGGTAGGGCGAGATGAAAGCTCCGACGACCAATCGCAACGATTGCGCCCCCTCGCCCCGTTCTTACGGGGAGAGGATGGAGGTGAGGGGCTACTCCACCAGCCGGATTTCCCCTCTGATCCCCCTCGCCCGAAACCTCACCCCTCGACCCGCCCCGGCGTGACCCGATAGATCGCGGCTCTGCCGGCGATGGCCTCGAAGGCGGAGGGATCGGCGCCGGTCAGCCAGACCTGGGCGCCGAAACTTTCGAGCCGGTCATAGAGGGCCGCCCGCCGCATCGGATCAAGATGGGCAGCGACTTCATCGAGCAGGACGATCGGCGTCATGCCGGCGAGACGGGCGACCAGCCTGGCATGCGCCAGCACCAGGCCGAGCAGCAGGGCTTTCTGCTCGCCGGTGGAAGCGCGCTCGGCCGCGATGCCCTTGGGACCGTGCACGACGAGGAGATCGGTCAGATGCGGCCCGTCGAGCGTGCGGCCGGCGACCCTGTCCCGGGCCCGGCCTTCACGCAGGGTCTGGCGATAGCGCTCCTCCACGGCCAGCGCCGGCTCGTCCAGCACGGCATTCTCGATGGCGCCATCGAGGGCAATGCGCGCATGGGGGAAGGGAGAGGCAGGATCGATCTCCTCCTCGATCAGGCCGGCGAGACGACGCACCGTATCGGCGCGCGACGCCGCCACCGCGATGGCGAGATCGGCGACCTCATGCTCGGCAGCATCGAGCCAGCGCTGGTCGGCGCGCGGATCCTCCAGCAGCCGGTTGCGCGAGCGTAGCGCGCGTTCGAGCGCGTTGACCCGGGTGCCATGGCCGGCATCGACGGCCAGCACCAGCCGGTCGAGAAAGCGCCGCCGCTCGCCGGCCGAACCGGAGAACAGCCCGTCCATCGAGGGCGTCAGCCAGACGAGGCGCAGATGGTCGGCAAAGCTCGTGGCCGAGGAAACCGGCTGGCGGTCGACACGATATTTGCGCGGCCCGCTGTCGGGGCCTTCCAGCCCGGTGCCGAGATGCGCGAGGCCAAGCGCCCCCTCGACTTCGGCGGCGACGGCGAAGCTGCCGGGCCCGTCCTCGCTGGCCATGTCCTCCAGATCCGCCCGGCGTAGGCCCTTACCCTGGGTGAACAGCGAGATGGCCTCGAGCACATTGGTCTTGCCGGCGCCGTTCTGCCCGGTCAGCACCACCATGCCGGCATCCACGGCGAGATCGAGCCGCGGATAGGACCGAAACGAGGTGAGGATCAGGCGGGTGATGCGGGGCGAGATCATTTTTGGAGCGCGGACATCCTGTCCGCTCTTCCTCTCAATCGAACGCATCGTTTCCAGGATGCGGACAAGATGTCCGCGCTCCGAGCTTACACCCGCATCGGCATCAGGACGTAGAGCGCGGCAGCGCCTTCGCGGTCCTGCACCAGGGTCGGCGAGCCCGGATCGGCGAATTTCAGCAGGGCGGTATCGCCGTCGAGCTGCGCGGCGATGTCGAGCAGATAGCGCGAATTGAAGCCGATATCGAGCGGCGTGGCATCGTAATCGACCTCGATCTCCTCGGTCGCCGTGCCGGAATCGGGGTTGGTGACGGTGAGGACGAGGCGCCTGTCGGCCAGCGACAGCTTCACGGCGCGGCCGCGCTCGGAGGAGATGGTCGAGACACGGTCGACGGCGGCGGTGAAGTCGGCGCGCTCGACGATCAGCGCCTTGTCGTTGCCGGTCGGAATGACGCGGGCGTAATCGGGGAAGGTGCCGTCGATCAGCTTGGAGGTCAGCACCACCGGACCGATGGTGAACCGCACCTTGGCCTGGGACAGCTCGATCGAGACGATCGCCTCGGCATCCTCCATCAGCTTCTGGATCTCGCCCACCGCCTTGCGCGGCAGGATCACGCCCGGCATGCCGTTGGAACCCTCGGGCGCCGGCAGTTCGACGCGGGCGAGGCGATGGCCGTCGGTCGCCACGGCGCGGATGCGGGTCTCGCCCTCGACATCCAGCGTGTGCAGATAGATGCCGTTGAGATAATAGCGCGTCTCCTCGGTGGAGATCGCGAACTGGGTCTTCTCGATCAGCTTGCGCAGATCGGCAGCCTTGAGCTGGAAATTATGCGGAAACTCGCCCGCCGCCAGGTCCGGGAAATCGGAAGGCGGCAGCGTCTGCAGGGTGAAGCGCGAGCGGCCGGAACGCACGATCAGCTGGGTCGCCTCGCCGCCGCCTTCCAGCGAGACCTGGGCGCCGTCGGGCAGCTTGCGGACGATGTCGTAGAGGGTATGCGCCGGCACCGTGGTGGCGCCGTCCATGGTGACGTCGGCAGGAGAGGATTCCACCACCTCCAGATCGAGGTCGGTCGCTTTCAGGAGCAGGCTGGCGCCCTGGGCCTCGATCAGCACGTTGGACAGGATCGGGATGGTGTTGCGCCGCTCGACGACGCGGTGGACGTGGCCCAGCGATTTGAGAAGGGCAGTCCGTTCGAGCGTAACCTTCATGGAGTGCGTCCTGGCATAGCGACCCGCAAGCGGACCGAGCTGCCGCAAACGGTGGAAAAAGGGCGAAGACCATGCAATTTGCTCGGGCGAAAGGCAAGCCATCCCGCAGCTTTTTCAGGGTTTTCCCGAACATGTCGGATGTGTGCCTGTCACGATGCCTCGCGCAGGCAAGCCGCCTTCAAGGCGGAGCCGTTCCTTACAATGTCGGCACGGGCTCCATCAGCACCACGACGCGTTGCAGGATGGCGAGCACCGCGATGAGGATGATCAGAATACGCAGGATCTGCTTGAAACGTCCGTCCATGGGTAGGCGATCGATCACATACATCAACAGCCAGCAGACGAGACCGATGACAACGATACCGATCAGCAGCGAGATCACACCAGACAGCATGCACACATTCCCCGAGCAACCATGACAACCATGGTCGGCTCGGTAACGCGGATGTCGGCCCGGATGTTCCCGTTCGTCAGGTCAGGGGGATCATCACCGCCTTGCGATAGGCCGGGCGCTCGGTCAGGCGCTCATACCAGGCGGCGAGATGGGGCAGGTCCGGCCGCTCGATCGGCATGTTGAACCAGCCATAGGCGAGGCAGCCGAGCGGAATGTCGCCGATGCCGAATTTGTCGCCCGACAAATAGGGCTGGCTGGCCAGAGCCTTGTCGGCGATGGCCAGCAGGCGGCCACAGCTGTCGAGGCCCCGGGAGAGCTCGGTCTCCACCCGGTCCTGGGCGGTACGACGCACGACATTCCAGAACACGTCACGGAAGGGGCCGGCGATGGTCGAGGTTGTCCAATCCATCCAGCGCTCGGCGGAAGCCTTGGCCTGGCGCGTTGCGGGCACCAGCCGGCGATCGACATCGCCTTCGGCCAGATACCGCACGATGGCATTGGATTCCCACAGCACGAAGCCGTCATCCTCGATGCAAGGCACCAGCCCGTTGGGATTGAGAGCGCGGTAGGCGGGGTCGTTGACCACCCCGAAAGCGCCGCCCGCATCGATGCGCTCATAGGTGAGCCCGAGTTCCTCGGCGCACCACAGCACCTTCTTCACATTGGAGGAATTGGTGCGGCCCCAGATCTTCAGCATGTCGGTTCCTTCCCACAGGACATTGAGGTTCACCCCGCCCGACCTTTGTCATTGCAGGGCTGACCCGGCAATCCAGCTCTTCCCGCCATACATCAAAGACGGGGCCCCTGGATGCCCGGGTCAAGCCCGGGCATGACAAAGCAAGCGCCTGAACTATTTCCGAACGAGGCTCGGTTCTTCCCTGACGCCGCCTCACTTCGCCCGGATGAAGCCGACGATATCCTTCACCGAGGCCATGATCGGGGCGGCGATCGCCCGGGCCCTGCCCGAACCTTCCGCCAGCACTGCGTCGATATGGCCGGGATCGGCCATCAGGCGCTTCATCTCGGCGGTGATCGGCGAGATCTTGGCGACGGTGAGATCGGCGAGCGCCGTCTTGAAGGTGGAGAACTGGCCGCCGCCGAACTCGGCGAGAACCTCCGCCACCGTCCGCCCCGACAGGGCCGCGAAGATCGAGACCAGATTGTCGGCCTCGGGGCGTCCCTTCAGCCCCTCCTCCTCACCAGGCAGCGGCTCGGGATCGGTGCGGGCCTTGCGGATCTTGGCGGCGATGGTATCGGCATCGTCGGTCATGTTGATGCGCGACAGGTCGGAGGGATCCGATTTCGACATCTTCTTGGAGCCGTCGCGCAGGCTCATCACGCGGGTGGCCGCGCCCTGGATCAGGGGTTCGGGCAGCGGGAAGAAGCCGCCATTGAAACCGTTGGCAGCAATGGAATCGCCGAAATCATTGTTGAACTTCGCCGCGATGTCGCGGGCGAGTTCCAGATGCTGCTTCTGGTCCTCGCCGACGGGCACATGGGTGGCACGATAGACCAGGATGTCGGCGGCCATCAGCGTGGGATAGGCGAACAGGCCCACCGAGGCCGCCTCCTTGTCCTTGCCGGCCTTCTCCTTGAACTGGGTCATGCGGTTGAGCCAGCCCATGCGCGCCACGCAGTTGAACACCCAGGCGAGCTCGGCATGCTCGGCCACCTGGCTCTGGTTGAAGACGATATGGGCCTTCGGGTCGATGCCCGCGGCCAGGAAGGCGGCGGTGACCTCGCGGATGGCACTCGCCAGGCTCTTGGGATCCTGCCACAGCGTGATGGCGTGCTGATCCACCACGCAATAGATGCATTGATGGCTCTTCTGCATCTCGACGAAGCGCTGGATCGCGCCGAGATAATTGCCCAGATGCAGGTTGCCGGTCGGCTGAACGCCCGAAAAGACGCGCTCCACGAACTTCGTCATGGCGAGAGGATTCCATATTGTCCGAGCAGCTTGTTCTTGATCGAGCCACGGGCGCGATCAAGAACAAGCTGAAAGATATCGAAAATGTGCACGATTTTCCGGCAAAGCCCGCCCGCGGGTCTCGCCGGAAAATCGTGCTCAGGCTAGCGCTTATGGCGGGCGACGGCGCAAGACGCAAGTGCGGCCATCCGCTCCGGCACCGGTGCGAGGCTCCATCTTGCCGGTTCCGGTCGCTCCCTGTACGCATGCGGGGCTGGAGTAACCCGTGACCGCATCCCCATCCTCCCTGCGCGTGCTGATCGTCGGCGGCTACGGCATCTTTGGCGGGCGGCTGGCGGAATTGCTGGCCGACGAACCCCGCCTCACCCTCATCATCGCGGGCCGCTCTCTCGCCAAGGCGGAATTCTTCTGCGCCAGCCGTCCGGTGCGGGCCCGCCTGTTTCCGGCTGAGTTCGATCGCGACCGGCCGCTCGAGCCGCAATTGCAGGCCCTGAAGCCCGACATCGTCGTCGATGCCAGCGGCCCCTTCCAGGGCTACGGCAAACAGCCCTATCGCCTGGTTGAGGCCACGATCGCCCATGGGGCCGACTATTTCGATTTCTCGGACGGGGCCGCGTTCGTGCGCGGCATCGCCAGCCTCGATGCAGCGGCCCGGCAGCGCGGCGTCGCCATCCTGTCGGGCGTAAGCAGCTTTCCTGTCCTGACCGCAGCAATCGTCAGGCATCTCGCCGGTGCCTTCTCGCGCATCGACATCATCCGCGCCGGTATCGCCCCCTCGCCGCATGCGGTCGTCGGCGAGAACGTGCTCAAGGCCATCGCGGGCTATGCCGGCCAGGCCGTGCCGGCCCGGCGGCAGAGCCAGACCCTGCTGGTGCATCCCCTCACCGAAACCCGCCGCTTCACCATCGCCCCGCCTGGAAAGTTGCCGCTGCCGAACACGCTGTTCTCCCTGGTGGAGGTACCCGACCTCCTGCTGCTCTCCGACCTGTGGCCAAGCGTGCGCTCGGTCTGGGTCGGCGCCGGGCCGCGCCCGGAGATCCTGCATCGCTGCCTGATCGGGCTGAGCCTGCTGGTGCGCTGGAAAATGCTGCCCTCCCTAGCGCCCCTCGCCGGCCTGTTTCACAGGGTGAACCGCATCCTGCGCTGGGGCGCCCATCGCGGTGGCATGATCGTCGAGGTCGAGGGCGCAGGGCATCGCGGGGAAAGGCTGGTCCGCAGCTGGCATCTGAACGCCGAGGGCGACGATGGACCCTATATTCCGGCGATGGCGATCGAAGCCCTGATCCGCCAGCGCCTCGAAGGCATCAGGCCGGAACCGGGCGCCCGTCCCGCAACGGGAGCGCTCGCCTTGGCCGACTATGATCACGTCTTTGACGGCCGGCCCTTCGCCCATGGCACGCGTGAGGTCACGGCCGAGGCGAGCCTGCCGCTTTACCCGGCCATTCTGGGCTCGGCCTATGCGAGCCTGCCACCGGCCATCCAGGCCTTGCATCGGCACGAAACCAGCCATGCGGTCACCGGCCGCGCCAGCGTCGAGCGCGGCAAGGGGTTGTTGTCGCGGCTGGTGGGCGCTCTCGTCGGCTTCCCCCAGGCCGGTGCGGATATTCCGGTGCGCGTATCGTTCGAAATCCAGAACAAGCGGGAAGTGTGGACGCGGAACTTTGCCGGGCGCCGCTTCCGTTCGGTCCAGACCGCCGGCCGCGACCGCAATGCCGGCCTGGTCGACGAACGCTTCGGACCTTTCAGCTTCGGGCTTGCCCTCCTCGCCGAAGACGGCAGGCTCAAGCTCGTCGTACGCAACTGGCGCTTCCTCGGCCTGAGACTGCCGCGTTTCCTCGCCCCCTCCGGCGACAGTTTCGAGAGCGCCGAGGACGGACGATTCAACTTCCATGTCGAGATCGCCCATCCCCTGTTCGGCCTGATCGTGCGCTACAAGGGCTGGCTGGTGGCGGAGCCCCGGAGCTGAGGGGAGGCAAAGCGCGGTTTCCGAGCGGACAATCGATCGATGGTCATACT
The DNA here is from genome assembly GCF_052045555.1 of Labrys sp. 22185. NCBI lineage: Bacteria > Pseudomonadati > Pseudomonadota > Alphaproteobacteria > Hyphomicrobiales > Xanthobacteraceae > Labrys > Labrys sp. 22185. Next base: position 234,021 of record NZ_JBQEPH010000007.1, on the reverse strand, counting down.
TACACGGCAGCTTCTTCACCCTCCCCTGAAGGGGGAGGGTGAAGAGGGTGGCGCTGGGATCACATCGCCTTCATGGCCTTGTGATGCTTCTTCATCATCTTCTTCTTGGCCATCTTCTTCATCGGCTTCTTCATGGTGTCGCCCTTCATGGCCTCGCCCTGCATCGCATTCGGTTTCATCGTTTGCGATTGCATCGTGTTCGTCTGCGGCATCGCGTCCTGGGCCTGCGCCAAGGGGGCGGCGGCGAAAGCAAGCCCCAGGCCCAGCAAGCCCGCGGAGGCGAGTTTGGCAATACGATTCATGATCCGTTCCTTTCTGTGATTGCGCCTCGGCGCAGGGAAAGCCGGACGAGCCGTCCGGCGGGTCGAAGAGCTGTGACGGTTCGAGGTTCCTCAGTCGGTTGCGGCAGCCTGGATGGCGCCGCCATCCGGCGCCTGCAGCAGGATCGCCGTGTGCTGGCCGGCGGGCGCCCGCGCGATCGGCAGATCGAGTGCCTCGCCCTTCCAAAGTCCGAGCCGGACCAGATCGTGCACGACATTCTTGTGAGCCAGGGTGCGGCCGGCATTCTCGCCGGCGCGTACCGGCACCTCGACCTGCCTCGGGTCATAGCGCACCAGCCAGATGTCGAGGCTGACCGGGGACGAGCGCTGGCCACCGATGACGACATGGCCGCCCGAGACGGCCAGGCTCGGACCTGCTCGCAACACAGCCGCGCCCGCGATCGCCGCATCCAGCTCGGCAAGCTCGTTGCCGATCAGGGACGCCCGGCCATTCACCACCATCTGCGGCGTGAAGGGACCGCTCTGTCCGAGAGGCTTCTCATAGGCGACCTGGCGCTGCGTGTAGTCAGGGCGCGCGAAGACGTCCTTCCAGCCCAGCCGGTCCCAATAGGTGACACCGAAGCTCAGGGCCAGCACGCCGGGCCGCCGGCTGATCGCGGCGAGATTGGCATTGGCCGGCGGGCAGGACGAGCAACCCTGGCTGGTGAAGAGCTCCACCACGGTGAGCCGCCCCGCCTGAGCCGGCGCGGCACTCCCGAGCAGCGGCAGGGCCAGGCCCAATCCCAGCAGAGCCAGCCGTGACAGGCCGGCACCTGGCCTCTTTGTCGATGCCCTCATCGATTGCCTCATCAGTATTCGACCCGAGAGAGGTCGCTTCCTAAGGTTATTCGTCGGCAAATCGAGGCGCGTTACACGCTCACGGCCTCGTGATGCCGTGGCGTTTCGATCTCGGAAATCGTGGGAAAGCGCGTGATGAGGCGTGAATTCGCTGCTGTTTCACCGATTCCTGGCGCTTCACGCTTTCGTTCGGCGGCGGGGCGGTGTAAGAGGCGCCCACAATCGTTCCTAGGGCAAAGCGCGTTTTGATGAAAACGCGCCTTTTCTCTAGCGCCTTGGTTCAACGCGTTCTTGCGATTTGGGGTGATTGCGCCAGATCACGGAAACGCTTTAGCTCACTTGAAAAGTTTCAGGACATCATCGTGAAGGTCATCGCCAGCCAGATCCGCAAGGGCAACGTCGTCGAGATCGACAATCAGCTCTACGTCGTGCTCAAGGCCGAGAGTTTCTTCCCGGGCAAGGGCACGCCCACCACCCAGATCGACATGCGCCGCCTGTCGGACGGCGTGAAGACCGTGCAGCGCTACCGCACCACCGAGCAGGTGGAGCGCGCCTTCATCGAGACCAAGTCGCACACCTATCTGTATGAAGACACGCATGGCTACGCCTTCATGAACATGGACAGCTATGAGCAGGTCTCGGTGCCCGCCGACGTGATCGGCGAGCAGTCGGTCTATCTGGCCGAGAACATGGAATGCCAGATCAGCCTCTATAACGGCGTGCCCGTGGCGATCGAACTGCCCGCCCGCGTCGTGCTGGAAGTGACGGAGACCGAGCCGGTGACCAAGGGTCAGACCGCTTCCTCCTCCTACAAGCCCGCCACCCTCTCCAACGGCGTGCGCACCACCGTGCCGCCGCACATCAGCGCCGGCACCCGCGTGGTGATCATGACGGAAGACGGTTCCTACGTCGAACGCGCCAAGGACTGATCCGAAGCGCGGACTTCTCAGCGACTCGCGAAGTCCGCTCTTGGAAAGATTGAACTCAAAGGAAAGGGCGCAGCCGATGAGGTCTGCGCTCTTGTTGTTTTGATTGGTGTTTCCAAGAGCGGACATCGCGACATGTCTTCATGTCGCGATGTCCGCGCTCCAACTCTATACCGCCGCCGCGATCTCCGCCTGGATCGCCTCGGCCGCCGCCTTGGGATCGGGGGCCGCCACGATGGGCCGGGCTACCACCAAATGGTCGGCCCCGGCGCGGATGGCGTCACCGGGCGTCATCACCCGCTTCTGGTCGCCGCTGTCGCTGCCGGCGGGGCGTACGCCCGGGGTCACCAGCAGCATGCTGTCGCCGACCCGGTTGCGGGTCGAGGCAACCTCTTCCGGCGACATCACCAGGCCGGGCACGCCGATCGCCATGGCCTGGGTCACCCGCTGGGCCACGAGTTCGCCGACACCCTTGCCATAGCCGGCTTCGGCCAGGTCGGCATCGTCATAGGAGGTCAGGACAGTGACGGCGAGGATCTTCAGGTCCGAGCCGCGGGCACCTTCCACGGCAGCCCGCATGGTCTGCGGAAAGGCGTGGATGGTGAGGAAAGTCATGCCCATTCCGGCAATGGCCTCGACCGCCTTGGTCACGGTGTTGCCGATGTCGTGCAGCTTCATGTCGAGGAAGATCTTCTTGCCCGAACGCGCCAGGTCCTGGGCGAAGGGCAGACCGCCATTGAAGACGAGCTGATAGCCGATCTTGTAGAAGGTCACGCTGTCGCCGAGCTCGGTTACCAGGGCTTCGGCCTTGGCGACGCTGTCGACATCCAGGCCACAGATCAGGCGGTCTTTCGTATTCAAATCAGTTCCTCAGGAGTTGGCGATAGGTCCAGACGCGGGCGGGCGGCACGTTGCGCCAGATCCTCGGCGACGCCTGCCAGGTGAAGAAGGCGTTCTTGGTGGGAATCGGCGAGGCCAGCGAATAGGTGAACTGGATGAAAGCGGCGTCGGGCTGCATCAGCGTGAAGGCCTGGGCCAGGAGGTCGAGGCGCTGCCGCTCGGGCTTGGTCAGCAGCGGCAGGCCACAGACCACGGCGGCCGCCTTGTCGGCAAGCCGACCCTCCAGTGTCTTGGCGAGAGCATAGGCATCGCCCTGCACCACCGTTGCCTTGGGAAAACGCTGCGACAGGAGATCGCAAAATTGCGGGCTGTATTCGACCAGCACCAAGCGGTCCTCGGCGACGCCGCGCTCCACCAAGGCCTGGGTGATCGGACCTGTGCCGGGCCCGATTTCCACCACCGGGCCTTCCGAGGCGGGATCGACGCAATTGGCCATCGCCTTGGACAGGAAGGGGCTGGAGGGGGTGATCGACCCCATCTGCAGGGGCTTTTCGGTCCAGCTGCGGAAAAACTGGGCGGCTTCACCGAAACGTCTGGATGGCTTGCAATTGTCCCGTCGCGCGCCGCCCTTATGGACCATCGGCCTGCTCCTTGCTTGCCCCGTTCGCATCGCTATTGGCGAACGCCGCCGCCGTCAAGCGGTCCCTGCGTCCGTTCTTAATATCACCGTCAATATTAGGCGCCTTGATGCATCGGCGCCGCATGACCCGCCGCCCGCCATTCCGCCTTCACATCGGCATCGGTTTCATCGTCCCGTCGCCAGGCCTGGGCTGCCAGGCGAGCTGGAGCGAGTCTGGCGAGCGCCCAGACCGCCATGGCGCGCACCAGGGCCGCTTCATCGCCGAGGAGCCCCTCGACCACCTCGATCAGGCCCGGATCGCCGGAATTGCCGATGGCGATGAGCACGTTGCGGATGAAGCGGTCCCGCCCGATGCGCTTCACCGGGTTCTTGGCGAACAGCGCCCGAAAGGCCGGATCGTCCAGGCGCGCCAAGTCCGCCAGGCGCGGGGCTCGCAAGTCCTCGCGCGCCTTGAGCTTGTGTTCGCGGGCCGTCACCGCGAACTTGTTCCACGGGCAGGCCGCCAGGCAATCGTCGCAGCCATAGATCCGGTTGCCGATCGCCTCCCTGAACTCGGCCGGGATGGGGCCCTTGTTCTCGATGGTGAGATAGGAAATGCAGCGCCGGGCATCGAGCCGGTAGGGCGCAGGAAAGGCGGCGGTCGGGCAGGCATCGAGGCAGGCGCGGCAGGAACCGCAACGATCCCGCTCCGGCGCATCGGCCTCGATCTCGGTGGCGCTGAAGATCGAGCCCAGAAAGAGCCAGGAGCCGAAATCCCGGCTGACCAGATTGGTATGCTTGCCCTGCCAGCCCAGGCCCGCCGCCGCGGCCAGGGGCTTTTCCATCACCGGCGCGGTATCGACGAAGACCTTGAGCGGCGCGCCCGTCACCTCGCCCCACCAGCGCCCCAGGCTTTTCAGCCGCTTCTTGATGACGTCGTGATAGTCGTCGCCCTGGGCATAGACCGAGATCAGGCCGCCGGACCGATCGGCAAGCCCAGCCATCGGGTCCCGGTCGGGGCCGTAATTGACGCCGAGCATGATGATGCTGCGCACCTCCGGCCAGAGCGTGGCTGGGGTGCCGCGCTGGTCGGCGCGCTCCTGCATCCAGCCCATCTCGCCATGGAAGCCCTCCTCCAGGAAGCGGCGCAGGCGCGCAGGCGCTTCAGGGATGGCGTCGGGCGCGGTCACGCGGACGACATCGAAGCCTTCCGCTTCGGCGCGCTGGAGGAGTTCTGTCTTGAGGGCGCTCACGGCGAGCCTGCCCGGGACCGCCGGCTTCCAGCCGGCTCCTGGAGCCGTCGCGCTCGCCGCAGAAGCAGAAGCCGGCAAGGATGCCGGCGGTCCCGGAAACTAGAAATCGAGATCCGCATAGGTTGCCGAAGGCGGCGTTCCCCGCAGCGTCTCGGCCAGGAGCGGGCGGAAAGAGGGACGCGATTTGAGGCGCGCATACCATTCCTTGGCGGCCTGGTCCTCGTCCCAGGGCACGTCGCCGAGATAGTCGACGATCGACAGATGCGCCGCTGCCACGAAATCGGCGTAGGAGAGCCTGTCTCCCGCCAGCCAGTTCCGCCGCCGCACCAGATATCCGACATAGCGCAGATGATAGCGCACATTCGATTTGGCCGCACGGATCGCGGCCGTATCCGGCGAGGAACCGCCCTCGCCGATCGGCAGGAAACGCTTCAGGATCTTCTCCGTGATCAGATATTCACTGACCTCGGCATAGAATTTGATGCTGAACCATTCGATCAGGCGGCGGGTCTCCACACGCGCCCTGGCGTCGCGCGGCAGCAGGCGCTGCTCGCCGAGGGCATCGCCATAGGCTTCGTCGAGATATTCGCAGATCGGCGAGGCGCCGGGCACGATCAGGCCGGTGGCGTCGATCATCACGGGAAGCACGCCGGCCGGGTTCATGTGCAGGAAGGCCTCGCGCCGCTCCCAGGGCTTTTCCTCGACCAGATCGGTCGCCACGTCCATTTCGCTGAGCACGAGGCGGATGAAGCGCGATTGCGGGTCGACAGGATGATGAAAAAGCTTGGCCATTGAACCGTGAATCTGGAAACCGCGGATGGAGGCCCGGATGGGGCGAAGCGGATAACCGGTATACCCCCCCGTACAACCGCCCGGCAACCGCCTTGCGCGAATAGAACACAGGCTCTGCGGTCGGCGGCGGAAAATGGGCGGCAGAGGTTAACGAAAAATTGACGCCGCGAGGGCCCGGCACTTCGTGACCCTCGACCTGACACGAGACCGCCTTTCAAACCAACTTCCATCGGGCGCGTTCGTCATTGCACCATATGGCGAAATAAATTGGAGACCAGGAATACGGCGACGATGGAAGGCGGCAGATCTCGCAATCTGCGAGCGGTCCATTCCGCAGTCATCAACCTATCCGTCTGTTATGTCATTGCTCAGAGGTATCATTGGAAGCATTGACACGAGGCCATTCAGGGTCGAATTGTTACAAAAAATTAACAAACAATAGTGTGGAACGAACATCACGCTGCAAGGAGCATGATCATGCCGGTAGACATGACCGACGGCAAAGCCATCCGCAGCCTCATTCCGGCTCGCATGGACCGACTGCCCTGGGCTCGTTTCCACTGGATGGTCGTGGTGGGCCTGGGCATCAGCTGGATCCTCGACGGCATCGAGATACAGCTCGTTTCAGCCTCCGGTTTCCAGAAGAGCCTGGGCATGACCAGCGCCGAAGTCGGCTTCGCCGGCACGATCTACCTGATCGGCCAGGTGGTCGGCGCCTTGTTTTTCGGGCGGCTGACCGACCGCTGGGGCCGCAAGAAACTGTTCATCATCACCCTGGCGATCTATCTGGTCGGCTCCGGCGTGGCGGGCTTGGCCTGGACGCCCTGGTTCCTCTATCTCTGGCGCTTCGTGGCGGGTCTCGGCATCGGCGGAGAATATACCGCGATCAATTCGGCCATCGACGAGCTCATCCCGGCCAAATATCGCGGCCGAGTCGACATCGCCGTCAACGGCACCTATTGGGCCGGCGCCATGCTGGGCGCCGTCGGCAGCTTCTTTCTGCTCGACCACACCTTGTTTGCCGAGAATGTCGGCTGGCGCATCGCCTTCTTCATCGGGCCGGTGCTCGGTCTCGTCATCATCTTCCTGCGCCGGCACATCCCTGAAAGCCCGCGCTGGATGGTCACCCATGGCCAGGACAAGGAAGCCGAGACCATCGTCGAGGGCATCGAGGCCAGCGTGCGCGCCCAGGGCGTGACGCTGCCGCCGGTCGACGAGAGCAAGGCGATGTATATCAAGCCCGAGGAATCGGTGCCTTTCGCCAAGCTGATCGACGTGTTCTTCCGCGAATATCCCTCGCGCACCTTCCTCGGCATCACCATGATGGTGACGCAGTCCTTCCTCTACAACGCGATTTTCTTCACCTACGCCTTGGTGCTGAAGAATTTCTATCATCTCAACGAGTCGCAGACGGCGCTCTATTTCTTCCCCTTCGCCATCGGCAATCTGATCGGGCCGCTGCTGCTCGGGCCGCTGTTCGACACCGTCGGCCGGCGCAAGATGATCTTCGGCACCTATGTGCTGGCGGGGGCGGTGCTACTGGTCTCGGCCTATCTGTTCAAGCAGGGCAGCCTGACGGCGAACACCCATACGCTGTTCTGGTGCGTCTCCTTCTTCTTTGCCTCGGCGGGGGCTTCCTCGGCCTATCTCACCGTCAGCGAGATCTTCCCCCTGGAAGTGCGCGGCCAGGCGATCTCCTATTTCTTCGCCGTCGCCCAGATCGTCGGTTCGATGGGGCCGCTGATCTTCGGCTATCTGGTCGGCGAGGGCACCGAGCGCGATCCGCTGTTCTGGGGCTATGTCGTCGGCTCGGGAGTGATGATCTTCGGCGGCGTGGTGGCCCTGCTCTACGGCGTCGATGCCGAAGGCAAGGGCCTGGAAGACATCGCAGCACCGCTGACCAAGGTCGCCGTCACCGTCGAAGGCGCCCTAGGGCCACAGGCGCTGCGCTAGCATCACGGTTGGTTTGCACGACGGAGTGCAGGATGTGCGGAGTGTCAGCCTCCGGCCGACACCTTACCGAGCCGCAAGGGCTTGGCTTTCAAGATGTCAGCCGGAGGCTGACACTCCCAATCCGGGAAATGCGACTGTAGTACTGCGGCGTTTCGCGATTTGACGCAGGCCCCGGAACCGCAAAGGCGCAGCGGGCAAGGCAAGAGATCGTGGAAGGAGGGGCATCCAATTCCACTTCATTTCCTTCCAGACTGGCGGCCATCGCAGGCCGATCGAAGAAATGGGTGAGGAAATGGCTGCCGTCACGGAGGATCTCGTCAAGCTCTATGCTCAGTCCGATGCCTTGGCGCTCGGAGAGCTGGTGCGGGCCAAGCAGGTCAAGGCTTCGGAACTGGTCGAGACGGCGATCGAACTCGTCGGCCGTCTCGATCCCAAGCTGAACAGCGTTGTCATCCCGACCTTCGACGTCGCGCGGCAGGTCGCGGAGGCACCGGGCTCCGGCCCGTTCGCGGGCGTGCCGTTCCTGCTCAAGAATCTCGGCACGCAATGGCAGGGCACGCCGCTGACTTCGGGGCTCGCTTATCTCCAGAACTATGTCTGCCCTGCCGATTCCGAAATCGGCGGCCGCATGCGCGCCTCCGGCCTGGCACCGATCGGGCGCAGCAACACGCCCGAATATGGCTGGTGCATTTCGACCGAGCCGCGCCTCTACGGCCCGACCGTCAATCCCTGGAATCCGGCCGTTACCGCCGGTGGCTCGAGCGGCGGCTCGGCGGCGGCCGTCGCCGCCCGCATCGTGCCGATCGCCGATGCCTCCGATGGCGGCGGTTCGATCCGCGTACCGGCCTCCTGTTGCGGCGTGGTCGGCCTGAAGCCTTCGCGCGGCCGGGTCAGCTACGGGCCATTCGATGCGGATCTGTGGTTCGGCTGCATCTATTTCCTCTGCAACAGCCGCAGCGTGCGCGACACCGCTGCCTTCCTCGACGTGGTCGCCGGCAACCTGCCGGGCGATCCTTATACGGCGCCGCGCCCCGAGGAGAGCTGGCTGTCGCTGCTCGCCAGGCGCCCCAAGGGGCTGAAGATCGGCTATACGCTCACCGCCCCCTTCGGCGAGCCCTATGCCCCCGAGGTGAAGGCGGCCGTCGAAGACACCGTCCGGCTGCTGGAGAGCCTCGGCCACGACACCGAGGAATATCGCTTCGAGGTCGATCTCGAGGAGGCCTGGTGGCGCTACAACGACATCATCGCGGTGGAGACCTCGACCGAATTCACCCAGCACGCCCAATTCGCCGGGCGCCCGCCGGAAGAGGCCGATCTCCAACCCTTCAACTGGTCGATGCTGCAATATGCCAAGACCCTGTCGGCGACGCAGTATTCGGCCAGCATCGGCGCCGTGCGCAAGGCGGCCCAGCGCATCGCCACCGAACTCGCCCCCTTCGACGTCTTCATCACGCCCACTTTGACCCAGCCGCCGCGCCCCGTCGGCTATTGGTCGATGGAGGATGGCCATCGCGAGCGCTACCTGGCGCGCTGGTCGGATGCCGCCTTCATGTTCGCCTTCAACATCTCCGGCCTGCCGGCAATGTCGGTGCCGCTCGGCATGGCCGACGGCAACAAACCCGTGGGCATCCAGTTCGTCGGCCGCCATGGCGACGAGGCGACGATCCTGCAGCTCGCTGCCCAGGCGGAGGAAGCCGCCCCCTGGATCGGGCGCAAGCCGCTTGTGTGTGCGATCTGACAATTGCGACCTGAAGCGTTGCGCTGCCCCTCACCCTTACCCTCTCCCCGTAAGAACGGGGCGAGGGGGCATCGGCGTGGCGCTCAAAACTGAAAACGCTTCACCTCGCGGAACGGCTAGGCGAGATGCAGGTATGTAAGAACAAAGCGCGACGACTGCGTCCCCTCGCCCCGTTCTTACGGGGAGAGGGTAAGGGTGAGGGGCAGCACAATGGCCGGCAAATAGCCCTCCCCGGCACACCGGGAGGGCTTTTCACGTCTGGTTGAGACGCCCAGCGATCTCAGGCCGTCAGGCCGCCGGCCAGGCTCGGCAGGTCGAAGGGGCGGAAGCCGAAATGGGAGAGCCAGCGCACATCGGCGTCGAAGAACGGGCGCAGGTCCGGCATGCCATATTTCAGCATGGCGATGCGATCGATACCCATGCCCCAGGCAAAACCCTGATATTCGTCGGGATCGAGGCCGCAATTGCGCAGCACGTTGGGATGCACCATGCCGCAGCCCAGGATCTCCAGCCAGTCCTCGCCCTCGCCGAAGCGGATCTCGCCACCCTTGCGCGAGCACTGGATGTCGACTTCCATCGACGGCTCGGTGAAGGGAAAGAAGGAGGGGCGAAAGCGCATCTTCACCGACGGCACCTCGAAGAAGGCGCGGCAGAATTCCTCCAGCACCCACTTCATGTGGCCGACATGGCTCACCTTGTCGATGACCAGCCCCTCGACCTGATGGAACATCGGGGTGTGGGTCTGGTCGCTGTCATGGCGATAGGTGCGCCCGGGCACGACGATGCGGATCGGCGGCTTCTGGCTCAGCATGGTGCGGATCTGCACCGGGCTGGTATGGGTACGCAGCACCTTGCGCTCGCCCTTTTCGTCGGGCGCCAGGAAGAAGGTGTCGTGCATCTCGCGGGCCGGATGGCCGGGCGGGAAGTTGAGCAAAGTGAAGTTGTATTCGTCCGTTTCGATATCCGGACCTTCGGCGATGGCGAAGCCCATATCGGCGAAGATGGCGGTGATCTCGTCGATCACCTGGCTGATCGGATGGATGCGGCCGAGTTCGGTGCCGGTCTCGCGCACCGGCAGCGTGACGTCGAGGGCCTCGGCTACCAGGCGCGCCTCCAGCGCCGCCGCCTTCAGCACGGTCCTGCGCTCGGCCAGCGCCGCGGTGACGCGATCCTTCACCACATTGATGGCGGCGCCGGCTTCCCGGCGCTCTTCCGGCGCCATCTTGCCAAGGGTGGCCAGGCGCTCGGAGATCGAGCCCTTCTTGCCGAGCGCCGAGACACGCACCGCCTCCAGGGCCGCCTCGTCGGCGGCAGCGGCAATCTCGGACAACAGGGTCGTTTCCAGGCTGGTCAGGTCGTTCATCGTCACTTCCTCAAATCGAGGTGCCTTCTAGCCTATTTCGGGCGGAAAAGGGAACCGCATTCGACAGGTTGGGCAAAACCGATTTGGCGCGCCAAATAACGGTTTTGCGCTCGCATCACCGGGAAAAGTGGGAATCAAGCAGGCCGATAGCCCATGCAAAATGGCGCCCTTCGAGTCCCGCAACCGGCTGCGATGCGCTTCCCATGCGCATTTTCACCCCCTCTCTTCGCCGATATGAGTCGTTCACTTATTCGTTAATTAGCTAATTAATCAATATTGCAAATATTTAAAAATACGTGTTATCAAAGACTTGAGGTCAAAGTGATGGAAACGGCGAACGAACAATGACAATCGACAAGGTCTTCGAAGCGCTTTCCTCGCCTCCGCGGCGGCAAATTTTGGCCGACCTGTCGAGGGCGGACATGACCGCCGGACAGGTGGTCGAAACGCTCGCCGACTCCATGTCGGCGCCCTCAGTGTCCAAGCATCTTTCCATCCTGGAGAATGCCGGGCTGGTCCGACGCGAGCGGCGCGGCCAGAATGTGCACTACGGCCTCAAGCGCGACGCACTCGCCAACACGCTTCTGGAATTCCTGTCCGCCTTCGAGCCGGCCGCCAAACCCGACGGTGCCGACTCGGCGCTCGAACGCATCCGCCGCAACATGCTGTCAGGGCGCGGGCTCTAGCTGTCGCCGGGTGCACGGGCATCTTGCCCTGCAACCCCTGGGGTCTTGCAGTGTCGGGCACAACGGCTCAATAGAGTCGGACTGTCATATCGTTTGATGCAAGGTTTCCATGCCGTCTCCCGACAATTCCGCGCCCACCAACATGCTGTCCACCGTCGAGGCCCTGGCCCCCGAGACGCGCGCGAAGGTCGATGAACTGCAGCGGACCGAAGCGCCCGCCTACCGCCTGGCCGCGCTCGATCCCGATTTCATGCTGGGTGACTCCACCCGCGGCGTGCGCTTCCAGCTCGAATATGCCAAGGCGCAGGAGGGGATGAAGGCGGCCCATATCCGCTCCACCATCGTGGTGTTCGGCTCGGCCCGCGTCAGCGAAAACGCCCCGGGCAATCGCGGCCGCTGGTACAAGGAAGCCCGCGATTTCGGCTACATCGCCTCGCGTCGCGGCGGCGCCCTCAACGAGGATGGCGGCGGGCGCTTCAACGTGATCGCCACCGGCGGCGGCCCGGGCATCATGGAGGCGGCCAATCGTGGCGCCGCCGAGGCCGGCGCGCCCACCATCGGCTTCAACATCACCCTGCCGCATGAGCAATATCCCAATCCCTACACCACGCCGTCCCTTACCTTCCGCTTCCACTACTTCGCCATGCGCAAGATGCACCTCGCCATGCATTCGGCGGCGCTGGTGGTGTTTCCGGGCGGTTTCGGCACGCTCGACGAATTGTTCGAGATCATCACCCTGCGCCAGACCGGCAAGATGTCCTTCTGCCCGATCGTGCTGATGGACAAGGCCTATTGGACCAGGATCATCAATTTCGAGGCGATGGTCGAGGAAGGCTTCATCAAGGCCGAGGACCTGACCCTGTTCGACTTCGCCGAGACGGCGGAGGAGTGCTGGTCGATCCTGGAGCGCAAGGGTTTGACGGCACCGTCGGAATAGCTGCTCTCAAGGCGTCTGCGCCTTGTCGCACCAGTTCAGCTCCTTCGGCTTGAACGCCGGCCTTTGGCCTTCGATGTTGCCCATCTCGGCCACATAGGCCTTGGTGACGTCATCGGCGCGCTCGAACAGGAAGACTTTCTGCTGGTCGCAGCCGCGTCCCGGCACCCAGCCGGCCTCGTCGAGACGACGGCGTGTGCCAGTGTCGTCGACGAGCCGGCCGATCACCCTGTCGAGCAAGCCATCGGGCTTGAAGAAAACCCAGCCTTCACGCTTCAGGCGGGCGTCCCGGTTCGGCCCTTCCGCACTGTTGACCGTCGTCATGACGGTATGCGTGAGCGCAGGCCGGCCATCGGCCTGGAAACAATAGATCGCGGAAACCGCGTGCATGCCGTCGATCAGCGTCTCCGTCCGCAACACCGCCGGCTGCCCGGCAATGGCCATTTCCTGGCTCCAATAGGCGAAGTTGTCGCCATAGCCGTTGAAGAAGTCGCGCCGCCAGCCGATCCAGTCATCGGGCTGGCTCGCCATCCTGTCCTGGCAGGCCTGCCAGGCCCGCACGAACGGCTCGGGAAGCGCCTCCTCCGCCTGCACCTGGCTGGCGGCGATGGCGACGAGCAATCCGATCATGAGTGACTTGCCGGCCATGCAGCCCTCCCGGACGGTTCCGCAACCGAACCTATCTATCGACGCGTAGATATGGCCGCCATTCTCCAGGGAACAGGAAACCCACCGCCTTCATCATCGCAAGATCGGGCTCGTATCGTCTATTTGGCGACATGCGCCCAGAAACTCGCCTTGCGGCCATGCTGCTGGCGTAGATAAGCCTGCCAATCGGCATGGCTGAGCCGGCCGAGCTTCGCCAGCGCTACGGGATCGAGCCGTGTCGCCAGATCGTCCAGCCTGGCTAGATAGGCGGCACCATGGCCATAGGCGGCCGATTTGCCTTTCGTCAGGATCTCTTCCACCAGGACGCGGTAGAGCAGGGTCGCGGCCAAAGGCTGCTCTTCCTGCAGCCGATCCGCAACCGATTGCAGCACCTGGTAGTGCCTACCATCCCAGACCAGCCCGAAGTCGAGCACCAGCCGGGCGGCGTAATCCAGTCGCGGCCACTCACTCAGGAAATAGAGGGCCCGGTAGCGCGTCTTCGCGGCCAGGGCATGGGAGAACGCCCTGTCGAGAACCTCGAACTCGGCGAAATCGTCGAGCCTGGCCAGATAAGCGCGCAGAATATCGGGATTGAGCGTCGCCTCGAAAGTCGCCCAGCGCAGATCCTGGGCCTCCTGCCCGCGGCCGAGCGCCTCTAGGATGCGAGCCTTGAGGGCGATCCGAGCAGGCAGACGGAAATCCCGTTTTGTCACGCCGTCCGCCTGATCCAGGGCATCGGCATAAGCCAGCCGTGACGGCTCCTCGATATCGAGCCAGGCCAGCGCTTCCTCGGCCCGCCCGGCATCGAGCAGCCTTTCGGCAACGGCGAGCCCGTCGCGGAGCTGGCCGGGCTTCTGGCTTTCCAGGGCGACCCAGCCATCGAGATCGCCCCGCTGCAGAGCGATGGTCTGCCGCAACTCCCGATAGGAATGCGCCGCATAGGCCGATTTCAGCGCCACGACCTTGTCCGCCAGCAGGCGATCCCATCGATCGAGATCATGCGCCGAGGCCCGCTCCAGGAGAGAGGCGATTATGCCGGGCGCGACATCGCCGGCCCGGTCAACGAAGGTCATCACCCTGTCGGGCAGGCCGGCCCGATCGGCCGGTTCGAGCCGAACCGCCAGCGGTCCGAGCGCTGCAGCCGCCGCGCCATAGAGGTCTTCCAGGCGGCCGGAGGACAAGGTTCGCGCGAAAACACCGCCGGCAGTGGCAAGGAAACGCAGCAGGAGATCGATGGCGAGCGGAGCCGAGGCGGGGCCGATCTCGTCGGTGATGCTGGCCAGCGTCGCCGCCAGATCCTTCTCGAATTCCTTGATCCTGGGCCAGTCGATGAAGGAGCGCGCTTTCTCCAGGGCCGCAAGGCGCCGTTCCACCAGCTTGGCGACGGCCTCGGGCCCCTGCGTGCCGGCCAACGCCGCGATCACCCGCTTGCGGAAGGCGGGATTGGCCTGCGCCTCCTCGACAATCAGCTCCGCCAGCTTGGCCGGTCCGAGTTCGGCAAGGGTTGCTGCCGTGAATTTCGACTTCGCCGCCATGCCGGCACCTCCGAATCGCTGCCGGGGCTTGCCTCAGTGTGCAGGCTTCGGCGTGGTTCGAAAGCCCAAAAGAAAAACCCGCCGCGTTGCCGCGGCGGGTTTTTCAGGAAACATGTTCGATCAAGGGCGCTCAGGCGGCAGCCTTGACCTTCTCGACCAGGGCCTTGAAGGCTTCCGGCTCGCGGATGGCGAGGTCGGAAAGCACCTTGCGGTCGATCTCGATACCAGCCTTGGCCAGGCCGGCAATGAACTTCGAGTAGGTCAGGCCGAGCTCGCGGACAGCGGCATTGACGCGCTGGATCCACAGAGCGCGCATGTTGCGCTTCTTGAGCTTGCGGCCGATATAGGCGTATTGCATCGAACGATCGACCGCCTGCTTGGCGATACGGATCGTATTCTTGCGGCGGCCGTAAAAGCCCTTCGCCGCGTCGAGTGTCTTCTTGTGCTTCGCATGGGCGGTAACGCCCCGTTTCACGCGTGCCATCTGCTGATCTCCTTAAGGTTTCGCGTTGCCGTGGCGATCAGCCGTTCGGCAGGAAATACTTCTTCACGTTTTCGCCGTCCGTCTTGAAGAGGACGCGCGTGCCGCGAAGCTTGCGGATCTGCTTGTTGGTACGCTTGATCATGCCGTGGCGCTTGCCCTGCTGAGCGTGCACCACTTTGCCCGATCCCGTGATCTTGAAGCGCTTTTTGGCGCCCGACTTGGTCTTCATCTTGGGCATTTTGCTCGTCTCCGAATAAAAAAGGCGCCGAAACCTTGTGGGTTCCGCCACCGGTAAGCCGTGTGCTTTTGGAAAAGCGCCCGAGCCAACAACATCGCCACGGCAGCCCTTATCAGCCGGTCGATGCGGGGAAGCCGGGTCTATAGCGACAAGCAGGGAGAAAAGCAACAGGCAGGGTGGCGCAAACGCCCGATTTCGGCGCATTTCGCGGGCATCGAGCGGCTTTCAGCAAAAACGCCATAGGTCGATCCTATCCGCATTTGCGATAGGTATGCACCAGCGGCGTTTTCTCGCCGTCGACGGTCGCATGGGAAACCGTCGCCAGCTCCTTGCCGATCTTCACCAGGATGACCGTGTAGTCGAAGGTCTCCCCCTCGCTGTCTTCGGAGACCTGCAGGCGCCAGGTCGGCGGATCCTTGGCGATCTGCGTGACGGCACCGGCCCGCCCGATGCTGCCCTCCTCCGTCCATTCCCTACCCTCGACCGCGATCCGGATCGGGTCCTCGCCCCGCAAATCCTTCTTGCTGGTGCAACTCTCGACGTCGCGGGTCCACACGCCCTGCGCCTCGGCGGGATAGGGCATACCGGCCTTGTCCTGCGCGGCCAGGGCTGGCGAGGAAACGCAGGAAAAAGCGAGGAATAGAAGACGCAGACAGCGCGACATGAATTCTCTCCGGATGATCGGCCGGCGCTTCCGCCGCCCCAGGCTCGTCTCTAACACGGCCATGCCCGCTGCCAGGATACGTCCGAAACAGTCGAGCGCCGGCACCGTCACGCCGCAGCGCCCTTGGCCAGCCGCCGGATCGCCTGTGGCGGCTGGCCGAAGGCGCGCAGGAAGGCGCGGCGCATGCGCTCGCGATCGGCGAATCCGGTTTCCTGAGCCACGATGTCGATGGGATGGAGGGTCTGCTCCATCATCAGCCGTGCCGCCTCGACGCGCAGAGTCTCCACGGCCTTGGCCGGCGACTGGCCCGTCTCGGCGCGAAAGGCGCGGCTGAACTGGCGCGGGCTGAGATGGGCGACCTCGGCAAGCTGCTCCACCGTCAGCGGCGTGTGCAGATTGCGCCTGGCATAGGTGAGCGCCGTCTGGATCCGGTCCGACTTCGCGTCGAGGTCGAGCAGGTTGGAATGCTGCGACTGGCCGCCGCCACGCCGGTGATAGAGCACGAGCTGGCGGGCCACGATGCGGGCGAGCTCGGCGCCGTGGTCCTCCTCCACCATGCCGAGGGCGAGATCGACTCCCGCGCTCATGCCCGCCGAGGTCCAGATCTGGCCGTCGGCGATGAAGATGCGGTCCTCATCCACCTTGAGCCGCGGGAAGCGGGCCTGCAGATCGCGTGCCCAAAGCCAATGGGTGGTCACGCGCCGGCCATCGAGCAGCCCCGCCTCGGCGAGCACGAAGGCGCCGGTGCAGATTGAAGCGACACGTCGCGACCGCCCCGGCGACCTCCGCACATAATCGACGACCTCAGGCGTCGGCGGATCGACATCGGGCGTGCCGCAGACCACCAGCGTATCGAAGTCAGGCTCGCCGAAGCAAAGACTGTCGAGCTTGGGGCCGATCGAACTTCGCACGGGGCCGCCGCTCTCCGAGACGATGACGATGTCGTAGAGCGCCTTGTCCGCCGCATAATTGGCGAATTCGAAGGCCGAAAGCGCGGCAAAGCTCATCATCTGGAAATTGGGTGAAATCAGAAAGCCGACGCGTTGCATGAGCGCCTCCGTTCTTGTCCTGAAAGGTGGCATATATGACATTTGAGACAAAAGCCAGCGGATCTAATCTCCAGCCATTGCAACCCATGGAGATTTCCCATGTCCTCCACCTCCAAAGTGTCCACCACCCCAAAGGGCACCGTACTGATCACGGGCGCCTCCTCCGGCATCGGCGCCGTCTATGCCGACCGTCTCGCCCATAGCGGCTATGACCTGATCCTGGTCGCCCGCAGCGAGGACAAGCTCAAGGCCCTCGCCGATCGCCTCGGCAGGACGACCGGCCGCGAGGTCCGCATCCTCGCCGCCGATCTCAACGCCAAGGAGGGCCTTGCCGCCGTCGAGGCCGTGCTGAAGAGCGACAAGAGCATCACCGGGCTCGTCAACAATGCCGGCTTCGGCAGCGCGGCGCCCTTGCTCCAGGCCTCGGTCGAGAAGATGGAGGAGATGATCAGCCTCAACGTCACCGCGCTTACCCGGCTGACCTACGCCGCAGTCCCCGGCCTGGTCGAACGCGGCGGCGGCACCATCGTCAACATCGCCTCCATCGTGGCGATCGCGCCGGAGCTGCTGAACGGGGTCTATGGCGGCAGCAAGGCCTATGTGCTCGCCTTCAGCCAGAGCCTGCACCACGAACTTGCCGACAAGAACATCCGCGTCCAAGCGGTCCTGCCCGGTGCCACCGCCACCGATTTCTGGAACGTCCTCGGCGTGCCCGTCGAGCAATTGCCGGAAAGCGTCGGCGTGATGTCGGCCGAGAACATGGTGGATGCCGCCCTCGCCGGCCTCAACCAGGGCGAACTCGCCACCATCCCGGCCCTGCCCGACATCGCCGACTGGGATGCCTATGAGGCGGCCCGCAAGGCGTTGTCGCCGAACCTCTCGCATCCCAAGCCGGCCGCACGTTATCGGGTCGGACAGGCCAACGCAGCCTGAACGGGGCGACAACAAAAAGGGCGGCCCGCCGGGGCCACCCTTTCTGATTCATAGCCTTGAAAGCCTGCCTTACTCGGCAGCGGCTTCGCCTTCGGCCTTGGCCTTCTTTTCCAGGTCTTCGCCGGTGGCCTGGTCGACGGCCTTCATCGACAGGCGGACCTTGCCGCGCTCGTCGAAGCCGAGCAGCTTGACCTTGACCTTGTCGCCTTCCTTGACCACGTCGGTGACCTTGTTCACGCGGTTCGCAGCCAGCTGCGAGATGTGAACCAGGCCGTCCTTGGCGCCGAAGAAGTTGACGAAGGCGCCGAAATCGGTGGTCTTGACCACGGTGCCGTCATAGATGGCATTGAGCTCGGGCTCGGAAGCGATCGACTTGATCCAGTTGATCGCGGCCTTGATCGCGGTGCCCGAAGCCGAGGCGACCTTGATGGTGCCGTCGTCCTGGATGTCGACCTTGGCGCCGGTCTTCTCGACGATCTCGCGGATGACCTTGCCGCCCGAACCGATCACTTCGCGGATCTTGTCGACCGGGATGGTGATCACTTCGATGCGCGGGGCATGCTCGCCGAGCTCGGCGCGGGCGCCGGACAGGGCCTTGGCCATCTCGCCGAGGATGTGGAGGCGGCCACCCTTGGCCTGCTCCAGCGCGACCTTCATGATCTCTTCGGTGATGCCGGCGATCTTGATGTCCATCTGCAGCGAGGTGATGCCGCCTTCGGTGCCGGCCACCTTGAAGTCCATGTCACCGAGATGGTCCTCGTCACCCAGGATGTCGGAGAGCACGGCAAAGCGCTCGCCTTCCAGGATCAGGCCCATGGCGATGCCGGCAACCGGGGCGCGCAGCGGCACGCCGGCGTCCATCAGGGCCAGCGAGGTGCCGCAAACCGTGGCCATCGAGGACGAGCCGTTGGACTCGGTGATCTCGGAGACGACGCGGATGGTGTAGGGGAACTCGTGCTGCGGGGGCAGCATCGGATGGACGGCGCGCCAAGCCAGCTTGCCATGGCCGATCTCGCGGCGGCCGGGCGAACCCATGCGGCCGGTCTCGCCGACCGAATAAGGCGGGAAGTTGTAATGCAGCATGAAGCGCTGCTTGTAGGTGCCTTCCAGGCTGTCGACGAACTGCTCGTCATCGCCGGTGCCCAGCGTCGCGACGGCCAGGGCCTGGGTCTCGCCGCGGGTGAACAGGGCCGAACCATGGGTACGCGGCAGGATGCCGGCTTCGGCGACGATGGCGCGCACCGTCTTCACGTCGCGGCCGTCGATGCGGGTGCCGGTGTCGAGGATGTTCCAGCGCACGACCTTGGCCTGCAGCTCCTTGAACACCTCGGCGATTTCCTGCTTGGTGTAGGCAGGATTCTCGACGCCTTCCGGCAGGAAGTGGGCGACGACCTTGGCCTTGGCGGCGTCGACGGCGGCATAGCGCTGCTGCTTGGCGGTGATCGCATAGGCGGCGCGCAGATCGGCCTCGACCACGCCGAGCATGGCCTTCTCCAGCTCGGAACGATCGGCAGGCTGGAAGTCGCGCGGCTCCTTGGCGGCCTTTTCGGCCAGGCGGATGATCGCCTCGATCACCGGCTGGAAGCCCTTGTGGCCGAGCATCACGGCCTCGAGCATGGTCTGCTCGGAGAGTTCCTTGGCTTCCGACTCGACCATCAGCACGGCGTCGGCGGTGCCGGCGACCACGAGCTCGAGCGAGGACTCCTTCATCTCGTCGATGGTCGGGTTGAGCTTGAGGGCGCCGTCGATGAAGCCGACGCTGGCAGCGCCGACCGGGCCCATGAAGGGCACGCCGGACAGCGTGAGGGCGGCCGAGGCGGCGACCATCGAGACGACGTCGGTGTCGTTGATCAGGTCATGCGACAGGACAGTGACGATGACCTGGGTGTCGTTGCGATAGCCGTCGACGAAGAGCGGGCGGATCGGGCGGTCGATCAGGCGGGAGATCAGGGTCTCGCGCTCGGAGGGGCGGCCTTCACGCTTGAAATAGCCGCCGGGGATGCGGCCGGCCGCGAAGGCCTTTTCCTGGTAGTTGACGGTCAGCGGGAAGAAATCGACGCCGGCCTTCGGCTCCTTGGCCGAGACGACAGTGGCCAGTACCGTGGTGTCGCCATAGGTGGCAAGCACGGCGCCGTCGGCCTGACGGGCGATCTTGCCGGTTTCGAGGGTCAGCTTGCGGCCGGCCCATTCCAGCTCTTCGCGATAAATTGTGAACATTAAGGATCAATCCTACTCTTGTGGATCGACCGGATGAGGCAGGGCGTCACCAATGGCGCCTGAAACAAAAGCAGCCATCGCAAGATGGCGGGAAGCATCCTGGCGTTCAACGTCCGAGGGTTGCTTCCTGCGATCCTGCCATGGCCTGCTGCCTATCCGGTCTCGTGGGCTTTCGCGCCGGCCCCATGCCGCCGCGTCCCGGTCTTGAAATGGAACAGCCCGAAAGGCATGGAGCCTTCCGGGCTTGATCAGTCTTAGCGGCGGATGCCGAGACGCTCGATGATCGACTTGTAGCGGGCTTCGTCGCGCGACTTGAGATAGTCGAGCAGCGAGCGGCGCAGAGCCACCATCTTGAGAAGGCCACGACGGGAGTGGTTGTCCTTCACATGCGACTTGAAATGGCCGGTCAGATTGACGATGCGCTCGGTGAGAATCGCGATCTGGACTTCCGAAGAACCGGTGTCACCGGCCTTGGCGCCATATTCCTTGATGAGCGCGGTCTTGCGCTCTTGGCTGATCGACATCGGGTCGTCCTTTCATGAAGCATCGCGGCGCGGAGCGCGCGATTGCTGATACCGTCTTGCGACGAAAGGGCCGTCTGGCCAGGATCGCCGTCCACCAAGGCCCGGCCGGGATGTCGTCCAGCGGGGTCGGCGGGGGCGGGCAAAAACCAGCGCATCAGCGCCGGGATGCGGCCCTATAGTCGAAGCGCGGCCAAAAAGCCAGAAAAAAGCAAGCGCGGGTGGAACGCCGTTCGCTTGAGGAGACACCGCTCCGATTTGTCATAGCCGGGCTTGACCGGGCTATCCAGTCCTCCCAACGCAATCGAGCAACAGGCTGGATTGCCGGGTCAAGCCCGGCAATGACAAAGGTCGTGCCAACTCGAAGACACGCAAGTGTACCGCATCAAGCCCACTGGCGAGCCTCCCTAAATTCCTTTAAGGCAAAGACGTGCCCCGTTCCACCACCACCAGCCCCCCGCCCGGCAACAGGCCCGGCCGCTTCGGACTGTCGGCCCGCCTGCTCGTGCTCACCATCCTGTTCGGCCTGCTGGCTGAGGTGCTGGTCTACCTGCCGGTGGTGGCGAACTATCGGCGCAACTGGCTTTCCAACCGCATCGCTTCCGCCATCACCGCCGCGCTGGTGCTGGAAGCGGCGCCCGACGGCATGGTTTCCGATGATCTCGCCCGGCAGATCCTTGCCTCGGTCGGCGCCAAGATGGTGGCGTTGAAGACCGACGACAGCAAGCGATTGCTCGCTTCCTCCGACATGCCCCCCACCGTGGCCATCGCCACCGATCTGCGCAGCCTCACGGCGATGGAGGCGATCGGCGACGCGCTCGACACGCTGCTGGCGCCCAGGGGTCGCTTCATCCGCGTCGTCGGCGATGCACCCATGCACGGGCAATATGTCGAGATCGTCGTCGACGAGACGCCGCTCCAGCAGGGCATGTACGACTTCGCCCGGCGCTGGCTGGTGATCACGCTCGCCATTTCCACCATCACCGCCGGCCTGATCTATCTCACCCTCAGCTTGTTCATCGTGCGCCCGATGCGCCGGCTCACCGGCGCCATGATGCGTTTTGCCGCCGATCCCGAGGATGAGGCAGGCGTGATCCGTGCTTCCGGCCGCAGCGACGAAATCGGCGTGGCGGAACGCGAATTCGCCGCCATGCAGCGCCAGCTCCACGGCATGCTGCAGCAAAAGAGCCGCCTGGCGGCGCTCGGTCTCGCCGTTTCCAAGATCAATCACGACCTGCGCAACATGCTGGCGGCCGCGCAGCTCTTTTCCGACCGCCTGACCGAGACCGACGATCCCATCGTGCAGCGGCTGGCGCCGAAACTGATCCAGACCATCGGCCGGGCCATCGCCTTCTGCCAGTCGACGCTGTCCTATGGGCTCGCCTCCGAACCACTGCCCACGCGACGGCGGATCGCCCTCGCCCCCATCGTCGCCGATACACGCCAGTTGCTCGGCCTCGGCGAGGCGAACGATCGGCTGATCTGGGTGGAGACGCTCGAGCCCGACCTCCAGATCGATGCCGACGCCGATCAGCTCTCACGCGTCCTGCTCAATCTGTGCCGCAATGCCGTGCAGGCCCTGGACGGCCATGTCGCACCCGACGCCTCGCCGAACCGGATCGAGATCGGCGGGCGGCGGAACGGTGCCGTCGTGACCATCGACGTGGCAGACAATGGTCCGGGTGTCTCGGTGAAGGCCGGCCAGAAGCTGTTCGAGGCCTTTTCGGGCTCCACACGCCCCGGTGGCTCCGGCCTCGGCCTCGCGATCGCCGCCGAGCTCGTGCGCGCCCATGGCGGCACGCTCTTTCTGCTCGAGCAGACGGCGGACCGAGGCGGCGCGACGTTCCGGATCACCATTCCCGACCGCCCGGCTTGAAGCATCGGCAACGCGCCGGCAGGGACGATCGCGACGCGGCGCGCTAGAGCAAAGTGCGATTTGGCGGAATCGCCAGGAATCGCAAAGACGTTTCAGCCAATCCGAAAGGATTGGCTTGGAAGCAAAGAGTTGGAGCAAAACGGCGTTTCGTCCAGACGCGCTTTGCTCTAGAGTCGTGACGGTCCCGTGTCGGGACGATGGCATTGGCGTGACGCCGGGGAGCTGGTCGCGCGAAGCCAGAACCCCAATCGAGCAGATTCATGAACAATATCAAGGACAGCGGCAATGTCGGCACTCCCGTCGACATCAATGCCGTGCAGACCATACGCCGGATCGTCCTCGGCCTCCTGGGCATACTCGGCTTCGTGGTGCTGCTGTTCACCGACTCCCTGTGGCAGGACGAAGCCGGCCACGGCTTCCACGAGACCATCGAAAGCGTCGGGCTGGTGCTGATCGTGGTGGCCATCGTCGGACGCACCTGGTGCTCCCTCTATATCGGCGGACGCAAGAAGCAGCTGATCGTCGAGGACGGTCCCTATTCGATCTGCCGCAATCCGCTCTATGTCTTCTCCTTCATCGGTGCCGCCGGCGCCGGGGCCCAGTTCGGCACGGTCACCACCGCGGCATTGGTCTTCACCATCACGGTGGTGATCTTCACCATCGTGACGCACAAGGAGGAGCAGTTCCTCCACGACAAGTTCGGCGCGGTCTATGACGCCTATTGCGCCCGCGTTCCGCGCTTCGTGCCGAATTTCGCGCTCTGGCGCTCGGTGCCGACGCTGGAGATCCAGACCTCGCTGGTGACACGCACCTTCCTCGACGCCTGCCTGTTCCTGGCCGCCTTTCCGGTAGCCGAACTGGTCGAACTGCTGCAGAACCAGGGCTATCTGCCGATCTACCTGCTGGTGCCTTAGGGCAAAACGCGTTCAAGTATAAACGCTTATTTTCTCTAACTTTTTGTTCAGACGCGTCTTTGCGATTCGAAGTGATTCCATCAAATCGCAAAACGCTTTAGGGCGCGTCGCATTTGGAGAATGAAATGCCTGGGAGAGGGCACTGCCGGGAGAGAGCCCCCTGTAATGCCTGCATTCCCAGGAAAGCGTTGCACAGGCACCAACTCCTGCGATATCGCTGGAATTTGGCGGCTGCCGGACGGTCCGGCCCTCCCCTGGAGCAAAGCGCGTTTAAACGGAAGCGCTCTTTTGCTCTCGCTCCTCGTTCGAACGCGTCGTTGCGATTGCCGGTATCCACCAAATCGTAAAGCGCCATAGGTGTTTTCCATGCGTATCCTGGCCATCGACACAGCCCTCGAAGCCTGCTCGGCCAGCGTGTTCGATTCCGACGACGGCGCCATCGTCTCGCAGACATTGCCGATGGCGCGCGGCCAGGCCGAGGCGCTGATTCCACTGGTGCGCGATGTCGTCGAGCGTTCGGGCGGGTTTGCCCTGATCGACCGGGTCGCCACCACGGTCGGGCCGGGTTCCTTCACCGGGCTGCGCGTCGCCATCTCGGCGGCGCGGGCCTTCGCCTTGTCGCTGCGCGTGCCCTGTGTCGGCATCTCCACCCTGGCGGCGATCGCCGCGCCCCATATCGACGAGAATGACGGCCAGCATGTCGCCGTCGCCATCGATGCGCGCCATGGCCATGTCTATTTCGAACTCTTCTCCAATCGCGGCCGCAGCATCGTCGAGGCCGGCTGCATCCCCTTGCGCGAGGCGGCCCGCGTGCTCGGCCCCGCGACGGTGAAGATGGCCGGGCCGGCTGCCCCGCTGCTGTTCGAGGAAGCCAAGGCCGCCGGTACGGCCGGCCAGATCGTCGATGCCAGCCCGGCGCCGGATATCGACTGGGTGGCCAGGCTCGGCCTACTCGCCGACCCCGCGGACTCGCCGCCCAGACCGACCTACCTCAAGCCGGCCGACGCGACGCCGCAGCAGAACGGCCAGATCGCGCGGCTATGAGGAGACGGCGATGAGCTGGTTCGGCCGCAAACAGCCTCCCGTCGTCACCGATGCCAGGGCCGGCGATGCAGCAGGTCTTGCCGCCATCCATGCCTCGGGTTTCGAACGCGGCTGGGATGCGCATGAGTTCGAGCGCATGCTGGCCGATCGCCTGACGATCGCCCATCTCTCCCGCCCGGGCGGCAAGGGAGCGCCGACGGGCTTTGCCCTGTCGCGCCTGGTGGTTGATGAGGCCGAGATCCTCACCGTCGCCGTCGCGCCATCCTCGCGACGCGCGGGACTGGCGACCCTGTTGCTGCAGCATCATCTCGGCCGGCTGGCAGCGGCAGGGGCGCACAAGGTGTTCCTGGAGGTCGCCGAAGACAATGTCGCGGCGCTCCACCTTTATCAGCGCCATGGCTTCAACGAGATCGCAAGGCGGCAAGCCTATTATGCCCGGGCCAAGGGACCGCCGGCGACGGCGATCATCATGGAGTTGGCATTGAGATGACCCCGCACGCGCAGCTAATCGCACCTTTTCTCTAACTCCTTGTTTTGGTGCGTTTTCTTCATCGAAAGCTCTATCAACTTTTCTGAAAAACGCTCTAGGACAACGGTCGGGCGAGATGGTAGACCGGCGAAGAAGCGCAACGGTCAGGTCTCCCTCGCCCTGCGAAGCGGGGAGAGGGTAAGGGTGAGGGGCTGCGCAAAGCGTCCAGACTATCCGGTCGCGCCGCCCCTCATCCTTACCCTCTCCCCGTAAGAACGGGGCGAAGGGGTGGCTGGCGTCGCGCCCTTCACTTTTCCCAGCGCCTATGGATGGAACGTCCGCGCGCCCGGCAAGCAAGGAGTTCACCATGGCCGATATGCGGCTCGTCGTAGCAGGCGCCTCCGGGCGCATGGGGCAGACCCTGATCCGCATGATCGCGGAGACGTCGGGCGTCGTGCTCGCCGGCGCCATCGAGCGAACGGGATCACCCGCCATCGGCCAGGATGCGGGCCGGCTTGCCGGGCTCGACGCCAACGGCGTCATCGTTACCGACGATCCGCTCAGCCTGCTGACCTCGGCCGAGGGCATCATCGACTTCACGGCCCCGGCCGCCACCGTCGAGCTGGCCGCTCTCGCGGCGCAGATGCGTATCGTGCATGTGATCGGCACCACCGGCCTGTCCAAGGAGGACTTTGCCCGTCTCAAGGCAGCGGCACGCCATGCGGTGATCGTGCAGTCCGGCAATATGAGCCTGGGCGTCAACCTGCTCGCCGCCGTGGTCAAGCGCGTCGCCAAGAGTCTGGATGCCGATTTCGACATCGAAGTCCTGGAAATGCACCACAACCGCAAGGTCGACGCCCCCTCGGGCACGGCCCTGATGCTAGGCCAGGCCGCCGCCGAGGGGCGCGGCATCGATCTCGACGCCAATGCCGACCGGGTGCGCGACGGCCATCCGGGCGCCCGCGAAAAGGGTCATATCGGCTTTGCGACACTGCGCGGCGGCACCGTGGTGGGCGAGCACAGCGTGATCTTCGCCGGCGAGAACGAACGGCTCGAATTCTCGCACAAGGCCGAAAGCCGCACCATGTTCGCCAGGGGCGCCCTCAAGGCCGTACTCTGGGGCTTCGGCCGCAAGCCGGGTTATTATTCGATGGCGGACGTGCTGGGGCTTGGAGATTTCTGAACGGGCGGAGCGCGGGCATCCTGCCCGCTCTTGCTCCCCTGCATGCATCTGCATTCAAAGAGCGGGCTGGAAGCCCGCGCTCCGATCAATCAAGCCGCGTGCGATGCCGGCTCCTCGCACAGGATCGAATAGAGGCCGGCCGCGTCGCTGGTGGCCCGCAGCTTCTGCACGATGCCGGGATCGCGCAGCATGCGGGCAATGCGCGACAAGGCGCGCAGATGATCGGCACCGGCGCTTTCGGGCGCCAGCAGCAGGAAGATGATGTCGACCGGCTGGCCATCCAGGGCCTCGAAGTCGATCGGGCGCTCAAGGCGGGCGAACAGGCCGAAGATCCGGTTGAACTTGGCCAGCTTGCCATGCGGAATGGCAATGCCGCTGCCGACGCCGGTCGATCCCAGGCGCTCTCTCTGGAGCAGCGTATCGAAGATTTCTCGCTCGCCCAGGCCGGTCAGTGCAGCAGCACGGTCGGCGATTTCCTGCAGAGCCTGCTTTTTCGAGTTTACTCTCAGCGCCGGAAGCACAGCATCCTGCGGCAGCAGATCACTCAAAGGCATCGCATTCCTCGTGGGGGTTCGAGCCGGGAGCCCATGCGAAAGGGCCGGCTCAATAGCTTGGCGCCCGCCCCTTCAGAACTATTCTTCGGAGGCGGGCGCTTGATCGGGTGGGCCTGTCAGGTCGACTCTGCCGTTGTCTGCGGCAGGTCGATCCAGCCAATATGGCCGTCGGGGCGGCGGTAAACCACGTTCACGCGGCCATGTCCAGCGTGACGGAAGACGAGGGCCGCGGCGCCGGTCAAATCGAGGTCGACAACGGCCTCGCTCACCGACAGGCGCTTCATCTTGGTGGTGTTCTCGGCCACGATCACCGGAGTGAACTCCTCGGCGGCGCTTTCCTCATCGCTCGGCGCCGTAATGACGTAGTCGGTGGACTCGGCCGCGGTCGCGTTGTCCGGACCGGCATGATAATCCTTGATGCGATGCTTGTAGCGTTTGAGCCGCTTGGTCAGGCGTTCCGTCGCCAGATCGACGCTGGCATGCGGGTCATGCGCGATCGATTCGGTCTGAAGGGTGAGCCCGGTGGGAAGGTGAATGCGGCAATCAGTCCGAAAACCTGTGCCCTCCTTCTTTACGGTGACTTGGCCGGTGTAGGATTGGTCAAAATATTTCGACAGGCTATCGGCGACCCGCGCTTGAACGTGGGTCCGCAAGGCTTCGCCAATGTCGAGATTTTGTCCTGAGACACGCAGCGTCATGCTTCGCTCCGCTTCTTGAGACGGCAGGCCAAGGGGCCTGCATCCGGGTGGTGACCCTTAGCGTGTGTCGTCAGTCATGGCTTGTGTCGATGAGGCCAAATCGCCTCCGCCAAACCCAAGCCATGACTGGCGACACACCCTGCGATCACCCCCTCATTAGGTAAGACCGTATGGCGGCGGCGTCAACGTTACATTATTTTCACGCCGCCATCCGAAGGCTGAAGGAGCGATCCGCGCGAAACGTCCCCAGGCTTCAATTTCCCAAACAAAATCAAAATACTATGGGAAATAGCAGGTCATTTTCGCATCAATAGTGGCGTGCGGCGTCCACAGGCGCATCGAAGGGCAGCCCGCGCTCATGGCGCTCGATCTGGCGCAGCACGAAACGCCCCACCGCGTCTTCGTCCGAGATCGCCGAGTTGTGGGGCGTAATCGTCACGCGCGGGTGCTCCCAGAGCGGGTTATCCACCGGAAGCGGCTCCGTCTCGAACACGTCCAGCGTCGCGGCCCGCAGCACGCCTTCGTCGAGCGCCGAGATGATGTCGGCCTCCACCTGCAGGCCGCCGCGGCCGGCATTCATCAGGATGGGGGCGCCGAGCACGCCGTCATGGGCAAGCTTCTCGAACAGGGCCCGGTTGAGGATGCCCCTGGTCTCCGGCGTCAGCGGCAGGAGGCTGACCAGGAGATCCGTGCGGCCAAGGAAGGCATCGAGCTCGTCGCCGGCATAGGTCTTCACGCCCTCGATCTGCTTGGGCGTCCGGCTCCAGCCGGCGACATCGAAGCCCATGGTCTTGAGTTTGCCGATGGCATCGACGCCGAGCACACCCAGCCCCATCACCCCCACCCGCAACTCGTGGGCCGCCGGCGAGGGCATCACCTCGCGCCAGAGCTTCTGGCGCTGCAGCAGATAGTAGTCGGCCTGGTTGCGCAGATGGATGAGGGCATGCATCACTACCCATTCGCTCATGCGGGTGGTGAGATTATCGTCCACCACGCGGCCGAGCGGCAGGTTGGGCAAGGTCGGATCGGACAAGACATGGTCGACGCCAGCACCGAGCGAGATGATGCCCTTCAGATTGGGCAGGCTCGCCAGCAGGCCCGGCGGCTGCTTCCAGACGGCCGCATAGGTGATGTCGGCGGGATTGCCGACATCGGGCCAGGCCCTAATGTCGCGCTCCGGCGCCAGGCGGCGCAGGCGCTCGAGCCAGGGCTCGACTTCCCACTGGGTGATGCACAGAAGTAGGGCCATGGGGGAAGTCTCCTGAAGCAAAGCGCGCCTTTGCGATTCCTGCCTTTTCCACCAAATCCCGCTCTGGAGGAAAGGGCCCGCCCCTCTTACAGAGCAAGCGAGGCCCTGCAAAGCCACTTCCCTGGGGCGGACTTGCTCGTCCATTGCTTTGTGGAGAAAGCGAAAGACGCGACGCCAGCCGCCTCCTTCGCCCCGTTCTTACGAGGAGAAGGTGAGGATGAGGGGCGGCGCGACATCATGGAATTGAGCGCTGCGTAGCCACTCACCTCTATCCTCTCCCCGTAAGAACGGGGCGAGGGGGCACACACGTCGAGTATCACCGGCATCCGATCATCTCGCCCAATCCTTCGTCCCAACACCGATGGACGTTCAACCGGCGCTCCCAGCCCTTTCGCAATCAAGCCCAGCGCTTTTCGTGATCGATCAGCCAGCGTTTGCGCCAGATGCCGCCGCCATAGCCGGTGAGCGCTCCGTCGGAGCCGACCAGGCGGTGGCAGGGCACGACGATGGCGAACGGATTGGCGCCATTGGCCCGGGCCACGGCGCGGAAGGCGGACGGGCGCTCCAGGCTTCCGGCCAAGGTGGCATAGGACAGGCAGATGCCGGCCGGAATCCGCCTCAATCCCTGCCAGACCTGCCTGGTGAACTCCGAGCCATGCATGGCGAGCGGCGTGGTGAAAACCGGCGAGCGGCCGGCAAAATAAGCGGCCAGCTCGGCCTCTATGCCGTCGATCGCCGCCGATCGCCCGAAGGCGATGGCCGAGCGTGCCGCCTTGCGCAGGCGCGCCAACTCGCCCGGCAGGGCCTTGCGATCGAAGAACTCGACGAGATGCAAAGCGTGGCGATCGCCGACTGCAAGCATGGCGCCGATGGGCGTGTCGATCCAATCAGCCTTGAGGAGGTCGCGCCCCTTGAGTTGGGGCGGGGTTTCCTCCACCGCGCGAATCAGGGCCTCGCGCACCTCCTGTTCGCGCCTCGAGCCCGCCTCGGCCCAGTCCTCGTCCTCGCTCCACGCATGCATGCCAGCTCGTCCTGCCTCGAAAGGCGCGAGAGTGCGTTGCCGGCCGCGGGCCGGCAACCCGATTCCTGCGACCTGTTACAGGCGCTGCCCGACATCGATGCGGTTGCCGTCGGGATCCTCGAAAACGAAGGCTCGCAGGCCGTAATCCTCGTTCTGCAGGCGTTTGATGATCCGCCGCCCATTGGCCTCGCACAGGGCATGGAGCGCATCGGCATCATCGACCATCAGATGCGCCACGTTGAAGGGCGGCGCCTTGTGGCCCGGCTGCAGCGTCAGATGCAGTTCCGCATCGTCGCGCTTGAGTATCATGAAGCCGACCTGATTGCCGTTTTCGAAGGTCTTGGCGAAGCCGAGGACGCCGACGTAGAAATCATGGGCGCGCCGGATGTCCTTGACGGGCAGCATGGCGGCGATCCGCCCGAAGCGGATGCCGTGTGGGGGCGATGTCGTTCATCGCTCAACCTCGATCTTTGGAGCGTGCAGCCCCTGTTCGGGCGGTGCCGGAACGGTTCCACGCTTCCATGTTGAAATCGGTGAGGCGGTGCCCACACATCGGTTATAACCAGGAAATTCCCGGCCGGATAGGGTATCGGCGCGGCCCTCAGCGCTTAAGAAAAAGCACCATCAGCGCCTCGTCGAGATAGGTGTTCCCGGCCTTGAGCGCCCGCGGTTCCACGCCATAGACCTCAAAGCCGAGACGGCGATAGAGCGCCAGGGCATTGTCATTGCCCTGCACGACTGCCAGGAGCAGTTGCTCCACCTCGCCGCGGGCGGCTTCGATCACCGCCGCCATCAGCGCGCCGGCAACGCCCTGCCCGCGCCACCCCGGCTCGACATAGACGCCCCAGACCTGACCTTTATGCCTGTCCTTGAGCCCGTCCTGTCGCCAATAGCCGGCCATGCCGACGATCTGACCGTCCCCATAGGCGCCGAACACCACGGACTGCGACAGCCGCTCGGCGAAGGCGGCTGCCGGCCTGACGACCTCGGCCGCATAGGTGCTGCCGAACGCCTCCGGCGCCGTGGCGAGCGCGGCGAGGCGAATGGTTCGATAATCGTCGCCATCAGCGGGGCCGAGGCGTCGGATGATGACGGACATTCAGATGACTTCCTTCCCGCTTGCTTGCTTTTCCGCGACATCCAGGAAACGCCGCAAGGCCGGCGCGCCATCGCCGTGACGCCAGGCCAGCCCGGTCTCGATCACGGGCGCGGCATCGCGCAAGGCCAGATAGCGCACGCCCTGGCGCTGCAGGCGCCGCAACGACTGCGGCACCAGCGCCAGCCCCATGCCGGCCGAGACGAGGCTGATGATCGTCTGCATCTGGATCGCCTCCTGCCTGACCGGCAGCAGCACGCCATGGGCGGCATAATAGCCGGAGACGAGGTCATGGAAAGCCGGCGCGCTGCGCCGCGGAAACAGGATCAGGGGCGCCGCCATCAGCGCGTCGATCGGCAGTGCCTGTCCCGTGAAACCCACGCGCCTCCGCTCGATCCAGGCCTCGGGCACGGCCGCGACCAGCGGTTCGCGCAGCAGTGGCCGGTAGTCGAGCGCCGCAGGCAGGCTCGTGCGCGAAGAGGCAATCACCATGCCGACATCGATCGTCCCTTCCAGCAGCGCCTCGACCTGGAGGTCGCTGGTCATTTCCATGAGGGCCAGTTGCACGGCCGGGTATCGCTCCCGGAAAGCGCTGACCATGTCAGGCAGCAGGCTGTAGTCGGCGGTCGAGACGAAGGCGAGCCGCAGCAGGCCCGCCTCCCCGCGCGAGAGGCGGCGGGCAATCTCCGGCAAGGCATTGGCGTCCTCCAGCACCCGCCGGGCATGCAGCTGCCATTCGCGCCCGACCGGCGTGAGTGCGACATGGCGCTTGGTGCGGACGAACAGCCTGACGCCGAGTTCGGCCTCAAGCGCCTGGATGGCCTGGCTGAGAGGCGGCTGCGTCATCGCCAGGCGCTCGGCGGCACGGCCGAAATGCAGTTCCTCCGCCACGGTGAGGAAATAACGCAGCTGCCGCAGATCCATGGTGTTCCTCCACGATGAGGTACCATCGCTCATTAATATATTTTTCGACCTAATATAGCCAGAAACATATATTTTACCAACGATTGGAACGGCTCTAGCATGGGTGGGATTTTGAAGGCGGGCCTTGCCCGTCGATGGAGGACCCCATGCCGTTCAACGAGCGTTCCCAGCACATCACCCAGGGCGTTGCCCGCTCCCCCAACCGGGCCATGTACTATGCCCTCGGCTATGAAAAAGCCGATTTCGACAAGCCGATGATCGGCATCGCCAACGGCCATTCCACCATCACGCCCTGCAATGCGGGCCTGCAGCCGCTGGCCGATGCGGCCGCGGCCGCCATCAAGGAAGCCGGCGGCAATCCGCAGCTCTTCGGCACGCCGACCATCTCGGACGGCATGTCGATGGGCACCGAGGGCATGAAATATTCGCTGGTCTCCCGCGAAGTCATCGCCGATTGCGTCGAGACCTCCGTGCAGGGCCAGTGGATGGATGGCGTGCTGGTGCTCGGCGGCTGCGACAAGAACATGCCGGGCGGCATGATCGGCATCCTGCGCGCCAATGCCCCGGCGATCTATGTCTATGGCGGCACCATCAAGCCCGGCCGCTGGAAGGGCCAGGACCTCTCCATCGTCTCCGCCTTCGAGGCGGTCGGCTCTTTCATGGCCGGCACCATGAGCCAGGAGGATTTCGAGGGCATCGAGCGCAATGCCTGCCCCACCACCGGCTCCTGCGGCGGCATGTACACCGCCAACACTATGAGCTCCTCCTTCGAGGCGCTCGGCATGGCCCTGCTCAACTCGGCCAACATGGCCAATCCCGACCAGGAGATCATCGACAGCGCCGCCGAGGCCGGCCGCGTGCTGGTGGAAGCGGTGAAGAAGGGCATCAAGCCGCGCGACATCGTCACCCGCAAGGCGATCGAGAACGCCGTGGCTCTGATCATGGCGACCGGCGGCTCGACCAATGCCGTGCTGCATTACCTCGCCATCGCCCATGCCGCCGAGGTCGAATGGACGCTCGACGATTTCGAACGCATGCGCCGCAAGGTGCCGGTGTTCTGCGACCTCAAGCCGTCCGGCAAATACATGGCAGTCGACCTGCACAAGGCCGGCGGCGTGCCGCAGGTGCTCAAGCTCCTGCTCAATGCCGGCCTCCTCCACGGCGATTGCCTCACCATCACCGGGCGTACCCTGGCCGAGGAACTGGCCGGGGTCCCGGACGCGCCGCGCGCCGACCAGGACGTCATCCACCCGATCGACAAGGCGCTCTACCGCGAGGGGCACCTAGCCATCCTCAAGGGCAATCTCGCCGAGGGCGGCGCCGTCGCCAAGATCACCGGCCTGAAGAGCCCCTATATCAGCGGCCCAGCCCGGGTCTTCGACGACGAAAAGTCGGCGATGGACGCGATTCTATCGGACGCGATCAAGCCTGGCGACGTCGTGGTGCTGCGTTATCTCGGCCCCAAGGGCGGGCCGGGCATGCCGGAAATGCTGGCGCCGACCTCGGCCATCATCGGCCGCGGCCTCGGCGACAGCGTCGGCCTGATCACCGACGGGCGCTTCTCGGGCGGCACCTGGGGCATGGTGGTCGGCCATGTCACGCCGGAGGCCTATGAGGGCGGCACCATCGCCCTGGTCCAGGAAGGCGACACCATCACCATCGATGCCCGCCGCCAGAGCTTGCAGCTGGAAGTCGACGAGGCCGAGCTCGCCAAGCGCCGCGCCGCCTGGCGCCAGCCCGCCCCGCGCTATACCCGCGGCGTGCTCGCCAAGTTCGCGGCGCTGGCCCGCCCGGCCAGTGAAGGGGCCGTCACGGGCTGAAGCGGCAAGAGGCGGACGAGGCGTCCGCGGTCCCAGCCGCGGCCGTTCACGTGCGAGCCTTGTCAGTGTCGCGCCGGAAACGATATGGCTGGGACCGCGGACATCCTGTCCGCCTCTTCACTTCATTGGGGCGCTTGATTAGGAAACGATCATTTCCTAATCTCGCTGCATGTCCATTTCCCTCACCGATTCCCCCCGCCAGGCTGGCCGCCCCCGGGAGTTCGATCTCGATGCCGCGCTCGACAAGGCCATCCTTGCCTTTCGCGAGCGCGGCTATCATGCCGCCTCGATCGCCGATCTCGGCAAGGCGATGGAGGTGTCGGCGGGCAGCCTCTACAAGGCCTTCAAGGACAAGCGCGCCATCTTCGTGGCAGCGCTCGAGCGCTATACCTCGCTGCGCAATACCGGCCTGCGCACCCGCATCCAGGGCCTGGCCACCGGCCGCGAAAGGCTGCGCGCCGTGCTCGATTTCTATGTCGATTCCGCCCATGATCTCGAAGGCCGCCGCGGCTGCCTTGTCGTCGGCAGCGCCGTCGAATTGGTGACCTTCGACGAGGACCTCTCCGAACTGGTCTCGCTGGCCCTGCGTCGCAACGAGGCGCTGCTGATCGAGTTGATCCGGCAGGGGCAGGCAGACGGCTCCGTCAATCCGCATCTCGGGGTCCATCAGGCGGCGCGCACCCTCCTGTGCGTCCTGCTCGGCATGCGGGTGATCGGCAAGACCGGCCGCCGGCATGACGACATGGCCGATATCACGGATCTCGCGCTAAAAGTGCTCGACTGATTTTTTTTGACCAATTCGGAAACGATCATTTCCAAATAAGGAGCTCTCGATCATGCAAGTGGGTTTTCTCGGTCTGGGCACCATGGGTTTTCCCATGGCCGCCAATCTGGTCAAGGCGGGCCACCGCGTGCGGGCCTGGAATCGCTCGCAGGAGCCGGTTGCCCGCCTCGCGGCACTGGGGGCCGAGCCGGCCGCCGCGCCGGCCGATGCGGCTGATGGCGCCGAGGTGCTGATCGCCATGCTGGCCGATGACGCGGCGAGCCGGGATGTCCTGCTTGCCCAGGGCACCTTGGACGCCCTCGCCAACGGCGCCGTCGTCGTGAATATGGCGACCGTCTCGGTCGCCTTCACCCGCGACATCGCCGCCGAGCATGCGGCCCGCAGCCTCTCCTATATCGCCGCCCCGGTGCTCGGGCGCGTGAATGTGGCGGAGGCCGGCCAGCTCAACATCCTGGCGGCCGGCGAAGCCGCCCAGTTCGATCGCGTCCAGCCGCTGTTCGACGTGCTGGGCCAGAAGACCTGGCGCTTCGGCGACCGGCCCGAGCAGGCGGCTGCCGTGAAGCTCGCCGCCAATTTCATGATCGCCAGCGCCATCGAGACCATGGCCGAGGCGTCGACGCTGGCAGCGGGCCACGGCGTCGCCAAAACCGCCTTCCTGGAGATGCTGACCTCCACCATCTTCGCCGCGCCGCCCTATAAGGGCTATGGCGCCGCCATTGCGGAGGAGCGCTTCGAGCCCGCCGGCTTCAAGCTCTCGCTCGGCCTGAAGGATGTGCGCCTCGCTCTCGAGGCGGCCGATGCCGTCAACGTGCCCCTGCCCTTCGCCGGCGTGCTGCGCGACAACCATCTCGACGCCCTCGCCCATGGCGAAGGCCATCTCGACTGGGCCGCGCTCTCGCGCGTCGCCGAACGGCGCGCTGCGCAGAAGTGATCGCAGAGCGAGCGATCAGGCCGCGGATGCGGCGGCCTCCAGGGCCGTCGAGGCCCGCTGCAGGATCTCGGCCTTGAGGTCATTGGCATCGCCGGCCTTGGCCCAGGCCTGGACGGCGATGTCGACGCCCTTTTCGGTGAAGCCGGACAACACGATCGAGGCTGCCGGCAGCGG
Source organism: Labrys sp. 22185 (assembly GCF_052045555.1). Classification (NCBI taxonomy): domain Bacteria; kingdom Pseudomonadati; phylum Pseudomonadota; class Alphaproteobacteria; order Hyphomicrobiales; family Xanthobacteraceae; genus Labrys; species Labrys sp. 22185. The sequence continues at coordinate 198,773 of NZ_JBQEPH010000007.1, read as the reverse complement.
CAGCACCCGGCCGTCGCGGCTGAGGAAATCGCGGATCGCGCCCGACACCGCCTCGGCATTGCCGCCATAGGGCACGGGCACCTTCACATTGACGCTGCGGGTGGGATAGGCCGAGACATTGGTGATCGGAGAGCCCCAGACCTGCCCGTTCGGAATCAGAACCTGCACATTGTCGCCGCTGGCGAGTTCGGTCATGAACAGGTTGAGGTTCTTGACCGTGCCGGCCTTACCGGCCACCTCGATGCTGTCGCCGAGCTGGAAAGGCCGGAACAGCAGCAGCATCACGCCGGCCGCCATGTTGGAAAGCGTGCCCTGCAAAGCCAGCCCGATGGCCAGCGAAGCGGCACCCAGCACGGCGACGAGGCTGGTGGCCTGGATGCCGATCACCTGCAGGATCAGGATGAAGACCAGCACCAGCACCCCATAGCGCACCAGGCTCGACAGGAAGGCGGTGACGATCGGATCCATGCGCGATGTCGCCGTGAGGGCCCTGGTCGTCAGACGCTCCAGCATGCCGGCGGCCCACCAGCCGACCAGCATGATCACGAGGGCCCCCAGGCAGTTGATGCCATAGAGGATGAACAGGTTTCCAAGTCCATTGAGATCGATCGGCAAGGGAAGCCTCCTGGGTGGGCAGCGGGCGGCCCTCCCGATAGCATGCCCGCACCGTCCGCCTAAAGCCCCCCGGAGCGTTTTGCGTTTTGATGGAATCACCAACAGCCGCAAAGACGCGTCGAACCAGAGAGTTAGAGCAAGCGAGCGCCCGCACTTGAACGCGTTTTGCTCCGGGGTTCATCGCGTTCGGCAGGCCTCACCAAAACACATCGAAACAAAGCATTGGAACAGATCCATGCTCAGTAGAGAAAGCGTTCGCGCCAGCGCGATGATCATCTTTTCATGGTCGTTACTGTCGCAACCATCCGGCCTGCGAGCTCCGGCACCGGGGCCGTGATTCGGGCCGGCGGACCCCGCCGCGCCGCCTGGGCACAACTCCAGGTCGCGGATCTCCTCGCAACTTAATACCGTTGACTATCACGGCGACGTGAAGCGCCACGCCACTATAACCAACAAGTATTAAGCTGCCGGTTTAATTCTCTAATCCGTCTGGGCAGCTTTCAGAGGTAGGAAATTACGGGGTATGCTGCCCGACAGATAAGGCCCAGTCATCTCTCAAATCTGCGGGGGAATACTATGCGTTTCCTGTTTCTTCCCCGAGTTACGAGAACACATTACCCGTTCCTCGAAGAATTATTGTCTCTGCATATACCTTATGCGGATTGGCTGCGCCTGGTGGCCGATTGGCGCGAGGCGGGCAAGGCGCAGGGCTTCACCGTCCGCTACATGACGGTCAATCCCTATGAATTGCGCCGCTGGCTTCCGGCAGGTCCAGGCCCCGCCAGCCTCGCCCAGCTCCTGCAATTCACCGACTGGGTTGGCAATGGCCGGTCGGGCGACCCGTTCGCGTCTACGAAAGTGCCCGGCAATCTGGACACGAAGCCTCCCGGCGGCACGTCTCGCTCCGGCGGGCCGACCGGCTCTTCCTGGGAAGCTCGCGAGGAGAACAGAGACCTGCGGACCGCCCTTTCCTGACGCGCTCAGGCCTGGGGCCTTGCCTCGTCCAGGATCCAGTCCAGCACGGCCTGCTCATGCGGTGCAAGCGCCCGGCCGGCCGGGCTGGTGACGAAATGGCCGCGCTCGCCGGCAAGTTCGATGTCCGACAGCGACCGGAGTCGGCCTTCCGCCAGGATCGCATCCGCCAGGGGACGAGAGGCCAAAACCACCCCCGCTCCGGCCTTGGCTGCTTCCAGCGCCACCACGAAACTGTCGAAGACCAAGGCGGGCCGGCCCGGCGTCCCGATGCCGGCCCGGGCGAACCAGTCCGGCCACATCTCCCGGCCGCCGGCGACCGAGAGCAGGGGCAGGCGTGTCCAGTGCCGGAGATCCGGCAGACCTCCCAGCAGTGCAGGCGCCGCCGCCGGCACCAGGCGTTCCCAGGTCAGGCGATGGCTGTCACGTCCTTCGAACGCCCCCATGCCGAAACGGATGTCGAAGCCTTCGCGATCATCGGCATAGTCGGCCGGGACATGCACGGTCGAGAGGGTCAGGCGGATCTGCGGAAAGGCGGCAGCAAAGGCCGGTACACGCGGCGCCAGCCAGAGTAGGGCAAAGGAGATCGGGCAACGCAGGTCGACCGTCTGGCCGCCGCGCCGACCGAACAATTCTGTGGTGCTGCGCGCAAGCGCCCTGAACACCCCCTGGATATGGGGCAGATAGGCGCCGGCCTCCGGCGTCAGTTCCACGCCCCTCCGCTGGCGCGTGAACAACGCCGCACCGAGTTCGGCCTCCAGGTTGCGGATATGCTGGCTGACCGCGGCCTGGGTCAGGCCGAGTTCCTCGCCGGCCGCGGTGAAATTGAGGTGGCGGGCACAGGCCTCGAAGGTGCGCAGCCAGGCGAGCGGCGGAAGGCGGGATGATTCTGCCATAATGGAAATGATGTCATCTGCACATTTTTCATTATTTGTACGATGGCAGATGCTCTCGCACAATGGTCGCGATCCAGATGGGAGGCCATGCGATGACGGCGGAAACAATTGAAATCCTGGACAAAGGGCGTGCCCTGCGTGTGCGCTGGAGCGATGGCGAAAGCGCTCGCTTCCACGCGATCTGGCTGCGCGACAATGCCCTCGATCCCCGCACCCGCAGCAGCGCCAATGGCCAGCGCCTGATCACGGTGCTCGACATTCCGGCCGATACAGTGATCGCCTCGGCCGAACTCACCGCCGGGGGCGATATCGCCATCACCTTCGCCCCCGAGCAGTACCAGGCCGTGTTTCCCGCCTTCTGGCTGCGCAAACACGGCTACGACAAGCCGGCTCCCGCCGGGAATGGCTGGCTCGGCCCTGAGATCGAGCCCTGGGACGCCGGCCTGCAGGGCCAGGTTCCCACCGCCTCTTATGACCGTCTGCGCCAGGACCGGGCCGCGCTCGGCGCCTGGCTCGGCGCGGTGCAGCGTTTCGGCTTTGCCGTGGTGACTGATATGCCGACCCATTCGGGCGGATTGTGCGAGGTCGCCGACCTGTTCGGCTATGTGCGCGAGACCAATTACGGCCGCTGGTTCGAGGTACGGGCCGAGGTCAACCCGACCAACCTCGCTTACACCAATCTCGGCCTGCAAGCCCATACCGACAATCCCTATCGCGACCCGGTGCCGACGCTGCAATTGCTGGCCTGCCTGGAAAACTCCGTCGAGGGCGGCGATTCCATCGTGGTCGACGGCTTCGCCGTGGCCAGGCGCCTGCAGGCCGAGGATCCCAAGGCTTTCGACTTGCTGAGCCGCCATGCCGTGCGCTTCGAATATGCCGGCTCCTCGGGCGTGTGCCTGCGCTCCAAGCGTCCCTTCATCGAACTCGGCCCCGATGGCGAGATGATCGCCATCCGCTTCAACAACCGCTCGGCCGCCGCCTTCACCGACATACCCTATGAGGAAATGGCCGCCTTCTATGCCGCCTATCGGCTCTTTGCCGAGATCCTGGAAGATCCCACCATGGAAGTGAGCTTCAAGCTCAGGCCGGGCGAACTCTTCATCGTCGACAACACCCGCGTCATGCATGCCCGCAAGGCTTTCTCGGGCAGCGGCAAGCGCTGGCTCCAGGGCTGCTATGCCGACAAGGACGGCCTGCTCTCCACCCTCGCGGCCATCCGGGCCGAAACCCGCCGGGAGGCCGCCGAATGACCACGCCAACTCTCGACGCCGTCACCATCGTGCCCTTCCTCGCCGACATCTTCGAGCGGCGGGGCGCCGAGGAATATCTCGGCGAGCCCGTGACCATGGCCGAGCACATGCTGCAGGGCGCCTGGTTCGCCGAGCAGGAAGGCGCCAGCGACGAACTGGTCGCCGCCGCGCTGCTCCACGATGTCGGCCATTTCACCAGCGAGTTCGGCGCCTATTCGCCCGATGACACCGAGGACAAGCATCATGACGATGCCGGTGCCGAGGTGCTGGCGCCGTTCTTCCCCAAGGTCGTCACGGAATGCGTGCGGCTGCATGTGGCGGCCAAGCGCTATCTGTGCGCCACCGATCCGAGCTACGACGCCAAGCTCTCTCCCGCCTCGCGCCATACGTTACAGCTGCAGGGCGGCCCGATGGACGCGGCCGAGATTGCGCAATTCCGCTCCAGTCCCTTCTACAAGGAGGCCGTGCGGGTCCGGCTCTGGGACGAAGCCGGCAAGGTCGCCGGCCTCAAGACCCGCCGCTTCGGCGACTATGCCCCGCTGCTGCAGCGCGTGGTCGACCGCTTCCTGGCGGATGGCACCCCTCAGGCCGGCAGCGCGCCAGCCAGATAGCCGGCCCAGCGCGCGGCGCCGTCGGGCGTGGCGATCAGGTCGTTGCGGATCTCGATCAGGATGGCCGGATTGCCGCGCTGGTCGCCATGAACAGGGATGGCATAGTCGTTGCCGTCGATGACATAGGGCACATTGGCCTCGACCAGCAGCCCGGGCGCGGCGCCGCGCAGCCCATCGATCACCTCCTGGCCCATCGCAGCGGCCTGCGCAAACAGCACCCCGGCATGCCAGGGGCGCTGTTTCCCATGGAAGACCGGGGTATAGGAGTGGATCGCCACGATCACGCTCCCTTCTCCGCGCGCCTGCCGGGCATCGAGAAAGCGCGCCACGCCCTGGTGGAAAGGGTGGAACATCACGGCTTCGCGCCTTTCCCGCTCGGCCAGGCCGAGGTCGCGATTGCCGGGGATTTCCGTCGCCTCCGACACCAACGGGATGCTGCTCGCCGCGCCGAGCGGCCGGTTCAAATCGATCAGCAGGCGCGAATAGCCGGCCAGGAAAGCGGGCGCGTCGAGCAGGCGCGCCAGATGGCGCGTGACCTCTGCCGCGCCGACATCCCAGGCGATATGCCGGCCCAGATCCACCGGCCCCAGGCCCAGCCCGCCATACTCGGCCGGCATATGGTTGGAGGCATGCTCGCAGATCAGCACGATCGGCGAACGCCCTGCTTGGTTGACGATCTCGAGGGCGGGCGGCCAATCGGCATTGTCGAGGGCGGGCTCGTGCTGCATCCGGGAATTCGGCATTCAATGGTCCTGGACATCATTGGGGATAGGTTGTTGCGCGCCCTTTTCGCTGACCGTGACGCCAACGCTGCTGCGAATGTCCTCAAGCGCCTGGATGCGCCGCTTGACGGCATCGCCGCTGCGCATGACGGCGTGCAGGGACAGGGCCTCCAACTGGGCGAGGGCCGGCACCAGCGTGTCATAAGGCGAATTCACCTCGCTCGGCGCGATGAAGACAACCTCGGCCTTTTCAGCCACCGGCGACAGCCATTGATCGGTGAACAGGATCAGCCTGACACCGCGCTCAGCCGCCTGGGTGGCAAAGCGGACGATGTCGGTCTGGTAGCGGCGGTAGTCGAAGACGATCAGCACGTCGCGGTTGCCAAGTTCCAGCAGGAGATCGAAGCTTTCGGCCGAAAAGCGCGCGAGGTCCGTCACCTGCCCCCGGAACTGGCCGAGATAGCCCGCGAGGATGCCGGCCAGATGCCGGCTGAAACGGCCGCCGAGCAGCAGCACCCGCCCCTTCGCCGCCATGATGAGATCCACGGCCTGGTCGTAGTTCTGCGCCGGCACCGCCGTTTCGGTCTCGGCAACGCGATGGGCGACCGACTGAAGATAGGTCTGTACCGTGGCCGGGCCGTCGCCGGCCGTCCGCTTGGTTTCGAACATCAGCAAGGGCGATTGCAGCCTCGCCTCGATTTCGGTGATCAGCATGGCCTGCAAATCGGCGAAGCTCTCGAAGCCCAGCTTGGCGGATAGCCGCGCCACGGTCGGATCGCTGACGCCGGCCCGCTTGGCGAGGTTGGAGGCCGTCCCCAGGCCTGAGGTCGGATAGTCGGCCAGCAGGGCCTGCACGATCTTGCCCTCGGCCGGCGTGAGGTTGAGTCCGCTCTGCGTCAGCAGGTCTTTCAGAGGCATGATCGGCGGCCCTCGTTATGTTAGAGTTTTGACATAAATATCGATTGCCCGTCAAATATGAAAAAATATTGACAGGCATGGCCTGCGATGCTTTCTTCGCTTTCAGCAAGCAGCTCGTGCGAAAAAGCAAGCGATACGCGGGGATCCCGGTCCCCGGCCTGCCGTTTCCGCGTTCCACGAATTCTGTCCGCACAATGCGCGTGGCTTCGGCAGTCATGCCGCGCGCAAACAATGACGGCTGTCGTCCATCCGAAAACATCATGGCCTCGTCGCACGCCATGCCGGCGCGCCGCGTGTCCTGAAACTGTGGGGTAGCATGAGCGGGAATGACGGGAAGACATCACGCAAGCTGAAATTGTGGGAGGCCCTGGCGCTCTCCCTGGGATTGATGGGACCGACCCTGGCGATGGGCGGCAACGGCCAGGGGCTGATCGATTCCGTCGGCAAGGCCATCCCCCTCGTCTTCGTCTTCGGCCTGGTCGGCGTGGCGCTGATCGCCTATGGCTTCATCCGGCTGACCCGCTACTACAACCATGCCGGCAGTGCCTATGCCCTGGTCGGCGCGACCGTCGGGCCCCGCGCCGGCTTCTTTTCCGGTTTTGCCCTGCTCGGCACCTATGTCTTCTTCTCGATCTGCACGCTGGCGGCGCTGGGCGCCTTCGCGAACGCCTTGCTGGCCGCCCTGCAGCACGGCGCTGACAAGCCCTACCAGCTGCCCTGGATCGTGCCAGCCCTCGCCGGAGCCCTGCTTTCCGTCTATTTCAGCACGCGCGACACCCGCACCATCTCCAAGGTCCTGCTGCTGGTCGAGGGCATCGGTATCGTCTTCATGATCATCCTCACCGCGACGATCTTCGCCAAGGGCGGCGCGCCGACGACCCATGTCGACTTCTCCAGCTTCAGCCTGGATGGCGTCGGCTTCCAGGCTGTCGCTGCCGCCGTTGTGGCTGCCTTCCTGTCCTGGGCCGGCTTCGAAGGCTGCGCGACGCTGGGCGAGGAAACCGACGATCCCAAGCGCAACATCCCCCTCGCCTTGCTCGGCTCGGTCGTGCTGACGGGTGCCTTGTTCGTCATCGTGATGTTCGCCCAGACCATCGGCTTCGGCACGGATGCGGCGGGCCTGGCGGCCTTCAAGGGCTCCGGCAACACGCTCGGCGCCCTGGCCGAGACCTATCTCGGCCGGCCGGTGGCGTTGATCCTGATCTTCTCGGCCGTCCTAGCCGCCTTCGGCTCGCATCTTTCCTCCGTCGCCACCGCCAGCCGCCTGTTGTTCGCTCTGTCCCGGGACGGCTTCGGCCCCCGGATCCTCGGCGCGCTCGACAGCCGGCACGGCCAGCCGCGCAACGCCGTATGGGTGGTGCTGGCGGTGACGGCCATCGTCGATCTCATCGCCTATCTCACCGCCCGCCCGAATATCGGCACGGGGGACCTCGCCATCGACGCCTATTTCCACTTCGCCATCATCGGCTCGGTCTGCCTGATGGTGGTCTATCTGATGGTCGAGGTCGGCGTTACCAGGCTGATCCTCAGCGGCCAGGTCGCCATTCCCAAATGGGAACTCGTCATTCCCGTCCTGGGCATGGCCGTGATCGTGACCGCGCTCTATTTCAACCTCGTCGGACCGTTCGATCCCTTCGCGGCGCCGGTGCTGGCGCTCGGCTGGTGCGTCCTGGGATTGCTGGTCACGCTCTGCGCGCCGAGCATGGTGCGCAGCATCGGCAACCGCCTCGCCGGCGAACTGGGAGCACCCAGCAAGAGCTGACGCCAATTCAGCCGGGGCGCATCCGCGCGCTCCGGCTTCCGTTACAAAGACAGGCCGATTGAGAGGAGCCACCCATGCCGACGTCCGCCAGCCGGGATTCCGCCTTCCTTCCGGGCAGGACCTCGATCCTGTTCGTCGATGTGCAGAAGATCTGGACCATCCCGGGCCGAGACCCAGCCCATCCCGACGCCGATCCGGACAGCTATTTCTACAAGCGCAACCGCGAGCTCGTCGTGCCCAACCAGCAGCGCCTGCTCGCCGCCGCCCGCGCCGGCGGCGCCAACGTGCTGCACACCATCATCCGCAGCCTGACCAAGGATGGCCGCGACCGCTCGCTCGACCACAAGCTGACGCCGATCCACATCGCGGTCGACGATCCCAATGGCGACGTCATCGACGAACTGCAGCCGATCGACAACGAGATCGTGCTGCCCAAATCCTCCTCCGGCGTCTTCAACTCCACCAATATCGACTATGTGCTGAGGAACCTCGACACCCACAATCTGGTGATCGCCGGCCAGCTCACCGACCAGTGCGTCGACATGGCCGTGCGTGATGGCGCAGACCGGGGCTACCTCGTCACGCTGGTGCAGGACGCCTGCAGCACCTATTCGGAGGAGCGGCACCGGGCTGCCCTCTCGGCCATGGGCGGCTATTGCTGGGTCAGCGATACCGAAGAAGTGGTCAGGCGCCTGAACGGATTGTCGGCATGAGCCAGGACCAGGGTATGAATCAGGATCTGGGCATGATCGGCGACGAACTCGTCGCCCTCCTCACCACCGACATGATCGGCCTGACGCGCGGACGCTGGATTCCGGCCGGGGCGGGAGAAGCGGCCTTGCGCAAGGGCTGCGGCTGGGTGCCGGCAAACCTCGCTTTGACGCCGTTCGATAGCATCCCGGCGGACAATCCCTGGGGATCGGCGGGCGATCTGCGCCTGATGCCGGACGAGGCCAGCCGCTTCCGGGTCTCGAGCCTGCCGGGCAAGACGCCTCTCAACGGCGTCCTGTGCGACATCACCGCGCTCGACGGCACGCCCTGGCATGGCTGCGGGCGCTCGTTCCTGAAGGCGGCGCTTGCCGATTTCGAGGCGGAAACCGGCCTCAAGGTCACGGCCGCCTTTGAAATGGAATTCCAGATCGAGGGGGCGGCCTGGGAGCATGCGCCCTCCTTCTCGCTCGCCTCGATGCGCCGGGCCGATCCCTTCGGCCCCCTGCTGATGGCTGCCCTGCGCGAAGCCGGTGTGGAGCCCGAAATGGTGCTCGCCGAATACGGCCGGGACCAGTTCGAAATCGTCTGCGGCCCGGCCGACGCCGTTGCCGCTGCCGATCGGGCCGTGGTGATCCGGGAAGTGACGCGCGAGGTCGCGCGCTGCTGCGGCCTGCGCTCGACCTTCGTGCCCAAATCCACGCCGGACGGAGTCGGCAACGGCCTCCACATCCATTTCTCGTTCCGGACGAGGGACGGGGCACCCGCCAGTTTCGATCCGGCGCGGCCGGGACGCGTCTCGGAAGCCACCGGCCAGTTCGTGGCGGGACTGGTCCGGCACATGCCCGCTTTGGTGGCGCTGACCGCCCCGAGCGTGGTGTCCTATTTCCGCCTGCGTCCCCATCACTGGAGCGCCGCCTACACGGCTTTCGGCGCCCTCAATCGCGAGGCCTCGGTGCGCATCTGCCCGACAGCGGAAACCCCCGGCGCCAACATCGCCAAGGCCTTCAATCTCGAATATCGCGCGGCCGACAACACGGCGAGCCCCTATTGGGCCCTGGGCGTGATGATCCGCGCCGGGCTGGCGGGCATCCGCGAAGGGCTGGCACAGCCGCCGCTGATCGCCAACGATCCCGACACGCTGCCGCCCTCCGAGCGCGAACGCCTCGGCCTGCGCCGCCTTCCCGAGACCCTGCCCACTGCACTTGACGCTTTCATGCGCGACTCAATCGTGCAAGACTGGTTCCATCCGGAGATCATCCAGGGCTTCCTGGCCATGAAGCGCGCCGAGATCGAGATGACGTCGGCCTGGTCGGATGCCGAAATCTGCCGCCGCTACGCCGAGGTCTATTGAGGCCATGACGGCTTTTCATAGGTTGGGAAAGATTGGGCGAGATGATCCGATGCCGAACAAGCTCGACGCAGGTGCCTCCTCGCCCCGTCCTTACGGGGAGAGGATAAAGGTGAGGGGCTAAGCAACGCCCTGTTCTGCAAACAATGTGCTGCCCCTCATCCTCACCTTCTCCCCGTAAGGACGGGGAGAAGGGTTGGCCGGCGTCGCGTTCTCCAATCCCTCGCGTCGCAATCCCGTCTCTGCCTCACCCGGCATGTGCGAGGATGTTGACGAGGCGCCCGAGCGGATCGCGCAGGAAGAAACGGCGGACGCCCCAGGGCTCGTCGGCCGGGCCATAGACGATCGCCTGGCCGGCGGCCCGAGCGCGGGCATGGACCGCGTCGACATCATCGACCTCGATCGAGAGATCCGGCACCGGCGTGCCGTTGCCACCCTCGCTGGCAAAGCTGAGCTGGGGTGTCTGCTGACCCTGGCCGGCAAAAGTGAGGATCCAGCCATGGTCCATCACCACCTCCAGCCCGAGCAGGTCCTGGTAGAAGGCACGGGCCGCCTGCGGGTCGGCGGCAGCGAGATTGGCGACGATACGCAGCACGGCCATGACGTCCTCTCCTCGGCGGCATTACCAAGACAACTTGCCGCAAGGCCCGTCTTAACGCCGCCGCCAGGACTGTGCTAGCGTCCCGCCACAATGATAAGACAATTGGGAGCGTAGGGATGGCCGGGTCGAGCGTCTATGTGGCGGGAACCTTCGATACCAAGGGTACCGAGCTCAATTTCGTGGCGGACGTCATCCGAGCCCACGGCCTCGATGTTATCAGGGTCGACCTTTCCACCGGCGGCACCGCCAGCGAGGTCGAGGTCCCGCCCGCAACCGTCGCGGCCAGCCATCCCGGCGGGGCGGAGGCCGTGTTCACCGGCGATCGGGGCTCGGCCGTCAGCGCCATGGCGCTCGCCTTTGCCCGCTTCATCGCAACCAGGGACGATGTCGCCGGCCTGATCGGCCTCGGCGGCTCGGGCGGCACCGCCCTCGTTGCCCCCGCCATGCGCGAATTGCCGGTCGGCACGCCCAAGCTGATGGTGTCCACCGTCGCTTCGGGCAATGTCGCCGCCTATGTCGGCCCGACCGACATCACCATGATGCATTCGGTCACGGACGTGGCCGGGCTCAACCGCATCTCCCGCGTGGTGATGACCAATGCCGCCAATGCCATGGCCGGCATGGCACGGGGGCGGGCCGAGGCGGCCGCCGAGGTCGACGACAAGCCGGCCGTCGGCCTTACCATGTTCGGGGTGACGACGCCCTGCGTGAACCAGCTGGTGGCCGACCTTTCCGCCGACTATGACTGCCTCGTCTTCCACGCCACCGGCATCGGCGGCCAGTCGATGGAGAAGCTGGTCGATTCCGGCCTGATCGCCGGCGTGCTCGACGTCACCACCACCGAGGTCTGCGACCTGCTGTTCGGCGGCGTGCTGGCGGCGACCGAGCACCGCTTCGGCGCCATCGCCCGCACCAAGGTGCCCTATGTCGGCTCCTGCGGCGCGCTCGACATGGTCAATTTCGGATCGCTCGACAGCGTGCCGGAGCGCTATCGCGGCCGCAACCTCTATGTCCACAACCCGCAGGTCACGCTGATGCGCACCACGGCGGCGGAGAATGCCGAAATGGGCCGCTGGATCGGCAACAAGCTCAACCAGTGCGAGGGCGAGGTGCGCTTCCTCATCCCCGAGGGCGGTGTTTCGCTCCTCGACGCGCCCGACATGCCCTTCCATGACCCGCAGGCCGACGCAGCCCTGTTCGCGGCGCTGGAGGCGACGATCCAGCAGACGCCGCAACGCCAGCTCATTCGCGTGCCGGCCGGCGTGAACGACCCAGCCTTCGTGCAGGCGCTGCTGGCGAATTTCAAAAGCATTGTTGGAGAGCATTGATATGGCTGGAAGCGAGCGCGAGAGGATTTTAGCCCGGTTTCGCGGCATGGTCGCCGAGGGACGACCGATCATCGGCGGCGGCGCCGGCACCGGCCTCTCGGCCAAATGCGAGGAAGCGGGCGGCATCGACCTCATCGTGATCTACAATTCCGGCCGCTACCGCATGGCCGGCCGCGGCTCGCTTGCCGGCCTGCTCGCCTATGGCAATGCCAACGAGATCGTGGTCGACATGGCCCGCGAGGTGCTGCCGGTGGTCAGGCACACGCCGGTGCTCGCCGGCGTCAACGGCACCGACCCCTTCTGCCAGTTCGGCCCCTTTCTCGACCAGCTCAAGGCGATGGGCTTTGCCGGCATCCAGAATTTCCCGACCGTGGGGCTGATCGACGGCAAGTTCCGGGCCAATCTGGAGGAGACCGGCATGGGCTATGGCCTGGAGGTCGATCTCATCCGCCTGGCGCGCGAGAAGGACCTGCTCACCACGCCCTATGTCTTCAATCCGGACGATGCGCGTGCCATGGCCCGGGCCGGGGCCGACATCATCGTCGCCCATATGGGCCTGACCACGGGCGGCTCGATCGGCGCGGACACCGCGCTCACCCTGGAAGGCTGCGTGGCCGAGATCAACGCCATCGCCGCCGCCGCGCGCGAGGTCTCGCCCGGGATCATCGTGCTCTGCCATGGCGGGCCGATCGCCGAACCGGAGGATGCCCGCTTCATCCTGGCGAACTGCCCGGGCTGCCACGGCTTCTACGGTGCCTCCAGCATGGAGCGCCTGCCGGTGGAAAAAGCCCTGGTCGCCCAGACCCAGGCGTTCAAGAACCTCAACATCAGCAAATAGGGGGAGACCATGGCCAAGGCCTATGCGAGCGCGGTGATCGACGCGCCGATCGAAACCGTGTGGAAGACCGTGCGCGACTTCAACGCCCTGCCGGACTGGCATCCCGCCATCGCCTCGAGCGAGATCGAGGATGGCCGCAGCGCCGATGCCGTCGGTTCCATCCGCTCCTTCCATCTCACCGATGGCGCCCATGTGCGCGAGCGCCTGCTGGCGCTCGACGATGCCGGGCACACCCTCAGCTATAATTTCGTCAAGCCGGCCTTCCCGGTCGAGAACTACGTGGCCGTCATCCGCCTGATCCCCATCACCGACGGCAACCGCACCTTCGCCGAATGGAGCGCGACCTTCGACGAGGCACCCGCCGACGCCGGCAAATATGTCGAGATCGTCTCGACCCATGTGTTTGCTGCCGGCTGGAAGGCGTTGCAGGAGAAATTGAAGGGGTAAGGGCACCCCTCATCCCCCTGCCGGGACCTTCTCCCGCAAGGGGAGAAGGGGTTTAACCGATATTAGGTCGCGTGTGCCGACCACCGTTCAAAGTGCGCAGAACTCGCAAAACTTTTCCCTTCTCCCCTTGCGGGGGTGTCGCCAACTCTCTTGAGTTGGCTAGAGGTCCCGGCAGGGGGATGAGGGGAGAATAGCGCCCCCTACTGCCCGACCACGCCCTCCGGCGCGGCCGCCATGGCGAAGGCGGCAGCGAACAGCGCCTTGGTATAGTCCTCGCGCGGGCGCTCGAAGATCTCGCTGGCCGGGCCGTGCTCGACGATCTTGCCGGCCTGCATCACCATCACCTCGTTGGCGAGCGCCCGCACCACCTTCAGATCGTGGCTGATGAAGAGATAGGCCAGTCTGTGACGCTGCTGCAGCTCGCGCAGCAGGTCGACGATCTGGGCCTGCACCGACATGTCGAGCGCCGAGGTCGGCTCGTCCAGCACCAGGAATTTCGGCTGCAGCACCATGGCGCGCGCAATGGCGATGCGCTGGCGCTGCCCGCCGGAGAATTCATGCGGATAGCGGTCCATCGCCTTGGCATCAAGGCCGACATCGGCAAGCGCCCGGGCGACCGCTTGCCGCCTCTTGGCCGGGTCCATGCCCCAGCCGAGCCGGCGCAGCCCCTCCTCGACCAATTCGATGGCCGTTTCGCCCAGGCCGAGCTGGCGCAATGCCTCGTCCAGGCTGGCGCGCCGGCCGAGCCTGGTCAGCATCGTCTCGATCCGATCGGCCAGGGCAGGGTCGAGCCCCAGCGCGGCCAGCAGCCGCTCGATGGCGGCGCGCTGCTCGGCGGGACCGAGCCGCCGCCCCAGGACCAGCAGCCCCTCCTCGACGATCTCGGCCACCGACAGGCGCGGCGACAGCGAGCCATAGGGATCCTGGAAGACGATCTGCATCTCCTTGCGCAGCGGGATCATCGCCCGCCGGTCGAGGCCCTGGATCGGCTTGCCGAGATAGGCGATCGGCCCGGTCGAGGAGATCAGCCGTAACAGGGCGAGGCCAAGCGTGGTCTTGCCCGAGCCGGATTCACCGACGACGCCGAGGGTCTGGCCTTCCTTCACCGCGAGGCTGACGCCATCCACCGCCTTGACGTGACCGACCGTGCTGCGCATCAGCCCGGCCCTGATCGGGAACCAGACCTTGAGATCGTCGGCAGAGACGATGGTGCGGGCCTCGGGATCGAAGGGCGTGGCCTTGCCCTTGGGCTCGGCCGCCAGCAGCCGCCTGGTATAGTCGCTGGTCGGATTGGCGAAGACCTGCCCCGTCGGGCCGGCATCGACGATGCGTCCCTTCAGCATCACGCAGACCCGGTCGGCGAGCTTGCGCACGATCGACAGGTCATGGGTGATGAACAGCATGGCCATGCCGGTCCTGGCCTGCATCTCCTTCAGAAGCGCGAGGATCTGGGCCTGGACGGTGACATCGAGCGCCGTGGTGGGCTCGTCCGCGATCAGCAGGTCGGGATCGTTGGCGAGCGCCATGGCGATCATCACACGCTGGCGTTGGCCGCCGGAGAGCTGGTGAGGATAGGCATCGAGGCGCTTTTCCGGTTCGCGGATGCCGACCTGGGTCAGGAGTTCCAGCGACCGCGCGCGCGCCTCCTTCTTCGACAGGCCGCGATGCACGCTGAGAATCTCGCCGACCTGCCGCTCGATGGTGTGGAGCGGGTTGAGCGAGGTCATCGGCTCCTGGAACACCATGGTGATGTCGGCGCCTCGCACGCGCTGCAGCGTCCTTTCCGGGGCACCAACTAGGTTTTCACCGCGAAACAGCACTTCGCCCGAGGGGTGGGAGGCTGCAGGATAGTTGAGCAGCTGCACGATCGACAGGGCCGTGACCGACTTGCCCGAGCCCGATTCGCCCACCAGCGCCAGGGTCTCGCCCTTGTCGAGGCTGAAGGAGACCTTGTCGACCGCCAGTTCCGGCTGTCCCTCCGTCCGGAAAGCCACGGAAAGGTCGCGAACCTGAAGAAGCGGTGCCGAAGAAGCCATCGCCAAGGCCTAGCGCAGAATCGGGGCGGATTGAATCGGATTTTGTGCTGGCGCCTTCCTGCGCCGGCATTGCGGCTGCACCGGCAATCCCGATCAGGGGTCGGCGAGATGCGCGAGATCGCGCCATCCATAGGCATCCTCGACGAGAACGAAGCGCCCCCGCCTATCTTCTTTCTCGGCGACCCATTCGCCCCCTTGGCGCTCATAGAACGAGCGGGCCGTGATATTCCCGCGCAGAACCCACAACGAGACGGCCCGGAGGCCATGGGCGTGCAGCGCCCGCGCCATTTCACGCATCAAGGCGCGGCCGATACCGCCGCGCTGATGCGACCGCAGGATGTAGATGGCGCCGATTTCCGCGTCGAAACCCTGATGCCCGAGGTCCTGGTCACGCTGCCAGCCACATGAGCCCAGGCCGACGACATCGCCACCGTCCTCAGCCACATAGACGGCGACATTGCCGACGGCAGGCGGATCAGCGAGGATCCTGGTCCACATCGTCGAACGCGCCCTCACCGACAGCTTCGCAAGCATGGCATCGGGCATCAGACCGGCATAGGTCTCCCGCCACGAAGCGACATGCAAGGCGCCGAGCTTGGCAGCATCCTGCGGATTGGCCCTACGCAGGATCGTCATGCGGTGCCCCTATTCGCGCTTCAATCATGCCGCTTATCGCATGAAGACAGCTCGTCAGTCCGCCTTGCCATCCTTGGCGAGGGCGTAGGCCACCAGGGCATTGGCGTGGCCATGGCCGAGCTTGAACTCACCCTTCAGCCAGTTGACGATTTCCATATGCTTGGTGCCGCGCTTGCCCTCGATCAACGCCAGCCAATGCGCGATCGGCTGGCCGTATGTCTTCTCGATGGAGGGAAAATAGGAAGCGGGGCCTTTGACCGGCTGCTTGTCGGGCGTTTCGAGGCTCACTTTGCGTCTCCGAAGAATCGTCCTGGCCCCTACTGGTGTCGCTTCCCGCTGTCCATTGCAAGACCGAGAGGCGGGCTCGTCCTCAGCCCTGCGCCGCCTGTCCGAGCCGCGAGCGGGCGCGCCGGGCCATCGCCTCGGAGACGATCAGCGCACCGAAGGCCATGATCACCGAGACCAGGGTCAGGCGAATCACGGTGCCCTCGCCATAGGGATCCTGCAGCGCCGTATAGATCGCGGCCGACAGGGTCTGCGTCTCGCCGGGAATGTTGGAGACGAAGGTGATGGTGGCGCCGAACTCACCCAGCGCCTTGGCGAAGGCCAGCACCATGCCGGCGATGATGCCGGGAATGGCGAGGGGCAGCGTCACGGTGAGGAAGGAAAAGAAGGGATTGGCCCCAAGCGTGCCGGCCGCCGATTCGAGCCGGGGATCCACCGCCTCGATGGCGAGGCGGATGGCGCGCACCATCAAGGGAAAGCCCATTACGGCGCAGGCAATGGCAGCCCCGGTCCAGCGGAAGGCGAAGACGATGCCGAGATGCGAAGCGAGGAAGGAACCGATCAGGCCGTTGCGTCCCAGCATCACCAGCAGGACATAGCCGGTGACCACCGGCGGCAGCACCAGCGGCAGATGGACGAGGGCGTCGAACAGCGCCTTGCCAGGAAAACGCCGGCGGGCGAGAATCCAGGCGGCGGCGACCGCGAAGGGCAGCGAAATCACGGTGGCAAGACCGGCAATCTCGAGGCTGAGCCACAGGGCCGTCCATTCTTCAGGCGAAAGCACGCCCCGCTCCTTCACCTATGCCCGACTACGCTATATTCTCCTGAATAGGGCGCTTCGCCTGCAATCGCAATCACACCCTCTGCCCTTGGAGCAAAACGCGTTGAGGTGTGAAGGCTGAATTGCTCCAATTCTTTGTTTCGACGCGCCTTTGCGATTCCGTGACTCCGTCGTAATTACGCAGGGATGAGCCACCCCTCACCCTTACCCTCTCCCCGCAAGAGGCGGGGAGAGGGTGACTTCGACCGGCCGTCTCATGCTGGAAACGCGCCATCTCGCCCGACCGTGGGGCGAGATGAAAGGCTGGAGGAGCATTCGCGACGACTGCGCCCCCTCGCCCCGCCTCTTGCGGGGCGAGGGTAAGGGTGAGGGGCTACGTGACCTCAAAGGCAAGGGGGAGCAATTACACTCCGCCAAATCGAAAAACGCTCTCAGGAGACCGATCATGTCCGGCCCGCCCGTCATCCGCCTCAAGATCGCCTTCGACGAGAACGCCCGGCTCGGCCCGGGCAAGATGGACCTGCTGGAGGCGGTGAAACGGGCCGGCTCGATCTCGGCGGCGGGCCGCGAACTCGGCATGTCCTATCGTCGGGCCTGGCTGTTGCTCGACGCGGTCAACACCATGTTCGGCCAGCCCGCCATCGAGACCTCGGCCGGCGGCAGCCATGGCGGCGGCGCGCGCCTCACCGCCTTCGGCGAAGACCTGCTGGCCGCCTATCGCTCGGTGGAGGCCGAGACCGCCAGGCTGGCCGAACGGGCCTTTGCCGACCTGGTGCCAGCCAGGAAGGAACAGGCCCGCGCCTGATCGACGTGTCTTGCCGCGAGCCTCAGCGCGCTGCGGCAACCCCGGCCGGCAGTACCGTCAGCTTCCAGACGCTGCCGGGCTTGAAATAGGTCTGGGCAAAGGCGCGGATATCCTCGGGGCCGACCTTGTCGTAGCCGTCCTGGCCGGCGCGGATCAGATCCAGGCGCCGCGGATCGGTCTGGCTGCCGCTCAACTTGCCGAGCCAATAGTCGTTTTCCTGTCGCCGGCGTCGGATCGTCTCGATCTTCGGGGCCCGGGCGCGGGCAAGTTCGTCGGCGGAGACGGGCTTGTCCGCCAGATCCGCGGCGATCTTGTCCACCAGCGCATAGAAGGAAGCGACCTTGGCCGGCGTGGTCTCGACCATGGCATAGACATAGCCGAAGCCCGGCAGGGAAGAAGACAGGTCGACCGAGCCCTGGGGAGAGTAGGTCGCTCCCTCGGCAATGCGGAACTCGTCGATCAGGCGATTGACCAGGATCGAGCTGGCGAGGTCGGCCGTGAAGCTGCGCGGGATGTCCGACAGCATGTCGCCGACCGGTATGGCCACCAGCACGGCGGCATTGTCCGGACGCCCGGAATGGGTATGAACGACCGGTTCGGCCGTGACGGCGGGAAAGGCTCCGGCCTTGTCGGCGACCGGTGCCTGCGGCGCCGGACGGGACGGCAGGGCACCGAAGGTCGCCGCGACTTCACGGATGGCATCATCCACGCCGACATCGCCGACAATGGTGATGTCGAGGGCGCCCCCGGCAAAGACCGGTGCGAACAGGTTCTGGAAATCCTCAGGTTTGGCCGCCAGCAATTGCGGACGGTCGGGGAAGATCCAGCGCGGATCGCCGGAATGGATCAGCCCCTGGAAATCCCGGCTGACCACCACGCCGGCCGTCGCCTCATATTGCGGCAGATTGGCGAGATAGAGCTGGCGGATCCGCTCGAAGACCTCCGGCCGCCAGGCAGGATCGGAGGCATAGGCGGCGAAGATCTGCAGCTGGGTGGCAAGGTCGGCCGGGCGGGTCGTGCCCTCGAACTTGAAGGCATTGTCCTCCAGCGAGAAGCCGATGCTGGCGATCTTGGGCGCCAGCACCTTCTGCATGTCGTCATAGTCGATCGCCTTCAGGCCGGAGAGTTCGACCGCCTGGGCGGTCCAGGTCGGGATCGGCCGGTCATGCGGCAGATCGAGCCGGCCGCGGCCGATATCGAGGCGGACCTGGATCTCGTCGGCCCGGAATTTGGTGGGCTTGACGGTAAGGCGGGCGCCATTGGCGAAACGCACCATGGTCGCGCCGATATCCTCGACGGTACGGCGCTCGACGATGGTGCCCGGGTTGCCGAAATTCGTGTAGGGCCAGGCCACTGCCGCGGCATCGGCCGGCGCGGTCACGACAACGGACTGCGACTGCGCATAGGCCTTCTCGACCGCGGCCGGTTCCGGCGGTTCGGCGCCCTGCAGCACCAGGCGCGGACCGCTGCCGGAGAACACGGCCTGGACAGCCTTGTCGACCTCGGCGGCGGTCAATCCCTTCACCATGCGCTCGAACAGAGCGAGATCGTCGGCCGGCGAGGTGAAGACCTTGCTTTCATCGACACTGTTGGCGAGCATCGCGGCAAGATCCGGGCTGGTGCGGGTCGCCGCACCATCGGCCAGCGATTGCAGGGCGGAACGATATTCCGCCACCTCGCGGTCAACCTCGGCCTGTTGCGCGCCGAACTGCACGAGACGGCGCTGTTCCTGGTCGAGCGCGGCCAGGCCCTTGTCCCAGGCCCCGGCCTCGACATCGGCGGACAGCAGGCTGGCGCGGGCCGATTCATAGAGGTCCTGCAAGCCGACATCGGCGGCGATGAAGGGCGGACTGGCCTTGCGCGACAGGGCCTGGAGGCGACGCTTGAGCACGGACAGGCCGACATATTCGATCGCGGTCTGCCGCCGCTTGGCATAGCTGTCGGGCGCGGCGTCGAAGGGACGGATCCAGCTGAGATAGATCTTGGTGTTGGCGCCCGGAACCTTGACGACATCGGCGCCGACGCCGCGCTTGAGCGGCTGGCCCAGATCCGGCTCGGCCACGGCAGGTCCGACCGGCTTCCAGTCCTCGAAGCGCCGGCGGATCTCCGCCTCCATGGCGGCGGGATCGATGTCGCCGACCACCAGCAAGGTCGCGCGATCCGGGCGGTAATTGGCCTGGTAATAGGCACGCAGCCGCTCGATGGGAGCGGTGCGGATGATCTCGGTCTTGCCGATCGGGGCGCGTTCCGGCACGCGCTGTCCGGCGAGCAGGACGTTGAACAGGCCCATGACGCTGCGATAGCCGGGCGTGTCGCGCAGGCGCTCCTCGGAGAGGACGACGCCGCGCTCGCGATCGAGGGCGGAGGCACTGAGCGTCAACTCGCTCGCCGTCTCGCGCATCAGCATCAGGCCGGTGGAGACGGTATCGGCATCGACCTCCGGCAGGTCGAGCGCATAGACCGTCTCATCATAGCTGGTATGGGCGTTGGTGTCGGCCCCGAAGGCCAGCCCCTTGCGCTGCAGGATGCGCACCATCTCCCCTTCCGGCACCCGGGTCGAACCCTTGAAGGCCATGTGCTCGAGCATATGGGCGAGGCCCTGCTGGTCGTCGGCCTCCTGCAGCGAGCCGGATCCGATGCGCAGCCGGATGGCGGCCTGCCCCGCCGGCGTGGTGTTGCGCATCACCGCAAAGCGCATGCCGTTGCCGAGCACGCCGAAGCGGATGCCGGCTTCCGGCTTGAGGTCGCTGTCGGCCTGCGGCCAGGCGGTGACCTTGGTCGCGGTTTCAGCTTGGGCGGAAAAAGGAGCGACGGACAGGCAAAGCAGGGCCGCCGCGATCAGGCGATGGGCAAGCCGCAGGCGCAAGATGGAATGGGACAAGCAGGATCTCTATGGGAGAGGAACAGATTTTGCCCGCGCACCATAGAGCAAAACGCGTTTGGACGGAAACGCTTGTTTGCTCTAACTCCTTGTTTCGACGCGTCTTTGCGATTCTTGGCGTAATCGCAAAACGCTTTAGCATCATTCCCCAAGGTTGCGGCAACTCGCCGGCCCGGAGCGACAGATCCGTCGATGCTACTGCCGGCGAGGCGGATATTTCGTCAGGCAGACATGCTTGGCGATCTTGTTCCGGGGTATGACCACCGCCGGCGTGGTGCCGGAGGGTTCGCCTTCGTCGGCATCCAGGGCATCCTTGAAGAAGCCGCTGTCATAACGCGTGGTGCATTCGTCATATTTATTGCAGACGGCGAGCTTGGTGCAGACGATCGCCCCGCCCTGCTCGTAGATGTAGTAGGTGGCGCTGGAATAAGGCGGGCGGGCATAGCGCTCGGTGCGAATGGTGATGTCGCCTCCGCCCTTGATGTAGTCCTGCGCCAGGGCGCCCGGCATGGCGCCAACGAGGCAAGGCAGGACAATCAGGACAAAGCCCATCAGTTTGCGCATGGGATCAACCGCCTCGCGTTTCGACCGTCTCCACCCCTATGCGGCCTCGGCGGACAGCCGTCAACGGACCGGTACGCCGGCATGAAAGCCCCAAAAGTGCCGTCGGCTTCGCCATTGCGGCCATGCCCGGGACAAGTCCGGGCATGGCAAAGCAGCGCTTCAATCGAGCCCGGTCAGACCGAGACCGGCCGCACCGGGCCCTTGCCGCGCTTTGAATCCAGCGGGATCGGATCGTTGGTGCCGCGGCTCGTCGGCTTGGTCGGCGCCAGATTGGAGCGAATGAAGTCGGAAATGCGCGGCGCGATCTCGGCGCGGAAGCGCGAGCCGTTGAAGACGCCGTAATGGCCGACGCCCAGCTGGGTATAATGGGCCCGCTTGTCGGCCGGCAGGTTCACGCACAAGCCATGGGCCGCATGGGTCTGGCCGTGGCCGGTGATATCGTCGTTCTCGCCCTCGATGGTGAAGAGCGCGGTGTTGCGGATGGCGCCCGGATCGACAGGCTTGCCGCGATGGGTCATCTCGCCCTTGGCGAGGGCGTATTTGACGAACACGGTGTCGACCGTCTGCAGGTAGAATTCTGCCGTCAGGTCCATCACTGAGAGATATTCGTCATAGAATTCGCGATGCTTCTGGGCACTGTCGCCATCGCCGCGCACCAGATCGAAATAGAGCGTCTTATGGGCGTCGAAATGGCGGCTCAGATTCATCGTCATGAAGCCGGTCAACTGCAGGAAACCGGGATAGACGTCACGCATGAAGCCGGGATTGGGGAACGGCACCTTGGTGATGACGTTCGACCGGAACCAGTCGACACCCTTCTCGACGGCGACGTCGTTGACCTTGGTCGGCGAGAGGCGGGTATCGATCGGGCCGCCCATCAGCGTCATGGTCAGCGGTGCATAGGGGTCGTTTTCCGCTTCCATGCGGGAAACGGCCGCCATCACCGGCACCGAAGGCTGGCAGACGCCGATCACATGGGTATCGGGGCCGAGCACATGCAGCATCGAGATGATGTAGTCGATATAGTCGTCGAGATCGAAGCGTCCTTCCGATACCGGCACCAGGCGGGCGTCGGTCCAGTCGGTGATGTAGACTTCGTGATTGGGCAGGAAGGCCTCGACCGTGCCGCGCAGCAGCGTGGCGTAATGGCCCGACATCGGCGCCACGATCAGAAGCTTGGGGTCCGGACGGTGATTGCCGCGAATGGCGCGGGAAAAACGCAGGAGATTGCAGAAGGGCCGGCGCCAGACGACTTCCTCGTGCACGGCGACACGCTCGCCGCCGACCAGCACGTCCTTGATGCCGAATTCAGGCTTGCCGTAACGGCGTGTAACGCGCTCGAAGACCTCGCAGGCCGCCGCAACCGACTTGCCCCAGGTGGTCATAGAAAAAGGATTGCCGGGATTTTCAAAAAACGCCCGAGTCGCATCGGAAAAGGCTCTAGTCGGGCCAAGCGCCGCATGAGTCGCTTCGTAGATGGTGTAGACGGGCGCGGAAATCGCGCCCAACCCCATCATGCCCTTAAGTTCTTCAAACATAGCACCACCAAACTACAGATTGCAGGTCCGTCGCTGAATGCTCGTCACGGATTTGTCATAGCAGGATTATTGCGACGCAACAAATATTCCGGAGTGTAGAAGCGATATCGTCAACAATCTGATACCGGCAGCGGGCAGGAAGCCTATGCTGCTCCGACACGACCAAGGGAGTTCGAAATGCCCACCCAACCCGCCCTCGGCCTGACCTCGCGCGAGGGCCAGCCGGATCTGTCCGACCTCGCCGCCAGGCTCGATGAGGTTGCCGATCTCGGCCTCGCCTTTGTCGAACTACCCGCTTACCACTACGATCTCGTGCTCGCCGGGCGCCCGATGGCCTCGCGCGTCGCCGAATTCGAAGCCATATGCCGAGACCGCCCCTTCGGCTTCACCGTGCATGGCCCGCTGCCGATCAATTTCATGGCCCCGCCGGCGCTGCTGCCGCGCTTCCTGGAAACCACCGAGGCCTTCATCGAAATCGCGGCCCGCATCGGGGCGCCTCACCTCGTCATCCATGCCGGCATGATGCAGGCCGACGAGCGCCACGACGCCGAGAATGCGGCCGCCCGCCAGCGTGACTATCTCAGCCGGGCCGGCGATGTCGCGGCCGCGCATAATGTCGTTCTCTGCGTCGAGAACCTGTTCGATTTCGGCCCCTATGCAGCGACGCCGAGCATTGCGCGCCTGGCCGAGGAACTCGCTCTGATCGACCACCCGCAGGTCCGGGCCACGTTCGACTTCAGCCACGGCCTCATCCATGCCAGCCAGTATGGCTATGACTTCCTGGAGGAAGCCAAGGCGCTGGCGCCCTTCGCCAAGCACCTGCATCTGCACGATTCCTTCGGCCAGCCCGACCTGCCCTGGGTCTATGACAGCGCCGAGGCCAATGCCTTCGGCCTCGGCGACCTGCATCTGCCGCTGGGTTGGGGCAGCCTGCCCTGGGACGCCCTGGCCGAGCACTGTGCCTTTCCTGCCGAAATCATCGCCATCCACGAACTCAACGAGCGTTTCTGGCGGGACCGGCGCGAGGCGCTCGACAATGCCAGGGGCTTTGTAGAACGCCTGCGGACAGTGGGGTGATCTCTTCCTGGGACCGCCGGTATCCTGCCGGCTCTCCATCTCTGGACACGCGGCGTTTCCAAGAGCCGGCAGGATGCCGGCGGTCCCAGAGGCGCCCTGCCTGTCGCATTCTGCACCATGCCTGTCGCGACAGGTCACGTGCGTAGACGGGGCTGGCCTAACATCGCCTCTCCAGGGAGGAAGCACCGTGAATACCGACGTCATCATATCCTGCGCGATCACCGGAGCCGGCGACACCGTCGGCAAGCACCCGGCCATCCCGGTCACGCCCAAGCAGATTGCCGATTCCGCCATCGAGGCGGCCAAGGCGGGCGCCGCCATCGCCCATCTGCATGTCCGCGATGTTGACACCGGTAAGGCCGGGCGCAAGCTCGAACATTATCGCGAGGCCGTCGAGCGCATCCGCGATTCGGGTGTTGACGTGGTGATCAACCTCACCGCCGGCATGGGCGGCGACTTCTTCTTCGATCCGGCCAATCCGCGCACCGGCGGCGCCGGCACCGACATCGCCAATGCGGCCGAGCGCGTCGCCCATGTCGAGGAACTCAGGCCCGAGATCTGCACGCTGGATTGCGGCTCGGTGAATTTCGGCGATGGCCTGTTCATGGCCACCGGCGAGACGCTGCGCGAAATGGCCGAACGCATCCAGGCCGTCGGCGTAAAGCCCGAAATCGAGTGCTTCGAACTCGGCCATATCTGGCAGGCCAAGGACCTGATCAAGCGCGGCCTGATCGATGCCCCGCCGATGTTCCAGCTCTGCCTCGGCATTCCCTGGGGCGCGGAAGCCACCACCGAGACCATGGTCGCGATGCGCAACCACCTGCCGCCGGGCGCCAACTGGGCCGCCTTCGCCATCGGCCGCATGCAGATGCCCTTCGTGGCCCAGTCCATGCTGCTGGGCGGCAATGTCCGCGTCGGCCTGGAGGACAATATCTGGCTCGACCGCGGCGTGCACGCGACCAACCAGTCGCTCACGGCCCGGGCCAAGGAAGTCATCGAGCGCCTGGGCGGACGAGCGCTTACCCCAGCGGAAGCACGCGACAAGCTCGGCCTCAAGAAGCAGAAATGAGCCGGGTCACCACCCCCAACGAGGGCAGGCCCTTCGAGGGCTGGGATCGGGCCAAGCCGATCCCGGCCCCTCTGGCCTTGCACCGCACGCCGGTGGTCGAGGCCTGGACCGACTATAACGACCACATGACCGAGAGCGCCTTCCTGCTGGTGTTCGGGGATTCCTCGGACGCCTTTTTCCGCATGATCGGCGTCGACGAGGCCTACCGTGCCGCAGGCTCCTCGATCTACACCATGGAAACGCGGATCCGGAACCTGCGCGAGGCCCATATCGGCGATCCCCTGGCGCTGACGCTGCAGCTCATCGACCACGACGCCAAGCGCCTGCATATCTTTCATGCCATGACCAACGAGGCCAGCGGCGAGGTGCTCGCCACTGCCGAGCAGATCCTGGTGCATGTCGACATGCAGGCCGGACGCTCCTCGCCCTTCCCGCCCGAAATCGTCGAGCGGATCGAGGCGATCGCCAAGGCCCATGCCGACCTGCCGGTGCAAGCCACCGTGGGCGTACCGCTGGGCATCCGGCGGAAATAGGGGCTGCACGCCCATCCCAGCAAGACGCGACCCGCCTTCTCCCCTTGCGGGAGAAGGCTGATCGCGGCTCATTCGGAGAGATCGAGATCACATCACAGCAAAAAGCCGGGCACAGAGCCCGGCTTCGGTATTTCTGGCAGGAGCGCCGCTGCTTACTTCGGCAGATCGATCGGCTTGTCGCTCTTGGAATTGAGATAAGCCAGGATGTCGGCGCGATCCTGCGGCTTGGGCAGGCCGGCGAAGGACATCTTGGTGCCCTTGGCGAAGGCCTGCGGGCTCTTGATGAAGTGGTAGAAATCGTCGGGCGTCCAGGTCTCGCCCTTGTCGTGCAGCGCCTTAATGGCATCGGAATAGGCGAAGTCCGACTTATGGCCCTTCGGGCCGCCGATCACGCCGAACAGGTTCGGGCCCACGCCGTTCTTGCCGCTCTGGTCGTCGGTGTGGCAAGCAGCGCATTTCTTGAAGATGGCGGCGCCCTTTTCAACCGAAGCCTTGGCGACCAGCTCGGCCAGCGGCGGATCCTGGGAGGCGGCAGGCGCCTCGGCCGTGGCGGCAGGCGCGGCGTCGGCGAGTTCGTAGCCAGCCTTCTCCGGTTTTTCCTGCTTGAAAATCTCCTCGGCGACGATGCTGAGTCCCAAGGTCAGCATCAGCGTGCCCAGGACTGCGCCGGCAATCTTGTTCAGTTCAAACGATGACGACGAACTCATCCCCGGCTCCGACTCGAGATCAATCTGACGAAAGGCACAAGATGCCCCCGCACCTATAGCCTCAAACACAAACTCCGGTAGCCGCTCTGTCAAGCGGCAAACCGCATGGGACCCTCTATCCGGTTTGACCGGTAGTTTGCAACTCGTATAAATCGCGCGCGCTTGCTACTTTTCGCCGCCCCGCTCCGGAAGCGGCTGTTCAGAGGCTGTTGTCCTTGTCCCATCCCCTCATCCTGATCCCCGCTCGCATGGCCTCGACCCGCCTGCCGGGCAAACCGCTCGCCCCGATCGCAGGCGAAGCGATGATCGTGCATGTCTGGCGCCGGGCCTGCGAATCGCGCCTGGGCCGGGCGGTGGTCGCCACCGATACGGCCGAGGTGGCCGAGGCGATCCGCGCCGCCGGCGGCGAAGCGGTGATGACGCGGCCCGACCATCCCACCGGCTCCGATCGCATTTACGAGGCTTTGAGCGCCATCGACCCCGAGGGCCGGCACGACACCATCATCAATGTCCAGGGCGACCTGCCGACCATCGAGCCGGAGACCATTCGCGCCGTGTTCGGCCCGCTCTCCAACGAGGCTGTGGATATCGCCACCCTCGCCGCGGTGATCACGCGCGAGGAGGAGAAGACCAATTCCAGCGTGGTGAAGGTGGTGGGCACGCCGATCGAGCCCGGCGTGCTACGGGCGCTGTATTTTACCCGTGCCACCGCGCCCTGGGGCGAGGGCGAGCTCTTTCACCACATCGGCCTCTACGCCTATCGCCGGGCCGCGCTGGAGCGTTTCGTCACCCTGCCTCCTGCCTCCCTGGAGCAGCGCGAGCGCCTCGAACAGCTGCGGGCCTTGGAAGCGGGCATGCGCATCGATGTTGCGGTCGTCCCTGCCGTGCCGCTAGGTGTGGACACTCAGGAAGACCTCGATCGCGCCCGCCAAATTCTCGAAAGAACCTAGCGTATGACTGAGTCCAAGCTGAAAGTTTCGTTCCAGGGCGAGCCCGGGGCCAATTCCCATATCGCCTGCAACAATGTCTATCCCGATGCGGAGGCGTTGCCCTGCCCGACCTTCGAGGACGCCTTCAATGCGGTATCCTCCGGGGAAGCGGACCTCGCCATGATCCCGATCGAGAACTCGGTGGCCGGGCGCGTCGCCGACATCCACCATCTCCTGCCGACCTCGGACCTGCATATCATCGGCGAATATTTCCTGCCGATCCACCACCAGCTCATGGCCGTCCCGGGTGCGAGCCTCAAGACCATCCGCACGGTGCACAGCCATCCCCAGGCCCTCGGCCAGTGCCGCATCACCATGCGCGGGCTCGGCCTCACGCCGGTGACCGAAAGCGACACCGCCGGCGCCGCCCGGCTGGTGCGCGACTGGCAGGACCCGGGCAAGGCCGCCCTCGCCTCCACTTTGGCCGCGGAGATCTACGGCCTCGATATCCTCAAGCCCGATGTCGAGGACGAGCCCTACAACACCACCCGCTTCGTGGTGCTGTCGCGCGAGCCCGACTGGGTGCCGGTCGGCCAGGGGCCGACGGTGACCTCGCTGATCTTCACGGTGCGCAACCTGCCGGCCGCGCTCTACAAAGCGATGGGCGGCTTCGCCACCAACGGCATCAACATGACCAAGCTGGAGAGCTACATGGTCGGCGGGCATTTCTCCGCCACCCAGTTCTATGCCGAGGTCGACGGCCATCCCGAGGAGAAGAACCTCAAGCGCGCCTTGGAGGAACTCGGCTTCTTCTCGACCAAGATGCGCATCTTCGGTGTGTTTCCGGCCGATCCGGCCCGCGACGACCACGCCCCGCCGGCAGAGTAATATCCCTGGGACCGCCGGCTTCCAGCCGACTCTTCTCATAACGCGCATCGCTTCCAAGAGCCGGCTGGAAGCCGGCGGTCCCAGGATTTCTACGGCACCACGGCGCCGCCCTTCTCCGCGAATTCCTTCAGGAGGTGATGGGCGATCGCCATCGGCTTGGGGGCGTTGAAGCCGGCGGGATGCTCGTCGAGCAGCATTTGCACCACCTCCTCGCGCGTGAACCAGCGCGCATCCTCCAGTTCCTTGATATCGACATTGATGTCGCGGCCGGTGGCGCGGGCAAAGCAGCCCACCATCAGCGAGGAGGGGAAGGGCCAGGGCTGGGAGGCGAAATAACACACATGCGAGCAGGCGATGCCGGATTCCTCCAGGATCTCCCGGCGCACCGCGTCCTCGATGGTCTCGCCCGGCTCCAGGAAGCCGGCCAGCGCCGAATACATCTTCTCGGGAAAGCGGGTCTGCCGGCCCATCAGGCAGCGCTCGCCATCGATGGCCAGCATGATCACCACCGGGTCGACGCGGGGAAAATGCTGGGTGTTGCAATTGGCGCAATCGCGCCGCCAGCCGCTGGCGGTGATCCGGGTCTCCTGGCCGCAATTGGCGCAGAAGCGATGGCGCTGGTGCCAGTCCAGCACTTCCTTCGCGGTGGAGAGCTCTCCGAGGATCTCGGGCGCCACCAGCCCGCGCATGGCGAGGGAGCGCAGATCCATCGCCTCCACGTCCGGGCGCCAGGCAAGATCGTCGATCAGCCCCTTGTCGAAAGCCCGGGCGAAGACGGCGCTGCCATCCGGCTGCAGACCCAGGAATATGATTTGCCGACTATCTTTGAAGGACTCGATCTCCTCGCGATCGAACAGGGCCTCGTGGGCGCCGTCGCGGATGCGCAGGAGCGGGATGTCACCGGAAAAGGCGAAGAAGCGGCAGGACGAGTGTGCCAGCTTGTCGGCAATGAAAGCTTCGTCCTCGCGCTGGCCGGAGGCGCGATCGAGCGGATTGAGCGAATAGGCGATGGCGGCGGAACGGTCGAACAGGGTATGCAGGCTCATGGCAATGTCTTCCGGCAAGATCTTCATGAAATCGGGAGCAATGTACGAAGCTGGCTAATCAAATCGGCGGCGACAGCCTCGGCATAGGGCCGGGCCGGCACCTGGCCCCAGATGGGTTTCGGCCAGGCGGGATCGCCTTTGAAGCGTGCGATGACGTGGACATGGAGCTGCGGCACCATGTTGCCGAGAGCCGCGACATTGAGCTTGTCGCAGCCCGTGAGAGTCTTCAAGGCCTGCGAAACCGCGGCGATCTCCTGCATGAGTACCCCCCTGTCCGCCTCGTCAAGCTCGATGATCTCACTGATGTCGGCCCGTTTGGGGATGAGGATCAGCCAGGGAAAGCCGGCATCGTTGGACAGGCGCAGATGCGAGAGGGCGAGGTCGCCGATGGGAAGGGAGTCCCCGGCGAGCTGGGGATGCAGGGTGAAGGCGGGGGGCATGGCGATTCGCGCAATGGGAGGACTTGTCCGCCATTTCTATCCCCAGAGCATGGCGGTTCCAAGGGCGGACGAGATGCTTATCGGCACCAGAAGTAAGGGGTGGGCGAGATGACACAGGTAAGAATAAGGCACAACACTTGCGCCCCCTCTCCCCGTTCTTACGGGGAGAGGATGGAGGTGAGGGGCTAAGCCATGCGATCAATTTGCAACGGCGAGCCGCCCCTCATCCTTACCTTCTCCCCGTAAGAACGGGACGAAGGAACGGCTGGCGTCGCGTCCAACAACTCATGGCCGTTTGGCCCGCTCTTACCCCATCACCATCAACAGGTCCTTGGCATCGATCTGGGCACCCGGAGAGACCAGTATTTCGGCGATCTTGCCGTCCTGGGGCGCATGGAGCGCCGTCTCCATCTTCATCGCCTCGATGGTCAGGAGCACGTCGCCGGCCTTCACCGCCTGCCCCGGCTTCACCGCCACGGTGGAAATGGCGCCCGGCATCGGTGCCGCGATATGGGCCTCGTTGCCGTCCTCGGCCTTGCGGCGCGCCTTGACGCTGCCCGCCGCCAGGCGATTGGGCACCCGGATGATGCGCGGCTGGCCGTTGAGCTCGAAGAAGACGCGGATCTGGCCCTCCTCGTCGGTCTCGCCCATCGTCTGCAGGCGAATCACCAAGGCCTTGCCGCGCTCGATCTCGATGGTGAGCTCGTCGCCCGGCACCATGCCGTAGAAATAGGTCGCCGTCGGCAGCACCGAGACCGGCCCGTATTTGCGGGCGGTGACGGCATAGTCGGTGAAGACCTTGGGATACATCAGGTAGGAGGAGATCTCGTTGCCCTCGACGGCGCGGCCGATCTTCTTCTCCGCCTCCGCCTTCAGCGCCGGAATGTCGGCCGGCAGCAGCAGCGAGCCGGGGCGCACGGCGATCGGCGCGCCCTCCTTGAGGATCTTCTTCTGCAAAGCGGCCGGCCAGCCGCCTTCGGGCTGGCCGAGATCGCCGCGCATCATCTCGACGACGGAGGCCGGGAAGGCCACCTCGCGGGCGGGATCGGCGACATCCTCGGGGGTGAGGCCCTGCGCCACCATCATCAGCGCCATGTCGCCGACCACCTTGGAGGACGGCGTCACCTTGACGATGTCGCCGAACAGATCATTGGCGGCGCGATAGGCCTTGGCCACCTCGTGCCAGCGCGTCTCCAGGCCGAGCGAGCGCGCCTGCTCCTTGAGATTGGTGAACTGGCCGCCCGGCATTTCGTGCAGATAGACCTCGGAGGCGCCGGCCTTCAGGTCGCTCTCGAAGGCGGTGTATTGCGTGCGCACCGCCTCCCAGTAGAAGGAGATCTGGCGGATCGCCTCCGGGTCGAGGCCGGGGTCGCGCTCGGAATGGCGGAGCGCCTCGACGATGGAACCGAGGCAGGCCTGCGACGTCGTGCCCGACATCGCATCCATGGCGGCGTCGACCGCATCAACGCCGGCCTCGATCGCTGCCAGCACCGTGGCGCCGGCAATGCCGGAGGTGTCGTGGGTGTGCAGGTGGATCGGCAGGCCGATCTCCTGCTTGAGTTCGCTCACCAGCTTGCGCGCCTGGGCCGGCTTGAGCAGGCCGGCCATGTCCTTGATCGCCAGGATGTGGCAGCCGGCCTTTTCGAGCTCGCGCGCCATGCGGACGTAATAGGCCAGGTCATATTTCGAGCGCGAAGCATCGAAGAGATCGGCCGTGTAGCAGATCGCGCCTTCGGCGAGCTTGCCCGCCTCCAGCACGGCATCGATCGACACCCGCATGTTCTCGACCCAGTTCAGGCAGTCGAAGATGCGGAAGAGATCCATGCCGGCATCGGCGGCCTGCTTGACGAAGAGGCGCACGACATTGTCGGGATAGTTGGTGTAGCCGACGCCATTGGCCCCGCGCAGCAGCATCTGGGTGAGGATGTTCGGTGCGCGCTCGCGGATCAAAGCGAGGCGCTCCCAGGGATCCTCGGTGAGGAAGCGCATGGCGACGTCGAAGGTGGCGCCGCCCCAGCATTCGAGCGAGAGCAGCTGCGGCAGGCCGCTGGCATAGGCCGAGGCGACACCGGCGATGTCATAGGTGCGCATGCGCGTCGCCAGCAGCGACTGGTGGGCATCGCGCATGGTGGTGTCGGTGACGAGGACGCGCTTTTCCTCCTTCATCCAGCTCGCGAACTTCTCGGGCCCCAGCGTGTCGAGCAGTTGCTTGGTGCCGGAGACGGGCCTCACCTTGAATTCCGGCGCATGCGGCGTACGCGCCTCGGCCGGCGGCCTGGCCCGGCCGCGCGCCTCGGGGTGGCCATTGACGGTGACGTCGGCGATATAGGTCAGGAGCTTGGTGGCGCGGTCGCGGCGCTTGGCGAACTGGAACAGTTCGGGCGTCTCGTCGATGAAGCGCGTGGTGTACTGGTTGGAGCGGAACTTCTCATGTGCCAGCACTGCCTCCAGGAAGGGCAGGTTGGTGGCGACGCCGCGGATGCGATATTCGCGCAGGGCCCGGGTCATGCGGGCGATGGCTTCCTGCGGGGTAGAGGCCCAGGCCGTGACCTTTTCGAGCAGCGGATCGTACCAGCGCGTCACCACCGCGCCGGAATAGGCGGTGCCGCCGTCGATGCGGATGCCGAAACCCATGGCGCCGCGATAGGCGGTGATACGGCCATAGTCCGGGATGAAATTGTTCTCGGGATTCTCCGTGGTCAGCCGGCACTGCAGTGCGTGCCCGCGCATGAAGATGTCGGCCTGGGCGGGGATGCCGGTCTCCAGCTCGCCATCGGCGCCGATGACGCCGATGCGCCCCCCCTCGGCGATGCGGATCTGCGCCTTGACGATGTCGAGATCGGTGACGACCTCGGTAACCGTGTGCTCGACCTGGACGCGCGGATTGACCTCGATGAAGTAGAACTTGCCGGTATCGGCATCCATCAGGAACTCGACGGTGCCGGCGCCGGCATAATCGGTGCCGCGGCCGATCTTGAGCGCCGCCTCGCACAGGCCCTGGCGGGTCTCCTCGTCGAGATAGGGCGCGGGCGCGCGCTCGATCACCTTCTGGTTGCGGCGCTGGATCGAGCAGTCGCGCTCGAACAGATGCACCAACGTGCCATTGCCGTCGCCGAGGATCTGCACCTCGACGTGGCGGGCGCGGCGCACCAGCTTTTCGAGATAGACCTCGTCCTTGCCGAAGGCGGCCTTGGCCTCGCGCTTGGCGGTGAAGACGGCGTCGAGCAGCTTGTCCTCGCTCTCGATCGGACGCATGCCGCGCCCGCCGCCGCCCCAGGAGGCCTTGAGCATCACCGGATAGCCGACGGCTTGCGCCGCTGCCTTGATCGCTTCGGGATCGTCGGGGAGCGGGTCGGTCGCCGGCATCACGGGAACGCCGACCGAGATGGCGAGGTTGCGCGCATCGACCTTGTTGCCGAGCGTGCGCAGCGTCTTGGGGCTGGGCCCGATGAAGACGATGCCGGCGGCGGCGCAGGCCTCGGCGAATTCCGGGCTCTCGGACAGGAGGCCATAGCCGGGATGGATGGCATCGGCCCTGGCTTCCTTGGCGACGCGGATCACCTCGTCGATGGAAAGATAGGCCTCCACGGGGCCCTTCCCCCTGCCGATCTGGTAGGCTTCGTCCGCCTTGAAGCGGTGCAGCGAAAGTTTGTCCTCCTCCGCATAGACGGCAATGGTGGAGATGCCGAGTTCCGTGGCGGCCCGGAACACGCGGATGGCGATCTCGGAACGATTGGCGACGAGCAGGCGGCGGAAGGAAGGTCGCATGAGCACTCGCGGTCTGGAGGGGGGGGGTGGGGAATTTATGTTGCAATGCGAAGAGCGATGCAAATGCTTTCCCGCGTCGGTAAATCCTACGCGTTCCGCCAGCGATGAAATGTCGACGTTCGCCGTTTTGTTCGCTTATTTGTTCAAGAGGGCGAACGAGCCCGCCCTTCCTTCGTGACGGAGCAAATGTCGATGGCCTCACTGCCCCCATGGCGCGGCATCAGGATCGGTTCGACACCCCGGGGGGAAGCGCCCCTCGCCATCAGGCAGGCCTGGATCGGCCTGACGCTGCCGCTCCTGGAAACGGCGCCGTCGGCGCCGGAGACCATGGTCGTCGAGATCGGGTTTCGCAATCCGGCCGGCCTCCTCGGCACGCTGAAGCAACGCCTGGGCTTCAAGCCGCCGACGGCGATTTGGCAGGCCTACACGGTGCAGGCCGCGAGCGCTCTGCGCCTGCTCGAGAACCATTCCCCGGAAGCCGCGCGATGGTGGCGGCAAAATACGCCTTGGCTGTACCAGCCGGCCCAGGTCCTGGCCTTCGATGCGGATTGCTGCGAACTGGTGTTTGGCGAGAGGGTTCCGGCCAACGAGCCGTGACAAAAAGCGGAAGCCCCGCCGGGGGCGGGGCTTCCTACGGGCTACCGGGCTGGTGTCGGGGCGCAGGGTCCGATAACCCGAAGGCGGGCTTAGTAGCAGACCTTCACGCGCTTCCAGAAACCGCCGTAGTAGCCATCGACCCAACGCTTCTCGATGTGGCAGCGGCGATAATAGACCGGGCGGTAGTCGTCATAATAATAGCGGCCACCGTAATAGCTGTTGTTGTAGGCGGAACCGGCGAGGAGGCCGCCCAGCAGGCCGATGCCGGCGCCGGCGGCGAAGGCGCCACCACGGCCATAGCGGGCCTCGGCGGTGCCGGTGGTGGCGATTGCGGTGCCGGCCAGCGTGGCGGCGACCAGGGCTCCGGTCAGGATCTTCTTGAACATCGTCTCGTTCCCGTTCTTGTCTTGCGCGGTGCTGCGCTTGATCTGATGGGAGGACAATGCCACCGCCGCCCCGGCCTCTCCGTGCGATTCGTCACGGGATGCAACCGAGGCGTGTCCGGGCTCAAGACGATCAGGCGGGCGCCGATTGCCCTTCACCGGCCATGGCGACATAGTAGCCGCATGAGCAGAGAATCGAACTTACGGACGCCGCGATCTTCCATCCCCGATCGGAAGGCCGCGCCATGATCGACAAGCTCGAATTCCTGATCGCCCTCTCGCGCGAGCGCCATTTCGGCCGGGCCGCCGAGATCTGCGGGGTGACCCAGCCCACCCTATCGGCCGGCATCAAGCAGCTCGAAGGCGAACTCGGCGTGTTGCTGGTGGCGCGCGGCTCGCGTTTCCAGGGCTTCACGCCGGAGGGCGACCGGGTACTGGAATGGGCCCGGCGCATCGTCGGCGACAGCCGCGCCATGCGCCAGGAGGTGGAGTCGCTCAAGCGCGGCCTCAATGGGCACCTCACCATCTCGGTGATCCCGACGGCGCTCTCCATGGTCGCCTCGATCACCACGCCCTTTCGAGCCCGCCACCCCAACGTGACGTTCTCCATCCTCTCGCGTCCCTCGACCACGGTGCTGCAGGAACTGGAGGACCTGGCCATCGATGCCGGCATCACCTATCTCGACAACGAGCCCTTGGGGAAGGTCTCGACGGTGGAGCTCTATCGCGAGACCTATTGCCTGCTGACCGACGTCAACGGCGAATTTGCCGGCCGCAGCACGGTGAGCTGGGAGGAGCTCGGCCATGTGCCGCTCTGCCTGCTCACACCCGACATGCAGAACCGGCGCATCGTCGACCATCTCCTGCGCAATGCCGAGACGCCGGTGGCCCCGACCCTGGTCTCCAACTCGATGCAGGTGCTGCTCTCGCATGTGCGCACGGGGCGCTGGTCCAGCGTGATGCCGTCGATCCTGATCGAGATGCTGGGCGCGGGCGACCATGTGCGCTCGATCCCCATCGTCGAGCCGCAGGCGCACCACAAGGTCGGCCTGATCACGCCCAAGCGCGAAACCCAGACCCCTCTGGTCGCCGCCCTGATCGCCGAAGCCAAGCGCTACGCCATGCAAATGGGATGAGGTATTAAGTGCAGTGTCGCCGTAACCTTGATTTGGGAAGAGATCGGAGACGGCGCGCTTCCAATTGCAAAAGATCGAAGTCTGGTCCCTCAAGCAGGCCCCGCCCCCGTAACGCGGGTCCCCGAATAGCCTTCGACGGCGCGGCAGGCCTGACCGCAACGCTCTTCGTCTATCGCCGGTATACCGCCCGCGAGTCGGCTCAACCTGGCAGACCCGCCTGATACCCCGACCCTGGGCACACTGTTGGTGGAGAAGAACATGAGACCTCCTTCGATCTCCCGGCGCGTGCTCTTTGCCCTCGTTGCGGCGTGTGTCCTCGCAGGTTCAGCGGCCCAAGCCGTCGAACTCCGCGTCGTTTGTTCAGGCGGCTTTGCGGCCGCCTTTCGAGAACTGGCCTCCGAATTCCAGCGGCAGAGCGGACACACCCTGGTGACGGAATGGGGACCGTCGATGGGTAACACGCCCAATGCCGTTCCCCAGCGCCTGGCCCGCAACGAGCGTATCGATGTCGTGATCATGGTTGGCTACGCCCTGGACGATCTCGCAAGGCAGGGCAAGGTCGTTCCAGACAGCCGTGCCGAGCTGGCGCGCTCTCTGATCGGCGCAGCGGTCCGGCGGGGCGCACCCCATCCAGATATCAGCACTGTCGAGGCATTCCGTCAGACCCTTTTGAATGCCAAAAGTGTCGTTTACTCCGACAGCGCCAGCGGCGTTTACATTCAGTCGGAGATGTTCAAGCGCATGGGCATCGCAGACCAAATGACAACCAAGGCGCGCATGGTTCCGGCCGAGCCGGTGGGAGAGGTCGTAGCCCGGGGCGACGCCGAACTCGGCTTCCAGCAGATCAGCGAATTGAAGCCGGTGAACGGGATCGATCTCCTTGGGCCGATTCCGGCTGAGGTGCAGAAGGTCACCATCTTCTCGGCCGGCACGGTGTCGACGAGCCACAACCAAGCGGCGGCGCGCGAACTGATACGGTTCCTGGCGTCGCCGCGGGCAGCTGCCGTCGTGACGGCAAGTGGAATGGAGTCAGTCGGGAAGTAGCGGGCAGGTCATTGAGGAACTGGTCCGGCCAGCGCCGGCGAACAGGATCGTGGCGTGCGAGTGCTTGGCTGGCTCGCGCCAAACTGCCGGACTGTGCCCTTGTTGAAACAAGAAGTTCAGATGACAGGGACATCATTGATGTCGAGGGACGGTCCTCCACCTGGAATTGCGGAGCCAGCGAGTTGTGCCAGCCGACCGGATGAAATCCTGCTGGGACGGCGGCTCGGGAACAGCACGGGCATCCCGCAACGTTGGCCGTTTTCGCCGACAGCTGGGATTTCTTTGCATCTTCGCGCCCGACGCGCTATCCGCATGGCCAAATCGATTGGACTAGGCTGCCCGCAATGAAGTTCACGCTTTCCTGGCTCAAGGATCACCTCGAGACCGACGCCACGCTCGACGAGATCGTCGACACCCTCACCCGCATCGGCCTGGAGGTCGAAGGGGTGGAGGATCCCGCCAAGAAGCTCTCGGGCTTTTCGATCGCCTATGTC
Organism: Labrys sp. 22185; assembly: GCF_052045555.1. Taxonomy (NCBI): domain Bacteria; kingdom Pseudomonadati; phylum Pseudomonadota; class Alphaproteobacteria; order Hyphomicrobiales; family Xanthobacteraceae; genus Labrys; species Labrys sp. 22185. Next base: position 162,117 of record NZ_JBQEPH010000007.1, on the reverse strand, counting down.
GTCTCGGCCGAACAGCATCCCAATGCCGACAAGCTCAGGGTCTGCATGGTCGACACCGGCAAGGGCGAGCCCGTGCAGGTGGTCTGCGGCGCGCCCAATGCGCGGACCGGCATGAAATCGGTGTTCTCGCCGCCCGGCACCTATATTCCGGCCAAGAACATCACGCTCGCCATCGCCCCCGTGCGCGGGGTCGAGAGCCGCGGCATGCTGTGCTCGGAATTCGAGCTCGAGATCTCCAACGAGCATGACGGCATCATCGACCTGCCGGCCGACGCGCCTGTGGGCATGTCCTTTGCGGAGTATGCCGGCCTCAACGACCCGGTCATCGACGTGAACCTCACGCCGAACCGGCCCGACTGCACCGGCGTCGCCGGCATTGCCCGCGACCTCGCCGCCGCCGGTCTCGGCCGGCTGAAGACGCCCGCCGTGCCCTCCGTCGCCGGCGAAGGCCCCTGCCCGGTCACGGTGACGCTCGATTTTGGTGACACGCCCTCGCTCTGCCCGGGTTTCGCGCTTCGCCTGGTGCGTGGCGTCAAGAACGGTCCCTCGCCCACCTGGATGCAGCGCCGCCTCAGCGCCATCGGGCTGCGCCCGATCAATGCGCTGGTCGACATCACCAATTACGTCACCTTCGATCGCGGCCGGCCGTTGCATGTCTTCGACGCTGCCAAGATCGTGGGCAATCTCACCGTCCGGCGCGCCCGCGAGGGCGAGAGCATCGTGGCGCTCGACGGCAAGACCTATGCGCTCAACGACAGCATCTGCGTGATCGCAGACGGCAAGGGCCTGGAATCGATCGCCGGCATCATGGGCGGCGAGCATTCGGGCTGTGACGACGATACCACCGACGTGCTGATCGAATCGGCGCTGTGGGAGCCGCTGAACATTGCCCGCACCGGACGTGCGCTCGGCATCAACACCGATGCCCGCTACCGGTTCGAGCGCGGCGTCGATCCCGCCTTCATGGTGCCGGGCGTCGACCTCGCCACCCAGTTGGTGACGGAACTGTGCGGCGGCAAGCCGAGCGAGACCTTCGTGGTGGGCGGCGTCACCGCCGCGCCCGAGGTCCTGGACCTGCCGGCCCACGAGGTTGCACGCCTGACGGGCCTGTCGACCAGCCTCTCCGAAAGCGCCGACATCCTCGAGCGCCTCGGCTTCGGGGTCATCCGCAAACCCGATTCGCTGGCGGTGACGGCGCCGAGCTGGCGCCCCGATATCGAGGGCAAGGCCGATCTCGTCGAGGAAGTGATGCGCATCGTCGGCGTCGACGCCATTCCGGTGACGCCTCTGCCACGCGAGGCCCATGTGCCGCTGCCGGTACTCACCGTGCTGCAGAAGCGCACCCGCCTGGCCAAGCGCAGCCTCGCCGCCCGCGGCCTGATGGAAGCGGTGACCTGGTCCTTCATCGCCAAGGGTGAGGCCGAGCGCTTCGGCGGCGGCCAGCCGACACTGTCGCTCGCCAATCCGATCGCCGCCGATCTTTCCGACATGCGCCCCAGCCTGCTGCCGGGGCTGATCGCGGCCGGCCAGCGCAATGCCGATCGCGGCACCGGTGACGTCGCCCTATTCGAGGTCGGCCAGATCTTCCGCGGCGACCGGCCCGAGGACCAGAAGATCGCCGCAAGCGGCATCCGCCGCGGCCAGGCGCGCCCCGGCGGCTTCGGCCGTCATTGGTCGGCGCCGGCAAGTCCCGTTGACGTGTTCGACGCAAAGGAAGATGCCCTCACGCTGCTGGCCGCGCTCGGCGCACCGGTCGCCAGCTTCCAGATCGTCTCAGGGGCGCCTTCCTGGTATCACCCCGGCCGCTCCGGCACGATCCAGCTCGGCCCGCAGAACATCATCGGCTGGTTCGGCGAACTGCATCCCTTGGCCCTGGAAGCGCTGGATGCCGGTGGACCGGTGGTCGGCTTCGAGATCATCCTCGACGCCATCCCGGTGCCCAAGCCCAAGGCAACCAAGACGCGCGGCGTGCTGGCCCTCTCGCCCTTCCAGCCGGTCACCCGCGACTTCGCCTTCCTGGTCGCGCGCAAAGTCAGGGCCGCCGACATCATCAAGGCCGCGCAGGGCGTCGACAAGAAACTGATCTCGGGCGTGTCGATCTTCGACATCTATGAAGGCAAGGGCATCGGCGAAGATCAGAAATCGGTCGCCGTCGAAGTGGTGCTGCAACCGCAGGACCGCACGCTGACCGATGTCGAAATCGATGCCGTTGCCGCCAAGATCGTCGCCGAAGTCGGCAAGAAGACCGGAGCGACGCTGCGCGGATAAGACAGGCCGCCGCCCTTGGCGCGCGCCTGTGCTGTCGGGAAGAAAGAGGCGGACCGGACCCTATTGCGGTTCACTTAAGCGTTTCGGGGGGCTCGACCTTTGTCATTGCCGGGCTTGACCCGGCAATCCGGCTCCCCGACGGTTCGTCCGTGGGGCTTCTGGGTAGCCGGGTCAAGCCCGGCTATGACAAATTCGGAACGGTCCCTGCTTAAGTGAACCGTATTACAGTCCCGGCCCGCCTTTTATTCGAACGGCATGACAAGGCGTTCCGGACCAGGGCGCATTCCAGCCATCAAGGCTTGCGCCGGGGTGCCCCTCGCCGCTCAGGCCTTGCCGCCGGCATGGAGGACCGCCTGCAGCAGCAATGACATCTGCAGGGCGATGAAGGTGTCGACGAGTTCGAACAAGCTCGCATGGATCTCGATCGCCCGTCCCCCCGGAGCGTGCAGGGTGACATAGCCCTCTTCGGCCGCGTCCTCGAGTAAACGGCGGACATGGACACGCGAAACGCCAAAGCAATCGGCGACGGCGCCATAGTGAAAATGGACGGTACGATCCTTCAGGATTTCGCCCGGCATTTCCGTTGCAATCAGCCTGAGCAGGATCTCGAAACCGGCATCGCGCGCCATGAAAAGGCGCATCTCGGGCACCAGGTCGACCAGGGTGCCGTGCATCAGGAAGTAATTGCTGCAATAACGCGCCAGCGTGCCGAGAAAGGCATCGTCGATCTCCACCCGCCGAACGGCGTAGTCGACATGCTGCAATTGCGCCAGCGCCTGCAGATAGGGCGTGATGACCTGCTTGGCGATGGTGATGCCGGCGCGCGTCGCCTCCAGGCGTTTGATGCGCTTGTCGCGCAGATCCTTGATCTGGCGCAGATAGCCGGCCTGGCGCAGCAGGTTCAACATGGCCCCGATGCGGTTGTGCCCGGCCAGGGCATGCACGGTACAGAAGGTCTGAACATCCGCTACCGTGACACCGGCCGGCGGATCATGGGGCGAGGCCGCGAAATGACGGCTCAGCACATAGGCGCCCACGATCAAGCGGATCTCATCCGTCGCCATATGGATCAGCGGCAGATGGGTCTTGAGAATGGCGACATAACGGCGCGCGAAGAGGGTCCGCGCAGCTTTGAAGCCGCTATGCGCTCTCAGGGCCTGGGCTTGTGCAATCACAGCTGACTGGTAATTCGGCAACGGAACGTTGAGCGGGTTCTGCAAACCGAAATGGTCGGTCGTATGAATCTTGGCGCACTCCGATAGAGACCCTGCGCTTCTCCAAGACAACTCGGTCAATCACCGCCTCTTTTTGCATGGGCTTGTGGTGTAACAACTGAGGACAAGTAAGAAGACGGCCCGGATCGGCCGGGCGTTCACTCCCACTGCAACAACATCATTGCAGCTCCACAGTTCCTATCATGTCGGTGAAAATTTAAAAGAAAATTTTACCCTACGATATCGATTACAATACCTAATGAATTTTCATTGCCACCTACACCTAACTAAGTGGTAAATATACTACTTAAGTACTAAATTTGACGTAAACCGAAAACGAGCTTCGGAACGGGAAATCTTTCTTCCAGAGCGCCCCGCCCCCACCAAGACAAAATAATGTCTAAATAAAATTTACTTGGACAAAATCATATCCAAACATAGGATTATATCCGACCTAATCTATTACTTTGCAACATTTCCGCGCTCTTCCTAATTCATTCCCAAACGGCATGTCGACGTCATTCTCTCGAAATGCCTGCCGCGAGAGCCTTGGCGAGGTTGGGACGCATGAGAATAACGGCATCCCCCTGACTTAGACGCTGCGAAGGCCACGACCGCATCGCGAACCGCCCGCTTCTCGTCGCAGGGATGCCCGCACCGCTGCGTCATGGTTACTGTTTGGTTATAACTCGCGCCTAGAATCACCGCGATTCCGGCTTCCGCCTCGCACCAGCGAGGCGCGGGCCGCTCCCATCATCCGCACGGGCGACCTGTGGCCGCATCGGCGCCCGATTCTCGCGAAGGCATCCCATGACCCTGGCCAATATTCTGGAAGCGATCATCCTAGGCGTGGTCGAAGGCCTGACCGAATTCATTCCGGTCTCCTCGACCGGCCATCTCCTGCTTGCGGCGCGTTACCTGAAATTCGAGGGCGACGATTCTTTCGTGATCCTCATCCAGCTCGGCGCGATCCTGGCCTTGCTCGCCGTCTATGCCGAGAGGCTGTGGCGCATCGCCACCGCCCTGCCCAAGGACCGGGAGGCCCAGCATTTCGTCCTCGGCGTGCTGGTTGCCTTCCTGCCGGCCGTCGTCCTCGGCGTGCTGCTCGAGCACAAGATGAAGCAATATCTCTTCAATGTGCCGGTGGTCTGCTACGCCCTGATCGCCGGCGGCCTGGTCCTGCTTGCCATCGAACAGTTCAAGATCGAGAAGCGCTTCTCCAATTGCTATGTGCTGCCCCTGCCGGTCTATCTGAAGATCGGCCTGTTCCAGTGCCTGTCGATGATCCCCGGTGTTTCGCGCTCGGGCTCCACCATCGTCGGCGGCATGCTGCTCGGCCTCGACAAGCGCTCGGCGGCGGAATTCTCCTTCTTCCTGGCGATGCCGACCATGGTCGGCGCCTTCGTCTATGAATTCGCCAAATCCTACAAGACGATGACGACCGACAATCTCGGCCTGACCGCCATCGGCTTCGTCACGGCCTTCATCTCGGGCTGGTTCGTGGTGAAGACTTTGCTGGATTTCGTATCCAAGCGCGGTCTCGCCCTGTTCGGATGGTGGCGCATCGTGGTCGGCGTCCTCGGCCTCGCAGCCTACTACACGATGGGCTGAAGACGAGCTCCAATGCAAAGGGCCGGTCCATGGACCGGCCCTTTTCCGTTCCGACTGCCGTTTCCGGTCGTCAGGCCACCTTGTTCTCGAACTGGCCAGCCTTGCGAAAGCGCCACAGATAGCTCGGCGCGATCGCTTCCACCGTCGCCGGCTGGATGCCCAGTCCTTCCAGCGTCAGGCCGGCCTTGCTGGCGTCCTCCGTCACGACATTGTCGTGGCGCAGCAGCGTGACCTGATCGCGCGTCAAGGGCGGCGTGAACAGGCCGAGCGACAAGGTCCCCAGCAGCTCGAACACGGTCGCCTGCACATTGGCGATGGCGAAAGGCATCGGCACCAGCAGGCGCTTGCGGTTGGTGGTCTTGAGCACATATTCGAAGATCTGGCGCAGGGTCAGCACTTCCTGGCCGCCGAGTTCGTAGGTCGCGCACGGCTTCAGGGCCCCCTCGGCGCCGCGGGCCAGCACTTCGGCGACATCGCCGACGAAAACCGGCTGGAACTTGGTCTCGCCACCGCCGATCAAGGGCAGCACCGGCGACATCCGCGCCAGACCGGCGAACTTGTTGAAGAAATCATCATCCGGCCCGAACATCACCGAAGGCCTGAGGATGATGGTGTCCTCGAAAGCGGTACGGGCCGCTTCCTCGCCCTTGAGCTTGCTCTTGGCATAGAGCGAATCGGAGCCCGCATGCAGGCCGAGGGCCGAGACATGCACGAAGCGCTGCACGCCGGCGGCCTTGGCAGCGCGGGCGATCGCGCCGGGGCCGAAAGCCTGCACCGCGTCGAAACTGTTGGCGCCGTGCTCATGCATGACGCCGACCAGATTGACCACCGCTTCGGCACCCTCGACGGCGGCGGCAACCGACGCCGGATAACGCAGGTTCGCCTGCACGCCGTGGATCTGGCCGACGGCGCCCGCGGTCATCAGATATTGGGCGAGATCCGGGCGGCGCACGGCCACGCGCACGCGAAAGCCGCGCTTGGCGAGCGAGCGCACGAGATTGCGGCCCACAAATCCCGATCCACCGAAAACCGTGACCAAGCGATCGCTGACTGGCGCCATTTGCTAGAAACCTTCGAGAATGGACGATTGGGTTTTCCTTAGCGCGGCAGGCCGGGACTGTATAGAGCAATAAGCGCCCCCTGGGTTGCCTCCCGCCACGCAGACGAAACATCGGGCAACGCAGAGTGGGCCGGAAGCATCCGCTTTACTTTTAATCCGCCGCATCTCACAATTTCTCGCATACTTTATCCATGGAGACGCCCAATGGATATCGCGCAGTCGGTTGGAAGCGGCGGAACCAACGCGAAATGTGACGTCTTTTGCGTGCAACTGCTGCTCAATGTCTGGCGCGCGAGCAAGGAGCTGAGAGAGATCCGCGAAGATGGGATCGTCGGTCCCGAGACAATCGCAGCAATCGAGAAGTTCCAACACGATGTCACGAAATGGGTCGATGGGCGCGTTGACCCAGGCGGCAGGGCACATCGGGCCTTGAGAGAGTTCGCCGCACCCTATGTCAACGAGGCGCTTGGTTTCATTTCCCTCGGCATCCCGACAACCGTTATTCCGCTGGAATATGAGAACCTCGTTCTGCCAACGAGCGAGCTGAACATCGTGCGGATCGACCGACTTCGCCAGAACCGCGATATATCCAGATGACGGAAGTGCCGATCGTCGATTTCATGAAGCTGTTCGACAGCATCAGCGCGCTGCTCAATCAGCTTGCGCGAGGCCAGTTTTTGCGCGGAACCTTCGAGGCGGCATTGGTTGAAGCCCAAGGAGCGACTTGGGTCGGCGGCTCTACGGGAAATCACCTGAAGGAACTGACCGACGCGCGCGCGATGCTGGTGAACACCGAGCAAGGCATTCGTAAGATCGTGGACATCATAGGATTTCAAAGTCCGCAGGTCTCGGCCCGTCTTAGCAGGATTCTCGACGACAACTTGTTCAACAGGACGGGCCAGCTGCGTGCTGCCATTACCGAGACCGAGACGCTGGCCGCCGAACTCAAGGTGAGCAACGGGACGCGCTTTCAGGGCGTGCAATTTTTCGAGGGCGGCCCCGGCGGCAATGTGGCGCGCACCCTATCGTCGTTGCCGTCGGAACAATTGAAGACTCCAGCGCTTCAATCCCAACTCAGGCAGGGCGTGGATGCGACGCTGCTGCCACGGGCACACCCACTGGCTCAGCGCACCATGGAAGCGCTTCGCCAGATGCCTGTGACGTTCGAAGACATCAAACAGAACGTCGGCAAGATAACAACCAGTCTCATAGGCGCCATCCGCCTGTGGATGAGCCAATTCATGCAACAGGCCGGAGCGGCTGCGCGCCTAGCGATGGTGGCACTCGAACAGGCACTGGTCTCTTTCGGCAGCCGCCTCACCACGCCTCTCATTTTGATCGGGCGGCCATGGGGCGAACCACCTCCCGAGGCTTGAACCTTTAGCAGCGACGCCCGCAGGCCCTAAGGGAGGCTTGCTCCGAAGCCGGCTCTCGCAGAAGATCGGCTGGAATCAGGGAGGAGCTGGCATTGCGGCGCAACCCTGAAGGATGACTTCGCCGTTTCATCCGCCCACCAAAGAGCATTCCGTCGAGCGACCCGTGAGCAGATGACCGCCTCTGTGATGCCCCATGATGGCCTCGGCCTCGATACGCTGCGCCTGGAAACCCTGATCCGGCTGCGCTGGATGGCGATCGCCGGCCAGCTGGTCGCGGTTCTCGGCGTACGCTACGGTCTCGGCTTCCCCGTGCCTCTGCAGGCCTGCCTGCCGCTGATCGGCGTCTCCATCCTGGTCAATGTCGCCTTGCGGCTGCGCTATCCGGCGACCGAGCGTGTCGACCCGGCCCGCGCCGCTACCCTGCTCGGATTCGATATCGTGCAGCTTGCGGCACTGCTCTTCCTCACCGGCGGCCTGCAGAACCCCTTCTCCTTCCTGTTCCTTGCGCCGGTGATGATCTCGGCGACCTCGCTGCCGCCCCTGATGACCCTCGCGCTCGGGCTCCTGGCCATCGGCTGCGCCTCCCTGCTCACGGCCTGGCACCTGCCCCTGCCCTGGTTCGAGGGGAAAGAGTTCGACATGCCGATGCTCTATGTCATCGGCATGTGGTTCTCGGTGCTGCTAGGCCTGGCTTTCATCGGCGTCTATGCCTGGCGGGTGGCCGAGGAAGCCCGCCTGCTCTCCAATGCCCTGGCCGCCACCGAACTGGTGCTGGCGCGCGAGCAGCATCTGTCCCAGCTCGACGGCATGGCCGCCGCCGCTGCACATGAACTGGGTACGCCGCTCGCCACCATCGCGCTGGTGGCCAAGGAGCTGGAGGTTGCCGCCCCGCCGGAAGGCGATTTCGTCGACGACATCCGCCTGCTGCGCAGCCAGGTCGAGCGCTGCCGCGAGATTCTGGGCAAGCTCGCCTCGCTGGGCGACGATGGCGGCACGCCCTTCGCCCGCCTGCCCCTGCCGCTGCTGATCGAGGAAGTGTCCGCGCCGCATCGCGATTTCGGCATTGCCATCTCGGCCGAATTCCAAGGCCTGGAGGAGGATGCTCCCTCCGCCCCACGCAATCCCGGCATGCTCTACGGTCTCGGCAATATCGTCGAGAACGCTGTCGATTTCGCCAAATCCAAGGTGAGCATCACCGCCAGCTGGGATGCCAAGACGGTGACGCTGATCGTCGGTGACGACGGCCCCGGCTTTCCTTCCGAAATCATGGGACGCCTCGGCGATCCCTATGTCACCCAGCGTCGCCCACGCCTGCCGGGCCAGCCGGGCGGCGGCCTCGGCCTCGGCTTCTTCATCGCCAAGACGCTGCTCGAGCGTTCCGGCGCCGCGATCGCCCTGGCGAACCGCTCCTGGCCGGACAGCGGCGCCGTCGTCAGGCTGGAATGGCCGCGCGACGTCTTCGAGCGCTAAGGGCTCGCAGGGCTTCGCTCGGACATGGACAAATCGCCTCCGATACCCCTAAGCGATTGCATTCTCCAGATTATTTGTAAGACCTTTCATTCAAGAAAATGCATCAAAACAAAGACTTAAGGAAAATTTGCGTTACAATGCCTCCAAGACTGCTCGTCGAGCCGCGAGAAAAAACTGGTGGAGGCCGCGATCAACCAAGCGGGAACAGCGAGTACTGCCAGGACTTGTGCCGGTCTTCTCGGTGCCGTGCGGCGGCAAGGATATGCAGCTGGTATGCAGGTCGCGCCCGACAGCAACGCGCGGGCTTCGCTGCTCGAATTCTTTCCGCAGGCCCTGATCGCATGCATCGTTACCCCGGCCACGCCCCATAATAATCTCTGGGGATTGCAATCGGCGCATAACCGAATAAACGATAGCTGGCTGTCGCCAGTGAAATTTCTTCACTTTGCCGCTATAGTCCCCACTGTGGCGAACTGTCGCGCCAAAGGAGGCGATCGGGGTCTTCGATCACTTGACCATATCGTCAGCAACGGGTCGGTCTGCGATGCGTTGCCGACGATAAGGTCCGGAGGGAGCGGGGGTCTCGCGCTGAATTGGCGAGATGCTTTCCCTTCACGCGAAACGGAGCCCCTTCGCTCGAACCAAGGATAGGTGAGTCCGCATTATGGTTGCCCCTGAATTTCCCGATCGTTCACTCCTTCTCGTCGATGACGACAAGGCGTTCCTGCAGCGTTTGGGCCGAGCCATGGAAGCCAGGGGCTACACCGTCACCACGGCCGACACGGTCGCCGAGGGACTGGCGCAGGTGGAAGGCTCGCCGCCCGCCTTCGCCGTGATCGACATGAAACTCACCGACGGCTCCGGCCTCGACGTGATCTCGCGCCTGAAGGTGAAGCGCCCCGATGCGCGCGGCATCATCCTCACCGGTTACGGCAACATTGCCACCGCCGTCACGGCGGTGAAGCTGGGTGCCTTCGACTATATCGCCAAACCGGCCGATGCCGACGACATCCATGCGGCGCTGATGGCCGATCCCAGCCACAAGCCGGAGCTGCCCGAGAACCCGATGTCCGCCGACAGGGTGCGCTGGGAGCACATCCAGCGTGTCTATGAGCTCTGCGGCCGCAACGTCTCCGAGACCGCGCGACGCCTGGCCATGCACCGGCGCACCCTGCAGCGCATCCTGGCCAAGCGCGCGCCACGATAGTTTGTCGTACTTTCACCGGCCATAAGACACTTCTAAGCCGCGAGGGAAACATCGCACTCCCGCGATGCTTGCGCTTCATGCCGCATCCGGCTAGCCCTTTGGCGAATTCCGGAGCAGGACGCATTCAAGCAAGAATGCTCATCTGTTCCGGCTCTTAGGTTCGGCGCGTCTTTGCGGATCTTGCCGATCCCGGCACATCGCAAAACGCTTGAGGGAGTGAATCATGAAGACGAGAGCGGCTGTGGCATGGAAGGCGGGTGCGCCCCTGACGGTCGAGACCATCGAGATCGGCGGCCCCAAGGCGGGCGAGGTGCTGGTCGAGATCATGGCCACGGGCGTGTGCCATACCGATGCCTACACGCTGTCCGGCGCCGATCCGGAAGGCCTGTTCCCTGCCATTCTGGGCCATGAGGGTGCGGGCATCGTGCGCGAGGTGGGTGCCGGTGTCACCAGCCTGAAGCCGGGCGACCACGTCATTCCGCTGTACACGCCCGAATGCCGCCAGTGCAAAACCTGCCTGTCGCAGCGATCGAACCTGTGCACCGCCATCCGCAGCACCCAGGGCAAGGGCGTGATGCCCGACGGCACCAGCCGCTTCGCCTGTGACGGCGGCGAAGTCTTCCACTATATGGGCTGCTCGACCTTCTCGAACTTCACGGTGCTGCCGGAGATCGCGCTGGCCAAGGTGCGCGAGGACGCTCCCTTCGACAAGATCTGCTACATCGGCTGCGGCGTCACCACCGGCATCGGCGCGGTGATCAATACGGGCAAGGTCTGGCCCGGCGCCAATGTCGTGGTGTTCGGCCTCGGCGGCATCGGCCTCAACGTGATCCAGGGCGCCCGCATGGTCGGGGCCGACAAGATCATCGGCGTCGATCTCAATCCGGCCAAGGTCGAGATGGCCAAGAAGTTCGGCATGACCCATTTCGTCAATCCGGCGGAAGTCGGCCATGACAAGGTGGTTGAGGCCATCGTCGATCTCACCGGCGGCGGCGCCGACTTCTCCTTCGAATGCATCGGCCTGCCGGTGACCATGCGCCAGGCCCTGGAATGCTGCCATCGCGGCTGGGGCGAATCGATCATCATCGGCGTGGCGGCCTCGGGCCAGGAAATCTCCACCCGTCCGTTCCAGCTCGTCACCGGGCGCGTGTGGAAGGGCACCGCCTTCGGCGGCGCGCGCGGCCGCACCGACGTGCCGAAGATCGTCGACTGGTACATGGAGGGCAAGATCGAGATCGACAGCCTGATCACCCACACCATGCCGCTCGACGAGATCAACACCGCCTTCGACCTGATGCATGAAGGCAAGTCGATCCGCTCGGTGGTCACCTTCTGAGGACCGGCTCGATCCGAGCGACGCCCTTTCCATCCAACCGCGCTCCCGCTCCGGCGGGACGCGGTTTTTCCTTATGTGCTTCATCTAACTTTACAAATGCCCGGACGGCGCGAAACCTCCCCCGGCTAGGCTTCGTCATCCCGCAATGCCCGGCGCGGCCCTTGCCGTGCGGCACTGCCCTTGATGGAGACTGACATGAGTGAAAGCCCGAACGCTTCCGTCCCCGCCCGCCGCTGGCCACGCGTGCTGGTGCTCGGCAGCGCCATGGCGGCCGGCATCGCCCTCGGCGCCGGCGGATTGGCTGCTGCCGCCGTAATGGGCGGTGGTGGCTGGCATCACGGCCCCCGGCTCGAGCGCATCCAGAATTTCGTGCGGATGTCGCTGGATTCGGTCGCGGCCACCTCCGAGCAGGAGGCCAAGGTGCACGACATCGTCGCCGCCGCCTATACCGACCTCGCCCCCAAGCCGGAAGACAGGGCCGCCTTCCGCAAACAGGCCATCGATCTCCTGCGCGCGCCCACGATCGACAAGGCGGCGGTCGAGAAACTGCGCAGCGACTTCGTAGCGCGGACGGACGCCAAGTCGAAACGCTTCGTCGAAGCCGTGCTCGCTACCGCCGACGTGCTGACGCCCGAGCAGCGCGCCAAGCTGGCCGATCATGCCGATCTTTGGCGCCCGCACGGCCCGATGATGGGCGGCCATCGCGGACACCCTGACGGACAAGGCCGCCCCGAACGGCCGGATGATGGCGGCCAGGACGGCGAGAACGGCGACAATTGAGGCCCCTGGAGCAGAGCGCGCTTGGAGACCAACGCTTTGCTCCAACTCGCTGTTGCCAGGCCAATCCAACGGATTGGCGAGTGTGCCTTCGCGATACATGGCAATTCCATCAAGTCGCGAAACGCTCTAGGATCGATACAGAATGACGGCCGCTCCTCCCGGGGAGCGGCCGAATGGATTTTTCTTCAACTCTTTGTTTTGACGCATTTTCTCAATTGAAAAGCCGACCGTCTTTTCCAGAAAATGCATTCGTGCGGAGCAGGCAGTGGGCGTGGAACGCATCCTGATCATCGACGACGACACCAGGCTGGCCGCCATGCTCGGCGATTATCTGGCGGCGGCCGGTTTCGACGTCGACCACAGGCCGTCGGGCACGGAAGGCCTCGGCGCCATCGAGCGCGACGGCTACGATGCCGTGGTACTCGACATCATGCTCCCGGACTTCGACGGCTTCGAGGTCTGCCGTCGCCTGCGCATGCGCTCCAACATTCCCGTGGTGATGCTGACTGCAAGGGGCGACGACACCGATCGCATCGTCGGGCTCGAGATCGGCGCCGACGACTACCTGCCCAAGCCCTTCAACCCGCGTGAACTGCTCGCCCGCCTGCGCGCCGTGCTGCGCCGGCGCACGGCGCCGGCCGAACTCGACAACCAGACCCTGCGTTTCGGGCGTCTCACCATCGATCGCGGTTCGCGCAGCGCCCGCATCGATGGCGAGGAACGCCCGCTCACCAGCCATCAGTTCGATCTGCTCCTGGCGCTGGCCGATAATGCCGGCCGGGTGCTCAACCGCGAAAGATTGATGGATCTGGTGAAGGGCGAGGAGCTCGAGGTCTTCGATCGTTCGATCGACGTGCACATCTCCCGCATCCGCGCCGCCATCGAGGACGATGCCAAGCATCCGCGCCGCATTCTCACCGTGCGCGGTGCCGGCTATGTCTTCGCCAAGCGGCAGGATGCGGACTAGAGCAAAGTGCGATTTCGCTGAATCGCACTTTCTCTCTAACCTTTTGTTCTGACGCGTTTTCTTAATCGAAAGCCTATCAACTTTTTGGAAAACGCTCTAGCCTGATCGGGACCAAGAGCCAGCGCCCATGCTGATATTCTTTCGCAAGCGTCTGTTCTGGCAGGTCTACCTCACCCTGCTCGCCTGCCTGGTGGTGCTGGCGCTGCTGGTCGGTACGCTCTGGCGCATAGCCGGCGACACGGCCGGGGAGCGCTGGGGCGCGCTGCGCGTCCGGCTGACCGACGAGTTGGTGCGTTTCCAGGAACGTACGCCGGAGGACCTGCCCAACGAGATCCGCAAGCTCAGCGAGGAAATGGGCGCCTCGATCTCCGTCTACAGCAAGGAACGCGTGCTGATCGCCTCGCGCGGCTTTCCCATCGCCCTGCCGGCCGGAGACGACGATGTGCCACAGCGCTGGCTCGACCATGTCGTCCGCCTCGACCTGCCGGGGGGACGCACCGTGCTGGCCCAATTGCCGAGACCGCCGAAACCGGGACTGCGCGTCCTCTTCCTGGTCCTGTTGGTTGCCGGCGGCGTCGGCATCGCGGCCTGGCCGGCCACGGCCCGGCTGACCCGCCGCCTTGAAACGCTGCGTGCCGGTGTCGAAAGCTGGGGTAGCGGGGCCCTGAACCGGCGTGTGGCGGAACAGGGAACCGACGAGGTCGCCATGGTGGCCCGCAGCTTCAATGGCGCCGCCAGCCGGATCGAGGCCCTGGTCAATTCCCAGAAGGCGCTGCTCGCCAATGCCAGCCACGAATTGCGCTCGCCCCTGGCAAGGCTGCGCATGGCGGTGGAAATCGGTGCAGACAAGCCCAGCCCGGCTGTACGCGAGGAGATCAACCGGGACCTGCAGGAGATCGACCAACTGGTGGACGAGATCCTGCTCGCCAGCCGGCTTGACTATGCCACCGCCACGCCGCTCGAAGGGGCGCCGGTCGACCTGTTGGGCCTGGCGGCGGAGGAGGCCGCCCGTACTGGCGCCGCGGCCGATGGCGAGCCTGTTGAAATCCGTGGCGATGCCACGCTGCTGCGCCGGCTGATGCGCAACCTCCTGGAGAATGCCGGTAAGCATGGCCGGCCCCCGGTGGAAATCACCATTGCCAGCGATAAGGGGCGGGCCCGCATCGAGGTGTGCGACCGCGGCCCCGGCATTGCCGAGAAAGAGCGAGATCATCTGTTCGAGCCGTTCTACCGGCCCGCCGGCCGCAGCGAGACCTCCGGCGGCTGGGGCCTGGGCCTGGCCCTGGTGCGCCAGATTGCCGGACGCCACCGCGGCTCGGTGCGCTGCGAAAGCCGCGAAGGCGGCGGCAGCCGTTTCGTGGTGGAACTGCCGCTGGCGTGAATGAGTACCGTATGTACCGTCGCGCAGCCCCTCATCCTTACCCTCTCCCCGTAAGAACGGGCGAGGGTAAGGATGAGGGGCTGCGCAAACATCTCAGAGACGTGCCGGGCCAACGCTAGGCATGCGCTCGGGTGCCCAGGCGCCGAGCCAGGAAATCCACCGCCTTCATGGCGCCTTCCGATGAGATGGTGTGATCGAGGCCGGGCTCGATGAAGAGCTCGGTGTGGACACCTGCACGATCGAGCCGCTCGGCCGCCGCCTCGCTTTCGCACGCGGGAATGATCCTGTCGGCCTCGCCATGGACCAGCAAGGCGGCGCTTCCCGCCGCCGGTGCCAGGGGGTCCGGTGTCGCCAGCCTCGCGGAAAAGGCGACGACCGCCAGCGGCCAGCGGCCGGAAGCGAGTGCATCGAGCGCCATGATCCCGCCCTGCGAAAAGCCCGCCAATGCCACGCGTTCGGGCGCCTGCGAAAAGCCGTGCCTGTCGATGGCCTCCTGAACGGTGGCGTCGAAGGCGGCCCGGGCGGCGACAATGCGCCCGCCGCGATTCTGCGCGTTCACACCGGCGACGCTGAACCATTGCCGGCCCCGGCCGCCCTCGAAGACGAAGGGCGCGTCCGGCGCTGCCAAGGTGGCGCCCGGCAACATTTCGCGCCAGATGTCACCCAGATGCATGAGGTCACCGCCATTGCTGCCGACACCATGCAGGAGGATGATCAGGCTCTCCGTCATGCCGCCTTGGCCTCGACCGTGGTCAATCCCGGCAGGTCGGGGCCGATAGGCACGATGCCATTGGGATTGAGCGCCTTGATCGAATAATAGCCGCGCTTGATGTGATCGATGCTGACGGTCTCGCGGATCCCGGGCACTGCCAATATCGCGGCGAGATAGGCCGAGAGCGCCGGATAGTCGGCAATCCGCCTGAGATTGCATTTGAACAGCCCGTGATAGGCGGCATCGAAGCGCACCAGCGTCACGAACAGGCGGATATCGGCTTCGGTCAGGCGGGTGCCGAACAGGAAGGGGCCGCCGGCCGCAAGACGCTGCTCGATCCGGTCGAGCATGGCGAAAATGCCCCAGAAGGCGGCCTCATAGGCCTCTTGCGTGGTGGCGAAGCCGGCGCGATAGACGCCGTTGTTGAGGCTGGGATAGATGGCCTCGTTCAGGGCGTCGATCTCCGGGCGCAGATCCGCGGGGTAGAGGTCGATGTCATTGCGGGCGAGGGCGCCGAAACCATCATTGAGCATGCGCAGGATATCGGCGGACTCGTTGTTGACGATCGTGCCGCGCTGCTTGTCCCACAAGACCGGCACCGTGGCGCGGCCGGTATAGTTGGGATCGGCCCGGGTATAGATCTCGTGGATATAGGTGGCGCCGTTCACCGTGTCGGGCGTCGCGCCGGGGTAGGTGCCGAAGCGCCAGCCCTGTTCGGTGGTTGAAGGTTCGACCACGCTGACGGAGATGGCGTCATCGAGCCCCTTGAGCCTGCGGCCGATCAGGGTGCGCGAGGCCCAGGGGCAGATCAGTGCGACATAGAGATGATAGCGTCCGGTTTCGGCCTTGAAGCCGGCCTCGCCCGTCGGCCCGGCACTGCCGTCGGGCGTGACCCAGTTGCGGAACTTCGAGACCTGGCGCACGAAACCGCCCTGCTTGTCGGTCGCCTGCACCGGGTGCCAGTCGGCGCTCCATTTTCCGTTGACCAGCATGACTCAGCCTTTGCGGGTGACGATGGAGAACGAGGTTCCCCAGGGATCGTGCAGGGCGAAACCGCCTTGCTTTTCCGTAGTGGCAACGCCGGCAGCCCGTACACGGTTCCGCAAGGCGGCAAGGATGTCTTCATCGGCTGCGATCATCGCGACCTCGGCCAGGCCCGTCGAAGGGAAATCGCGCGGGCCCGCCCCTCGGCTGTTCCAGATATTGGCGGCCAGATGATGGTGATAGCCGCCCGTCGCATAAAAGCTGGCGCCCGGATAGCGGGCGGTGAGATCGAAGCCGAGCGCACCGCCGAAGAAGGCATCCGCCGGCTCGGTGGCGCCGACCTGGAGATGCACATGGCCGACGATACCGCCTGCCGGATAGCCTTGCCAGCGCGTCGTGCCGGCAGCGGCGATCACGTCCTGCACGTCCAGGCGTTCGGTCGACATCGTCACCGTGCCGCCGTCGACGGTCCAGGCACTGCGCGGGCGATCGGCATAGACTTCGATGCCGTTGCCTTCGGGATCGGACAGATAGATCGCCTCGCTGACCAGGTGATCCGAAGCGCCCTGAAGCGGCAGCCGCGCCTCGACGGCATGCTTGAGCCAGCGGCCGAGATCGGCCCTGTCAGGCAGCAGGAAGGCCGTGTGGAACAGGCCGGCCTCCCGGGGCGAACGCTGCCGGGCCTTGGGATCATGCCGCAGTTCCAGGAGCACCGTCTCGCCGGTTCCGAGCCGGCGCAGGCCCGCCTCCGACGACACCACCTGCAGGCCGATCGCCTGTTCGTAGAAATGGCTTGTCGCATCGAGGTCGTGCACGGTCAGGCCGACCGTGCCGATGCTGAGGGGAGCGTCACTGGCTGACATGATATCCTCCGGACGAGGGCGGGTTAACGCGCCAAGCATTGCGTCAGTTGGCGGCGGCGCGCGAAGGGGTCGGCCTCAGCGCCAGGGCACCGTCGCCGATCAGGGCAAGCGCGAGAAGGCCGGCGATCCACAGCGCCAGGAATTCCCAGCCGCCATTGGGATTGGTGAAGAAGAAGCCGGCCGGGCCGTGCACAGTGGCGATGGCGCCTGCCAGCACCGGAATCAGTGCCAGGGCAGCCAGGCGCGGCCAGACGCCGAGAATGAGCGCAAGCGCGCCGATGACCTCCCAGGCAATGGTCACATAGGCCAGCGCCGGCGGCAGGCCGAGCGAGCCGAAGAACTGGGCGGTGCCGGCCGGCGTGAACACGAAGATCTTCAGCCCGGCATGGGCCAGGAAGAGAACGCCGAGCGCCAGGCGCAGCAACAGGGCGGCATAGGGGGCGGTGCGGGTGTCGAACATGATCGTCTCCAGGGGCAGGATTGCTGCCTGTACATTGCACCATTTCCGTTCTGGCGATTATCCTGGCTCAAGACAGAACATTAATTCCATTGTGGAACTTATGTCAGGACCATCCCTGCTCCCAGGGCGGCCTGCCGCGATAGCGTTCGGCCAGGAAATCGACGAGAACGCGGATCTTGGCCGCGAGATGCCGGCCGGGCGGATAGAGGGCATAGGCGCCGAGCGGCCTGTCCTCGAAGCTGCGCAGCACGGGCTTGAGGCGGCCCGCCCGCAGCGCCTCGCCGCCCAGGAAGCTCGGCCCACAGGCAATGCCGAGCCCTGCCTCCGCCGCCTTGAAGCTCGCCTCCCCGTTCGAGAATTGCAGCCGTCCCCTGACCGCCACCTGCAGCGACGCGCCATCCGTCTGGAAACGCCAGCTCAGCGGATCGCTGTAATTGGTATCGATGATGCATTCATGGCGCGCCAATTCGCGGGGGTGCAGGGGCTCGCCATGTTCGGCGAGATAGACGGGTGCCGCCACCGTCACCATGCTGACCTCGCAGAGTTTGCGGGCGATCAGGCTGGAATCGCCGGGATTGCCGATGCGAACTGCCATGTCGAAGCCTTCGTCGACCAGGCTGACCACGCGGTCGGTGAAGCCGACATCGAGCTGGATATCGGGATACAGCTTGGCGAAGGCGACGAAAGCCGGCGCCAGATGCATAGTGCCGAAGCTGAGGGGCACGGAGAGTTTGATGCGTCCCGCCGCGAGGCCCGAGGCGCTGCGCACGGAGGCATCGAGGGCATCGAACTCCTCCAGCACGGCCTTGATGCGATCGTAATAAGCGCGGCCGATCTCAGTCGGCGACAAGGCCCGTGTGGTGCGCTTGAGCAATTGCACGCCGAGATCGGCTTCCAGTCGCGACACCAGCTTGGAAGCCTGGCCGGAGCTGGTACCGAGCCGGGCTGCCGCGCGGGAGAAGCTTCCGGCTTCCAATACTGCCACGAACATGCGGTCGCATTCGAGCCGTTCCATGGACTGCTTCCGATTCGGAGAGAATAGTCGACATTCTAGCCCCGAAGGTCCCCGCTCGGAAAGAATATTGGCCTTTAAACAGGGCCGAAAATCACCTCTACGACGACCGCCTCCCCACCTCGACCTCCTCGACGTCCACGCCGACCCACAGTCCGATGAAGGCGGTGGGCGTGCCGATGAACGAGCCGGCGATCGGTATCGCCTGATGCGGCTCGCGCACCGCCGCGATGCGAATCAGGCGGTCGGACGCCACCAGGCCATTGGTAGGATCGAACTCGATCCAGCCAATATCCGGCAGATAGACGTCGGCCCAGGCATGGCTCGCACCGGCGCCCTGCAGGATCGGCGCCCCTCCCTCGGGCGGCGGGTCGAACAGATAGCCCGAGACGAAGCGGGCTCCAAAGCCGAGCAGCCGGGCCGCGGCGATGAACAGAGCCGCGAAGTCACGGCAGGCGCCGCTCCGGTTTGCGAAGGTGACGGCCGGATCCTGGGTCGATTGCTCGAAGCGGGTGACATAGGCGAACTCGCCATGGATCTCCTGGCACAGGCCGGTGAGAAGATCCCGCGCACCGCCCGGATGGCGCTTCGGCGCCCCGGCGATCCAGAGCCTGAGATCGTCGGGATAGTCGTCGGCCGAGGCGAGCATGGCAGCACCGAGATCGATGGTCTCGTCGGCCGAATAGGTCACCGGGAAAGGCGCCTCGCCGCCGGTCAGGTGGTTGGTCGGCGCCGCCGAGGCGAAGCGCTCGATCTCGAGCCGGCTCTCGATCGACAATTCGCTGGCTCGCCCCGTGAACACGCCGGTACAGACCTCGTTGCCGAAGACATCGTATGTCCAGGCAAACTCGGCCGGCAGCGAGGTGGTAAGGGTAGCCGAGATCAGCCGCATCTCGTGACTGTCGCGTGGGCGCAGCATCATACGGTGCGGCCCAAAGCTGACCGATTCGGCATAGCGATAGGTCGTGCGATGGCTGACGATCAGGCGTTTCAAGGCACGAACTCCCTTCAGGCAGTAGATTCGCCCCGGTCCGGATGGACGATACGAAAAAATAAGGTATGACCGAGACGAGCCGGCAGCAGTGGAAACTCTTGCCGGGCGATTGAGTTTCATGATCTGGCGAAATCGCCGGGAATCATAAAAAGACTCCAGCCGATCCGTGGGATTGGCTTGGAAACAAGGAGTAACGATGGCACGGCCGCCGGGCATCAGAGCACGATCGCAGGGATTCGCCGATATATTCGACCGCTCCACCGGGGGCGCCCTCACCCCGCTCAGCGTGGTGATCGAGCGAGTACTGAGCCCGGTTCGGGCCGTGATCGAGGGGCGCGAAACCCTGATGTTCGGTACCAACTCCTATCTCGGCCTCAATTTCGATCCCACCTGCATCGAGGCAGCCAGCATGGCGCTGGCGAGCTTCGGCACGGGCTCGACCGCCTCGCGCGTCGCCAGCGGCAACCAGGCCCTGCATGTCGAGCTCGAAAAGGCCATCGCCGAGCTCTACGGCCGGCGCGATGCCGTGGTGTTCTCCACCGGCTTCATGGCCAATCTCGGTGCCATCGGCGGGCTGGTGCGCGAAGGCGACGCCGTGGTGCTCGATGCCCATTGCCATGCCTCGATCTTCGATGCCTGCCGGCTCTCGGGCGCGAAAATCCTCACCTTCAAACACAATGACGCCGCCGATCTCGCTCGTGTCATCGCGGCAAGCGAGATCGCGCCGAGCCGACTGCTCGTCATCGTCGAGGGCCTCTACAGCGTACTCGGCGATGTCGCCACGCTCGAGGCGATCAGCGCCGTGACGTCCGAGACCGGCGCCGTGCTGCTGGTCGACGAAGCCCATTCGCTCGGGCTCTACGGCGCCAGGGGGCGCGGCGTCGCCGAAGCGCAGGGCGTGGAAGACAAGGTCGACGTCATCGTCGGCACCTTCTCCAAGAGCGTCGGCGTGGTCGGCGGCTATTGCGTCACCAATGATCCGGCCTTCCGGGCCCTGCGTTTTGCCGCACGCAGCTATCTCTATACCGCCTCCCTGCCGCCGCCGGTGGTGGCCGCCGCCCGTCAGGCGCTCTCGATCATCGCCCGTGACAACGAGCGCCGCGCAACCGTGTTCAGCCATGCCGAAGCCCTGCATCGCGGCCTGACCAGCCTCGGCCTGCCGCCTCTGGCCCCGCCCGGCCCGGTCGGCGCCGTGCGCATGCCGGGCATCAAGGCAGGGCTCGACACCTGGACCGCCCTGCTTCGCGCCGGGCTCTACGTCAACATGCTGATCCCACCGGCCACGCCCAATGGCGAGGTGGTGCTGCGCTATTCGGTCTCGGCCGCCCACAGCGCCGCCGATATCGAGCGTGCGCTCGACATCATCGCCGCCGCCGGCCGTCAGACCGGCGTGCTCAGGCCGGCGGCCTGAGACAACGGACCAGTCTCAGACGACCTTTGGCGCCGCGGTGGATTTCGGGGTGCGCACGAACTCGCTGCGTTTTCCGAAGATCACTTCGCGCTGGGCGGGGCCGATGACGGCCCCGATCCGGAAGAGATCGCGGGAGACCTGCACGAATTCACGCAGGAAATCGGAAAGGCTGGTCTGCCCCGGCCGCAGGGACAGGTTGCCGGCCCTGAGGAACACGAAGAGCGCGATATAGCCGATCAAGAGCTGGCCGACCAGGACACCGGCCAACTCCCAGCGCAGAGGCGCGCCCAGCACGATCGCGCCGATGCCGGCCGGCAGGGCCACGGCCCAGGCCAGGCCCGACCACCACACCCCCAGATGCATCGCCGCCTTGAGGCGATCGGTGAGCGAGAGCGAACCGTCGCCGAGGATCGGGCAGAGCAGGCGCAGCATCACCTCGCCGAAACCCTTGGTCCAGCGCTGCTGCTGGGTCATCCAGGCCTTCATCGTCTCGGGAAGTTCGCCGGGCACAGGCACGCTCATCAGGAACGAGCCGCGCCGGCCGATGCGCCAGGCCCGGTAGGACAGGTCGAGATCCTCGGCCAAGGTGCCGCCGCGCCAGCCGCCGGCCGCCTCGATCGCCTCCCGGCGCCAGACGCCGCAGGTGCCGTTGAACGGCAGGGGATGGCCGGCCCAGCAGCGCGTGCCCTGCTCGATGGCGAGATGGGCGTCGAGCAGCACCGCCTGGGTGCGGGTCAGCGGGTTGGCATCCCGGTTCAGATAGTCGAAGCGGGCCTGGATGAAGGCGAGCTTGGGATCCGCCAACAGGCAGGTCATGGTCTTCTTGAGGAAATCGGGGTCGGGCACGTAATCGACGTCGAGAATGGCGAAAAAGCCATGCGGCGTCAGCGTCATCGCATTGGCAAGCGCGCCGGCCTTGTATTCGGTGCGATCCTTGCGATGGATCAGCACCACGTCGAAGCCCCGCGCCCGGCGCCGCGCCACCTCTTCATTGGCGAAGACGGTGGAGCCGTCGGTGGAATCGTCGAGGATCTGGATATGCAGGCGCTCGCGCGGCCAGTCGAGGGCGGTGGCGGCGTCGAGCGCACGGGCGACCATGGCGCCTTCATTGAAGGTGGGGATCTGCACCACCACATCCGGCAGGTCGGGCCGGTCAGGCAGGCCCCGCGCCAGCAGAAGGCGCTCGGCCTCGACACCGGCCTTGCGCAGGCGCCAATGCTTGAAGACGAGATAGAAGGTTGCCAGGGTCGAGCCGAAGGTGACCGACCAGCCGAGCAACGATATCACGGCCAAGATCACCGCCAGCCAGCCGGCGACCGCCCACAAACTCTCCCACAAACCCGTCAAACTCCGTCTCTCAGCCCCGTTCCAGCCTGTCGCCGCTACCGGTCTCCCTGTTTCGGCGTGCGCACGAAATCGTGCCTTGCCGCGAAGGGCGCCGTCACCACGCCCGCCGAATTGGCCAAAGCCAGAAAGACGAGCAGGACCGGAATTGCGATCAGGGTTGCCCCGTAGCGGATGATACCACCCCGGCGCAAGCGCAGAAATGGCGGCAGGGTGATGAGAAGGGCCGACGTCCCGGCATAAAGGGCGGCTGCCGTCGCCAGGACGGCATGTCCGCTGCCGAAACCACGCAGCAGGCCATCGAGGACGAAGGCGGCGACCGCCAGCACGAGGCAGGGCAGGCCGAGCTGCAGGCCGAGGAGCAGGCTGGTGCCGAATTTGGCAGCAAGGTTCCAGTTCGAATGCCAGACCAGCGGCAGCCCCTTGCGTGCGACCTGGACGAAGCCGGTCGACCAGCGGGCCTGCTGTACGCGCCAGCTGGCGAGGTCGGCCGGCGCCTCGCAGGTCAGCGGAGGCTCGAGCGTCAGCTGGCCGTGCCAGCCGGCGGCATAGCTGCGCAGCGTCAGATCGAGATCCTCGGCCAGCGTATCGGCGGACCAGCCGCCGGCCGCCTCGATGGCGGCGCGGCGCCAGACTGCACCGGTGCCGTTGAACTGGAACAGGTCGCCGCCGACCTGCCTTCCCGCCTGTTCGGCGAGGAAATGCGCATCGACCGAGAATTGCTGGCCCAAAGTCATCCAGTTCTGGTCGCGATTGCCGAACTCGAAGCGGAACTGCACGAAGGCCGCCCCCTGGTCGGCCGCCAGTACCGCTGCCGCTTGCCTCAGCCATTGGCGCGGTGCCCTGAAATCGGCATCGAGAATGGCAATCAAGGGCGCATCGCAGCGCTGCATGCCTTCGGCCAGGGCGCCGGCCTTGAAGCCGTCCCGGTTCACTCGCCTGACCTGCTGCACCAGCGGGCCTCCCGGCGGCAGGCCGGTGATGGCGGCAGCGGCCAGGACCGCCGTCTCGTCGGTGGAGTCATCGAGGAGCTGGATGGTCAGCCGGTCGGCCGGCCAGTCCAGCGCCAGGGCCGAGGCCAGGGCCCCCTCGACCGAACCGGCCTCGTTGTAGAGCGGGATCTGCAGGAGAATAGGCGGGCACTCGGCATCCGGCTGCATCGGCGGCGGCCGGTAGCGGCGCGCGCGCCAGGCCAGGCGCAGATGCTGGCCCAGCAGCACGACAAGGAAAAGGCCGGCAACAAGGCCGATGACATCGATCACCAGCAGCATCAGTGCCGCCCCGACAGCGCTATCGTGGCCGTGCCCCAGGCAAGGCGGCGCGCCGCGAGGGCGTTTAGCCATAGCACCGGCATGATCGCCTCCCTGGCCAGCACAGCCAGCGGCATGGCTGGCGAGAGAGGCCAGCCCTTGCGCCAGGCGAGGGCGCATTCTGCCGCGGGCCAGAGGAGGATCGTCAGCACCAGCAGGGCAATGGCAGGCAGGCCGAGGAGAGTGGCACCGGCGAGCGCCGCAAGACAGGCGGCGGGCAGGCCGGTCAAGGGCTCGGCGGCGAAGGCCAGGGATTCTTCCAGGCGCCGGCAGATCGCCCAGCGCAGATGGCGCTGCCAGATCTCGCCGGGCCGGCGGGCGCCAAGGTCCTGGTCGACGGTGGCCGCGGCGAAGACCGGTCGCAGCCCCTTCGCCTGCAGAAGCTTGGCCAGGGCATGGTCGTCGGCGACCGCACGGAGGATCGTGGAGATGCCGCCGGCGGCCTCGAGATCGCCACGCCGCAGCAGCATAGCCGCGCCGATACCGGCACCGCCCCCGAGCGCGGAGAGCGCCAGCAACAGCCGCCCGCCATAGGAGTTGACGAGGCTCGCCTCGACCAGGGCCGGGAAATTGCCGGGCCTGCGCGCCACCGGCACACAGGAGACCAGTCCGACGCCGGGCGTGAGGCTCGCCATCATCGCGGCCAGGGCGCCGGGCGGCAGAATGGTGGCGGCATCCTTGATCAGCAGGAGATCGTGCTCAGCCGCTTCCACCGGTTCGATCAGATTGGCGATCTTCGGATTGGCACCGGGAATGGGCGTGGTGACATGGACGCTGATCGTCAAAGCCTTCTCCACGAAGTGGGGAAGGTGGCCCGACGAAGTAGGGTCGGATGGGGTGTGGTCGGCTTGCACAGCTTCATCCGGATAGGACACTGGCAGCGGGCCGCACCCCATCCGTCGTTGCTTCGCAACGCCACCTTCCCCACTTCGTGGAGAAGGCTCTGCGTCGCTCACCGAGAACAGGATTTCGAGGCCGGGATGATCCAGCCGCAGGAGCGCCTGATTCGCTTCGCTCTCCGCTTCCTCAACCTGCCGCAGCGGCACCAGCACCGAGACGGGCCTGCGTTCGCCGGCGACAGCCCGGCGTGCCGCGAGCGCCGGCTGGAGCAAAGCGAGCAGCGTGGAGCCGAGCAGCAGGCAGACGAGAGCGACCCACCACAGGCCTGCCAGGGCCGCGAGGAGCGTCATGGCCCGCTTGTCTCCCGCTCCTTCGTCAACGGCACATCGACACCGGGACGATCGAGCAGCCAGTCCCCGAAACGCGCGGGCAGCAAAGTGAGCAGGCGCAATCCCGCATAGAGGATGAAGGGAAAGGCGATCACCGGCTTGCGGCGGTCGAGGCCGCTGCGGATGATGCGGGCTGCTCTGGTGGCGGTGAGCTTGAACGGCTGCGGCGCGACGAGCTCGGCATTCAGCGGCGTGGTGACGAAGCCCGGCGCGATCAGGCTGACGGCGATGCCTTCGCGCTTCAGGGCCGGCCGGATGCCTTCGGCATAGGCGTGAATGGCAGCCTTGGCCATGGAATAGGCCGGCGAGGACGGAAAGCCGCGTAAACCGGCCAGCGAGCCGACCAAAGCGATGTGACCGCGGCCTCGGCGACGCATCGCTTCCAGCGCCGGCTCGATGGTGTTGACCGCTCCCATCAGGTCGACGGCGAGCACCGCCCGCATCGCCTCAGCGGGGTCGAGCGGCCTTTGCGCGCTGGTGCCCGAGACGATGCCGGCACAGGCGATGGCGAGGTCGATCGGCGCCTCGCCGTCCCGGGCTGCGATCCAGGCGGCAAGCGCCTCGCGATCACGGACATCGATGCGGCCAGTGGCGACCGCAGCCGCGCGTGCCCGGCAGAGTTCGGCGATGTCGGCCAGCCGCGCCTCGTCTCGGCCGACGAGGAGGAGAGCATTTTCGGACGTGGCATATTCGAGGGCGAGGGCCCTGCCGATACCGCTGCTGGCCCCGGTGATCAGCACGGTCCTGCGGCTCATGACCCACCCTCCATCGCACGCGACAGAGTCGCTTCCGCCATGCAGGCGACGACGCCGCCGCTCGTCTTGACGAAGAGGCGCAGCACGGCCGGCTCGCCGTTATCGTGACGCTTGACCGTTCGCCCGGAAATCTCGACCTCGGCCCCGACGGGTACCGGTGCCATGAAGCGGGTGGACAGGCCTGCGATCACAGCCTGCGGCAGGAAACGCCGCACCGCCTCATTGAGATAGGCGACCAGCAGCATGCCATGCACCGGCGCGGCCTCCAGGCCGATGGTGCGGGCGATGGCCGCGCTGACATGCAGGGGGTTGGTGTCGCCCGAGGCCCGAGCGAACGCCTCGACCTCGGCCGCGCCGATCGGGCCGATGGTGAGCGGCGGCATCGAGGCGCTCATTGCGCCAGCTCCGGCTGGAACAACCGGTAGGTCGCGGCGAAATCGGCGATGACCTCGCCATCCCGGCCTTCGATATGCGCCTCGATCTGCACATCGTCGGGCATGGCGGCATCCGCCCGCCGGGTGATCACGAAGCGAATCTCCTCGCCGATGCGCAAGGCGCGCCGATAGCTGAAGCGCTGAGCGATCAGCACGGGAATGAGATGTTCCTCACCGGCAAGATCGTCGAAGGCAGCCTTGGCGGCCGGATGCCACAGCCAGATCGCCGGAAAGGTCGCGGGAACCTCGTCGCCATCGCCCGTCAATCCTTGGCTCATCTTGCCGTCGAAGGCCGTCGCCTCGCGGTAGCGCCGCACGGCATCCGCCTCGACCCGGGCCGCAATGGGGCCGATGGAGAGAGGCGGCGGCGCGCTCATGCCTGCCCGACGATCAGCACCGCATTGATGCCGCCAAACGCGAAGGAATTCGTCATGGCATGGCGCATCGTCACCGCCCTCTTCTGCCCCGGCACGCAGTCAAGATCGCATCGGGGATCGGGCGTTGTCCAGTTGAGCGTTGGCGGTACCACGCCTTCGCGCAGAGCCATCACCGTGATCGCCAGCTCGATGGCGCCGGCCGCCCCGAGGGCATGGCCGTGCACCGGCTTGGTGGAGGAGACGGGCAGGCCGGGCAGGCGCGCGTCGAAGACAGCGGCCAGCGCGGCCGCCTCGGTGGCATCATTGGCGAGCGTGCCGGTGCCGTGGGCGTTGACATAGTCGATCGCCTCCGGCCCGAGCCCGGCATCAGCCAGGGCCTGGCGCATCGCGGCAGCGGCACCGCCGGCATCCGGGCGCACGATGTCGCCGGCATCGCTGGAGGTGCCGTAGCCGCAGAGCTCAGCCAGCGGAGTCACGCCCCTGTCCCTAGCGCTCTCCTCGCTCTCCAGTACGAAAATGGCGGCACCTTCTCCGAGTACCATGCCGTTGCGATCCTTGGAGAAGGGACGACAGGCATTGGGAGAAAGCACGCGCAGGGCTTCCCAGCCCTTCATGCCCGAGGCGGTGATGCAGGCCTCGGCCCCGCCGACCACGGTGCGATCGACGATGCCGGCACGGATGAAATGGGCACCGAGGCCGATGGCCTGGGCGCCGGAGGCACAGGCGCTGGCAATCGCGAAGGACGGGCCGCGCGCGCCATAGCGGGCGCTCAGCTGCGAGGCGGCGCCATTGGGCATCAGGCGCGGCACGCTCCAGGGATCGAGGCGCTGGCCGGTGACATAGGCGTTGTGGATGCCGATCTCGATGGTTTCACCGCCGCCGATGCCGGTGCCGACGATGGTGGCCGTGCGTTCGCCCTGCCGCGCGCCGCGTTCAAAGCCGGCCTGCGCCAGGGCCTCGTCGCCGGCCACGATGGCGAGCTGGGTGAAGCGGTCGCAGAAGGCCAGCACATCGGGCTCGATATGATCGGCCGGATCGAAGCCACGCAACTGCCCGGCGATGCGGATGTTGTGGCGCAGTTCCCGTGCCACCTCGAGCGGGCCGATGGCACTTCGGCCCTCGCGCGCGGCCTCCCACAGCGCCGGAACCCCAAGTCCCGCCGCCGTCGCCGCCCCCATGCCGGTAATATAAACGCGTCTCTTCAAATCAGGACTTTTCACTGGCAATGCGGGCCAGCACGCCGTCGATGAAGGATTTGAGATCCTTGGCTTCGGCGATCGAGCCGTCCATCGGAATATAGACGTCGAACTTTTCTTCCACGGCCGTGAGGATCATCACGATATCGATGGATTTGAGGCCGAGTGTCTCGAAGGTCGCGTCAGGCGTTACCTTCTCGCGATCCACCATGCCCTCGGATACGATCAGGTTGACGACCTCGTCATAGACACGCTGCGGATCGGACAGGATGTTATCTTTGGTTTCGGTCGACATCTTCTTCCTGGACACGTCGCTTGAGCAAAGCGCGCTGTAGCTAACCGCTCGATTGCTCAAGCTTTTTTGTTTCAACGCGCTTTGCGATTCTAGGCAATGCCGTCAAATCACAAAACACTATGGGCGTCATGGGACTGAATCGATGCTTCAAAAACGCCGAAACGGCGTGTCGACCGGGCCCCGAGCCATTCAACTACGCTCGTCATGGCATAGTTATCGTCAAGAATCCAACCGCATTCCAAATCTTGCACACCGGTGATGGCCGCCCGGCGCATCAATTCATCCACCAGGATGAGCGCGACACTGGCCCCGGAGACCGAGCCGACCAGGCGCGGCGCCACGCCGAACAGCACGGCGCGGCCGCCGGTGAAGCGCCGCGTCAGGCCACGCCACGCCAGTTTCAGCCAGCCCCAGGGAGAAGGCGAACCTCCCAGATCGCCGGTGATCTCGAAGACATTGGGCAGGAACAGTGCGAAGCCGACCAGTTCCCCCTGCCTTTCGACGAAAACGCCATATTCCGCCTTCAGCAACGGCTTGAAGGCCTTGATCATCGCCGCCATCTCGGCCTGCGAGACCGGGACGAAGCCCCAGTTCGCTGCCCAGGAGCCATTGAACAGGCACCGCCCGAGTTCGGCATCCTCGGCCAGCCTGTCCATGCGCATGGCGCGGATGTCGAACCCCTTGCGGCGGCGCTCCATGCCGAGCTTTTCGAGCCTGTCGGCAAGATCGCTGCGGCGCCGGTCGAAGCCATAGGAATGCAGCGTCTTCGCCAGCTTGAGGCCGGCAGCCTCCAGATGGGCGCGCAGATAGGGCGGGTGCCAGGGCATCAGCACCATGGGCGGTGCGGTGAAACCGTCGATCAGCAGGCCGGATTCGGCATTGATCGACAAGGTGAAGGGGCCGCGCATCACCTTGCTGCCCTTGCCGGCGAGATAGGCAGCGGCAATGCGTACCAGCTCGACCACCACCCCTTCGTCATCCACCGCATCGAGGCAGCCGAAGAAGCCGATGCCCTCATGCTGGGCGCCGGTGGCGAGGTGATCGATCTGCGCCGAGATGCGGCCGACGGCGCGGCCCTCCCCGTCATAGGCAAGCCAATACGCGGCTTCGCCATGGGTCCAGAAGGCACTCCTGGCCGGATCGATCAATTGCGCCCGGTCATGATCGAGCGGCGCGACATAATCGCTGTAACAGGCATAGATCCGCCGCGGCAAAGCGAGAAATTGCTTGAGCTCGCGCTTGGAGGAGACGGGACGGACGGTGACTTGCATGCCGCCCTTCTGTCAAGTTCGGACGGGAAAGGCAACGGCTGGCGGGCAAGAGCGGCTCAGCCGCGGGCATCCGTCGGACTGACGCCGAATTCCTGGCGGAACAATCGGCTGAAATGGGCCGGATCCAGATAGCCGCAGCGCATGGCGATCTCGGCAATCGACACGCTGCGCGGCGCGCGGAGCAGCATGTCGCGTGCACGCGCCAGCCGCCGCGCGCGAATGGCCTCGGCAATGGCGATGTCCTGCTCGGCAAAGCAGCGATAGAGCGTGGCGCGCGAGCAGCCGAGCAGCCCTGCCAGCATGTCGGGATCGAAAGCGGGGTTGGCGAGATTGACGTCGATCAACCGCATCGCCGCGGTGAAGACACTGCCGGCGACATCGAGATCCTCGTCCTCTGTCCGCCCCGCCACGTCGCGCAAGGCGAGATCGGCCAGATCGAGCGTGATCTTGAGCAGGCTGCTGCGCTCGTCGGGGTGGAGATTGTCGATCTCGCCGGCCAGCGCCCGCATCTGGGCGGCGAGGATGCGGCCGGCGGGCGAGGCCCCCAGCCAGCGGGCAAGCGCGGCCGAGGACGGAAGCTGCGGCCCCAGGATCGCTTCAGCACGTTCGCGCCTCATCGCCAGATGCACCGCTTCGAAGGCGGTCCAGGACAGCCGGCTCTCGGATCTGGCATCGAAGGCGAAAAATTGTCCGGCCGTGGCCAGGCTGCGCTCATCCCCTTCCTCGTGCCGGCGCTTTCCAGAGAGAACCAAGCCGATGGCGATATCGTCACCACCGTCCCGCTCGCTCTGCCCCCGGCGCCGTCCTCCTGCCAAAGCATGGGAACGCGTGGTGAAGATCGAGCCCCCCGGCCCGATCACGCCTGCCCCCTCCGCCAGAAACGGCGAGGGGTCACTGCGCCGGTCCGCGTCGATCTCGTAGAGGGCGGCTTCGCGCCAGAAATCATAGCGCTCGTGCGGGCGATGGTCGCGAGTATCGAGACGCGCATAGACGGCCGCCTTGGGCAGACCATGGCGCCTCATCGACCACCGCCCCTCGCCGGGACGCCAGTTCCACGCATCCTTGCTCCAGTCGACAGTGGATCGCTTCACGCATGTCTCCCGAACAGGGTTGGCTCGTGCCCTGCCGCACGGCCTCACATCCAGCAACGAATAACATCTTCCGATGCTGCTGCAAGGGCAGCCCGCACGTGCTTGGGCAAAGAACGGGTGAGTGACAATCACAATATAACAACACATTCTTCAAAATTCGAATATCAGCAGCTTAACGGCCGCCTACTTCGAATTCCGTGATGGAATTTTCATTTACGGAACACCGCTACGACATTCACCTCAATAAAACTAAAGACCACCTCACCCATGCTTGAACGTTAGCAAAACGAAAAACAGATATATAAATAATACTTCCATATTCAGACTACACTTTCCTGTATTTTTGTAGATTAATTCATCCAGAAGAGACGTTTATCCAAATATATCGAGACGCTTATCCTACCACCTTCGAGGTATTCAGGTCTATTTTAATAGTCAGAGACCGCCCCCTGAGCCTCGCCCATGATGCCCGTTCCGCGCGTGAGGCCGCCGATCAAAACGCCATGGCGAGACTTGCCGTCCCGTTCCAGGGCCTGTCGTCACCGACCGCAGCCCCTGGCGAGAGAACCGAGAAAAAGAGCGCCTACGCGCCTGAACTTTGGATCAAGATCAGGAGAGTTCCATGGACGACGTCAAGTTGAACTACGACCCCGACCTTGCCGCCCGCGAGTTTGCAAACTCAATGGCAGGGCTGCTCGAGCAGGACCAGATCAAGGCCATCGCGGCCGACATCATGGGCACGGCGGCAGCCGACCAATATCCGGCCAAATGCACCATCATCAGCGCCATCTTCTATCTGCGCTTCACGATCGAAGTCACGACCGACAGAGGATATGGCCATGTCCTCAAGACCTTCACCGGCAATGCCGGTGGCGTTTCCAGTCCCGGCGGTGGCGTGATGTTCGGCACGGTATTCACCAAGGACCTCAACCGCCTCTATGCGGAAACCGTGAGCTTCCAGTTCAACGCCAGCCCCGTCATGCTGAATGTGAACTTCTTCAGCAAGGGCCACGCCCTGCTGGGCAACTTCATGTCGGGCGGCGTCAGCACGGTCGGCGGAACCGGGGGCGGCACCGGCCGCTGGAAATGACGAGAATGGCGGCAGGCGGCAGGCGCCGGCCTGCTGCCGTCCCCACGCAGGAATCGGGCGCAGGCAGCGAAGCGTTTACACTCAAACGCACTTTGCTCTATAGCGTTTTGTGATTTCCTGGAATCGCCAAGAATCGCAAAGACGCGTCTAAACAAAGAGTTAGAGCAAATAAGCGTTCACACTTGAACGCGTTTTGCTCTAGGAAGGGGCGGAAGAAGCCTCGACTATCTGGAATTTCGTCTTGCTACAGCCCTTTGCCGATATCTGGCGCCAGCGCGAACTGTTTCGCGCCATCCTGACCCGCGAACTGCAGGTACGCTTTCGCGGCTCGGTGTTCGGCTGGGCGTGGGCCGTGCTGGCGCCCCTGGTGATGCTGTCGATCTATACGCTGGTCTTCTCCGGCGCGCTCAAGGTCGGCGTCGCGCAGGACAGCGGCGGGCGCTTCGGCTATGCCTTCTCGATCTTCGTCGGCCTGATCGTCTTCAACTACTTCGCCGAGATCGCCTATCGCGCCCCGCTGCTGCTGGCCGAGCACAAGCACATCATCCGCCGTTCGATCTTCCCGCCGCAGATCCTGGCCTGGATCGCGGTGGCACGTGGCGGCGTCTACATGCTGATCGCGCTCGGCGTGCTGCTGACCGGCCAGATCCTGATCGACCAGTCGATCCACTGGTCCTGGCTCGCGTTGCCCTTCATCCTCCTGCCGCTCGTCCTCTGCCTGCTCGGCATCGTCTGGATCCTCTCCACCATCGGCGCGCTGACCAGCGACCTCAACCATCTGATCATCTCGATCATTCCGGTGGCGATGTTCGCGACGCCGGTGTTCTACGAGGCGGCGCAGGTGCCGGAAAACTGGCGCTGGCTTGCCTATCTCAATCCCCTCACCGGCATCATCGAGATGATGCGCACCGCCATCCTGCGTGGCACCTGGCCGGACAGCCTGCTCTATCTGGCCTGCCTCGCGGCCTCGCTTGCGGTATTCTATGCTGGCCAGACCCTGTTCATGCGAAAGAAGACGATCCTTGTCGACATCATCTGAACAGACGCTCGCGCAAGATCCAGCCCAGGATCCCACCCAGGGCCGTGCCCGAGATCACGCCCCGGATCGTCCCTTGGACGTTGCGGTCGAATGCCGCGACCTCGGCAAGGCCTATCAGTTCTACCGGCGCCCGATCGACCAGGTGAAGCAGGTGCTGTTTGGCGGCAGGAAACGCTATTAC
This sequence comes from Labrys sp. 22185, assembly GCF_052045555.1. Lineage (NCBI taxonomy): Bacteria > Pseudomonadati > Pseudomonadota > Alphaproteobacteria > Hyphomicrobiales > Xanthobacteraceae > Labrys > Labrys sp. 22185. The sequence continues at coordinate 129,399 of NZ_JBQEPH010000007.1, read as the reverse complement.
GACGAATATTGGGCGCTGAAGGAGATCGGTTTCGCCATTCCCAAGGGCGCGGCGGTCGGCATCGTCGGACGCAACGGCTCGGGCAAGTCGACCCTCCTGCAGATTCTGTGCGGCATCACCGCGCCCACCATCGGCTCGCTCACCGTCAAGGGCCGCATCGCCCCGGTGCTGGCGCTCGGGGCCGCCTTCGACTACGAGCTGACGGGGCGCGAGAACTGCTATCTGTCGGGCGCCATTCTCGGCCTCAAGCGTACGCAGGTCACCGAGAGGCTCGGCGCCATCCAGGAACTCTGCGGCCTCGGCGATTTCTTCGAGCAGCCGGTGAAGCTCTATTCCAGCGGCATGGGCGCCCGCCTCGCCTTCGCCATCTGCGCCCATGCCGACGGCGACGTGCTGATCGTCGACGAGGCCCTCGCCGTGGGCGACGATGCCTTCCGCGAGCGCTGCCGGACCCTGATCCGCGCCTTCCGCCAGCGCGGCACCATCCTGTTCGTCTCGCACGACCTCGACCAGGTCGCGGAATTATGCGAGCGCACGATCTGGATCGACCGCGGCCGCCTCCGGGCCGATGGCCAGACGCATGCCGTCATCACCGACTATCGCAAGGCCCTGGCCGAGGAAGCCGACGACCCCAACCGCTTTGCCTTCATGACCTGAGGCCACTCGTCCTGGGATCGCAGGCGTCCTCGCCTGATCTTGGAAGCGCTCCGGCAAGCCGATGGGAAGAGCAGGCGAGGACGCCTGCTCTTCCCAGGAAATTACCGCCAGAACCACCGCCTGGCTGGCTTGGTCGGCTTGCCGGGCTCCAGCAGAAAATTGGTGAGCTTGGGATAGGTTTGGCCGGACCATAGGATCGCATAGTTCCAGTCCCGCATGAGACGGCGGAACCGCGCTTCGTTGGCGTCGGTGACCTCGACGAAAAGAAGCGGGCGGCAGCGCTCTATGGTGGCTGCAAGCCCGCCCAGCACCTTCAGCTCCATGCCCTCGACATCGATCTTGATGAAATCGAAGCTGTGCCCGGCGAAGAGGTCGTCCCCCTTGGCGATCTGCACCGGGCCTTCCTCGGCCTGCTGGATCACCGTGCCGCCCGTGTTGTGTTTGCTGTGGGTGAAAGTCTGGCCGGCACCGGCCTGGTCGCTCAGGGCGACCCCAAGATAGGCGAAGTCGACATTGGCCAGGCGGTTCAAGGCGCAATTGATGCGCAGGCAGGCAGCGGCCCCCGACTGCGGCTCGATCGGCACGATCACGCCCGCATCGGCGAATTTGCCGAGGAAGACCGTGTGATTGCCGAGATGCGCGCCGACATCGAGGATGCTGGCCTTCTCAGGAAGGCGCGCCCGAATGCGTTCCAGCTCCTCGGCTTCGTAGAACTGGCCGCTCGCATGGAAGGCCTGCACCGAATCCGCCTCGTCGTTGACGAGGAAGCTCACGCGCTCGGCCTGGTAATCAAACGAAATCACACTGCCATCGACCCGGCTGATGTGATTGGGCCTGGCATCGAGCCCGTCGTCTGAAGCGACGGCGATCGAATCGAGCCAGAAATTCGGATAGCGATTGTCGAAGGATTCCGACTTCTCCCAATCGGGCAGAGCATTGCCCGACATGAGGCCGCGATGCCGGAATTCGAGATCGACGACATCGCTGCCGCGGGTTTGCGCCTCGAAGCGTATTCGGCGCCGGCCTGCGCCCTCGAAATCGTAGGAGCCGATCTCTCTGTTGTCGACGACCACGCTGAAGCCCGGAGAGTCCGACAGGCGTTTGCGCCGCTCGTCGACACCGACCGGCCTCAGCTCGATATCGAAAGTCAGCTTCGTCGGTGCCTTCAGACCGAGTTTCAGCTGGGCCAGCGACGTGTAGCCTTCCGTCACCGGCCGCCCGTTCTGAAGAGAAAAGCCGCGTACCAGCTGGGGTAGCGATTCGTTGAGCTTGCCCTGGAAGTCGATCTTGATCGGGAGCTTGAAGTTTTCCTCGATGCGATCGAAGCGGCGCGCGGGGAATTTTTGCACATTGTAGCGCTGCAGCCACCAATCATCGCCTTCCATGTTGAAGGCGGGGCGATCGCTGCGCTGGAAATAGGCCGTCGCGCCCGTGATCCCATGCGGGTGGAAGCCATCGTCCTGCATCAGGAAGCGATAGAGATTGTTGATCGTGGGTATGTGGATGTCGTCGACGATCAGGATGCCGCCAGGCTTGAGGCGTTCGTAGAAGGCGAAATATTCCAGCTCCGGAAACGGATAGCCGTGGGGACCGTCGATCAGGATGATGTCGACGTCATGCGTGAGCGGGTTCGCAAAGATCGTGCGCTGCGTCGGCCCAAAGACCCACTCCACATTGCTCTTCAGCCCCGGAAAGCCGCGGGCGAAGTTGACGCTAGAATTCGCCTCTGCGGTATCGTCGTAGCAATAGGCGGTGTGCGCCTGCGCGTAATGGGAGAACAGGATCGTCGAGGCGCCGCACCCCGTCTCGACGGTGCGGAGCGGCTGTCCTTTGAAATGATCCCTCAGATAATATTCCATGCGCTCGAGCGGCCCGGTCGTGAGGGTACCGGCTCGGTGGGCGCCACCGCGCTTGTTCTGATAGCGGACAATGTCGTGGACGAGATCGGGCATGATGCTCCGACCCTACGCGACGGGCGCACGCGCGATCAATGCCCGAATGAGGGGCATCGAGCCAATCGTTTGCTCGATCAGGATGCCCGCCGCCGCTGGGGCTCGACATAGGTGGAGAAGATGTGGTCCCAGAAGGAAGTGACCACGCCGTAATTGCCTTCCTCGCCGCGATAATGATGCACCATATGGGCCAGACGCAGGCGATAGAGCAGGCTTCCCGGCTTCGACGGCCAGTGATGCGAGGCGTGGTGCACCAGCATATAGGCGACATAGCCGAGTAGGATCCCGCTGGTGAAGCCGCCGGCAAAGGCATGATTGGCGAAATAAAGCGGCACGTAGAACACCAGGAAAATCACGCCCACGCTCAGGAAGGAGGGCGCGCCGATCATGCCCTTGGGCTCCTGGTGATGGGCATCGTGCATGCGGTCGAAGAAGGGAACCGCGTGGTAGACCCAGCGATGCACCGCATATTCCACGAAAGTCCAACCGATGCAGCCCAGCACGAAAGCCATCGCCCAGATGCCGACGGCAGTGGCGTCATGCTGCAGAAGAGTCAAGACAAGCAGGCCGAAGGCCGCAGCAGGGCAGAGTACAAAATCGCCAAAATAGAGAATTTTGTTCAAACGCATGCGCTTCACCGTTCGATGCACTTTGGAAGCTGGAGCATATTTCTCCGCGATTGCGACAGTTTGAGGACAAAATGCTGCGTCCTAGCAGCGCGCTTTGGCCCCTCGCGGCCTTTCTTATCGCAGGGACGCTAGCAAGAACCGTGCCTAGGGGTGTCAGCTTTCGGCTGACATTCCGCGCATCCCGCCCTCCTTCTTTCTAGCCCAACGCCATCTTGCCGATGATGCGCATGCCGTCGCCGATATCGGCCTCGATGGCATCGCGCAGCCCCTTGGCGTCGCCCCGCTCGATGGCGGTGATGGCGCGATGATGCTGGTCGACGAGGCCGCTCATGTCGAGGTCCTCATAGACGAGGCGCATGAACGGGCCGAATTGCAGCCAGAGCGTCTCGATCAGCGGCAACAGCACCGACGAGGGCACCGCCGTGTAGATGGCGAAATGGAAGGCATGGTTGGCCCGCATATAGCCTTCGGCATCGTCTTCGGCGAGGCAACGCTCGACCTCGTCGTCATGCATCCGGATGGCGGCGAGGCGTTCGGCGTCGATGGCGGGTAGCGCCCTTTCGGCCGCCTCTCCTTCCAGCAGCATGCGCACGCGCACCAGTTCCTCGAAGCGGGCCGGCGTCATCAGGGGAACGCTGACCCGGCGCGTCGCGGTCAGGGTCAGGGCGCCCTCGGTGACCAATCGCGTCACCGCGGCCCGGACGGGCATCGGACTGACGCCGAGCATCTCGGCCAGCCCCCGCAGGGTCACGGCCCTGCCTGGGACGAACTGCCCGCCGACAAGGCCACTGCGGATCGCCGCATAGACCTTGTCATGCACGGGTGCCAGTTTGCTGGCGGGCTCGCTGCTGCTCGACTTGGGCGAACTCGGCATGGGCAAAACGGACTCCATTTGACACCGCACAAATTTGTGATCACAATTAGTGCAGATGAAGGATGCGTCAAGATACGACGCATTCACAACCCCGGTGTACCATGGGATTCCAAACGCACGGCGTGAACAAACTCGCCGGCGACGCGGCTGGCTTGTCTTCGGCCCCGCAAGTCGACGTCATCGAAGTGCTGCTTCCCGACACCAACGGCATTCTCCGCGGCAAATGGCTGCCCGGCTCGGCGATCGACAAGGTCCTCAAGGACGGGGTGGCGATGCCGCAATCCATGTTCGGCCTCGACGTCTGGGGACGCGAGGTCGAGGAAACCGGCATTCATATCGAGACCGGCGACAAGGACGGCCTGTGCCGCCTGATTCCTGGTACGCTCAAGCCGGTGCCCTGGTCCTCCCAGCCCGCCATGCAGGCGCTGATCTCGATGTATCTGCCGGATGGCCGGCCCTGGATGCTCGATCCGCGCCATATCCTCAAGGCCCAGCTCGACAAGCTCACCGCCCTCGGCCTCAAGCCCGTGGTGGCCTTCGAGCTCGAATTCTATCTGCTGCAAGGCGGCAGCAAGCCAGGCGAGACGCCCAAGACGGTATTCCACCGCGATACGGGCCCCGCTCGCCAGAACATGTATTCGATCTCCGATCTCGACACCTTCGCGCCGGTGATCCAGGAGATGCGTGAGGCCGCCAAGATCCAGGGCCTGCCGGCCGATTCGGTGATTTCCGAGGCGGCGCCCGGCCAGTTCGAGATCAATCTCTACCATCGCGACGATGCCATGGCGGCGGCCGACGATGCCGTGCTGCTGCGCCGCATGATCCAAGGCGTGGCACGCAAGCACGGCCTCGTCGCCAGCTTCATGCCCAAACCCTATCTCGACACTGCCGGCTCGGGCATGCACATCCATGCCAGCCTCCTCGATGCCGAGGGTGCCAATGTCTTCGCCAAACCGGATACCGGCGCCGACACCCTGCGCCATGCCGTCGGCGGCATGCTGACCCATATCCCCGAGACGGCGCTGCTGTTCGTGTCGAGCTATAATGGCTTCCGCCGCCTGATGCCGGGCTCCTACGCGCCGGTTTCGCTGACCTGGGGCTATGACAACCGCTCGGTGGCGGTGCGCATCCCCAATGGCAGCCCGGCCGCCACCCGCATCGAGCACCGCATCGCCGGCGCCGACGCCAATCCCTATCTCGTCCTCGCCGCCATCCTGGCCGCCATGCATGAAGGCATGGAGAAGAAGATGCCGGCCCCCGAACCGATCATCGGCAATGCCTATGATCTCGGCGCTCCCAGGCTGTCGGGCTCGATGCAGGAGGCCGTCACCCTGTTCCGGGCCTCGGAGTTCGCCCGCCGGCATTTCGGCGAGCACTTCGCCGAAGTCTATGCGGTGATGAAGGAACTCGAATGCGCCGAGTTCGAGCGCCGCATCTCGAGCCTGGAATATGAGACCTATCTGTAGTTTCGCAGCCCCACTCCTGACCGGTAACGGACTTGCTATATAAAACGTCACCAAAAACCCTTCGGAAGGCTTGAGCAAGTTCAGCAGGGGTTCTAGCTTTCGCACGCCAGCGTCGCGTCCGGGAATGCGCGGCGCTCACCCAGAGGAGGTGTTCCCGATGTCAGCCTTCAAGAAACTGGCTCTCGCGGCCACGGCCGTGGCGTTGCTCGCGGGCCAGGCCATGGCCGAGGACAAGGTCGTCAACGTCTATAACTGGTCGGATTACATTGGCCCGACTGTGCTCGAAGATTTCACCAAGGAAACCGGAATCAAGGTGGTCTACGACACCATGGATTCCAACGAAGTGCTGGAAACCAAATTGTTCGCCGGCAATTCCGGCTATGACGTCGTCTTCCCCTCCGCGACCTTCGCATCGCGCCAGATCAAGGCAGGCGTATTCCAGAAAATAGACAAGTCCAAATTGTCGAACTACAAGGAATTGTGGCCCAAGATCATGGAAAATCTTGCGGTCTACGATCCTGGAAATGAGTATCTCGTCGATTACACCTGGTTCACCACCGGCATCGCCTACAATGTCGACAAGGCCAAGGCCGTGTACGGCGACAAACCGATGAACAGCTGGGACGTGGTGTTCAAGCCCGAGAACCTCGCCAAGTTCAAGGATTGCGGCGTCTATTTCCTCGACAGCCCTGAGGACGTCCTCACCGCCGCCCTGAAATATCTCGGCAAGGAACCGGGCTCGACCGACAAGAAGGACATCGAGGCAGCCGGCAAGCTGCTCGAGGGTGTCCGCCCCTATGTGAAGAAGTTCCACTCGTCCGAATATATCAATGCGCTCGCCAATGGCGACATCTGCCTCGCCATCGGCTGGGCCGGCGACACCTATCAGGCCAAGGCGCGTGCCGAGGAAGCCAAGAACGGCGTGAAGGTCGATTATGTCGTGCCCCAGGAAGGTACGCTGATGTCGATGGACACCATGGCCATTCCCAAGGACGCCAAGCATGTCGATGCGGCTCATGCCTTCATCAACTACATGATCCGTCCCGATGTCGCGGCCAAGAACGCCGATGCCACCAAGTTCGCCTCGGGCGTGCTGGCGGCCAAGCCCTTGGTCGACAAGGCGATCACCGACAATCCGCAGATCTATCTCAACGACGACATGCTGGCCAAGACCTATACCGTGCAGCCCTACGCGGCCAAGGTGCAGACGCTGGTCACCCGCACCTGGACCCGGGTCAAGACGGGCCAGTGAGGGCGTCTTGGAGCGCGGGCTTCCAGTCCGCCTCTTGCTTCACCGTCAAGTTCGGCGCTCCCAAGGGCGGACAAGATGTCCGCGCTCCGAAAAATATCCACTCCACGGCGCGGTTTCCGCGCCGTTTTCTTTTGTCCGATGAATTGATTTTGCCGGGCAATTGTCGTTCCATGCGGCCAACCAATACCAAGCCTCGAAAATGCCGATGCATTCTCGAGGCTTGGTATGAAACAACGAGGAACCGACATGCTCCCCAAGGAATTCGTGGTCGTCGATCCGCGCTTCAAGGCGCTCATCTTCGGCAATTCCCAGCTCGACAAGCTCTATACCGGCACGCGCTGGGCAGAGGGTCCGGCCTATTTTCCGGCCGGCAAATATCTGATCTGGTCGGATATCCCGAACAACCGGCTGATGCGCTATGACGAGACCGACGGCTCGGTCTCGGTCTACGACCATGACAGCCGCAACCAGAACGGCCACACCGTCGACCGCGAAGGCCGCCTGATCGCCTGCGAGCATCGCGGGCGCTGCGTCAGCCGCATCGAGCATGACGGCAGCCGCACCATCCTGGCCGACAAATATGAAGGCAAGCGCCTGAACTCGCCCAATGACGCGGTGGTGAAGTCGGACGGCTCGATCTGGTTCACCGACCCGACCTATGGCATCGATTCCGAATATGAGGGCGACGCGGCGCCCTCAGAAATCGGCGCCTCCTATGTCTATCGCATCCCCCCGCGCGGCGGGAAGCTCACGGCCGTGGCCACCGATTTCGTCAAGCCCAACGGCCTTGCCTTCTCCCCCGACGAATCCAGGCTCTACATCGTCGACACCGGCGCCACCCATGTCGAGGACGGCCCGCGCCACATCCGCGTCTTCGACGTCGGCGAGGACGGCATCACGCTCTCGGGCGGCAAGGTCTTCGCCACCTCACCGGCCGGCCTGTTCGACGGACTGCGCGTCGACATCCACGGCAATGTCTGGACCTCGTCCGGCGAAGGCGTGATCTGCTACGCCCCCGACGGCACGCTGATCGGCAAGGTGCTCATCCCCGAAGTCGTCGCCAATGTCGAATTCGGCGGCCCCAAGCGCAACCGCCTCTATATTTGCGGCACCACGTCGCTCTATGCGGTGTATCTGAACACCCAGGGCGCCAAGCGCCCGAAGAAATAGCGTTCAGGGTTCCCTGATCACCACGTCATAGGCCGGCGCCGCCACGGCGCCGGGCAGGCTGAAATGCCACCATTCCCGCGCATAATTGGCAAGGCCATGCGCGGCGAAGGCGGCGACGAGGGCCTTGCGATTGGCGGCGGCCTCAGTCGAAACCGCCTTGCTCGCGGTCCACGACATCTCGTCGAACAGGTCGAAGCCGCCGCCGAAATCGAGAGGCGAGACCTGCCCGGCCGCATCGACCCGTTCCGCCCCGACATCGACGGCAATGCCCTTGGAATGGGATGAAGCGCGGGCGACATAGCCGAGCGCGAACAATCGCGATTTGGGTGTGCGGGGATAGAATTCGGCCTTGGTCCGCTGGTCCGCGGCATCCCTGGCCCAGGCGACGAAATCGGCAACGGCACGCCTGGGCCGGTAGCAATCATGGACGACGAGCCGCCACTGGCGCTTCTCGAGGTCGCGGGCCGCCGCGGCCAGCGCCTGCGCCGCCTCGCGCTTGAGCCAGCAAGCCGGGCTGTCATAGCCGGCGACAGGCCGGCCGATGAAATTGTGCGAACCGGCATAGCGCATGTCCTGCCGGATGCCGGGCGCGACCTCGGCCAGGCGGACGAAGCCTGGGGGCAGGTCGGCGGCAAGGGCGGGGGTAGGGAGAAGGGTTGTGGCAACGAGCCCGAGCAGAAAAAGCAAGGGCGCCGATTCTCCCCTCATCCCCCTGCCGGGACCTTCTCCCGCAAGGGGAGAAGGGGCCAAGACGTCGTAAGACCTCGCGTTGGTCGAATGGAGTTCATTTCGCTCGGGACCCGCAGGATAGATCCCCTTCTCCCCTTGCGGGAGAAGGTCCCGGCAGGGGGATGAGGGGTGGCGGCTAGCCCTCAATTCTGCGGCTCGCATGTGGCCTCCGGCGCCGGCCAGAGCAGGAAGATCCGGTGTTCCGGCCCGTCGACGGCCTGGAAGGTGGCGTTGCCCTGCGCATCGGGATGCTCCACCTGCATGCCCGCAGCGGGAACGTCGAGGCGGATGCCCTTGGCATTCTGCGTCGCGGTGAGCTTGCCGCCGTCACCGTCCAGGGTGCAGGCGAACACGGCTCCCTGCTGGCGGCAGCCGCCGCCCGCCCACCATTGGCGCTTGTCGCCCCGGAACCACAGGCCGACACCGATGCCCGAGCCATTGTCGGCCAGGAGACGCACGGTGATACGGGTCACGCGCTGGTCGACATGCTTGACGAGATGGGCGGTATCGTAGTCGCGGGCATAGCACAGCGACGCCTCGGCCGGCCCCGCCATCACCACCAGCCCGGCCATCACCGCGACCCCGCCGACGAACCACCCTTTCGGGAACATTCGCACTCTCTCCCCTGCTCCATCCTGATTTCACTGGCAATGCGCGCCGGATGCAACTATCTCGACGCCATTATGGCATTGATCAAGATCTGCGGTCTCTCCACCCCCGACACGCTGGAAGCGGCTCTGGCCGCCGGCGCCGACATGGTCGGCTTCGTGTTCTTCGAGAAATCGCCCCGCCATATCGGCTATGATCTGGCGGCCCAGCTGGGCGCGCAGGTCTCGGGCCGTGCGCGCAAAACTGCCCTCTCCGTCGATGCCGACGATGCCAGGCTCGACGCCATCGTAGCCGCCCTCGCCCCCGACGGGCTGCAGCTGCATGGCAAGGAAAGTCCCGAGCGTGTGGCGGCCGTCAAGGCCCGCTACGGCCTGCCGGTCCTGAAGGCGATCGGTGTCTCCAGCGCCGCCGATCTCGAAGGGGCAGCCGCCTATCGCGGCGTGGCCGACTGGCTGTTGCTCGACGCCAAGCCCCCGAAGGACGCCGCCCATCCCGGCGGCAACGGCGTGACATTCGACTGGACGCTGCTCAAGCATCTCGACCGCACCCTGCCCTTCATGCTATCGGGCGGGCTCGATCCCGCCAATGTTGCCGAAGCCATCCGCATCAGCACCCCCGACGGGGTCGACGTCTCGTCGGGCGTCGAAGACCGGCCCGGCGTGAAGAACCCCGACAAGATCAGGGCTTTCGTGGAGAGGGCGCGCGCCTCCTTCACGTCATCCCGCTGACAACAGGCCGCAACGATGACCGAGACCCCCAAGCTCAATTCCTTCCGCAACGGACCCGATGAGCGCGGTCATTTCGGGCAGTTCGGCGGGCGCTTCGTCGCCGAGACGCTGATGCCGCTGATCCTGTCGCTGGAGGAGGCCTACAAGCAGGCCAAGGCGGACCCTGCCTTCCACAAGGAGATGGCGGGACACCTGTCCACCTATGTCGGCCGCCCCTCCCCGCTCTATTTCGCCGAGCGGCTGACCGAGCATTTCGGCGGCGCTAAGATCTATTTGAAGCGCGAGGAGCTGAACCACACCGGCTCCCACAAGGTCAACAATGTGCTCGGCCAGATCATGCTGGCGCGCCGCATGGGCAAGCCGCGCATCATCGCCGAGACCGGCGCCGGCCAGCACGGCGTCGCCACCGCCACGCTCTGCGCCCGCTTCGGCCTGAAATGCGTGGTCTATATGGGCGCCGTCGACGTCGCCCGCCAGGCTCCCAACGTCTTCCGCATGAAGATGCTCGGCGCCGAGGTCATTCCCGTGCAGTCCGGCGCCAAGACGCTCAAGGACGCCATGAACGAGGCGCTGCGCGACTGGGTCACCAATGTGCACGACACCTTCTACTGCATCGGCACCGTGGCCGGGCCCCATCCCTATCCGGGCATGGTGCGCGATTTCCAGTCGATCATCGGCCGCGAGACGCGCGAGCAGATGATGGAGACCGAGGGTCGCCTGCCCGACAGCGTGATCGCCTGCATCGGCGGCGGCTCCAACGCCATGGGCCTGTTCCATCCCTTCCTCGACGAGCCCTCCGTCGAGATCATCGGGGTGGAAGCGGCCGGGCACGGCCTCACCAGCCTGCACGCCGCCTCGATCGCCGGCGGCCGCCCCGGCGTGCTGCACGGCAACCGCACCTATCTGTTGATGGATGCCGACGGCCAGATCGAGGAAGCCCATTCCATCTCCGCCGGCCTCGACTATCCCGGCATCGGGCCGGAACATTCCTGGCTGCACGAGGTCGGCCGCGCCACCTACATGTCCGCGACGGACCAGGAGGCGCTCGACGCCTTCCAGCTACTGTCGCGCCTGGAGGGCATCATTCCCGCGCTCGAATCGGCCCACGCCCTCGCGCGGGTGGCCGAGCTCGCACCGAAGCGGCCCAAGGATCACCTGATGGTGGTCAGCCTCTCCGGCCGCGGCGACAAGGACGTACCGCAGGTTGCCGAGATTTTGGGAACGTCGCTATGACCTCGCGCCATCCCATCCTGCCGCCCCCTGCTCCGAGCCTGTGACCCCATGACCAGCCGCCTCACCGCCCGCTTCGCCACCCTGGCCGCCGAAAAGCGCGCCGCCCTGGTGACCTTCGTCACCGCCGGCGATCCCGATATCGAGACTTCCGCCAAGATCCTTGCCGGCCTGCCGGCTGCCGGCGCCGACATCATCGAATTCGGCATGCCCTTCACCGATCCAATGGCCGACGGCCCGGCGATCCAGGCTGCGGGCCTGCGGGCCCTCAAGGCCGGCATGACGCTGACCAAGACGCTCGGCGTCATCCGCGAATTCCGCAAAAACGACGATGCCACGCCGATCATCCTGATGGGCTATTTCAACCCGATCTACATCTATGGCGTCGAACGCTTCCTGGTCGATGCCAAGGCCGCCGGGGTCGACGGCCTGATCGTGGTCGATCTGCCGCCGGAAGAGGATGACGAGCTCTGCCTGCCGGCGCTGAAGGCCGGCATCGCCTTCATCCGCCTGGCGACGCCGACCACCGACGACAAGCGCCTGCCCAAGGTGCTGCAGAACACCTCGGGCTTCGTCTATTATGTCTCGATCACCGGTATCACCGGCTCGGCCACGCCCGATTTCGGCGTGGTGGCCGGCGCCGTCGGCCGCATCAAGCAGCACACCGACCTGCCGGTCTGCGTCGGCTTCGGCGTCAAGACCGCCGAGCACGCCCGGGCCATCGCCGAGGGCGCCGACGGCGTGGTAGTGGGTTCGGCCCTAGTGGAAGCGGTACGCAGCAGCCTCGATGCCGACAACAAGGCGACGGAGAAGACGGTGCCGGCCGTGCTGGCGCTGGTCGGCGACATCGCCAAGGGCGCCCGCAGCGTCAAGAAGTAAGCTCACCGTCATCCCGGACAAGCCGCAGCACACAGTGATGCGGCGCAGATCCGGGACCGCGAGCAGAATAAAGAGCCTTTCTCCTAACGCGATCCCATGTCTGCGAAGCAGCACTGCGTGGCGCATCGCGCACGGGATGACGTGATGGTCAGAACAGCTCCGGCCGCTTCAGCCGGAGCGTCTGCACCAGGGCGTAGGTCTTGAGATCGGAAAGCTCGCCGCGGTCGGCCATGGCGGCTAGATCCTTCAGCCCGATCTCGATCACTTCGATCTCTTCGTTCTCCTCCGCCAGGCCGCCGCCGGCGCCCACGCGGCTCGCCGCCGCATATTCGGCCAGGAACATGTGCATCTTCTCGGTCGAGATGCCCGGCATCACGAAGGCCGCCCCGAGCGGGACCAGGGCCTTCAGTTCCAGCCCTGCCTCCTCCATCGCCTCGCGCCGGGCGCAATCGGCCGGATCGTCCTCGTCCAGGATACCGGCCGGTGCCTCGAGCGAGGCCTCCACGCCATGTCCCTTGAGAATCGCAACGCGCAACTGGCGCACCAGCAACGCCAGCCGGCGCTCGGGATCGAAGGGCAGAACCGTCACCGCATCGCCGTGATCCTCGACGCTGCGGTGAATCACCGCGCCACCGGGCGTGCGGGCCTTGACCATCAGCAGGCGGTTCCAGCCATCATAAAGCAGGGCCTCGTCGAGAATCGCTGCGGCCAAGGCATTCACTCCATTCGAACTCCGCCGCAGACAAGCCCAGCAAGGTGTCAAACGCAAGGCAGAACGCCGGTTTTGCGGCGGTTTCATCAAGCTGTCGCAAGAACTGCAAATGGGCGTTGACATCGGCTCTCCGCCCCCCTAGAAGACCCCCGCGCCCAGATGGCGGAATTGGTAGACGCGCACGGTTCAGGTCCGTGTACTGCAAGGTGTGGAGGTTCGAGTCCTCTTCTGGGCACCAATTTCGGAAAGGCTCGACGTGGCTAACGGCCCGTCGAGCCTTTTGCATTTCGGGGCCTCGAGACGCAGAGCATCGCTCACGCCCGAGCCCTAAGGCGTTCTGCGATTTGGTGGAATCACCAAGAATCGCAAAACGCCTTAGCCAATCCTTTGGATTGGCTTGGAAACAAAGAGTGGGAGCAAATAAGCGTTCACGCTTGAACGCGCTTTGCTCCAGGTTTCAGCTATCGTCTCGGGTTTCAGCTGTCGTCGCGCAGCCTCTCGGCCCGTTCGCGGGCTTCAGGGGGAATCGGCAGCAAGCCGGAGCCCCGCAGCATCGCCTCGATCGCCGTGTTGGCATGGTCGAGCGCGCTGCCGGCGGCATAGTCCCCGTCCAGCCAATCCGGCAATTCGTTCAGCACATTGGTGAGGCAGGCGAGCAGCATCGCCTCGTTGTCGGACAGGCTCGCCTTGATACGCTGATACTCGGCCGCGAGAACGGTCGGGTGCTCGTCATAGTCCAAGGGTCGAAATGCCATATACCGCAGCCCCGTCGCGATGTTGCAGGCCTGGCAAATTGCGTTCAGCCGCGCGCCAGAGCGTCTTGCGATTTAGCGGTGACGCCAAGAATCGCAAAACGCATCGAACCAAAGAGTGAGAGCAAACAAGCGTTTCCGTCTAAACGCGCTTTGCTCTGGAGAGCACTGGCTTATCGCGTGTGACCGCCACGTTACAAGGCTCGCGATTATCTCCGGGACAGACGGCTTTGCGCAAGGCCTGCGACGGCACGTCCCGAAAAGCCCGGTCACGCCCCTATCACGCCCCTGGGAGATTGTTAGCTTACAAACAGAACCAGGGGAGAGTAACGATGGGAATGCATCTGACCGGTCCGAGCAGTGGCCAGGAGCCGTGCCTGTTGTTCGAGGATTGCGGTGTTCTCTCCGCCGAGCGGCTGGAGCGTGGCATTCCCTGTCTCGACTTTGCTTCTCCGAATTGCGCGACGAGCGGTATCGCTGCCCTGAAGGCCAAGCTCGCCGTCCGCAAGGCCATGGTGCGCGTGCATGATCGCCTGAAGGCAATTGAGGCCGAGCGCAACGGCCGAGGGCCCGATTGAACGACGGCCTCGACAAGGTCCGTCCCCGCAAACCGCTGCGTTACGGGATTGTGCCGGCGATCACGCTGCCGCCACGAAGTTCCGCGACACTCCGGCCGAATGCAGGGCCATGTCGGGTGTGGCCGTCTGGGGAGAGTTCACCATGCGTGCCATTCTATCCTTGTTGATCATCGTCTATCTGATCGGGGTGGGCGTCCAACTGGCCCCGGTGGTCCAAGGGCAGTGGAGCAGCGGCTCGGCCTCCGATTTTGCCAGCAGCATCGCCCGAGCGCTTCCCGATGCCCTGACCTGGCCAGCCAAGGTCTACCGCGGCCTGACCGACAAGGCCTGAGAACACCTCCGTCTCGCGACGGCCCTCGTCTTTCTCCCATCCGAGCCTTATGATCGAACCGGTTCAGTTGGTTTGCGCGCACGAGGCGTTTTGCGATTCGGCGGAATCATCTCGAATCGCGAAAAAGCGTTCGACCATCATGGGGGGAGCCTTGCAGGCGTCTTCGCAGCATGCCTGATCCCGCCAGCGGGGTTGTGGCCGGAACGATGGGGCGCACGCGGCTCTCGCAGAGCCTGCGCCTCCTGTCCGCAATCGCCGCCCTGCCGTTCCTCGCCCTTCTCGGCTTCTTGCTTGCCGCCATCGGCTTCGCACTCCTGCCTGCGCCTGGGCGAGCCCAGCAGGCCGACAGCGAGCCGCCCCTCTATCTGTGCGCCTCCCTCGCCCATACCGACATCGTGATGCCGAGCCGGGACGCGCTGGTCGATTGGGCGGGGCTGTTTCCGGCCGTCACGCCCGCCGACCTGCCCAGCGAGGCCTATCTGGCCTTCGGTTGGGGCGACCTCGTCTTTTTCCAGGACACGCCGACCTGGGCCGACACCAGGATATCGACGGCCCTGGCGGCCCTTGCCGGCCGGCACGACACCGCCCTCAGGGTGGTCGCCGTCAATCCGCCGGTTGCCAATCCCGACTGCCTGCCGCTTGCGGTTGACAGGGAAGGCCGGCAGGCCCTGATCGCCCATATTCGTGCGAGCCTGCAGCCGGACACCGCCGGCAAGGCCCAGCAGCGCCCCGGCGGCACGGGGCTCGAAGCCTTCTATCTCGCCAGGGGGCGCTACGGACCGTTCAACACCTGCAATCAATGGGTGGCCGAGGCCCTCGCAGCCGCCGGCCTGCCCCATGCGCGCTTCGCGCCTTTCAGCTTCAGCGTGACCTGGCCCCTCGGGGAAGGCCGAACCAGCTAGAGCAAGCGGTACGACAATCTTGTTGCCGGAAGAACACACCCTCGGGCGCTTTTGCATCCGCCGCCGACAAGCTCGCCGCGGGCGCACAATCCTGCCGCAATGGCTGCCTACGCCCCAGTCTCACCGAGACGCCGCCGCAGCTTCCGAGCTCCGGCAGGCGCGGACGAATAAGAACAGCACATATCTGGACTAAAATGATACTGGCACGAAGCATTATCCTTCTGGCCTTGCCGCTGATGCTTGCAAGCTGCGTCACGACGAGCGCGAAGATCGACACCTCTCTGGCAACCCCGGCCGTTGCCCCGCAGGCGGGCGCGAGCACACAGCTCGCCGCCCTGCCCATCGTCAAGCCCGAGGAGGCCCGGAACGCCCCCGCCGCCACATCGGAAACGGCCGAGGCGCTCGACCCCCATTATGCCGCCCTCTATGCCGGCTCCAGGGATGGCGCCTACCCGATCAAGGCCGTGGATCTGGCCAGCGTGGCGCCCCGTTTCTGGCGCCGCGAGGTTTCCTATCAATCATCGGAAAAGACCGGCACCATCGTCGTCGACCCCAACAAGCGTTTCCTCTATCTGATCCAGGGCAACGGCAAGGCGCTGCGCTACGGGGTCGGCGTCGGCAAGGTCGCGGAGTACAATTTCCAGGGCGAGGCGATCATCGCGCGCAAGGCCACCTGGCCGCGCTGGACCCCGACCCCCACCATGATCGCCCGCAATCCCAAGCAATATGGCCGCTATCGGTCCGGCATGGCCGGCGGCCCCAGCAACCCGCTGGGCGCCCGCGCGCTCTATCTCTATAGCGGCGGCCGCGACACGCTGTATCGCCTGCATGGGACCACCAACCCATCCGCCATCGGCACCAAGGTCTCGTCCGGCTGCATCCGGCTGACCAACCAGGACATCATCGATCTCTACAAGCGCGTTCCCGTCGGCACCAAGGTGATCGTGCTGCCGGTAGGTGCCAGCCGCTCGGCCTGACCGCTCGAAGAGCAGGATAATCTTCGCTCGGCCATGATGGCGCACCGCCTGGCCGGGCGATCAGCCAAGCGGCAATCCTCGAAACGAGGTTCGGCGCGACATACGAAATTCAAATCTTTCCTATTCCGTAAAGGAATTTGAATCTTCGTGAAACGCCATTCCGCCGGGCACTGGGCGGACGGCAAGAACAGCCGGCCCCACGCCATTGAATTTTGCAACGGAGACGATTGGGTACTAAGGTATCCATAAATTTTCTGACACGAGGAATGAAATGGCCATCAATCTTCCCAGCCTCGTCTCCCAATTGATCACCCCTGATCTCATCGAGCGCGCCGCTGCAATCATCGGCATCGACCCGGCCCTGGCCGGAAAACTGGTCGGTGCCGCGATTCCCTCCGTGCTCGGGGCCTTCGCCAGCGAAGCCTCTTCTCCCGACGGGGCCAAGGGCATTTCCGACCTGATCTCCAGCCAGGATCCAGGCCTGTTCGACACGCTGTCTGCCGGCGTGACCAGCGGCGATGCCAATGCCCTGGCCAGCGGCGGCAACGTGCTGACCTCCCTGCTCGGCGCCGAAGGCGTCAACCAGTTGGCCAATGTCCTCGGCCAGGCCACCGGCGCCCCACCGCAGGCCGCCGCTTCCGTGCTCGGTCTTGTCGGCCCGGCCGTCGTCGGCGCCCTCGGCAACCAGTCGCCGGAGAATTGGGCGGACGGCAATGCGGTGGCCACGCTCTTTGCGGGCGAAAAACAGGCGATCACGGCGGCACTCCCGGCCAGCCTCGCGGCGGGACTTGCCGATAGTGGCTTTCTGCAAGGCCTGGACACGGCGGTCAGCGGCGCCTTCCGGACCACGCCGCCGCAATCCACGCTGGGTTCGGCCGCACCGGGACCTCAGGCGGGCACGTCGACCCTCGGATCCGGCGAAACGGCAGCACCAGCCAGCCGCTCGACTCTCGACACCAAGCCGTCTCCCAGCCCTCAGGTCCAGCACCAGGCCGCTCCCCCGCCGCCACCACAATCGAGCGGCAGTATGACCTGGCTCTATCTCATCATCGCCATCCTGGTCGTCGGCGGCCTCGCCTGGTACTTCCTGTACAAGCGCCCTCAGGCGAGCGCACCGGCCACCACCGGCCAGATCGAGATGCCCGCCGCATCACCCCCGCTCGCCTGAAGCGCGACGAAGCCGGGGCATATCTCGATAGAGAAGGCGACGAAGCCCGCACTTCGCCGGTTGGCCTCAACATAAGAAAGGCGACGAAGCTTGCGCTTCGCCGGTTGGTCTCGGCGTAAAAAAGGCGACGAAGCTTGCGCTTCGCCGCCCTGGATCCGCTCCTGGCGGATGCACTTCTCGTGAGCTGCTCAGTGCAGGGAAACCGGCACCAGTTCCTGTTCCCAGGCATTGGCCACCGCGCCCTCGGCCGAGTCGGCGATCATGATCGGCGTGCCGTCGGCGGCATTGAGGGTGAACAGCTTCAAGCCGGGACGGATTTCGCCGAGCTGCGGATAGAGCCGCATGGCATCCTCCGACATGATCGGCTTGACATAGGCGACATGCCCGGCGCCCAGGGCGGCCAGCATCTCGGGAGTAGGCACAGCAGTCTTATCGTTCCGGATCATGGGACCCTCCTGAACGTTGAATACAATGGAAAAAAAGCAAGCGGTTCGTCAGTCCCGCACCGCGATGTCGATGCGCTTGGCGACGCGCTCGGGCTCCGGGCGGATCAGATCGACGGAAAGCAGCCCGTTCTTCAAATCCGCACCCATCACCTCCATGCCATCGGCGAGGAGGAAAGTGCGCTGGAACTGGCGGGCTGCGATGCCGCGATGCAGGAAGACGCGGGATTTGTCGTCCACCTGGCGCCCGCGGATGACGAGCTGGTTTTCCTCGATCGAGACGTCAAGCTCCTCGCGGCTGAAGCCAGCGACGGCGAGGGTGATTCTCAACCGCTCGGGTGGTCGATCACAGGAACCGACCCGCTCGATATTATAGGGCGGATAGCCGTCATTGGCGGCTTTGGCGACCCTGTCCAGCGCTCGTTCGATCTCATCGAAACCGAGCAGGAAGGGCGAGTTCAAGGTTGGTACGCGCGACATTGCAAAGCCCTCGCAGGAAGCGACTTTGAAGTGGGACCCTGACGGCATCCCCGTTCCGGCAACTCCGGAACAATCTCAATATGGGCAAGCCCAAGGGGGTTTCAAGGGGCCCCCCGAAATGGGGTGAGGATTTCCAGACAAAGCCTTCTGAAGCAAGGCGGCCTTTTGATGAAAACGCCCTTTTGCTCGAACTCCTTGGTCCGAGCTGCCTTTGCCATTCTCCGCGTTACGCCCAATCGCAAAACGCTCTTGCGCGCCGCTCCCGGGCGAGGCAGGAACGGCAGATGATCCCTCCCGGCCTTCTCATTGCCGCGCCCCGCTCCGGCTCCGGCAAGACCACTCTGGTGCTCGGCCTGCTGCGCGCCCTCGCCCGCAGCGGCATTGCCGTACAGCCGATGAAATGCGGCCCCGACTATATCGATCCCGGCTTTCATGCCGCGGCCGCCGCGCGGGTGAGCTACAATCTCGACAGCTGGGCGATGCGCCCAGCCCTCCTCGACAGCCTGATCCACCAGGCCGGCAGCGATGCCGAGCTCTTCATCGGCGAGGCGCTGATGGGGCTGTTCGACGGCGTTGTCAGCGACGGTGCCAGCGGGGACGGCTCCTCCTCCGGCCTCGCGGCGCGGCAGGGCTGGCCAGTGCTGCTGGTTCTCGACATTTCCGGCCAGTCCCAGTCTGCCGGTGCCGTCGCCAAGGGCTTTGCCAGTTTCCGCCCCGATGTGCGCATTGCCGGCGTGGTGCTCAACAAGGCCGCCAGCTCCCGGCACGAGGCTTTGGCACGCAAGGGCATCGAGGAGGCCGGCCTGCCCGTGGTCGGCGTCCTGCCCCGCAATGCCGACCTCGTGCTGCCCGAACGCCATCTCGGCCTGGTCCAGGCCGACGAGACCGCCGAACTCGACCAGCGGCTGGAAGCTTTGGCGGATTTCGTCGAGGCCCATTGCAGCATCGAGGCCATCCGGTCCCTCGCCGGGCCGACCAAACTGCCGACGGGGCTGGACCAGGCAGGTCTTCCGCCGGCCGATATCAAGGATGCGGGCTTACGCCCGCCCGGCCAGCGCATCGCGCTGGCCCGCGACGCCGCCTTCTCCTTCGTCTATCCGCATCTGATCGCCGGCTGGCGCCGCCAGGGCGCCGAGATCATCCCCTTCTCGCCGCTGGCCGATGAGGGGCCGGCGGAGGATGCCGATATCGCCTGGCTGCCGGGCGGCTATCCCGAACTCCACGGCGCGCGGCTCGCCACCGCCACCCGTTTCCAGCGAGCCCTGCGCCAGTTCGCGCAGACCCGTCCCGTGCATGGCGAATGCGGGGGCTACATGGTGCTCGGCCAGGTCCTGACGGATGCGGAAGGCACGGCCCACCGCATGACCGGCCTGCTCGACCTCGAAACCAGCTTCGCCAAGCGCAAGATGAATCTGGGCTATCGTCTCGCCGAACTGAAGCAGGATTGCCCGCTCGGCAACCGTGGCAGCCTGGTGCGCGGCCATGAGTTTCACTACTCGACCACCTTGCGCTCCGGCGACACGCCGCTCTTCGAGGTCAGCGATGCCAACGGCACCTCCCTGGGGGCCCTCGGCAGCCATCGCGGCCGGGTCACCGGCTCCTTCTTCCATGTGATCGACAGGGCCTAACTCCACAGTCGTGATTTGGCAGAGAGACCGCGCCTGCGTCATTGCGAGCGCAGCGAAGCTATCCAGTCTTGGTAAAACACGTGGCTCCTGGATTGCTTCGCTGCGCTCGCAATGACGGAGGGCTTCAGCCCGCAAAGCCGCCCTCGTCGAGAAAACGGCGTTCTTCCGGCGTGCAGATGCGGCCAAGAATATCATTGCGATGAGGAAAGCGGCCGAAGCGGGCGATGATGTCGCGATGCTCCTCGGCATACTTCAGATAGTCGCCTTCCAGCGTCCGGCACAGAGCGAGGCAGCGCTCCTGGTCGGCGAGCTCCTCCGAATGCATGAAGGGCAGATAGAAGAAGATACGCAGCTCCGGCGCAATGCGGCGGTCATGGCCATGAGCCAGAGCCGCGGCGGCGACCTGTCGTGCCAGGGGATCGCCGGCATACATCGCCGGCGTATCGCGAAAGGCATTGCGCGGAAACTGGTCGAGCAGCAGCACCAGCGCGAGCGCACCGGGCGCCGTCGCCTCCCAGTCCGCGAGTTCGCCACGCATGGCAGCCTGATGCAGGGTTAGGAAACGTGTGCGAAAATCGCGATCGAACCCTTCATCCTTCTCGAACCAGCGTTCGGGACCCGCCGCGACCCAGAAATCGACGACGGCGCTCGCGGAAGGTGGAACCGAATCGACCATGACCATGTTCTCCTTGCGCTGACGAGACTAGAGGCGAAACTTGAACGAGGGAGGAATCTGCATAGCGCTGCGGAAACTACAATTCCACCATTGAACAATCGCCGAATGCTCGTCACATTAGCGTCGAGGAGACAGACCTTGTCCGCTGTGACGCCGACCATTCCTTCGAGTGAACTTGCCCAGCTGAACGAACGCTCGCGCGAGATATTCCGTCAGATCGTCGATTCCTATCTTGCGACCGGGGAGCCCGTCGGCTCCCGCAACATTTCGCGCCTGCTGCCCACCTCGCTGTCGCCCGCGTCGGTGCGCAATGTCATGCAGGACCTGGAAGTGCTCGGCCTGATCCAGGCGC
Source organism: Labrys sp. 22185 (assembly GCF_052045555.1). Classification (NCBI taxonomy): domain Bacteria; kingdom Pseudomonadati; phylum Pseudomonadota; class Alphaproteobacteria; order Hyphomicrobiales; family Xanthobacteraceae; genus Labrys; species Labrys sp. 22185. Next base: position 108,225 of record NZ_JBQEPH010000007.1, on the reverse strand, counting down.
CGCATACCAGCGCCGGGCGGCTGCCGACCGAACTCGGCTTGCGCTTCTTCGTCGACGCCATGCTGGAATTCGGCGACCTCGCCGCGCAGGACCGCGCCCAGATCGACGCGCAGATCCGGGCAAGGACATCCTCGCGCTCCCTCGAGGACGTGCTGATCGAGGCTTCGGCCACCCTGTCCGGCCTGTCGCGCGGTGCCGGCGTGGTCGTCACCGGCAAGCGCGACCAGCGGCTGAAGCATATCGAATTCGTACGCCTCGAACCCACCCAGGCCCTGGTCATCCTGGTCTCCGAGGAAGGCGCGGTGGAAAACCGGGTCATCACCGTGCCGGTCGGGCTGCCGACATCGGCGCTGGTGGAGGCCTCCAACTATCTCAACGCCCGCGCTCGCGGCAAGACGATCGAGGACCTCAAGCGCGAGATGAGCAGCGCCCTCGATGCCGGGCGCGCCGAACTCGACGATCTCACCACCAAGCTGATCAATACCGGCCTGGCAAGCTGGAGCGGCGGCCCTTCCGACATGCCGCAGCAGCTCATCGTGCGCGGCCAGGCCAATCTCCTGGAAGACCTGCATGCCGGCGAAGACCTGGAGCGCATCCGCCTGCTCTTTGCCGACATCGAGGCCAAGAAGGACCTGATCGACCTGCTCGGCCGTGCCGAGGGCGGCGACGGCGTGCGCATCTTCATCGGCTCGGAGAACAAGCTGTTCTCGCTCTCGGGCTCCTCGATGATCGCCGCGCCCTTCCGCGATGCCAACCAGAAGATCGTGGGCGTGCTCGGCGTGATCGGGCCGACGCGGCTGAACTATGCCCGCGTGGTGCCGATGGTCGATTATACCGCAAAGGTCATCGGGAAGTTGCTCAAGCCCTGACTCGGCAGGCCAGGGGGCGGCCGGCAACATGCCCGTCCCGGCATGGTCAGCGCTTTTGAACGCCGGGATTTTCGCCTTCCCGCCGATCTTCGCGCGGCGTTATCGCAAAATGCGCGCGATAGGATCGCGAAAGACATGATGCGGAGGAATAGCCGCAGGCCATAGCGATCTCCATCACGCTCATGTCGGTCTGGCGCAAAAGCAGGCGGGCGCGCTGCAGCCTGAGCTGCAGATAGTAATTGGCCGGTGAATCCTTGAGCTCGGCCCGGAACAGGCGTTCGAGCTGCCGGGCGGAGACACCGGACAGGGCGGCAAGGGCCTCGGCGTCGAGCGGCGTCTCCAGATTGGCCTCCATCGCCGCCACCACGCGGATCAGCTTGCCATTGGCGACCCCCAGCCGCTTGGGCAGGCTCATGCGCTGGCGGTCGTGGCGCGGGCGCAGCCTGTCGTGGATGAACTGCTCGGACACGGCCACCGCCAGGGCCTGCCCATATTGGCGGGCGATCATGTCGAGCATCAGGTCGAGCGCCGCCGTGCCGCCGGCACAGGTGAAATGCTTGGCCGACACCTCGAACAGGGCCTCGCTGATCTCGATGTCCGGAAAGGCTTCGGCGAAGCCGGGCGCCGCCTCCCAATGCATGGTGACCTTGCCGCCACTGAGCAGACCGGCTGCAGCGAGGATCCAAGCCCCGGTATCGAGTGCGCCGATCTCGGTGCCGCGGCGCGCGAGATGGCGCAAGCGAGCCAGCATCGCCTTGCTGGCATAGTGCTCCGGCTCGAAGCTGGAGCAGACGATCAAGGTAGGAATGTCGCCGCTGGAGGGCAGAGCGCCTCCCACTGGGATCGGCCAGCCATTGGAAGCCTTGACCGGCTCGCCATCCATCGACCAGGCCCGCCAGTCGAAGACCTGCCGCCTGGCCATGCGGTTGGCGACGCGCAAAGGCTCGACGGCAGCCGAGAACGCCATCATCGAGAATTGCGGCACCAGCAGGAAATCGATCCGGATAGGCCCCGGCCCCGCATGCGGCTTGAACACGACTATTGGCTCCGGGCGGTCAAAGCACTTTCGAGAAAAGTTGATCGACTTTTCGATTAAGAAAATGCGTCAAAACAAAGGATTAGAGAAAATCTCGATCTCTTCGAATCGCAATTTTCTCTATGGCGCAATCAAGTCGCCACGATAGACAATATGGATCTTGTTGCCATCGGGATCGCGCAGATAGGCACCGTAATAGCCCTTGCCGTAATGTGGCCTTTCGCCTGGCCGCCCCTCGTCGGCGCCGCCTACCGCCATGCCCGCGGCATAGGCGGCGTCGACCGCCTCGGGCGAAGCGGCCTGGAAGGCGACCATGCTGCCATTGCCGACCGTGGCGGGATGCCGGTTGAAGGGATTGTAGGCATAAAAACGCGGTAACGGCCTGGTGGGGTCGACCCAGCAGCGGGCGTCCGGGCCATCATCGGGCGTGACGGGGCGCTGGCGCAGCCCGAGCGGCGCCAGCAGGGCATCGTAGAAGCGAGCAGCGCGCTCGAGGTCGCCGACGCCGACCGTGACATGGCTGAACATGGCCTTGCTCCTTGCTGGGTCCGGCCTGCCGATCAGCCACCGGGCCTGAACGCCTTGCAGAGAGCCGGATCCGTCTCCAGCCGCGGACCTTCGATCAGGTCGATGCAATAGGGGATGGCGGGGAAGACCGCCATCAGGCATTGCTCGATCGAGGCCGGCTTGCCCGGCAGGTTGACGATCAGGCTCCGGCCGCGAATGCCCGCCGTCTGGCGCGACAGGATGGCGGTCGGCACATATTTCAGGCTTTCCTGGCGCATCAGTTCGCCGAAGCCCGGCATCATCTTGGCACACACCGCCTCGGTGGCTTCCGGCGTAACGTCGCGCCGGGCCGGGCCCGTGCCACCGGTGGTGCAGACGAGGCAACAACCCGCCTCGTCGGCGAGTTCGATCAGCGTCCGCTCGATCAGGTCCTGCTCGTCGGCGATGACCCGCGCCACCGGCTCCCAGGGCGAGGTCAGCACACGTTGCATGAAGCCGGCGATGGCCGGGCCGCTCTTGTCCTCGTAGATCCCGGCGCTGGCGCGATCCGAGATGGTCAGAATTCCGATCCTGGCAGTCATTTCGATCATCCTAACGGCGCGACATCCACGGAGACGCGCAGGCTGTGGCCGGCCGAAGCGACGACGACGCCGTCCACCGGGGCGACATCGGCATAGTCGCGCCCGACCGCGACGCGCACATGGTCCTCATTCGCGGGCACCGCATTGGTCGGATCGAGATCGACCCAGCCGAGCCCGGCACCGCACCATACCGAAACCCATGCATGGCTGGCATCCGCTCCCACCAGCCGTTCCTGGCCGGGCGGCGGATGGGTTCGCAGATAACCCGAAACATAGGCGGCGGGAATACCGATCGCACGCAGTCCCGCCAACATCCAATGCGCGAAGTCCTGGCAGACACCGTGGCGCGTGCGGGCCACCACGTCGAGCGGGGTCGAAATATCGGTGGCGTTGGGATCATAGACGAAATCGCGATGGATGCGCTTCATCATCTCGATCGCCCCGTCAAGTACCGGGCGTCCCGGTTCGAAGGAGGCAAGCGCATAGTCGCGCGCCTCGGCGAGCAGCGGTACGAAACGGCTGGCGAACAGATAATGTGCCGGCGCCGAACCGCAGAGGTCGGGCACCAGCAGCGCGCTCTGGGTGACCTCGCCCCAGGACGGGGTCAGCAGGGCATGGGGCGTCTCGCGAGGCTGGACCTCGATGCGCACGCGCGACTCGAAGCGATGCCGGGTAGCCGTGCCGGCAAAGCGGACATGGGTGGTGCGGTTGCCGAAGAAGTCGACCGCCTCGGTCTGCTCCAGCGGCTTGGGGGCGATGGTGAGCTGGGCCGAGAATACCCGCTGATTGCCACCAGTCTCAGGCTGGAGGTGCAACGTACAGCGAGCCGCCGCGACTTCGGTGCGGTAGAGATAGGTCGTGGTGTGGCGGATGAGATAGAGCACCGGTCGTTCCGCTTCAGCCTAAAAGTTTCGGAATTATAGCGTTGTGAAACATCTCACGCATGATGGTGTGGACGACATCACCCCAGCCCCTCGGCGATCTCGGCCATGGCTTCGTCTTGGTTGAAATAGCGGGCCGACAACTCCGAGGACAAAGCGAGCAGCCGGTTTTCCAAACCGAGAATCAGGCGGTCGTCGACGTCGGCGGCCTGCGTCGTCTCGATCTCCGCCCGCATCAGCCGGATGGCGCGGGTGAGCGCGTCCACTTCGCCGTCCCTAGACGTACGAGGCAGGGCCGCAAGATGCTCGGCAGCGTGAATGATCTGATAGGCGACCGAGCGGGGATTGCCGTCGTCGAGCAGGACGAGATCGAGTACCGGCAGGCGCAGCGTTCCCATCAGATAGCGGGCCCGATAGGTGATGCGGCTGTCCGTCACGCGCAGCAGGGCGTCGAGCATGTCGGCGCTGGCGCTCTCGTCGGCCAGGCGGCGGGCAAGGCGGCAGGTCTGGATGGAGCGTTCGATATGATGCCCGATGCGCAGGAAACGCCAGCCCGAGAGCTGGTTCATGTTCTCATGGGCAAGGCCTGACAGCGCCGCCAGCGTGTGCAGATAGCGATCCGCCCTATCGGCCGACGGCAGGTTGCGATCGCCAACCACCATGGCGCCGAGATCGGCGATGGCCTGTGTCGCATCACGCGACAGCCTTTCGCGAATGGCGGAAGCGGTGCGCGCCGCCGCGCCGATCAAAGCGGGCATGCCGCCATATTCCTCACCGTCGAGCACGTCGCGCAGGATGCCTTCGGCGATCGCAACCGGCTCGACCGGTGCCTTGGCGGCTCTGCGGGAGGCGGCAGGCTCCGCCTTCTCGCTCTTGGCAGCTCCCGAATTCTTGGCCGCTCCCCAGGCGACCAGCAGGTCGGTGAGGCGCTGCGTGGCGGCGACGACCTCCTCGTCGGCTTCCGCCGCGATCTCGCCCACGGCCCGCACGACGCGCAGGGTCGCCTCGGCGCGCTCGAGATAGCGCCCGAGCCAGAACAGATTGTCGGCCGCCCGGCTCGGCAGATGGCCGAGGCTGCGCTTGATTGCCACCTTGCCGGGCGCCGGCAACAGGCTGACATGATCGACAGGCCGTTCCGACGTCACCCAGGCATCGGCGGAACGCCCGCCAAACTGCATCGACAGGGCACGCGGGTCATTGCTGTCGCCGACACGGCAGAAGCCGCCGCGCATCACCTTCCAGCCCTCCGGCGTCGCGACGGCGTAGACCCGCAGCGTGAAGGGGTGCGGTTCCAGGCGCTTGCCGTTCCAGACCGGCATGGTCGAGAGCCTGACGACTTCCTGGGCCACCACCTCGAGGGGATGGGCCTTCACGACTTCGCGCAGGCGTGCCTGGCCCTTTTTATCCAGGTCGGCCACGGCGCTCGCACCGCCGCGCGTCAGGCCGGCGACCTCGCGCGTGAAAGCCGGCAGGACTGCCAACCGTTCGAAATCGCGCAGGACCTCCTCGCGTGCCCCGGCCTCGCCGCACCACCAGGTGGCGACATTCGGGAGGATGAGATCGCTGCCGGTGAGCCGGCGCGCCAGAGCCGGCATGAAAGCCAGCATGGCCGGCGCCTCGACCAGGCCGGCCCCCAGGCTGTTGGCCAGGGCAACCGAACCCTGCCGGACGGCCTGGACCAGGCCAGGCACGCCGAGCCGCGAACCGGCATTGAGTTCGAGCGGATCGGCAAAGTCGGCATCGAGGCGCCGCACCAGGGCATCGATGCGTTTCAGTCCCTCGATGGTGCGGACATAGACCGTGCCGTCCTGCACGGTGAGATCGGCGCCCTCCACCAGCAGCAGACCGAGATAGCGGGCGAGATAGGCGTGCTCGAAATAGGTCTCGTTGGCGGGCCCCGGCGTCAGCAGGCCGATGCGCGATCCCTCCCGCCCGGCCTTTGCGGCAAGGGTGGAGCGCATGGCCTGGAAGAAGCCTGCCAGCCGCTCGACCTGCATGTCGCGGTAGAGAGCCGGCAATGCGGCCGAGATGGCGAGTCGGTTCTCCAGCGCGTACCCCATGCCGGAAGGAGCCTGGGCGCGGTCCTTGAGCACCCACCAGCGACCATCGGGTCCCCGCCCGAGATCGGCGGCATAGATGACCAGGTGCTCGCCGCCGAGCGGCGTGCTGCCGGCCACGGCACGCTGGAAATCGGGATTGCCGGCGATCACCGCAGCCGGCAGCGCACCATCCCGCACCAGCGTGGCCGGCCCGTAGAGGTCCGACAGCACGGTTTCGAGCAGCTGGGCCCGCTGCGCGATGCCCGCCTCGATGCCGCGCCATTCGGCATCGGGGATCACCAGCGGCACATGGGCGAGGGGCCAGGGCCGGTCGCGCCCGTCCGGCGTGTCGTAGACGCGGTAATAGACGCCGGAATTCTTGATCTGGCGATCGGCAACCGCAAAGCGCTGCGAGACGACGGCGGGCCGGTAGCGTGCCATTTCGTTGAGCACCGGCAGCCAGTGCGGACGCACCTCCCCCGCCGCGGTCATCAACTCGTCGGCAACACCGGGCAAGGGCCGATAGTCCGCGAGCAGGGAACGCAGACCGGGATTGCGGGACCGGGCGAGCATCAGGGCAGCCCAGCACAGTGAATGCGGCTCAGGAAGACCAGCCTGTCAGAACAAGATCCCTTCTCCCACAAGGGAAGAAGGGTGAATGCATCCAATCCGCCAAGAAAAACATCCGCTGTCTTTCTCCCCCTCATCGAGCCGCCCTGCGCAGGTCGAGGGTGAAGGGAAACTCCCCATTGCTTTCCTCGGACGGAACCGCCGGCCAGCCCGGCGTATGGCCGATGGGCTGGAAGCGGGCGAGGCGCCGGGCCTGTGCCTCATAGGCGTTGACCGGGAAGGTCTCGTAATTGCGCCCGCCCGGATGGGCGACATGATAGGTGCAGCCGCCTAGCGAGCGGTTCGACCAGGTGTCGATGACATCGAAGGTCAACGGTGCATGCGCCGGGATGGTCGGATGCAGGCCGGAGGCGGGCTGCCAGGCCTTGAAGCGCACGCCGGCAACGGCCTCCCCGGCCCGGCCGGTGGCGTTCATCGGCAGGCGCCGGCCATTGCAGGCGATGACATGGCGGGCGGGATTGAAGCCCTCGACCTTGACCTGCAGCCGCTCGGTTGAACTATCCACGTATCGCACCGTTCCCCCGGCAAAGCCCTCCTCGCCCAGCACATGCCATGGTTCGAGGGCCTGGCGCACTTCCAGGCTCACCCCTTCATAATCGACCTTGCCGTAGAACGGGAAGCGGAATTCGAGCTGAGCCTGGTACCACACCGGATCGAAGGCATAGCCGGCCCGGGCGAGGTCGGCGAGTACGTCCTGGAAATCGGCCCAGACGAAATGGGGCAGCATGAAGCGGTCATGCAGCTGGCTGCCCCAGCGCACGAAGGAGCCCTCCTGCGGCTCGCGCCAGAACCAGGCGATCAGGGCCCGCAGCAGAAGCTGCTGGGCCAGCGACATGCGATAGTCCGGCGGCATCTCGAAGGAGCGGAACTCGATCAGGCCGAGACGGCCCGTGGCCGAATCCGGCGAATAGAGCTTGTCGATGCAGATCTCGGCACGATGGGTGTTGCCGGAGACGTCGACCAGGAGGTTGCGGAAGAGGCGATCGACCAGCCAGGGCGGCGGCAAGTTGTCACCTGAACCACCGGCGGGCCTGCCGATATGCGGCCCCCTGACTTGCTCCATGGCGATCTCGAGTTCGTAGAGGCTGTCATGCCGGGCCTCGTCGATGCGCGGCGCCTGGCTGGTCGGTCCGATGAACAGCCCCGAGAACAGATAGGACAGCGAAGGATGGCGCTGCCAGTAGAGCACGATGCTCTTGAGCAGGTCCGGCCGGCGGAGGAAGGGGCTATCGGCGGGCGTGACTCCGCCGAGCACGACATGGTTGCCGCCGCCGGTGCCGACATGGCGACCGTCGATCATGAACTTGTCCGCGCCGAGCCGGCTGAGCCTGGCCTCCTCATAGATGGTCGAGGTGATTGCCACGGTCTCGGCCCAGGAGGCGCCAGGCTGGATATTGACCTCGATCACGCCGGGATCGGGCGTGACCTTGATCACCTGGATGCGTGGATCATAAGGCGGGGGGTAGCCTTCGATATGTACGGTCAGGCCGCTGGCCTCGGCCGTCTCCTCGACGGCGGCGAGCAATTCGAGATAATCCTGGACGCCGGCCACCGGCGGCATGAACACGCATAAAACGCCGTCGCGAATTTCGAAGGTCATCGCCGTGCGCACCACGCCGGTGCCGAACTCCTGGCCGACCTGCGTCTGCTGCTTGAGGCTGCCCTCCTTGTTGGCGTCGATGCGCCGGAATTGGCGCGACAGCTCCGATCGGTCCGGCAACTGGCCACGCGGCACGATCGGATCGGCTGCATGCACATGCGGAAAGGCGGCGGGCGGGACGTGGGGCAGGCTCGACAGCGGCAGCCGGTAGCCAGCCGGCGAATCGCCAGGTACCAGGAACAGGTGCCCCCTGCGCATGCGCCAGAGTTCGCTGACCCAGCCATCGCGCCGCTCCGCGTTCCAGCGCTGCACGGGCAGGACATAGGCAGCCGGCTGGTCGAGCCCGCGATCGAAGACACGGGCGATGCGGGCGCGGTCCTCGGGATTGGCGAGCTTCGACTCCATCGGATCGACATTGTCGGGTAGCTGGCCCTCCTGCAGAATCCAGTGGGCAGCATCCTCATAGGCCGGCACGGCAAAGTCGGGCTCGATGCCCAGGCGCTCCGCCACGCCCTCGGCCAGGATGCGCATCGGCTCGGGATCGAAGACCTTGCGGATCGGATGCTTGCCGTTCGGCCCGCCCGCCGGCTTCGGTTCGCGGGCGATCAGCTCGGCGTTGCGCCAGATCGGCTGGCCGTCCTTGCGCCAGTAGAGCGCGAAGGCCCAGCGCGGCAGGGATTCGCCGGGATACCATTTGCCCTGGCCGTAATGCAGGAACCCGCCGGGCGCGAAGGCCGCGCGCAGGCGGCGGATCAAACTGTCGGCAAGGCCGCGCTTGGTCGGGCCGACCGCACCGGTGTTCCACTCCTCACCCTGATAGTCGTCGATGGAGACGAAAGTGGGCTCACCGCCCAGCGTCAGGCGCACGTCCTGGCTGACGAGATCGGCCTCGACCTCCTGGCCCAGCGCATCGAGCTCGCGCCAGCTCTCATCGGAGAAGGGGAAGGTCACGCGCGGGGATTCGGCGATGCGCCGCACCGGCATCTCGAAGGAGAATTCGGTCTTGACGGGCCCGGCCGCGCTCAGCGAGCCGCTGATCGGGGCCGCCGAGACATAATGAGGCGTCGCCGCCAGCGGGATGTGACCTTCGCCGGTGAGCAGCCCGGAGGTGGCATCCATGCCGATCCAGCCCGCACCCGGCAGATAGACCTCGGCCCAGGCATGCAGGTCGGCGAAATCGGCATCGACGCCGCGCGGGCCGTCGAGCGCCTTGAGATCATGGGTGAGCTGGATCGAATAGCCGGAGACGAAACGCGCGGCGAGGCCGAGCCGGCGCAGGACCTGCACCAGCAGCCAGGCGCTGTCGCGGCAGGAGCCCGAGCGCAACGCCAGCGTCTCCTCCGGGCTTTGCACGCCCGGCTCCATACGGATCGTATAGGCGACTTCGCTCTGCAGGCGCTGGTTGAGCCCGACGAGGAAATCGACGACCTGCTGGCCACCCATGTCGATCGAGGCCATGAAGGCAGCGAGCCCCTCTCCTGCCGGCTCGATCTCCAGATAGGGCGCCAGTTCATGCGCCAGCTCGGCCGGATAGGCGAAGGGCAGATGGGTGGCGTACTCCTCCACGAAGAAATCGAAGGGATTGATCACCGAAAAATCGGCAACGAGGTCGACCTCGATCTGGAAACGGGTCGCCGGTTCCGGAAACACGAAGCGGGCGAGCCAATTGCCGTGCGGATCCTGCTGCCAGTTGATGAAATGTTGAGCAGGCTCGACCTTCAGCGCATAGCTGACGATACGCGTTCGGGAATGAGGAGCGGGCCGGAGCCGGATGATCTGGGGAGACAGGATCACCGGACGGTCGTAGTCATAGGTCGTGCGGTGATAGAGGGCGGCAACGATCGACAAGATGGGACCCCCGATCAAGAAACATGCACAGCGTAGCGACATGCCTGCCGACTAGGCAAGCCTATTCAGAAGGCAGGCGCGGCCGGCGAATGCCCAATTCCCGACCTTGCCCGGCAAGCAGAATATTTGAAATCTCGTAGCTTCCTCTTGCTCGAGCCTGCGGCTTGATCAAGAGGACGCTACATGGCGCCCGGCGACGTTTTTTTAACACCGGCACGGTAAGCAGACCGAGCGATGCCCTTTTGGCAACGCCCTTTTGGTCGAGGAATACCATCATGAAGCGTCCGGCGTCCGGTTTCGCCGCTCTCTTGCTCTGCCTGTCCGCCTTCTGCGCGGGGGCCCAGCCCGCCCAGGCCACCACCTTGCCGGTCTACCAGTACAAGCTGTTCTGCCAGCAGCTCGGCAAGGGAAATGCCGTGATGGTCCAGAACTGCGAAACGCAGGAAATCATGTCCTACAACCAGTTGCGCCGAATCTGGCGCGCGCCGCCCGCCGCCGAGGTGCAGGACCGCTGCTTTGCCCGCAACCAGCCCGCTCCGCGCACCGGCCTGGGCTCCTATGTGAAGTTCCTCAACTGCATCATCACCAATACCGGCCACGGCTGAGCAAGGCGATATTTCCGGGTGCACGGGCATCTTACCCGTTCTTGGAAGCGCAGCGGTTGTGGGTAGACAGCATGGGCAAGATGCCCGCGCACCCGGATTTCAATCCGCACGCGCCAACAGCCGGCCGTCACGATCGAAAATGGCGATGTCGAGGCTGATCTCCGCATCGCGCATCACCGCCTTCGCCGTCTTCAAGGCATATCGCGCCACCAGGGGCGGCAGATCGAGCCCCGCCTCCCCGGCGATCTCCAGAGCCTCGATCGCGGTATTGGCCTGCGAGACGCGAGAGGCCGTCTCGCCATTGCCGCCCAGTTCCTCCACCCGCTCCGCCAGCCAGCGGAAATCCACCGGGCCGGCGCGCGAATGGAGGTCCAGGAGGCCCTGGCCCAACTTGGTGATCTTGGCAAAGCCGCCGGCCACGGTGACGCGCGGCACCGGATGCACCCTGAGATATTTCAGCATGCCGCCGACGAAATCCCCCATGTCGATCAGTGCGATCTCCGGAAGGCCATAGAGCCTGGCCACGGCCTCTTCCGAAGCGGCACCGGTAGCGCCAGCGACATGATCAAGCCCGGCCCCGCGTGCCACGTCGATGCCGCGATGGATCGAATGGATCCAGGCCGAGCAGGAGAAGGGCACGACGATGCCAGTCGTGCCCAGCACAGAGAGGCCGCCGACGATGCCGAGCCGGCCGTTCAGGGTCTTGCGCGCGATCGCCTCGCCATCGGCGATGGCGACGGTGACCTCGACATCCCCGGCAACGCCATGCGCGGCCGCGACCTCGGCGATGGCGGCGGCGATCATGCCCCTTGGCCCCGGATTGATGGCCGGCTCACCCACCGGCAAGGGCAGGCCCGGCCGCGTGACGGTGCCCACGCCCTCTCCCGCCCGGAAGGTCACGCCCGCGCCCGGCTCGCCCAGGCGGACCGTCGAGGAGACCAGGGCGCCATGGGTCACGTCGGGATCATCGCCGGCATCCTTGACGATGGTGGCGCTGGCACAGTCCTCGCCTCTCTCGTGCCTGGCCAGGGCAAAGGCCGGCTGCTCGCCCCGCGGCAGGGTAATGACGACGGGATCGGGAAAATCCTCGCCCAGCAACGCCGCATAGGCAGCCTTCGCAGCCGCCGCGGCGCAGGCGCCCGTGGTCCAGCCATAGCGAAGAGGGGATGATTGATCACGCACGCGAAGAACCGGACAAGATCGTCAATCGGGCCATCGCCTGAAACCGGGCCCGACGAAAAACAGAGGCGGCGACATCGACCGTTTTGCCAGTCATCGGCGCATTCGGCCAGTGCAATTAATTGCAATCCCGGTTATGTCAGCCCTATTGCGACCTGAAACGGGACCCCTTTGATGACCGCCACTCTCGTGCTCTGCCGCCACGGCCAAAGCGACTGGAACCTTAAGAACCTGTTCACGGGCTGGCGCGATCCCGGCCTGACGGAGAAGGGCGTGGCCGAAGCGCATGAGGCGGGGCGTCGCCTCAAGGCGCTCGGGCTCAAGGCCGACATCGCCTTCACCTCCGTGCTGTCGCGCGCCCAGCATACCACCAAGATCATTCTCGGCGAACTCGGCCAGGAAGACCTCGAGACCATCCGCGACCAGGCCCTCAACGAGCGCGACTATGGCGATCTCTCCGGCCTCAACAAGGACGAGGCGCGGGTGAAGTTCGGCGAGGAACAGGTGCATATCTGGCGCCGCTCCTACGATGTGCCGCCGCCCGGCGGCGAGAGTCTGAAGGATACGGCCGCGCGCGTGCTGCCCTATTACATCTACCGTATCCAACCCCAGGTGATGGCCGGCAAGACCGTGCTGGTCGGCGCCCATGGCAATTCGCTGCGCGCCTTGATCATGGCGCTCGAAGGCCTGACGGGCGAGGAGATCGTCAAGCGCGAGCTCGATACCGGCGTGCCGATCGTCTACCGCCTGAATCCGGATACCACCATCGCCAGCAAGCAGGAACTGAAGGGCTGAGGTTCCAGCAAGCAAGCGCGCTCCGGCGCACTTGTCTTACAAAATGAAGGGGAAGGCATAGCCATCCCCTCCAATAATGCTTAAACGGAGAGAAACGATCTCCTTACGGCTTCCTGCGTTCCCATGATCATTGCCTCCCCCTCCGACTATCGCGCCGCCGCCATGCGCAAGCTGCCGCGCTTCATGTTCGACTATGTCGATGGCGGCGCCTATGCCGAGCACACGCTGCGGGCCAATGTCAGCGATCTCGAAGGGATCAGCCTCAGGCAGCGCATTCTCAAGAATGTCGACAAGCTGAGCCTGGAAACCGAGATCTTCGGGCGCAAATTCGCCATGCCGGTGATCCTCGCCCCCGTCGGCATCACCGGCATGCTGGCCCGCCGCGGCGAGGTGCAGGTAGCCAAGGCCGCGGCTGCCAAAGGCATCGCTATGACGCTCTCCACCGTCTCGATCTGCCCGATCGAGGAGGTGGTGCCGGCCAGCCCCGCCCCGATCTGGTTCCAGCTCTACGTGCTACGCGACCGCGGCTTCATGAAGAACGCCCTGGAGCGCGCCCAGGCCGCCGGCATCACCACGCTGGTCTTCACCGTCGACATGCCCACCCCGGGCGCCCGCTATCGCGATCCGCATTCGGGCATGTCGGGCCCGTTCGGCCCGCAGCGCCGCATCCTGCAGTCGATGTTCAAGCCGCAATGGGCCCTCGATGTCGGGCTGATGGGCAAGCCGCACGACCTCGGCAATGTCTCGCGCTATCTCGGCAAGCCCACAGGCCTGGCCGACTATATCGGCTGGCTCGCCAAGAATTTCGATCCCTCGATCAGTTGGTCGGATCTCGAATGGATCCGCGAATTCTGGAAGGGACCGATGATCATCAAGGGCATTCTCGACCCCGAGGATGCGCGTGATGCCGTCGCCTTCGGCGCCGACGGCATCGTGGTCTCCAACCATGGCGGACGCCAGCTCGACGGCGTGCTCTCCAGCGCGAGGGCCTTGCCGGCGATCGCTGACGCCGTCGGCGACAAGCTGACTGTGCTCGCCGATTCCGGCGTGCGCTCCGGCCTCGACGTGGTGCGCATGCTGGCCCTGGGGGCCAAGGGCGTCATGCTCGGCCGTGCCTTCGCCTATGCGCTGGCGAGCGCCGGCCAGGCCGGCGTCGAGAACCTGCTCGACATCATCGCCAAGGAGATGCGGGTGGCGATGACGCTCACCGGCGTGGAGCGCATCGACCAGATCGGCCGTAGCAGCCTGGCGTAAGCCTTGGAGCGCGGACATCCTGTCCGCTCTTGGAACCGCAACGTTTCCGGAAAGGAAGAGCGGACATCGCGACATGTCTTCAAGTCGCTGAGATGTCCGCGCTCTCCTTATCTTACGCCGTCCCGCTGCGCACCCGTCCGCCTTCCCAGCCCAGCATGGCCTGCTTGCGGGTGAGGCCCCAGTGATAGCCGGTCAATTCGCCGGAACGGCCGATGACACGGTGGCAGGGCACCACGAAGGACAGCGGGTTCTTGCCCACCGCCGCGCCCACAGCGCGCGAGGCCTTGGGATTGCCGATATGGCTGGCGATATTGCCATAGGTGGTGGCCCGCCCCATCGGGATCTTCAGCAAGGTGCGCCAGACCCGCACTTCGAAATCGGTGCCGATCATCACCACGTTGAGCGGCCTGTCGGCCTGCCACCGGCTCGGATCGAAGATGCGGCCGGCATAGGGGGCCGTCACCATCGAATCCTCGCGCAGTTCCGCATTGGGCCAGCGCTTGCGCATGTCGGCCAAAGCAACGGCCTCCTCGCCCGGATCGGCGAAGGCGACGCCGGCCAGGCCCAGCGGCGCCACCATCACCAGCGCCGTGCCGAAGGGCGAAGGATGGAAGCCATAGGAAATGGTGAGGCCAGCCCCGCCCGTCTTGAACGAGCCTGGTGTCATTGCCTCGTGGGTCACGAACAGATCGTGCAAGCGCGCCGGACCCGACAGGCCGAGCTCGTAGGTGGCATCCAGGATCGAGGCGGAATCGCGCAGGAGGTCGCGGGCCCGGTCGAGCGTCACCGCCGCCAGGAAATCCTTGGGCGTGATGCCGGCCCAGCGCCGGAAGAGATGGTGGAAATGCGAGACCGACAGGCCGACATGGCCGGCAATGTCCTCGAGCGAAGGCTGGTGCTGCGCCTTCCTGGTGATATAGGCGACCGCCTTGCGGATGCGATCATAGTCCTCGGGGGAATTGGCGAGCGGCGAAGCCAGCGGCACTTCGGCAAAATCGGGCAGGGTTATCGACATCGGATGTCTCCAGGCATCATCACTTGTGCCCTGGATAGACCTGCTTCACCGGGCTTCCCACCCGAAAGCTACGACAAGGCCGTCAGACACGCCGCGCCTTGTTGAGGGCCCGGGTAAAGGCATCGGCAAATTCGCCCTTCTCGGAGGCCCCTAGGAAACGGGCGATTTCAACCTCGCGGCCGCGCTGGACCAGGGCCAGGCGCATCACGCCGAACTCCTCATGCTCGTCGCGCTGCAGCCGCACCCAGCGCGGGTTGAAGACCCATTCCCGGCGCTGCCCCTTGGGATCGATGCGCGAGAACAAGAGCCTGATGGGCGTAAGCAACACATGTTCGCGCAGCCTCGCCCCGCGATAATTGAGCTTGAACATCACATAGAGCAGGCCGACATCGAGCCCGAAGAAGCCGACCACGGGCCAAGCCCCCATCATGTAGAAAGGGATGGAAAGCAGCGTCGAGGCACAGCCGACCACGACGAGGAGGTTGCGAAAGCCCCGCGGCCCGAGCGAGCGATGGGGATAGAGCACGGCATCGAAGACCGGCTCCTCCAAGACCGCTTCTTGAGCCGCCTCTTGGACCGCTTCTTGAGGCGCCTGCTGAGGCGTTTTCGGGTTGGCGCTTTGCATGGTCGCCCACTATAAGCCTTTCATGCCCCGCCGCCAGACTCAAATGCCCGCCCTGTCCGTTGCCTCCCCTGCGACAAAGTCGGCAGGCCGGACCAAGGCGAAGGCCAACGCCGCCGCGGCCTCGGCCGGCACCCAGCGCGCCGCCCTGCCGCAGGCCGAAATCACCGAGATCTTCCGCCGCTTTTCGCAAGCCCTGCCCGAACCCAAGGGTGAACTCGACTACGTCAATGCCTATACCTTGCTGGTGGCGGTGGTGCTCTCGGCCCAGGCCACCGATGTCGGGGTCAACAAGGCAACCAAGGCGCTGTTCGCCATCGCCGACACGCCGGCCAAGATGATCGATCTCGGCGAGGAAGCGCTGATCGGTCACATCAAGACCATCGGCCTGTTCCGCACCAAGGCCAAGAACGTCATCGCCCTTTCGCGGCTGCTGGTGGAAGACCATGGCGGGGAGGTACCGCGCTCGCGCGAGATCCTCGAAACGCTGCCGGGCGTCGGCCGCAAGACCGCCAATGTCGTGCTCAACATCGCCTTCGGCCTGCCGACCATCGCCGTGGACACCCATCTCTTCCGGGTCGCCAACCGCACCGGCCTCGCGCCCGGCAAGACGCCGCTGGCAGTGGAACTGGGGCTGGAGAAAGTGGTGCCGGCGACCTATGCCCGCCACGCCCATCACTGGCTCATCCTGCATGGGCGCTATGTCTGCAAGGCGATCAAGCCTGCCTGCCCCACCTGCCTGATCCGTGACATCTGCCTGTTCGAGGACAAGACGACGGCGTGATCGTCGAGCGTTTCAACTTCGACGGCGGGCATGCCCAACCAAATACACGCATCAGTTGAATCAGCATATTTTTGTGGCGCTTCGACGATTTCAGGACTTCTATGGCCGGCAGGGGGCTTCCTTGGCGACGTTCATTGCGTCGATCCAAGCAAAAGCGGCTGCAGGAACGGAAATGACTGTCCCTTCCCTGTGGCCGGCCGATGGCCATAAGGGAGAAATCGCTTGCCCCTCAGTTCACAACAGAAGAAGACCGTCCTAGCCTCCTTTCTCGGCTGGACACTCGACGCCTTCGACTTCTTCCTCCTGACCTTCCTGCTCACGGATATCGCGGCCGAATTCCAGGTCGGCGTTCCCGCCGTTTCCGAAGCCTTGTTCTTCACTCTGGCGACCCGCTTCATCGGTGCCTTCATCTTCGGCAGGCTGGCCGACCGCTTCGGGCGCAAGCCGATCCTGATGCTCAACATCGTCAGCTATTCGGTGATCGGCGCCCTGGCCGCCTTCTCGCCCAATCTCATGGTATTCCTGATCCTGCGCGCCATCTTCGGCATCGCCATGGG
Source organism: Labrys sp. 22185 (assembly GCF_052045555.1). NCBI lineage: Bacteria > Pseudomonadati > Pseudomonadota > Alphaproteobacteria > Hyphomicrobiales > Xanthobacteraceae > Labrys > Labrys sp. 22185. The sequence continues at coordinate 91,423 of NZ_JBQEPH010000007.1, read as the reverse complement.
CGGCGAATGGGGCCTTGGCAGCTCGCTTGCGATGGAATCTATCCCGCCATCGGCCCGCGGCCTGGTGTCGGGCCTGCTCCAGGCAGGCTATCCGGCCGGCTATCTGCTGGCGGCCATCGTCTATGGATTGATCTATGGCCAGACCATCGGCGGCCATGTCGTCGGCTGGCGCACCATGTTCCTGCTCAGCGTCCTGCCCGCCCTGATCGTGCTCTTCATCCGGTCGCATGTGCCGGAATCGCCGGCTTTCACCGAGGCACGGGACCAGGCGAAGCCTAGTCTCGGCGAAACCCTGCAGCGCCATTGGGGCATCGCCCTCTATGCCGTGGTGCTGATGATGTTCTTCAATCTGTTCAGTCATGGCACGCAGGATCTCTATCCAACCTTCCTGAAGAAGCAGCACGGCCTGGACGCTCATACGGTTAGTTGGATCACAATTGTCGCCAATATCGGCGCCATCGTGGGCGGCCTAGCGTTTGGCACGCTGTCGGAACGCATCGGTCGCGTCAACGCTATCACCATTGCCTGCCTGATCGCACTGCCTTCCCTATCGCTCTGGGCCTACAGCACCACCCCAATGATGTTGGCCGCCGGAGCATTCGTCATGCAAATAGCCGTGCAGGGTGCCTGGGGAGTCATTCCAGTACATCTCAATGAGCTTTCGCCTGGTTCGGTCCGGGCAACACTACCCGGCTTCATCTATCAAGCCGGGAACCTAGCGGCCTCCAAAGGTGACGTCATCCAAGCCTATATCGCCGAGGCGCCGGGTAGCAGCTACGGCTATGCCCTGGCCTTGTTCGCCGGCGTCGTCGCCATCTGCATCATCGTCGTCATCCGTTTCAGCCCGGAACGGCGCGGACAGGTGATGACCGTGCTCGAATAGGGCGTTTCGTACCGTTTCTCCTGGGACCGCCGGCATCCTGCCGGCTTCTTCCTCTCCTGCAAGCGCGGTGGTTCCAAAGGCCGGCAGGATGCCGGCGGTCCCAGGAGCGTCTCCAACCCGCTTTCGCATTGACGCCTCGCGCGCGGCATCCTATCTGCCTGACATGGCCATCAAACCGATCATCATCCTGCCCGACTCCAAGCTCCGCCTCGTCTCCGCGCCGATCGAGCGCGTCGATGCGGAGCTGCTCCAGCTCGCCGACGACATGCTGGAAACCATGTATGACGCGCCCGGCATCGGCCTGGCGGCGATCCAGATCGCCGTGCCGCGCCGCCTTGTCGTCATCGACCTCGCCAAGGAAGACGAGCCGCCGGAGCCGCATGTCTTCATCAATCCGGAGATCGTGTGGTCCTCGGACGAGCGCAGCGTCTATGAGGAGGGGTGCCTCTCCATCCCCGACTACTATGCCGATGTCGAGCGGCCGGCCACGGTGCGCGTCGCCTATATCGACCGCGAGGGCAAGCAGGCCGAGCTCGAAGCCGATGGATTGATGGCGACCTGCCTGCAGCACGAGATCGACCACCTCAACGGCGAATTGTTCATCGACCACATCTCCAAACTCAAGCGCGACATGGTGATCCGCAAATTCACCAAGGCGGCCAAGACCGGCGAACTGCCGCAGTTCAAGCGGGAGAAACGCGAGCGCGAAGCACCGCGCCCGGCGGAAGGCTGAGGCGTTGCGCGTCGTTTTCATGGGTACGCCGGAGTTCGCCCGCCCGGTGCTGGCCGAGATCCTCAGCCAGGGTCATGAGGTCGTTGCCGTCTATACGCGCCCGCCGGCACCGGCTGGCCGCGGCATGACTCTCGCGCCTTCGCCGGTGCATAAACTGGCCGAAGGCTTCGGTATCCCCGTGTTCACGCCCAAGAGCTTCCGCGACGAAGAAACCATCGCCACCTTCGCCGGCCTCGGCGCCGATGTCGCCGTGGTGGTCGCCTATGGCCTGATCCTGCCCAAGGCGGCCCTGGAGGCCCCGGCGGAAGGCTGCCTCAATCTGCATGCCTCGCTGCTGCCGCGCTGGCGCGGCGCCGCCCCGATCCAGCGCGCCATCATGGCCGGCGACACCAAGACCGGCGTGATGGTGATGCGCATGGAGGAAGGCCTCGATACCGGCCCGGTCGCGCTGGCCGACAGCATCGAAATCGAGCCGGACATGACGGCGGGCGAGCTGCATGACCGCCTTTCCCTCCTCGGCGCCGACCTGATGGCCCGGGCGCTCGGCGCCCTTTCGCGCGGCACACTCACCTTCACGGCCCAGAGCGAAGAGGGCGTGACCTACGCCCGCAAGATCGACAAGGCAGAGGCCCGTATCGACTGGTCGCGCCCGGCCCAGGAAATCCATAACCACATTTGTGGTCTATCTCCCTTTCCGGGTGCCTGGTTCGAAGCCGATTGGGGCCAGGGCCCGCAGCGGGTGAAGGTGTTGCACGCACAGCTTGCCGATGGCTATGGCGTCGCAGGCACGTTGCTCGACGACGAATTGACGGTCGCCTGCGGCAGTGGCGCCATCCGCCTCGTCCAGGTCCAGCGCGCCGGCAAGACTCCGATGGGTGCCGCCGAATTCCTCAAGGGCGCGCCGCTGGTGCAGGGCGCGCGGCTTGCGTGACTCCCGCGCCCTGATGGCGTAGAGGCCTGACTTCAGCAACGAAGTACCCGAATGCCGCGTTACAAGCTCCTGATCGAATATGACGGCACGCCCTATGTCGGCTGGCAGGCGCAGGCCAATGGTCGGTCTGCACAGCAGGCGATCGAGGAGGCGATCCTCGCCTTCACCGGCCAGACCCTGCGCATCCAGGGTGCCGGCCGTACCGACGCCGGCGTGCATGCCACAGGGCAGGTCGCCTCGGTGATGCTGGCCAAGGACTGGACCACCGACAGGGTACGCGACGCGCTCAACGCTCACCTGACCCTGCAGGACGACTACGTCACCATCCTCGGCGTCGAGAAGATGCCCGACAGTTTCGACGCGCGCTTCTCCGCCAGGGGCCGGCGCTATCTCTATCGGCTGATCGACCGCCGCCCGCCCTTGGCGCTGGAGCGCCATCGCGCCTGGCACATCCGCAAGTCCCTGGACGCCGAAGCCATGCATCATGCGGCGCAGGGTCTCATCGGCCACCACGACTTCACCACTTTCCGCTCGGCCGATTGCCAAGCCCAGAGCCCGATGAAGACGCTAGACCGCCTCGACGTGATGCGCGTGGGCGACGAGATCCATGTCATCGCCACGGCCCGCTCCTTCCTGCACAACCAGGTCCGCTCCATGGTGGGATCGCTGCGCCGGGTCGGCTCCGGCGACTGGAGCAAGGCGGATCTGGTCGATGTGCTGGAAGCCCGCGACCGCACCCGCTGCGCCGCGCTGGCGCCGCCGCACGGGCTCTACCTCACCGGCGTCGACTATTGATCTGCCTGCGCGGCAGCAGCGGGCCTGATCCAGAATCGGATCCGATGTTGTAGGAAACGGGCGCCCTCTTTCCGGCACCATGCTCCAGAGCAACGCGCGTTCATGACTGAACGCTTGCTGCTCCAACTCTTCGGTTCGACGCGTCTTTGCGATTCGAGGTGACTCCGTCAAATCGCGAAACGCCATAGCTGCGAGGCCATCCGTGATTACCTGCTATCTGAAATATGTTGTCGATCCCTGGAAACTCGATGCCTTCGAAGCCTATGCCAAGGCCTGGATTCCCGTGGTCAACCGCATGGGCGGCACGCATCACGGCTATTTCCTGCCGCATGAGGGCGCCAGCGACCTTGCTTATGCGCTGTTCAGCTTCCCCAGCCTCGCCGCCTATGAGGACTATCGCCAGCGCCTGGCCGTCGATCCGGAATGCCAGGCCATCCTGGCCGAGGAAAAGCAGGTTCGCAGCATCGTGCGCTATGAACGCAGCTTCATGCGCCCGGTGTTCGGCTGAGCCGCATTGCTTCAAAACAGGAGGTCCCGGTGGATCTGGAGGCCCAATGCGCGCTGATGCTCAGCGGCGCCGTGTATAACGACCTTACCCCTGAACTGATCGCCGCTCGTGCCAGGGCGGTCGAACTCACCAGCGCCTATCACCGCAGCATCGGCGAGCCGGCCGAAGCGCGCGAGGCCATTCTGCGCAGCCTGTTGAAATCGGTCGGCACCGGCGCCCTGTTCGAGCCAAGCTTTCGCTGCGAGTTCGGCTTCAACATCAGCATCGGACGCTCCTTCTACGCCAATTTCGACTGCGTAATCCTGGATGGCGCCAGCGTCGAGATCGGGGATTACGTGCTGCTCGGACCGCGGGTCGGCATCTACACCGCCAACCATGCCATCGATCCGATCGAGCGTGCTGCCGGCGCCTGCCAGGCCAGGCCGGTACGAATCGGCAATCGGGTCTGGGTTGGTGCCGGCGTCCATATCAATCCGGGCGTGAGTATCGGCGACAATGCCATCGTCGGATCGGGCAGCGTGGTCACGCGCGACATCCCGCCGAACGTGATTGCCGCTGGCGTTCCAGCCCAGGTCATCAGGACCATCACTGCGGCCGACCGCACCGGCTTCAAGCCGTGACAGGATGGGGCGCTTCGACAGCCGAATTCGCAATGAAGGCCGATGGTTATCCGCCGGCCTCCGGCGCACGGCGTGCCAGTAGCGCCCGCAGTCCGGCCTTGCGATCGATGGCTCCCAGCAGCAGGCAGGCACCCAGGTAGAAAATCAGCCCGCCGCCGCAGAGGAGTGCAAGGGTCACTACGCGCACAGCCAGGGGCTGCCCTGCGATCAGCCAGCTCTCCACGGCCCCCGCCGCTCCATAAAGGGCGGCCAGCATCAGGACGGCGGCGGCGGCGATCCGGGGCAGTCGGCGGCAGGCGGGTCTGTCGAGTTGCAACAGCCCGCTTTGCCAGGCCAACAGGGCCAGCAGGACGAGATTGATCCAGCCGGAGGCCGCGGCGGCGGCGGCAATGCCGACCTGGCGCCAGGCCGGAAAGAGCGCGAGCGACAGGGCCACGTCGGCCACGGCGCCGATCAGCGCGATGATGAAGGGCAGCCGCATGCGGGCGCGCGCGAAAAAGAGAGGCTGCAGCACCTTGGCCCCGGCAAAGGCCGGCAGGCCGGCGGCAAACCCCGCCAGCGCCAGCGCCGTGGCGGCGCTGTCATTGGCGGAGAAGGCGCCACGCTCAAACAGGACGGAGACAATGGGGCCGGCCAGCACGATCAGGGCCAGCGCTGCCGGTAAGCTGAGAAAGGCCGCGAATTCGACCGCGCGGCTGAGAGTACCACTCTCGGCCTGCCGGTCTTCCTGGCTGCTGGCCCGGGCGAGTTCCGGCAGCAGGGCGTTGCCGAGCGCCACCGCGATGATGCCCAGCGGCAGCTGGTAGAGGCGATCGGCATAATAGAGCCAGGTGACGGCACCGGGATCGGCGGAGGCCACGATCAGGCCGATGAAGGCGTTGACCTGCGTCGCCCCCGCCGTCAGCACCCCCGGCAATGCGAGCAGGAAGAAACGCCGGACTGCAGGTGTCCAACGTGGCTTGACCAGCCGCAGCCGCAGGCGGGCCCGATGGAGGGCCCAGAAAACCAGTCCACCCTGGGCGAGGCCTCCGACGAAGATCGACCAGGCCAGCAGGCGCGCCAAAGCCTCCTGGTCGAGCCGGGCCAGCAAGGGGGCGCCGAGCAGGGCGGCGATGGTAACGACATTGACGAGAGCCGGTGCATAGGCCGCCACCGTGAAACGGCCATGCACGTTGAGCACGGCCGAAGCCACCACCATCACGGCCGTCGCCAGGCAATAGGTGAAAGTGATACGCGACAGGGCAACCGCAAGATCGACACGGCCGCCGCCTTTGCCGAACCCGGGTGCAATCAGCTCGATCAGCAGCGGCATCGCCACGAGGGCCAGGGCCGAGGCCAGAAAGAACGCCAGGGCGACCTGCGTGAAGACCTGGTCGGAAAAGGCCTCGCCCTCGCCGCGCCGTTCGGCCTCGGCATGAAGAGGTACGAAAGCCGTGTTGACGGCACCTTCGGCAAACAGCCGACGCATCAGGCTCGGCAGGCGGAAGGCGACCACGAAGGCATCGGCCACAGGCCCGGCCCCGAGCGCCGCCGCCACCATGGTGTCACGGATGAAACCGAGAATGCGGGAGGCGAGAGTCGCGAATCCGACCGAGGCAGCGTTACGCAGGAAGGCCATCAGAACTCCGAACGACAGCGACGGCACTGGTTGCGTCGCAACTCTTCCTTGCCGCAACGCAGCACATCGCTATAGTCCGCGCGCGCAAAACAGAGATACTGCATGCCCAAATCCCCTTCCAGCGCGAAACCTCGTTTCGACGTTCTCACCATCGGCAACGCCATTGTCGATGTCTTTGCCCAGACCGAAGACGATTTCCTGGTCCGCGAAGGCCTCGCCAAGGGCGCCATGATCCTCACCAGCGAGGAACGGGCCGACCACCTTTACGCAGCCATGGGCCAGAGCATCGAGATCTCGGGCGGGTCGGCCGCCAATACGGCAGTCGGCGTCGCCTCCCTGGGTGGCAAGACCGCCTATTTCGGCAAGGTGAAGCGTGACGAAGCCGGCAAGGTCTTCACCCACGACCTGCGCGCCCAGGGCACCCATTTCGAGACGGTGCCGCTGACGGAGGGTCCCTCCACCGCCAAGAGTTTCATCTTCATCACGCCCGATGGCGAGCGCACGATGAACACCTATCTCGGCGCCTGCCATCTGCTCGGCCCGGCCGACATCGAAGAGGATGTCGTGCGAGGCGCCGCAATCACCTATATGGAAGGCTATCTGTGGGATCCCCAGGATGCCAAGGACGCCTTCCTGAAAGCCGCTGATATCGCCCACAAGGCCGGACGGCGCGTGGCGATCACCCTGTCCGACTCCTTCTGCGTCGACCGTTTCCGCGGCGAGTTCCTCCACCTCATGCGCTCGGGCGTGGTCGACACCGTGTTCGCCAACACCCAGGAGATCAAGTCGCTCTACGAGACCTCTGATTTCGAGACGGCGCTCGCCCAGGTCGAGAAGGACTGCCGCCTCGCCATCGTGACCCGCTCGGAAGACGGGGCGCTGGCGATCGAGGGCGGCACGCGCGTCTCCGTGCCGGCCTTCCCGATCGACAAGCTGGTCGATACCACCGGCGCCGGCGACCTCTTCGCCTCAGGCTTCCTGTTCGGCCTTGCCCGCGGCCTGCCGCATCTGGCCTCGCTCAAGCTCGGCGCGCTGGCCGCCGCCGAGGTGATCCAGCATGTCGGAGCCCGCCCGCAGACCAATCTGCGCGTGTTGGCCCAGGAAAACGGACTGCTCTGACAAGAGCCGAAGTATTTTTTGAGAAGGGCCAGGAGGCCTTTCTCAAACGAGTCAGGCCTTGTGAAGACGTAGCGGCGAGACCTTCTCGCGCCGGATGATACTCCGCGCCTCGAGGTCGAGCTGCACGGCCTTGACCCACCAGCCCGCCTTGGCACCGCCGGGATAGAGATTCTCCGGCAGTAGGGCCGGCACCCGGGCCTGGATCTGCGCCACGGTCAGGCCCGGCTTGCCATCCGGCAGCAAGGCCAGAATGGCGGCCTTCATCGCCGCGTACATGGCCGCATCCGCCGCCCAGGCCTTGCCGGGGTGATTGATGTTCAGCAGTTCGATTCGGGTCTTATCGGTCATCGGCAGGTCCTCCGGCACATCGCATCCTCTGCAACAAGGACGTCGGCGCCGGCGTATTTCCGACATCACAACCGCGAGAAAGCCAGCTTCAATCCCAGGCCTGCAAAAACCAGGGCAAAGCCACGCCGCAGCCAGATGAGCGTGACCGGCCGCCGCGCCACCTGGCTGCGGACGGCCGAGGCGCAGGCGCCATAGCCGAGAAAGACCAGGAAGGTCAGGGCCATGAACCAGAAGGAAAGTTCGGTCATGGTGGCTATCGGCCACTCCGCTGCGGGCGGAACGAACTGCGGCAGGAAGGCCAGGAAGAACAGCGACAATTTGGGATTGAGAATGTTCAGGACCACGCCTTTCAGGATGATGCGGGCTGGCCGCAGGCGCTGCTGCTCGCCTGACAACTGCAGGGTACTGCCGTCGCGCCAGACGCTCCAGGCCATGTAGAGAAGATAGGCGGCGCCGAGATAGCTCAGGACCTGGAAGGCGACGGCGCTGGCATGCAGCAGGGCCGCCAGGCCGACAATGGCGACAGCAAGATGAGGCAGGATGCCGAGCGTGCAACCGAAGGCGGCCAGGGCGCTGGCCCGCCAGCCCTGGCTCAGGCCGAGTGCCAGCGTGTAGAGCACGCCGGTGCCGGGCAGAAGGATGATGACGAGGGCGGTGACGAGATAGTCGAGGGACATGCAGCGGCTCCCGTGAAAAACACAGGGATGCCCCGACGACGGCAGATCCGTCTTGAACACAATTGCAGCGAGCGAAGCCCGGTTCAGGAGACCCGTGCCGCCGCATAGGCACCAGGCGAAATGCCGTAGCTGCGCACGAACAGCCGTGTCATGTGGCTCTGGTCGGCAAAGCCGCCCGCCGCAGCGGCTTCGGCGAGCGCCATGCCTCCCGCAATATGGCGTCGCGACAGTTGCAGCCGGCGTTGCATCACATAGGCATATGCCGTCATGCCGGTTGCACGGGCGAAGCCGCGCACCACCTGGAAGCGGCTCAGGCCCGTCATCCCGGCCAGATCAGAGAGGCTTACGGGCGCGATTGGATCGCTGTCGATATGTTCGCGGGCAAGCCCGATGGCGGGAAGGATGGCGGAACGCTCCGCGGCCGCCCCCGGAATATGTGCCAGCAACATCAGCAAGGCCTCCTCGCGGCGGAGGCCGTCGACATCTGTCGCATCCCCGGTAAGGCTTTGGAACAGGCTGGCGAAGAGGCCGGCGACCCGGCTGTCACGCACCACCGGCTCGGCGATCTCGAAGGTTGCGCTCCCGCCTTCACGTATATCCCCGATCGCCTCTCGCATCAGGGCTGGATCGAAATAGAGCATGCGCCAGGCCCGGCCGTGATCGCCGATGGGGCTGCCATCATGCACCTCGCCGGGATTGACCGTGATGACGTCTCCTGCGCCAGCCTCGACCGGACCGCGCCCGCTGGCTGACTTCTGGCTGCCGCGATCAATCAGCCCGATGCCATATTGGTCATGCATGTGACGCGGAAAATGATGGCTGCTTTCGGCCATCACCGCATCCATTCCGGGCAGGCGGCCCCGCCATGCGACGAACTGGCCTCGCCTGCCCATGTCGATCGCCTATGACGAAGAAGACGGCTTGCCGTCCCGGAGCAGCCGCCCGGCGGCGATTTCGAGGCATTCCTCGAAGGCGGCAAGATCCTCGAAGAGCCGGCCTGGCGCCGCCGTACGCGTGACGAAGGCGCCGCCGCGTGCCTCGATGCCACCGTCGAGCATCAGGTTCTCGGCCATGTCGAAATCCTCGACCGCCAGGCCATCCGAGCCGCGCGGCCGGCCCTGCGCATCATCGGCGATCCGGCCGTCGTAATAGATCTGCAGCCGCTCGAAATGCGATTGGGCCACATTGGAGAAGGCGAAGGCGGGGCAGCCGCGGGCGCACATGAAGCCAAGCTCATAGACCGTGCCGGTATCGGCGGCGATGCCGCGGAAGGGCGTGAGATTGGCGATGATGGCATCGGCACTCAGCATCAGCCTTTCATTGACGGCGCTGATGGCGAGGCCGAAATCGCGCTTGGTCGGCTGCGCCGGGATTTCCAGGTCGCCGGGCGAGACCGGGATAAAACCATGGCGCCGGGTGAGCTCGATCTTGGCGTCGAGCACCTCGCGGGCGTTGGGCAGGAAGACTTCGGGGCCGGCCAGATAAACGCGCATTGGGGGGTGCCCTTTTTTACCGATCTACATAAGTCCGACCTGTCATTCCCGGCCGAGCACAGCGAGGGGAAGGGAATTCAGGAGCGGCGGGACGCATTCGTGCCCCTGGATTCCCTTCCCGCTGCCTTCGGCAGCGCCGGGAATGACAGCGCCCCAACTCGCATGCATGGGTCGATCTGGAGATCGACCCACCTGGTTTCACAGCATCTCCGGCAGGACCTTGTCCGGCGGACTATGCCCGTCCATAAAGGCACGGATATTGACGATGACCTTCTCGCCCATGTCGGTTCGGCCTTCGATGGTGGCCGAGCCCATATGCGGCAGCAGCACCACGCGCCCGCTCTTGGCGAGCTTGACCAGGCGGGGATTGACCGCCGGTTCATGCTCGAACACATCGAGCCCGGCGCCGGCGATCTCGCCGGCATCGAGCATCTTGGCAAGCGTGGTTTCGTCGATCACCTCGCCGCGCGCCGTGTTGATCACCAGGGCCTCGCGCTTGAGCAGCTTCAGCCGCCGGGCCGAGAGCAGGTGATAGGTCGCCGGCGTGTGCGGACAATTGACCGAGATGATGTCCATGCGGGCCAGCATCTGGTCGAGTGAATCCCAATAGGTCGCCTCCAGCTCGGCCTCGACGGCGGGGTCGACATGATGGCGATTGTGGTAATGCACCTGCAGGCCGAAGGCCTTGGCCCGGCGCGCCAGGGCCTGGCCGATGCGGCCCATGCCGATGATGCCGAGGCGCTTGCCGGTGATGCGGCGCCCGAGCATCCAGGTCGGCGACCAGCCGGGCCAGGCATTGTCACCTTCGGGAATCACCCTGGCCCCCTCGGTCACGCGCCGGGCCACGGCGAGAATCAGCGCCATGGTCATGTCGGCGGTGTCCTCGGTGAGGACACGGGGCGTATTCGTCACGGTGATCTTGCGGGCGACCGCCGCCTCGACGTCGATATTGTCGACGCCATTGCCGAAATTGGCGATCAGCTTGAGGTTGCTGCCGGCCGCCTCGATCAAGGCCTTGTCGACGCGATCATTGATGGTGGGCACCAGCACGTCGGCCGTCTTCACCGCTTCGATCAGGGCCTCCTGCGACATCTTCTCGTCGGTCAGGTTCAGTTGCGCGTCGAACAGTTCGCGCATGCGGGTTTCCACGCTGTCCGGCAGGCGGCGCGTGACCACGACCCGCGGTTTTTTTCGTAACGACATGCCGACCTCCCGCAAACTTTAAGACGGCGTTCACCGCCCTCAGACAAACTGCGCCGATAAGCCCGCAGCCCATCACTGTCCTTCCTCTAACAGACAGGCAGGCGCAGCAACAGAGAGAGGTTGCGGGCGAGTGTGTGCGTCGAGGTCCGGCATGTCCCATTACGAAGAAGAAGCGCCCCGTTTGAGTCCCATTGCCAAGATCGGTTTTGCCGGTGCCTTCTGCGCCCTCATCGTCGCCGGCGGGGTCTACTATCTTCACCACAAGCGGCTGAAGCAGCCGACGGGTGCGGCGAGCGATGGCATCAGCGCCGATACGCTGGCCGATCCCACCGTGGCCGCCTTCATCGCCGGCGCAGGCAAGGCCGCCATCCCGGACAAGCCTGCCGATGACGTCACCGGTTCGCTGCCGGACCCCAAGGCCGGCAAGGACCAGCTCGGCCCGGTCTCCGGACTGCCGATGCCTCGCTTCGTCAGCCTGAAGCCCGACAGGGTGAATGTGCGCCAGGGCCCCTCGCGCGACCAGACCGTGTCCTTCATCTACCAGAAGTCCAACCTGCCGGTGGAAGTGATCGCCGAATTCGAGAACTGGCGGCGCATCCGCGACGCCGACGGCTCCGAAGGCTGGGTGCTGCAGAACCTGCTCTCGGGCAAGCGCACGGCGCTGATCGCGCCCTGGTCCAAGCAGCAGACGCTGCCGCTCCATGCCACCGCCGACGCCAAGGCGACGGCTGTCGCCATGCTGCAGCCCGGCGTGCAAGCCTCGATCAAGAATTGCGCCTCGAACTGGTGCCGTATCCAGGGCGAGGGCTTCGACGGCTGGATCCAGGAAAGCAATCTGTGGGGCGCCTATCCCGGCGAAGCGATCGACTGAGACGGAGCCTGTGCCCCGCCTTCGCCTGATGATCAGCGGGATCGCCTCCCGCGAACAAGCCGGCATGGCGGTCGCGGCGGGTGCCGATGCCATCGGGCTCGACCCCACCGCCTTTCCGCAGGCGGGTCCGGAAGGCAGCGAAATGCTGGCGGCGATCGCGCTCGGCCTGCCGCCGGCGGTCACGCCGGTCCTGATCACGCCCGCGCTGACGGCCGGCACCGTGGCACAGCAGGTCGACGCCTCGGCGGCGCTCGCCGTTCGCCTGGCCAGGCCCATCGCCGCCGGCGAATATCCCGGCCTCAAGCGCATCATCCGTGGCCGCAAGATCATCCAGTCCATCGATCCTGGAGGCACGGATGCCGAGGTCTTGGTGGAGGCCTATGCCTCCCTCGCCGATGCCCTGCATCTGCATGTCGGCAGCGGGGATGATCTGAGCGCCTGCCGGCGCATGATCGAACTGGCTGGCCTGCCCTGCTTTCTCGGGCTGACGGAGCCCGCGCTCCTACCGGCCGCCGCCGCGCTGCGGCCTTACGCCATCGATCTCCAACTCACTGGCGTGGGCAATTTCGATGCCCCGGCCTTGGGCCGTTTCACAGCAATGCTGGCGGCCTTCTGAGGCCAAGTTTCAAAGATAGTGCGTCACCACGGCCTGGTTTCCCGGGATCGCAGGCGTCCTCNGGAAACGACGCGGCTCAAGGTGCAGGCGAGGACGCCTGCGATCCCGGGAAGTTCACCCCCGTTGCGATCCAGCCAGTCCTGCCGCTACGATGGCGCTAAAGCGTTTTACGATTTGACGGAATCGCCTCGAATCGCAAAGACGCGTCGGAACGAAGAGCTAGAGAAAATAGGCGTTCATGCCTGAACGCGTTTTGCTCTAGCAATCGGAGCCGCCGATGACGAGAGCCCTCCTCCTCGCCCTGACGAGCCTGGCCTTTCTGGGCCTGTCCGCGGCCAGTGCCGAAACCGTGACCCAGAAGGCCGGCCGCGACGCGACCTTCAAGGCCAGGGACGACGATCCTGCCATGAAGGCCGCCTTCGCCAAGGCCCAGGACAGTCTGCCCGATTTCATCGACGCCCTGGACGGCAAGGTCAGCGGCGCCAGCGGCTTTGTCGTAAAGGTGCCGATCGTACAGGGCACACAGACCGAATATTTCTGGCTCAACGAGGTCAGCCATCGGGGTGACCGCTTTACCGGCAAGGTCAACAACCGCCCGGAACTGGTGGGCAATGTGGCGTTCGGCCAGCAGCTCACCTTCCTCAGGAGCCGGATCCGGGACTGGGGCTATTATCGCGACGGCAAGCTGCAGGGCAATTTCACCACCTGCGTCCTGTTGGCCAAGGAGGACCCGCGCGAGGCCCAGGAACTGAAGGACCAGATCGGCCTGGCCTGCGAGGGCGCCGCCTCGCCGCAATAGGCGCCGGTTTCTGCCGCTGGGGCGACACTGACAGATCCCGACTCATTCCGCCGTCTCGAAACGGCGGTGCGGCCAGGGGTTCACCCCGTCCCTCAGCCAGGCGAGCGTATCCTGCCAGAAACCGGCCCGGTGCCGGTCATGGAACAGGCTGAAATGACCGATCTCGGCCAAGTCGTAGTCCTGCGGCTTCAGGCGCACCGCGGTCGCCGAGCTCGATCGGTAATAGGCCAGCGCACGCCGGATGGCTGGCACCGTGCCGAACTCGTCGTCGGACATGGTCACCGCCAGGATCGGTGCGGAGACGGCGGCAAAACGCGCGAGGATCTCCGCCCGCTCCCGGCGCGGATGGCTGCTCTCGGCATGCCTGCCGCGGAAACTCCATTCCAGGGCGACACCGGCCGGCAGGTCCTCCAGCCAGCCCAGCCGCCGGCCCGGGAAATAGCCGAATATCGCCGTAAACAGGGGCATGAGCACATGCCAGCGCCAGACCAGCCCGAGGCGACGACTGCGCGCATAATCGGGCCAGTAGGCATATTGGGCGCCGACGGTCAGCATGCGGTCGATCCAGTGGGCGTTGCCGGCAAGTCCCGGCAGGAAACCACCGATGCTATGACCGACCACGAAGAGGGCCCCGTCGGGCCGGCGCTGTCGGGCAAAGCCCAGCACGGCCTCGAAATCGCGCGTTCCCCACTCGCTCCAGCGATAGCCGCAGCGCCTCAGATTCGCCGGGCGTGACAGGCCGATGCCGCGATAGTCATAGGTAATGGCATCGAAACCCTGCTCGGCGAGGAAACGGGCATAGCGGTGATAATAGCGGGCAAGCACACCTGTCGCGGCATTGATGACGACCGTGCCCGCTCCCCCTCCGCCTTCCGCCGGCCAGAGATGCCCGGCGAGAACGACTCCATCCCCGCAGGTGATCTCGACCGGCGCGGCCGGTGTCATGTCCATCGCCATCGACAGTCCTCACTCCGCATGAAGGGATAGCATGCCCGGCGGCAACGACTATACTCACTTGTCAGTATACATTGAGGGCAAGCCATGTCCGAGCCTGCGACCACCACGCGCGAGCGTATCGTTTCGGCGGCAGCGCGCCTGTTCTACGACAAGGGCATCCGCAATGTCGGCGTCGACGCGGTTGCTGCCAAGGCCGGCGTCACCAAGCGTACGCTCTATTATCATTTCACCAGCAAGGACGACCTGATCGCCGCCTATCTGGCCGCCCGCGACCAGCCCAACCTCGCCCTGTTCCGGCGCTGGTTCGGGGAGGCGCAGGGAGATATCGCGGCCAAGGTCGAGGCGATCTTCCGCAACCTCGCCGTGGCAGCCCGCCATCCGCGCTGGAAGGGTTGTGGCTTCCTGCGCACCGCCGCCGAACTTGCCGACCTGCCGGGGCACCCCGCCATCAAGATCGGAGCTGCCCATAAGAAGAGCTTCGAAGCCTGGCTGCGGCTCGAACTGGAAAATGGAGGGCTCGGCGACGCGGCCCTGCTGGCTCGGCAGGTCGTGCTGCTGCTCGACGGCAGCTTTGCCGTCGTCCTGCTGCATCGCGACCCCGACTATATGGAGGCTGCCGGCAAGGCGGCCGCCACGCTGATCACCGCCGCTCTCGCAAGCAGAACCCGGCGCGCGCGCCCAGCGGCCTAGAGTGTTTTCCAGAAAAGTTGACAGACTTTTCGATTAAGAAAACGCGTAAAAACAAAAAGATAGAGCTTTTTTGCGATTCAACGAAAAGCAAAAAAGCTCTAGCACGACAGTCGCGTTTTTCACGCGAAGGGATTTGGAGTGTCAGCCTCCTGGCTGACAGAAGCGCTTGCCGGTAAACGGGATGTCAGCCAGGAGGCTGACACTCCGCATATCCGACATTCCTTTTTGCAACCGCAGTTCCGGAATTTAATAGCCAGCAAATAAGTACTTTGCTTGCCGGATGGCAGCGGCACTCAGCCCTGCCTCACCGCCTCCCAATCCAGCTCGAAGCGCGCCAGATATTTGCGCAGGCGATCGGCATCGTTCGAGCTGGCCTTGGCTTGGCGCGATGCCGCGAACAGCACCCGTCCGGCCGCACTGAGGGACGAACTGGCGCGGCAAACACGGATCACCTCGGCCAGCTGCACCTGGTCGAAACGGTCGATGCCGGCAACACGCTCCTCGCCGAGGAAATCGGCCAGCAGCCGGTCCGCGCCCTCGACGTCGCCGGCTCGCCAGTGCCTGACGAGGCGGGCGATTTCCTCGGCAACCCCATCCTCGGTGATGCGCCCGCCCGGAGCCAGGGTCGCCATGCGGGTGACTGAAGCGGAGAGATCGCGGAAATTGGCGGTCCAGCGCGCTTCCGGCGCGGTGGCGAAGGTGAGGTAGCGGGCACGGGCCTCGCGGTTGAAGGCGATGTTTTCCCCCTCGCGCTCGGCATAGCGGGTGAGCTCGAAGTCGAGATTGGGCTCGATGTCCTCGCGGCGCGCGGCCAGGCCCGGCAATTCGAAAGTCCACAGGTTGAGGCGCGCCAGCAGGTCCTCGCGGAACTTGCCCGAACGCACATCCACCGACAGGTCGCGATTGGTGCCGGCGATCAGCTGGAAATCGCTGGCCGCCTCCTTGTCGGCGCCGACCGGCAGAAAGCGCTTCTCCTCGATAGCCCGGAGGATCATGGCCTGCTCGTCGAGGCCGAGCTCGCCGATCTCGTCCATGAACAGCAATCCGCCATCGGCCGCCCGCAGGAGCCCGGCCCTGTCGGTCTGAGCGCCGGTGAAGGCACCGCGGACATGGCCGAACAGGGCCGACATCGTATGGTCGCCGCGCAAGGTCGCGCAGTTGACCTCGACGAAATCGCCCGTGAGCTGGCGCCGCGCCTGCTTGAGCTCGAAGATGCGGCGGGCCAGCAGCGACTTGCCGGCCCCGGTCGGCCCGGTCAGCAGCACCGGCGCGCGGGAGCGCATCGCCACCCGCTCGATCTGGTCGATCATGGCATTGAAGGCGGTGTTGCGGGTCGGAATGCCGGATTTGAGGAAGGAGGTCGCCTCATGCGTCTCCGCCCTGAAACGGCTGGCGATGGCATCGTAGCGCGAGAGATCGAGATCCACGATCGAATAGGAACCGGCAACGCCTTCGCCCTGGCGCTTGGGCGGCGAAAGCTGAATCAGTTTGCCGGGCACGTAATGGGCCTCGGTCAAGAGGAACCAGCAGATCTGGGCGACATGGGTGCCGGTGGTGATGTTGACGAGATAATCCTCTTCCTCGACATCGAAGGGATAGGCCCTGGCGAAATCGTAGAGGGCGCCATAGACCTCCTGGAAATCCCAGGCATCGGCGAGATTCATGATGTGCCTGACCACTTGCGTGCCCGGCGAGATCACCGCGATGTCGCCCACGATCCGCTCGGCCAGCGACGTCGCCCTGATGTCGTGGATCAGTTCGAGGCGGTCGATCGGCAGATCGCCCTGCTGGCAGAGCGCCACGGTCGGCCGCCAGCGCTCCCAACGCTTGTCGCGCTTGCCACTGTCGAGGCTGACGCCGAGAAAACCGATGGCAACACGCTTTTTCATAGAGACTCCCCTGGGATCGCAGGCTTCCAGCCTGCTCTTGGAAACGCAGTGTTTTCAGGAAAGAGCAGGCTGGAAGCCTGCGATCCCAGGAACGACCCATCGCCCCGCAACCTATATCATGGGATATTTTATTATCGAAAAATATAAATTCTGAACTCAAGTCTTCCGTTCAAGAAATTCCCACCAGGCTCGCTGGAGTTTTTTTACCGTTCAAAATCAACATCTTATAAAATAATTTCACACACACCCTCAACCTGGCACGCTCCCTGCAATCAGATCCCCGTAACAAACGAGGATGATTGCCATGGCAAATAAGTCGCTGTTTGCCTCCTTTGTGGGGAAGATGCTGCCGAAGACCAATGCCGCCAACAAGCACGGTGCCCCGGCCTATGAGTTCACCCCGCGCCACGCGCTGGCCCAGCTCGCCGTCACCGGCACGCTGAACCGCACCTTCTATGCGAGCGCCACGGCGCAGCTCGACGAGACGCTCAAGGTGGTCTGCGAGGTGGAGAGCGCGTTCATCGCCAAGGCGGCGATCTATGCCCGCCAGCGCGGCCACATGAAGGATATGCCGGCCTTGCTGCTCGCCTATCTCTCCATGCTGCAGACGGGCGATTTTGCCAAGGCGTTCCCGCGCGTGGTCGATAATGGCAAGATGCTGCGCAATTTCGTGCAGGTCATGCGTTCGGGCGCTGTCGGCCGTAAGTCCCTGGGGACCCGGCCGAAGAAGCTGGTCCAGGCCTGGCTCGAGACCGCCTCGGACATCGAGATCATGCGCGCCAGCGTCGGCAACGCGCCCTCGCTCGCGGATGTGATCAAGATGGTCCACCCCAAGCCCGCCGACAAGGCGCGCGAGGCGCTCTATGCCTGGTTGATCGGGCGGCCCTATGAGGTGACGGCTTTGCCGGAGATCGCCCGGGCGTTCGAGGCCTTCAAGCAGGATCCGACGCTGCCGGTACCGGCGGTGCCGTTCCAGATGCTGACGGCGCTGCCGCTCACCCGGCAGCACTGGGCAGCCATCGCCGACAAGGCCGGCTGGCAGATGCTGCGGATGAATCTCGCCACCTTCGCGCGCCACGGCGTGTTCGAGGTGGAGGGTTTCGCCGAGAAGCTTGCCGCGCGGCTTGCCGACCGCGAGGCCATCAAGCGGGCACGGGTGTTCCCGTATCAACTGATGATGGCCTATGCGCAGGCCGGGCAGGACATCCCGCCCGTCGTGCGCGAGGCGCTGCACGATGCGATGGAAACCGCGGTCGCCAACGTGCCCGCGATCGAGGGCCGCGTGGTCGTCTGCCCGGACGTGTCGGGTTCGATGTCCTCGCCGGTCACCGGCTATCGTCCGGGCGCGACCACGCAGGTGCGCTGCATCGACGTGGCCGGCCTGGTGGCGGCTTCGGTGCTCCGGGCCAATCCGTCGGCCCGGGTGATCCCGTTCGAGCAGACCGTGGTCCGCGTGGACCTCGAGCCGCGCGACACGGTGATGACCAATGCCCGCAAGCTCGCCTCCATCGGTGGTGGCGGCACAAACTGCTCGGCGCCGCTGGAGAAGCTGGCGAACGAGAAGGCCAAGGTGGATCTGGTGATCTTCGTCTCGGACAACCAGTCCTGGATCGATGCGCGCCGGGGCGGCGAGGCCACGCAGATGATGAAGCAGTGGGAGCGGGCGAAGACCAGCAATCCCGGTGCCAAGCTCGTCTGCCTGGACATCCAGCCCTACACGACCACCCAGGCGCAGGAGCGTGCCGATGTGATGAACATCGGCGGCTTCTCGGATGCGGTGTTCGACACCATCGCGGCCTTCACCAAGGGCGAGATGGGCGCCGAGCATTGGGTCGACGAGATCGAGAAGATCGAGCTCTGATACGACACGATTTCCAGCCGGCGGCTTCATGCTGCCGGCCGGAACCAAAGCCGCAGCGAATGCCTGGGGAATTACAGCTTCAGGTGATCGTTGGCCCCCGGCCCTCTCGCCGCAAGACCAGAGGTGACCGGAACAGGCGCGATGCCGTCTCGACCGCTTAGGCGGGCAAGGCGGCCGTCATTTCCCACAGCCTTGTCGCTGCGGCCTATTCATTGAAGGTTTTTCAGACGCCACGGCAAATGCCGACGGAACTACAGACTGCGAATCCCGGGGTTGCGGGTTCAAATCCCGCTGTAGCGCAAGCTGCATAGCTCAATCGGTTAGAGCACGGACCGCCGCAAGGCGGTAACGTTTCGTCATTCTTGTTGCCGTGGCGCTTATCATCAGGAGATTTCATACGGACACGGCGAATGCCGATGGAACTACAGCCTTCACGCTCCAGGTCGCGGGTTCAATTCCCGCCAGGCCGCAAGGCCTGTAGCTCAGTGGATAGAGCAGGATGTTTCGTCACTCTCGTCGCCGTGGCTCGATCATGGCTCTTTGCAATCAGCGGCGAATGCCGGCGGGACTACAGGTTAGAGCGCCCTTTCATCCGAAGGGGAGGTCGGCGTTTTCGATGGCGCCCCGCGCAAGCGGTAGCTCAGCAATCGTCCCCCTCGAACCTCGTCGCCGCACTCGACTGAAAGGAATTTCGACACGTCACGGCGAATGCCGATGGGAATACAGCAACACCGGGGCGCTGCAGCGGCGAACTGCACCCGACTCACCGTTATCGGGAGCCCGTTCTCATCACCTTCGTCGCCGTGGCCCTTTGACGACACCGAGCAGAGCGGCGAATGCCGATGGAACTACATGGTCCTCCTGGTTCGAACCCAGAGCCTTGCGCCAGGCCGAAAGGTCCCGCGCGGGTGTAGAAGTTTCATCACCTTTCGTCGCCGCGCCTGCCCGACCTGATTTGGAACGTTGCGGCGAATGCCGGCGGAACTACATGGCTATTCCCCACGTGATGCGGGTTCGAGTCCCGTCGGGTCCACCAAAAGGGCGTGTCGTCGGTTATGGTTTGGAGTCTGATGAGGTCAAAAATGGCTAGATGGGAGGAGCTAGCGCTGCCAAGACTTCCGTCTTGGCAAGCGAAGCGACGCTGCAGATGGCCATTTTTCACCTCACCGCCTTCAGCGGCGGAGCGCTTTTGACCGATGAGCACGTCGGGTATCGTAGCAAGCCGAAAGGCTTGCGTCCTCACCCTCCTTCTCCTCGGTCAAAATCGCTCCGTCAAACCCGAAACCATAACCGACGACACGCCCTTTGGGCCCGTAGCTCAATGGTAGAGCATATGTTTCGCCATCCTTGTCGCCGCAGCGTTCCAGTTTTCATTCCGGCGAATGCCGGCAGGGCTTTCATCATGATTAGGCGCGAGCCACCGGCCTGAAAAGTCGGGGATCGTCCGGAAACGGACATCGGATGCCTGCCACTTCTCGTCACCGTCCCGTGGCCCCTCCGCTACTCCGGATCGGCCTCCACCTCCAGCCGGCGGCGCAGGGTTTCGATCAGACGCAGGCAGGCCGCCACATCCTCGGCCGCCAATCCCTGCGCAAGAGTGTCCACCCAAGGTTTCTGCAGTTGGTTCGCGGCTTCATAGGCAGCCCTCCCCTTTGCCGTCATCACCACCAATTTGGCCCGGCGATGATGGGGATTGTCGCGGAAGGCGAGAATGTCCTCGTCCGCCAGTTCGTTGACGATACGCTGCACGCCCTGTCGGTTGAGCCCCATGGAACGGGCAAGATGGGCCACGGGCTGCGGGGTACCGGCCAGCGCAATGGCGCCCAGCACCTGCCAGCGCGCACTGCTCAGGCCCAGCCCGGCCACCAGCCGGTCGCCGGCCGCGAGCAGGCGTCCGTTCAGGCGGAAGACTTCGAGGATGAGGGCCGTGACGCCTTCGCCGACCAGGGCGGGATCCGATACATTCATTGACAATATATATCCAATTCGACAACATATTGTCAAATTGGAGCAGATCCATGCTGATCGATCAGATTGCCCTCATCCTCGCAGCCCTCTTCGCCGGCGCAGCCTTCTATATCAACATCGCCGAGCAGCCGGCGCGGCTCGCCCTCGACGACGCCTCCCTACTGGCGCAATGGAAACCGAGCTATGCGCGCGGCCTTGCCATGCAGGCCAGCCTCGCCGTTGCCTCCGGTCTTGCCGGCATCGCCGCCGCCTGGCTCGCCGGCAGTTGGCTCTGGCTGGTAGGGGCGGTGCTGATGCTGGCGAACTGGCCCTATACGCTCTTGGGCATCATGCCGACCAACCGGCTCCTGGAGGCAACGCCGAACGATGAGGCGGGCGCGCAGACGCGCCGGCTCATCCTGCGCTGGGGCTGGCTGCACGCCGTCCGCACCGCTCTCGGCGCAGCGGCGACGCTGGCCTATCTCGGCGCCTCGCTATAGCGTTTTGCGATTTGATGGAGTCGTCTGGAATCGCAAAGACGCGTCGAAACAAAGGGCAAGAGCAAAAAAGAGTTCAGTCCTGAACACGCTTTGCTCCAGGAGGCCCGGCCCCGACATCGGCCAGCTCCGCTCGCAGCCAGGTCTCGAAAGCCTTTACCTTGGCTGAAGGCTTGCGCCGCGCCGAACTCACCAGCCAATAGGCCAAGCCGGTTTGAACCGGGCGCGGGAAAGGCGCGACCAGGCGCCCGTCGCGCAGCGCATCCTGGGCCAGGGTCTGCCAACCGATCGAGACGCCCTGGCCGGCGATCGCGGCATCCAGGCAGAGCGCCGCATCCGAAAAGGCCGGACCGGCCGCGAGCGACAGATCCGCCTTGCCATAGGCGGCCAACCAGATCGGCCAGCTCTCGGGCGAATTATAGTCGATGATGGCCGGCAACCTGACCAGGTCCTCGATGTCCCGAATACCAGCCGCAAGTGCGGGCGAGCAGAGCGGGAACAGGCTCTGATCCATGAGATAATCGGCCCGCACGCCCGGCCAGGGCCCGGCGCCGACGCGCACGCCGACATCGACGTCCGAGGTATCGAAATCCACCCGCTCGACCGAGGCATCGATGCGCAGCTGCAGGCCCGGATGCGCCTCATGGAAGCGATGCAGGCGCGGCACCAGCCATTTGGCGGCGAGAACCGGCGCGACCGTCACCGTCAGCACATGCTCGGCCCGGGCCTCGGCCGTGGTCAATGCCTGCGAGATCTCCCGGAAACCGCGGGTGAGGCCCGCGAGCAGGGACTGACCGAGCGGTGTCGGCACGAGCCCCTTCGGCCCGCGCGTGAAGATCGGCCGGCCCAATCGCTGCTCGGCCTTGAGCACCTGCTGGCTGACGGCGCCCACGGTGACGCCAAGCTCTTCGGCGGCCTTCGCCATCGAGCCCAGGCGTCCGGCAGCCTCGACCGCGCGCAAGGCGCCAAGCTGATATCGCAGCAGGCTTTCCATATAGTTTTTCTATAGCATGCCCGCGCAAAACTCCATTTCTTTTCCGCCCCCTTTATCGGAGATTCGGCAGCAGGAATTCAAGGATATCGTCAACATGCTGACTGCCAGGATACTCAAGACCCTTAAGCAGCACTGGACACACAAGCCGCTGACGCCAGCCCGCAGCCTGGAGCCGCTCGACCATCCCAGCCTGCAGGCCATGTCCCTGCGGGAACTGGCCGATTTGCCGCTGGAGCCGCCACCGGCACCCAGCCATGTTGCAGGTGTTGCAGCCTCCAATCCAGGCAAGGCGGCCGCGTGCCGGACACCTTCGCACCAGCCCATGCGGGGAACCGCAATCGCCGCCCGCTAACACCAGATCTCCAAGGCGCTGACCGGCACGGCGAGTTCAGGACTACCCCTGGGATCGCCAGCATCCTGCTGGCTTTTTCGCCCGCACAGGCCGCCCCTCCAAGAGTCAGCAAGATGCTGGCGGTCCCAGGAAACGTTACCGTCATGCAACCTGAGTTATGCACCTGGTCTCACACCCCTTTATAGGCCTTCTGCAGCGCCGCGATGTCGAACTTGATCGCCCCGAGCACGGCGGCCATGACGCGCTGAGCCTTGGCCTGGTCGGGATCGGCCAGCAGCGTGGGCAGGATCGAGGGCACGATCTGCCAGTGCACGCCATAGCGGTCCTTGAGCCAGCCGCAATGGATCAGTTCGCCCTTCTCGCCCAGCGTCGCCCACAGCCGGTCGATCTCGGCCTGGTCGGCGCAGTCGATGTGGAAGGAGACGGCGTGATTATAGTCGCATTTTTCGCCGCCATTGAGGGCGAGATAGCTCTCGCCCGCCAAGGTAAAGCGGACCATCAGCACCGTGCCGGCCTTGCCGCCCGGACCATCGGCGACGTTGCGCTGCACATGGTCGATGCGCGAATCCGGCAGCAGCGACACATAGAAATTGGCGGCCTCCTCGGCCTCTCCCGCAAACCACAGGCACGGCGAAATCTTGGACATGACGTTCTCCTCTGAGGCCTCATCGCGGCCTGATGCCCCAAGGACGAGGGAGGGTCGGCCAATCCGACAATGTCGCGAATTTAACTGCCGACTTCATGCTCATACGCCGGTGAGCCGGGCCTGCATGAAGTCCACGAAGACGCGAACCTTCGGCGAGAGATGCCGGTTGGACGGCCAGATCATGTTGAAGTTTCGCGGCCCGCCGACGTGATCCGGCAGCACGGTCCGCAATGTTCCGGCCTCGACGGCATCGCGCACCAGGAAGTCCGGCATGACGCCGATGCCGAGCCCGCCGAGCGTGGCGCCGCGCATGGCTTCCATATTGTTGCAGGTGAAGATGATGCGCGTGCGCGGTTCGGGCTCGTCCGGTGGCAGGATCAAGGGCCATTCCAGCATCCTGCCGCTGTTGAGGAAGCGGTAGCGAATGGCAAGGTGACCGTCGAGATCGCGCAGCTTCAGCGGCGTGCCGTGACGCTCGAGATAGGCCGGCGAAGCGAACAACATCTGGCGGAAAGAGCAGAACACCCGCGACATCAGCCGGGAATCCGGCAGATCGCCGCTGCGGATGGCGACATCGACCCCTTCCTCCACCAGGTCGACCAACCGGTCGTTGAAATCGAAGTCGAGCTCGATCTCCGGATAGAGCGCTGTGAACTCCGGCATCAGGGGCATGAGGATGTGGTAGGTGACGACCGGCGTCGACACCCGCAGCCGTCCCCGCGGAGCGTCGCGCGAACCCGCCACGATGGCCCAGGCGTCGTCGAGATCGTCGAGGATGCGGCGACAGCGTTCGTGGAACAGGCGCCCTTCCTCGGTGAGGCGGATGGTGCGGGTGGTGCGCTGGAACAGCCGGACGCCGAGATCCTGCTCCAGCTTGCCGACCGACTTGCCGACGGCCGAGGCAGAAAGGCCGAGCACCCGTCCGGCTGCGGCGAAACTGCCAAGGTCCGCCGTGCGCACGAAGGCCGTGAGATTGCCGCTCCTGTCCATAGGCCCTCCGCGAGACCGTCCCGTCGGGAAGGTCCGGTAAATCTCTTCGCCATTCCGGAATTTCGTTCCGTTATCTTCGGAACGAAGCCCATATTTCACCAATAATGCGGCAAGAATAGATTGCTCGCAACGGATCGCGCCATTTCTCCAGGGTAAGTCTCCAGGCGGAGGCCCCTGAATCCGGCCGGCGATCTGCCACCAATTTTCGAGCACCGATTTCATGACAGACCGAACCTTGGCTCCGAGCGCGGCCCACAAGGCGCTCATCCTGCTATCCGTCTGCCTGGCCGCCATCGCCATGCCGCTGACCTTCACCGGCCCGGCCGTGGCGCTGACCGCCATCGCCGAGACGTTGGGCGGCAGCCCGGTCGCCCTGAACTGGGTGACGAATGCCTTCATGCTGACCTTCGGCAGCGCACTGATGGCCGCCGGCGCCCTGGCCGACAGTTTCGGGCGCAAGCGCATCTTCCTCACCGGAGTCGCCGGCTTCGCCCTGGCCTCACTGGCCCTGGTGGGGGCCCGCTCCATCCTGGTCTTCGACTTCCTGCGCGCGCTCCAGGGCATCGCCGCCGCGGCGGCCTTCGCGGGCGGCATGGCGGCCCTGGCCCAGGAATTCTCCGATGCGGCCCGCATGCGTGCCTTCAGCGTCGTCGGGGCGAGCTTCGGCGCCGGCCTCTCCTTCGGCCCGATCAGTTCGGGCCTGATGAGCGAGACCTTCGGCTGGCCCAGCATCTTCCTTGCCGTCGTCGCCTTGACGGTCGTGTCCTTCCTGATCGGCATCCTCGTGCTGCGGGAATCCCGCGATCCCCAGGCACGCGGACTGGATTGGCCGGGTGCCATCAGCTTCACGCTCGCTTTGACCCTGTTCACCTATGGCATGCTGCAGGCTCCTGAAAGCGGTTGGGGCGATCCATTCGTCATCACCCTGCTCATCGGCGCCGCGGCCCTGATGGCGCTGTTCGTACGCATCGAACTCAACTCGCCCCGCCCGATGCTCGACCTCGGCCTGTTCCGCTATGGGCGCTTCGTGGGCGTGCAATTGCTGGCAGCCGCGCCGGCCTATGCCTTCGTGGTGTTGCTGATCCTCCTGCCGATCCGCTTCGTCGGCATCGAAGGGGTCGGCGAGGTCGCCGCGGGCCGCATGATGATGGCCCTGTCCGCGCCGCTGCTGGTTCTCCCACTCCTGGCGGGCTGGCTCTCGCGCTGGATCGCACCGGCCGTGATCTCAAGCCTCGGCCTGCTGGTCTGCGCAGCCGGGCTTGCCTGGCTGAGCTTCATGCCGGTTGGCGGCGATGTATCGGCCATGCTCGCGCCCATGGCCGTGATCGGCATCGGCATCAGCCTGCCCTGGGGCCTGATGGACGGCCTCGCCGTCTCCGTGGTGCCCGCCGAGCGCGCCGGCATGGCAACCGGCATCTTCTCGACGGTCCGCGTCGCCGGCGAAGGCGTGGCGCTCGCCATCGTCAGCGCCGTGCTCTCGGCCCTGACTGCCGGCCACCTCGCCGGCGAGCAGGTGAGGGAGGGAGCCCAGAAACTGGTGACGGGAGACGTTGCCGGCGCTGCCGGCGCGCTGCCGCAGCTTGCCCGCCCCGCCCTGATCCAGGCCTATGGCGATGCGTTCGCCACGCTGCTCCTGCTGCTCGCCGCCATCACCGTGGTCACCGCCATCGTGGTCTTCGTCTTCCTCGGGCGCCGCGCGGCGCCGGAAGGGACTAAAGCGGACGAGGCAGCCGCCCTGTCCTCCTCCCCCTGATCCCAATAGGGCCCACCGCGCTATCCCACCGGGCTGGCGCGGTCGGCATCCAGCCATTTGCCGAAGAAATACACGATCTGCCGGTGCCACCAGGGCCAGTCATGGCTGACGTCGGCACCCCAGAAATCGACCCAGGCCGGGATCTGCTTGGCGGACAGCAACCGTGCCAGATTGCCGGTATCCTCGACCATTCTCTCTTCCCAGGCTCCCCGCCCGCAACAGAAGAACAGGCGGCGCGAGCGGATCCGATCCAGCAACTCGCCTTCTTCCAGGCCCGCGAGATAGGCGAGCGGCGAATTGAAGTAGATCTGCCCGTCGAGAGCCTTCCCGAAGAAGTGCCGGGTCGAGTAGACGCCGCTCAAGCCGATCACGCCCGCCACCGTCTCCGGAAAACGGAACAGGAAATTGCTGGCATGGAAGGCCCCCATCGAGCATCCGGTCAGCAGGGGCGCCCTGCCTCCCGCGACGTCCAGGATCTCCGGCAGCAATTCGTGGCGGACATACCGGAAATAGGCCTCGTGGCGGCCGATGCGGTACTGGATATCGTCGTGCTCGGCAAAGAAACTCTCGCCATCGATGCCATCGACCGTCCACACCCGCAGTTCGCCGGCCTCGATACGGTCGGCAAGCGCGCCGATGCCGCCCGAATCCTCATATTGATAGAAGCGCCCGTTCGAGGTGGGGAAGACCAGGACTGGCCGGCCGGCATGGCCGTAGACCTTGAATTCCATCTCGCGCCCGAGCTCGGCGCTGCCGCGCTTGTGATAGGCGATCTGCAACGTCTCAATCCTCCACGGCCTGGATGAAACGCACGATCGCCTTCACCTCGTCGAAATCCTGCGAACGGAACTGATAGGCGAAATTGCCCATGGCCCGGCTGAAGACTGCCTCGATCGGCGCGAAATGCACGATCTTGTCGCCATGCGCCTTCAAGACCACCTGGTGGTCGTTGACATAGCGGATATGGTTCTTGCGGCTGGCATAGCCGACATAATAGCGCCCCTCGAACGGGCCGCCGACCGTATTGTCCGCCACCATGCTGGCCCATTCACGATAGACGTCCATGTCATAGGCATAGTTGATGGCATCCGTCATCCAGGCACCGGGAGGGCGCATGTTGATCTCCAGCGCCACGATGCGTTTGTCCGCCCGCGTCTGGAAGAACTCGATATGGAAGAATTTCTCGCGGATGCCGAAACTGGCGATCGCGGCCCGTCCCGCCTGCTCAATCGCCGGGTCGACGTAGGGCAGGCAGTAGTAGTTGAGATGGCTGTCGGCGTTGACCACGCCCATGATGGATTGCTCGAAGCGGTGACTGGCGGCGAATACGATCCGGCCGTCGCGATCAACCAGCCCGTCATAGGTGAGCACGATGCCGTCGATGAACTGCTCGACCACATAGGTGATCCCCGCTCGCCGACCGGCCTCGAAGCTATCGAGATCGGCGGCCGAGGTGATCTTCACGGTGTTGCTGGCCCCCGAGCCCTGATCGGGCTTGATCACGACGGGATAGCCGACCTTGCCGATGAAAGCCTCCACGCCCTCGCGGTCGACATAGGGGCGCTGGCGGATCGTCTCGACGCCCGCCTTGTCGAAAAAGGCCCGCATCTTCGACTTCTGCTTCAGATTGTCGACGAAATCGCGCTTGATGCCGGGAATGTTGAAATCGGTGCGGATGCCGGCATCCTGCTCGAGCCAATGCTCGTTGAGGGATTCGAAGCGATCGATGCGTCCCCAGCGATGGATGAAATGGCCCATGGCGCGCAGGACCTGATCGCCATCCTCCATGCTGGAAACGCGGTAATATTCGGCAAGCGCGCTTTTGAGTTCGGGCCGTAGCGTCTCGTAGGACGCATCGCCGATGCCGAGGACGGTCACGCCAGCGCTGGCCAGGCGGCTGCAGAACACCGCGCCATTGTCGGGAAAGTGCGGGGAGAAGTAGACGAACTTCAAGGCAAGGCTCCAGAGCGGGCAAGCACATCTCGCTCTACAACATCCCGGTCCGCCACTAAAGACCGGTACCATGCCCCCTTCCCACGCCACGTTCCAAAAATGCTGGCGTATCGATGGCCGACTTCCCCTAGGACACGTGCCTTGCGAGGAGTCGGGTGTCCTCGCCCGTTCTTCGAAACACGCTGTGAGCCCACAGGGACAAGAAGAACAGGGGGCGCATGCCTGCAATAGACGAAAAAGGGGCCGTGACGCCTAATGCCGCTCACCGAAGCGTCATCGAGCTGCACGCCCCCTGACGGCGTGTTTTGCCCGTCTTAGGTCACCCGGATGAGGCACTGCTCGCTGCTCTCACGCACAGGGCCAAGCCGGCATCGAAGGGCCGCGGCGCCCTCAGAACATCCGCTTGATGCGGATGCCGCCAACCACCGAGTTGAGCTTCTCCTTCGGCCGGTTGTCGGCAAAGGTCTCGTTGCCGAGCTCGCGATCGAACTCCGAGCGGATGTAGGAGACCTCGCCCGTCACCGACAGGCCCTTGACGATCATGTAGGTCAGGTTGCCGGTGATGGCATATTCCTTGGCCTTCAGGTCCTGGCCATTGCTGCCGGCGCCGTCATAGCGTGTGTCGATATAGCTCGGTACGATGTTGAAGCCCCATTGCGGCGTGAAATTGCCGCCCAGTTCGGCCGTAACAGACCAGCCCTTGCCGGCTTCGAGCCTCGAAAAGCCATTGCGATAGTAGAAGTCCTGCGAGCGGAGGGCATAGAGGTTGTCGGCGCCGAGATAGTCCAGCGCGCCATCGGCATATTGGCCTTCGATCACCAGATGGCCATCCTGGAGCTGCGGGATCTTGATCAGCACATCGCCGCCGATCGCATAGCCCCATTTGTTCTGGTGCCGCAGCGCGACATCATCGGTGGGATCGTTCGGCGTACCATTGTCGTAGCGCGAGGCACTGCGGAACTGGTGGGCCGCCGCCTGGAGCGCCACCGTACCCCATTCCTGGTCGAGCCTGAGGACGCCGACGACATCCGGCACCTGCTGGCCGCCCTGATAGGCGAACACGTCGTTCTGGCGGTGATCGCGGCCATCTTCGACCGACAGGGTGGCCGAGAAGCCGCCGCCGAACTGTGCCGTGTAGGCGATGAGGTTCACCGTGTTCGACTGGGCGTAATAGGGGCCGAAGATGGTGTTGCCATAGTCGTTGTCGTAGAAGCCGAAGAAGGAATGCGCATAACCGGCCGTCAGGCCGCCGAACTGGATGAAGGCCTTGTCGATGGTGAAGCGGTTGCGCTGCTCCGTGCCGTTGACCCGCGTGGCGGTATTGCTGTCCGCGTTGATCTGGAAATAGGAGCGCAGCAAGCCATATTCGGTCTCGGTGCGGGCATCGAACCAGACACGGGCCTGGGCATTGAAGGCGGTGCGGTTGTCGTCGCGATTGAACTTGCCGCCGCCATAGACGCGATAGTCTATGCGGAACTCGCTGCCGATGCGCAGACAGGTGTCGCTGCCGGGAATATAGAAGAAGCCAGGTCCAAAGGCCGTGCAGACCTTCACATATTCGACGGCCTCGCCCTTGGTCATGGGAAGATCCGCCGCGTGGGCGGCCGCAAAACTGGTAAGAGCGGCCACAGTCCCTAAAATAAATGATTTTTTCACCATGATTTCCTCCAAGAAAACATCTGCCGCTCGACAAAAGACAGAAGGTCTTCGGATTAAAATCGTATCGGCAACAGAAGCAAAAGTACGAAATTAAAAAATTTACGGTTCGAATCTGAACCAACCAGGCCAGACCGACAATATAAATTCTTGCCACACGTCCGAAAACTGCCGCTTTTTAGCCTCCTTGTTACTGAAAAGTCACAATGCAGCAGCGGCATGATGCAACCTCGCCTTGCACCAGACGGTAAACTGAGGTCTCCGCGCAACAAAGGAAGACACCCTTCTGGGCACGAAAAAGGCGGGCCCGAGGACCCGCCTTGCAGCCAATCGATACCGGCTGGCCATGGTCGCTTTCCGGTAGGATGCCGGCACGCTGCCTTACTTGTTCAGCATCGGCAGGTTCATGCCCTGCTGCTTGGCCCAGTCGATGGCAATGTCGTAGCCGGCGTCGGCATGGCGCATCACGCCGGTGCCGGGATCGTTGACCAGCACGCGAGCCAGACGCCGGTCGGCGTCCTCGCTGCCGTCGCAGACGATGACCATGCCTGAATGCTGCGAATAGCCCATGCCGACGCCGCCGCCATGATGCAGCGACACCCAGGTCGCGCCCGAGGCGCAGTTGAGCAGGGCGTTGAGCAGTGGCCAGTCGGACACGGCGTCCGAGCCGTCGCGCATGGATTCCGTCTCGCGGTTGGGCGAGGCGACCGAGCCGCTATCGAGATGGTCGCGGCCGATGACGACCGGCGCGGAGAGTTCGCCGGTGCGCACCATCTCGTTGAAGGCGAGGCCGAGGCGGTGGCGCTGGCCGAGGCCGACCCAGCAGATGCGGGCGGGCAGACCCTGGAAGGCGATGCGCTCGGCGGCCATGTCGAGCCAGTTGTGCAGGTGCTTGTCGTCCGGGATCAGTTCCTTGACCTTGGCGTCGGTCTTGGCGATGTCGGCCGGATCACCCGACAGGGCCGCCCAGCGGAAGGGGCCGATGCCGCGGCAGAACAGCGGACGGATATAGGCCGGCACAAAGCCCGGGAAGTCGAAGGCGTTGTCGACGCCGACTTCCTTGGCCATCTGGCGGATATTGTTGCCGTAGTCGAAGGTGGGCACGCCCATCTTCTGGAAGTCGAGCATGGCCCGCACATGCACCGCCATCGACTTCTTGGCCTCGGCGACGACATGCGCCGGCTCGGTGCGGGCGCGCTCCTTGTATTCTTCCCAGGTCCAGCCGATCGGCAGATAGCCGTTCAGCGGGTCATGGGCGGAGGTCTGGTCGGTGACCATGTCCGGGCGGACGCCGCGGCGCACCAGTTCGGGCAGGATCTCGGCGGCATTGCCGAGCAGGGCGATCGAGACGGCTTCCTTGCGGTCGCAATGATGCTTGATCAGCGCAAGCGCGTCGTCGAGATCCTTGGCCTGCTTGTCGACATAGCGGGTGCGCAGGCGGAAATCGATGCTCTGCTGCTGGCATTCGATGTTGAGCGAGACGGCGCCGGCGAGGGTCGCGGCCAGCGGCTGGGCGCCGCCCATGCCGCCGAGACCGGCTGTGAGCACCCAGCGACCGGCGAGGTCGCCGCCATAATGCTGGCGGCCGGCTTCGACGAAGGTCTCATAGGTGCCCTGCACGATGCCCTGCGAGCCGATATAGATCCAGGAGCCGGCCGTCATCTGGCCATACATCATCAGGCCTTCGGCATCGAGCTGGTTGAACTTCTCCCAGGTCGCCCAATGCGGCACCAGGTTGGAGTTGGCGATGAGGACGCGCGGGGCGTCGGCATGGGTCTTGAACACGCCGACCGGCTTGCCGGACTGCACCAGCAGCGTCTCGTCATTGTTGAGGTTCTTCAACTCGCGCACGATGGTGTCGAAGCACTCCCAGTCGCGCGCGGCGCGGCCGATGCCGCCATAGACCACCAGTTCCTTGGGGTTCTCGGCGACGTCGGGATCGAGATTGTTCATGAGCATGCGCAGCGGCGCTTCGGTCAACCAGCTCTTGGCATTGAGCTGGGTGCCACGCGGGGCGCGGATCTCGACATCGCGGAAACGGGCATTGCTGAGCATGTACATGACCTCTTGTTGCTTGTATATACAAGTTAGCAGCAAATTGGCCCCGCTGTCAAGGACCGCTGAGCCGTTCAGAACATTTACCCCACGCGGTTGGAATGCCGCCTGTTCTCGATGCGATAGCGCCCGCCCGGCAACAGCAGGCGCACCGCGGTGACGACATGCTGCACGGCCCCCTCGTCACCGCCGGCCTCCGGGGCCGGCGCCCCCACCCATCCGGTCGCGAAGGTGCGGCGACGGATCAGCAGGCAGGGATCAGCCCGCGAGATCGCCAGCAGCTTGCATTCCCAGGCCTGCGGCAGCACCGCCTCGATGCGATGCTCCGCCTCGCTCCACGGCACCACCGCACTGAGCACTTCATTGGGCGTCACCTTGGAAAAATCGTGATCGAGATAATCCGGCGCCACCGTGGGATTGACGAAACGATCCTCGAGCTGGATCGGCACTTCATTGTCGCAATGCACGATAATCGAGTGAAAAACCGGGCTTCCGATCGGCAATTCGAGCAAATCGGCGATATCCGGCGTCGCCTTCAACGTATCGAGCAGCAGCACCTGCGCGCTGTAGTCGTGGCCGCGACCGCGGATCTCCTCGGCGATATTGGTGACGGCGAACACGTCCGAATGGCTGTTGCCGCCCGCGACGAAGGAGCCCCTGCCCTGCATGCGCACCAGCACGCCTTCGAGACTGAGCTCGCGCAAGGCCCGGTTCACCGTCATGCGACTGACCCCGAGCTGCTCGACCAATTCGCTTTCGGAAGGGATGCGATGATCCGGCGGCCACTCGCCACTGCGCACCCGCGCGAGGATGTGCTGCTTTACCTCGGCATAGAGCGGCGTGGCGGGTATGGCGGGCTCCGGCTTCCTGTCCGGCGGCATGCTCATGACGACGTCATTCCTCAAAAATCGACTCACCGCTTCATACGGCACTTGCCACGATCGCAAAATTATGTATAAAACTTATACATACAAGTTGCGAACTCGTCGGTACACAAACATGCCCGATTTCCGCCCACAACTCCAGAGCAACCACAGCCTGTACGCCAGCCAGGCCCTGCTGCCCGATGGCTGGGCCCGGAATGTGCGCATCGAGATCGATGCTTCAGGCCGGATCAGCGCCGTAACCCCCGATGTCGCCCCAGATGGCGCCGAGATCGCCGCCGGCCCGGTGCTACCTGCCATGCCCAACCTGCATTCCCACGCCTTCCAGCGTGCCATGTCCGGCCTTGCGGAAGTGTCCGGCGCGGGCAGCGACAGCTTCTGGACCTGGCGCGAGGAAATGTACCGCACCGTCGGCCAGATCACGCCCGAGGACGCCGAGGCGATCGCCACCCGGCTCTATGTCGATCTGCTCAAGGCCGGCTTCGGCTCGATCGCCGAATTCCACTATCTGCATCACGACAAGGACGGCGCCCTCTTCGCCGACCGCGCCGAGATGGCCAAGCGCATCCTGGCCGCGGCCAGGACCAGCGGCATCGGCATGACGCTGCTGCCCGTCTTCTACGCCCATGCCAATTTCGGCGGCGTTGCTCCCCATGAAGGCCAGCGCCGCTTCATCCACGATATCGACGGCTTCCAGCGCCTGATGGCGGAGCTCGCCCCGGCCTGTGCCGCACAGGGTGCAACGCTCGGCTACGCCTTCCATTCGCTGCGCGCGGCGACGCCGGAGGAGATGAACACGCTGATGGCGAGCCTGCTCAAGACCGGGCCGCTGCACATCCACATCGCCGAGCAGCAGAAGGAAGTCGACGACAGCCTGGCCTGGAGCGGCAAGCGCCCGATGCAATGGCTGTTCGACCATATGCCCGTGGACGAACGCTGGTGCCTGATCCACGCCACCCATGCCGATCCGTCCGAGCTCCAGCGCATGGCGGCGAGCGGCGCCATTGCGGGCCTCTGCCCGGCGACGGAAGCCAATCTCGGCGACGGCATCTTCGACGCAGTCGCCTATCGCGCCCAGAATGGCCGTTTCGGCATCGGCACCGACAGCCACGTCTCCCCCAGCGTCGTCGACGAGCTGCGCACGCTCGAATATTCGCAGCGCCTGCGCGACGAAAAACGCAACCGCCTCGCCAATGGCCCGCATCGCTCGGTCGGGCGCGACATATACGATGCGGCCCTCGCTGGCGGTGCCCAGGCCCTCGGCCAGCCCATCGGCGCCATTGCCCCCGGAAAGCTCGCCAGCCTGGTCGTCCTCGACGGCGACGATGCTTTCATGGACAGCGCCAAGGATGACGCTATTGTCGATCGCTGGCTGTTCGCGCTTGGCGACCGTACGGTGCGTGACGTCATGGTTGAGGGGCAGTGGCGTATCCGCAACGGGCGTCACGACCAGGACGACATCATCAATGCGGCCTTCAAGACCGCGATCAGAAACCTGGCCCGCCATTGAGGCGCGCGGGTTGCTGTCAACATAGGGGAATTGATGATGAAGAAAACCCTCATTTCCACCGCCATCCTGGCGCTGGCGACGCTGATGAGCGTTCCGGCCGCCCAGGCCAAGGAGTGGAAGACCGTCACCATCGGCCTGGAGGGCGCCTATGAGCCCTGGAACCTGACCAAGCCCGACGGCACCATGGACGGCTTCGAGATCGACCTCGCCAAGGATATCTGCGGACGCATCAAGGTCGAGTGCAAATTCATTGCCCAGGATTGGGACGGCATGATCCCGAGCCTCAATGCCGGCAAGTTCGACGTGATCATGGACGGCATGTCGATCACCGAGGAACGCAAGAAGCAGATCGATTTCTCGCGTCCCTATGCCGGCGAACGCGCCGGTTTCGCCACGCTGAAGTCCAACGACCTCGCCAAGCTCGCCGGCACCGGCACCATCGTGACGCTGACGGGCGATGCCGCGCATGACAAGCCGACGGTCGACGCCCTGCGCGATGCCGTGAAGGGCAAGACCATCGGCGTGCAGGTTGCCACCAACTATGCCGAATGGCTGGCCAAGAACTTCAAGGACGTGGCCACCATCACCGAATACAAGACCGTGGGTGAGGCCGATCTCGACCTCTCTGCCGGCCGTGTCGACGCCACCGTCGGCGACGTCACCTTCTATTACTCGGTGCTGTCTCGCCCCGATCACTCGGAAATGATGCTGGCCGGTCCCGAAATCACCGGCGCGGTGTGGAGCGAAGGCATCGGCCCTGCCTTCCGCAAATCCGATCCGGAACTGCGCGACATGTTCGACAAGGCGATCGGCGAAGCCCTTGCCGACGGCACGATCAAGAAGCTCAGCATGAAATGGTTCAAGACGGACATGTCGCCTCAGACCAAGTCCTGAGCCAGGCAGATCCGAAAGCGCTGACCACGCTGGCATCCGGGCGGGGGACCATGGTCCGCCCGGATCGCGCCTCAAGCAAGCGGCACAAGACCGATTGAGGCACTGCAAGGGCGATCCAGAATGAAGCCGGACCGGAAGACCGGGCGGCCAAAACCCAAAAGGGGAACCGACAATGAAGAAGTACCTGATCTCCTCGGCGCTGCTGGCGCTGACCGCCCTGACGGCCATGCCGGCGGTGGCCAAGGAGTGGAAGACGGTCACGATCGCCCTGGAAGGCGCCTATGAGCCCTGGAACCTGACCAAGCCCGACGGCAGCATGGACGGCTTCGAGATCGACCTCGCCAAGGATCTGTGCGGGCGCATGAAGATCGAGTGCAAATTCATTGCACAGGACTGGGACGGCATGATCGCCGGCCTGAACGGCGGCAAGTTCGACATGATCATGGATGCGATGTCGATCACCGACGACCGCAAGAAGCAGGTCGCCTTCTCGCAGCCCTACGCCCAGACCCCGGCGGGTTTTGCCGGCCTGAAGACCGGCGACCTCGCCAAGATGGACGGCACCGGCACCACAGTGACGCTGACGGGCGAGGCCGGCCATGACAAGAGCACGGTCGAGAAGATGCGCGAAGCCCTGAAGGGCAAGACCATCGGCATCCAGACCGCCACCGTCTACACCAAATTCGTCGAAGAGAACTTCAAGGACATCGCCACCATCACCGAATACAAGACCTCGGGCGAACGCGACCTCGACATCACGGGCGGGCGTATCGATGTCGGCTTCGACGACGACACCTATTTCACCTCCGCCTTCGCCAAATCGGGCAATGAGCAGATGACCCTCGTCGGTGCTCAGATTGCCGGTCCGATCTGGGGCGAGGGCATCGGCCCGGCCTTCCGCCAGTCGGACAACGATCTGCGCGAGATGTGGGACAAGGCGATCGGCAGCGCCATCGCCGACGGCACCGTCAAGAAGCTCAGCCTGAAATGGTTCAAGCTGGACGTGACCCCCGTCAAGGGCTCGTAAGTCTTCGGCCTCAGTCCGCGGGCCGGCCAGCTCCGGCCGCGGACTGAAGGGACGACACTGCCGGCCCTGCCACCACAGCGGCCGCGGCGAGCCGCCATCGCCTATGTCTCACTGGCCTACCCCGAGAGGAGAGCCGCATTGTGGACGTGATCACCAGCCTATCCGACAAGATCTCCTATCTGGTTGCCACGCTCGGCTTCGGCGAGACAGGTTGGGGGCTCTATCTCCTCGGCGGCGCGGGAATGACGCTGGCCGTCACCGTCGCGGCGATGCTGATCGGCGCCGTCGTCGGCGCCCTGGTCGCCTGGGCCAAGATTGCCGGCAACATGCCGGCTACCCTGGTCGGCAATGTCTATACAGTGGTGCTGCGCGGAGCCCCGGAACTGCTGATCATTTACATGGTCTATTTCGGCCGTGTGGTCGATGTGATCGGCAATTCGCTGGGTGCGCTCGGCATCGGCAACAACACCACGATCAACAGCTTCCTGGCCGGCGCGCTCGGCGTCGGCCTGATCTCCGCCGCCTACCAGGCGGAAGTCTTCCGCGGCGCCTTCACCGCCATCGCCAAGGGCGAGATCGAGGCGGGTCGCGCCATCGGTATGCCGCGCTTCATGCGTTTTCGCCGCATCATCGCACCGCAGATCATGCGCTTTGCCATTCCCGGCCTCGGCAACGTCTTCCAGCTCAGCGTCAAGGACTCCGCTTTGATCTCCGTCACCGGCCTGGTCGAGATCATGAACGCCGCCAACAAGGCGAACGGATCGACCCGCCAGCCCTTCCTGTTCTACACCGTGGCCGCCTGCCTCTATCTCATCCTGACGACCTTCTCGACCCAGATCTTCAGTGCCGGCGAACGGCGGGTAGCCAAGAGCTTCCGCCGTCCCGTGGGATCGTAGGTGCCGCCATGACTCTCGATTTCGCCCTCGAAGCCCTCAGCAAGATCCTCGCCGTCCTGCCGACGACGTTGTTGCTCTTCATCTTCTCCGTCCTGCTCGGCCTGGTCTTCGCCCTGATCGTGCTGTGGATGCGTATGAGCAGCAACGGGCTGCTGTCCGGTATCGCCAAGACCTACATCTTCATCTTTCGCGGCACGCCGCTGCTGATCCAGATCTTCCTGATCTTCTACGGCCTGGCCCAGTTCCAGTTCATGAAGGAATCCTGGTTCTGGCTGGTGTTGAAGAACCGCATCGCCTCGGCGGTGTTCGTGATGGCGCTCTGCACCGCTGCCTATCAGGCGGAAATCCTGCGCGGCGGCCTGCTGGCCGTCTCGACCAAGGAGATCGAGGCGGCGCGTGCCATCGGCATGTCCGGCTTCAAGCTGCTTTACCGCATCATCGCGCCGATCGCCCTGCGCCAGGCCCTGCCGGCCTATTCGACCGAGGTGATCCTGACCTTGAAATCGACCTCGCTGGCCGGACTGATCGGCGTGGTCGAGATGACCGGCATCGCCCAGAAGATCGGCCGCCAGGCCTTGCTCGACGTGCCTGTCCTGGCGCTGGCAGGCCTGGTCTACATCGCCCTGAGCTATGTCATCATCTTCCTGCTCGGCCGGGCCGAGCGTGTCCTCTCCCCCCATCTGCGCTTCATGCCGCCGAGCGCGCAGACACCGCGCACCATCGTCGGCTGAAAGGAAACGCCATGGCCGCTTCCAGCGAAATCGCTCTCAGCGTCAAGAACATTCGCAAGAGCTTCGGCGATCATGAAGTGCTCAAGGGCATTTCGCTCGATGCCCACCAGGGCGACGTGATCTCCATTCTCGGCGCCTCGGGCTCGGGCAAGAGCACCTTCCTGCGCTGCATCAACCTGCTCGAGACCCCCGATGACGGCGAGATCGTCGTCGCTGGCGAGAAGGTCGAGATGCGCCGCGGCAAGAAAGGTCACCTCGAGCCGACCAACGGCAAGCAGGTGGATCGCATCCGCTCCGAACTCGGCATGGTGTTCCAGAGCTTCAATCTCTGGTCGCACATGACGGTTCTGCAGAACCTGATCGAAGGCCCGGTGCATGTGCTGGGCCGCCCCAAGGCCGAGTGCATCGCCGAGGCCGAGGCCCTGCTGGAGCGCGTCGGCCTCGCCGAGCGTCGCAATTACTACCCCTCGCACATGTCGGGCGGCCAGCAGCAGCGCGCCGCCATTGCCCGGGCCCTGGCGATGAAGCCCAAGGTAATGCTGTTCGACGAGCCGACCTCGGCGCTCGACCCGGAACTGGTCGGCGAAGTCCTTCGCGTGATGCGCGGCCTCGCCGAGGAAGGCCGCACCATGCTGGTGGTCACCCACGAGATGGGGTTCGCCCGCAACGTCTCCAACCGCGTGATGTTCCTGCACAAGGGCGAGGTGGAGGCGGACGGCTCGCCCGATGAATTGTTCAAGGACACGAAGTCGGAGCGTTTCAAGCAGTTCATCTCCAGTCAGCATCATTGAGGGCGGTCTGACGCAATTGCTGGTGAAGCGGAGTGTTGCCCCTCACCCGTACCCTCTCCCGTAAGAACGGGGCGAGGGAGACTTCAACGGTGCTTTTAGTGCCGAACCGAACCTATCTCGCCCAACCGTAGGGCGTGATGAGCGGTGAGAGGATCAATCGCGACGTTTGCGCGCGCCCTCGCTCCGTTCTTACGGGGAGAGGGGACGGGTGAGGGGCGGCGTAATCCTCGATGCAAATTTCTCATCTCGCTATCGACCCATTACCTCGGTTTCCCCATGCCCATCACCCTTGACCGCCCCCTCACCTGGCGAGAAATCGCCGCCATCGCCGAAGGAGCGGAACTCGCCCTTTCCGAAGCTGCCTGGCAGCGCCTCTCCTATGCCCGGGCCATCGTCGATGCGATCGTCGAGCGTGGCATCCTCGCTTATGGCGTGAACACCGGCGTCGGCGGCCTTGCCAACGTCATCGTCGACCGGCCGCAGCAGCGGCACTTGTCGCGCAACATCCTGATGAGCCATGCTGTCGGCGTCGGGGCTCCTGTCGGCAAGACCGAGACGCGTGCGATCATTGCCGCGGCCATCAACAACTACGCCCATGGCCGTTCCGGCGTCAGGCCCGAGGTCGTCGAGCAGATGCTGGCCCTGCTGGCACATGACTGCCTGCCCGAAGTGCCTTCGCTCGGTTCTGTCGGCTATCTCAGCCACATGGCCCATATCGCCCTGGTCTTGATCGGCGAAGGCCACGCCGTGCTCGACGGGCAAAGACTGACAGGCAGCGAGGCGCTGGCCCGCATCGGGCGCACGCCATTGGTGCTGGAGGCCAAGGAGGGCTTGAGCCTGGTCAACGGCTCGCCCTGCGTCACCGGCCTCGCCGCGCTCGCTCTGGCCCGCAGCGAAAGGCTGGTCGACTGGGCCGACGTCACCGCCGCCATGAGCTTCGAGAACCTGCGCAGCCAGCCCCGGGCCTTCGACGAGACCTCGCTCGCCCTGCGCGTCTCCGTGGGCATGCAGGCAACGGGACGGCATCTGCGCGCCTTGCTCGACGGCAGCGCCATCCTCGCCGCCGCGGCCGGGCGCCAGACCCAGGACCCGCTCAGCCTGCGGGCCGTACCGCATGTCCATGGCGCGGTACGCGACGCGCTGGCCGAGATCGGTTCGACCATCGACCGGGAACTGGCTTCCGTCACCGACAACCCGGCCGTGCTGGGCACGCCCGAAGCGCCCGATGTCTATTCGGAGGCGCATGCCGTGGCGCCCGGCATCGCGCTCGCCATGGATACGCTCGCCATTGCGGTGGCCGAGCTCGCGGCAATGGCGGAGCGGCGGATCGACCGCCTCGTCAATCCGCATGTCAGCGATCTGCCGGCCTTCCTCGCCGTAGGCAGCGGGGTCTCCTCGGGCTTCATGATCGCCCAATATACCGCCGCCTCGCTGGTAGCGCTCAACCGGCGCCTGGCGAGCCCCGCCAGCCTGGATGGCGGCATCACCTCGGGCCTGCAGGAGGACCATCTCAGCCACGCCACGCCGGCCGCTCTCAAGGCGCTGCAGATTCTCGACAATGCCGAGCACATCCTGGCGATCGAACTCCTCGCCGATGCCCAGGCCTATGACCTGCAGGCCGAAGACCTTGCCAAGGCCCCCGGCACCGATGCCTTCTACCGCGACGTGCGCACGGCCCTGCCCCCCTATCGCGACGACCGCCCCCTGGCGGGCGACATCGCCGTCGCGCGCGGCATCATCCGCCGTGCCGACGCCGGCACGGCCTGAGGCGGCTCACCTCTTACGGAGCCGAGCTAAGCCCAAGAGGCGGTGTTTCTTTACCCTGCCCTGGAGGGGGAGGGTCGAAGCGAAGCTTCGGGGTGGGGTGAGAACCACCTCAACCTGAGAAGATCACCCCACCTCGACCTTTCAGGCCGACCCTCCCCCTCCAGGGGAGGGTAAAGAAACCGCGCGCCGATCCACCAAGTCAGCTTCCCCAGGCTCAACCTGTCCGCTTCACCAGTTCGGCCACCATGGCGGCCGTCCAGGTGAAATGGCCGCCGCCGAGGCCCTCGCCGGAGATCGGATCGTAATATTCGGCAAAGCCGCTTTCCTCGATCAGGGCCAGGCTGTCGGCCTCGACCTTGGCCGCGGCTTCGACGAGTTTGCAGCGCCGGAGCCCGTCGGCGACCAGCATGTTGACAATGATCCAGATCGGGCCGCGCCAATAGCGCTTCGGCTCGAAGCGCCGGTCGGCGGGATCGTGGCTGGCGATGCCGTAGCGCGTGCGCCGGCGCCAGGCCGCGATTCGTTCGGCGATGGCCCTGTGGCGTGCTTCCTCGCCCAGCCCCGCGAACACGGGCAGGAGCCCGCCGATCGACGGGCTGTCGATCAATTGGCCCGAGACACGGTCGAGGCACAGATACTGGCCGAAGCGCTCGCTCCACAACCGTTCGAAGCCCGCCCTCGCCCTGGCGACACGGGCGCGGGCGCGGGCGGCGATCGCCGGCTCGCCCAGCGTCTGCGCAAGCTCGGCAAGATCGCTGTCGGAACGGATCAGG
Source organism: Labrys sp. 22185 (assembly GCF_052045555.1). NCBI lineage: Bacteria > Pseudomonadati > Pseudomonadota > Alphaproteobacteria > Hyphomicrobiales > Xanthobacteraceae > Labrys > Labrys sp. 22185. Next base: position 50,696 of record NZ_JBQEPH010000007.1, on the reverse strand, counting down.
ATGGCATTGAAGCCGGGGTCGACCATGCGGAAAGGCGAGGCCTCGTGCAGCCTGGCATTGTCCCAGCCAAGGCTGCGAAAGCGCTGCAGCAGCCAGAGGAAGCGGTCGTAGTCGGCCTTGTGCGGGCGCTGGGCGGCATCGACATGCCGGGTGTCGCGCCGCTCATAGGGCTCCACCCCGTCGGTCGGCACCCGCATCATCGCCTCGTCCCAGTCGACGGAATTGTCGCGTCCGGATTCCCAGGGATGGATGATGGCGACCAGGCCTGTGCCTTCGGGGTCGCGGCAGGCATAAAACCATTGGTGCCAGGCGTCGGCCTTGGCCAGCAGGCCGTGGGCCCTGCGCCGGGCGAGCTCGCGATCGCCGGCCTCGTCATGCAGGCGCTTCATCACATAGCCCAGCACCGGCGGCTGGGTGATGCCCGAGGTCGGCACCGGGCGGCCGGTGCGCCAGACGCCGGGACCGGGAAAATAGCCGTCGTCTTCGACATGGAAGACGATGTGCGGCACCATGCCATCCGGCCATTGGTGGTCGAGCAGGGTCTCGACCTCCTGCCAGGCCCTGTTCTCGTCGAGGTGGCGCAGTCCCAGCGCCGTCAGGCAGGAATCCCAGTTCCACTGGAAGGGATAAAGCCCCTTGGTCGGGATGGTGTAGGCGCCGCGATCATTCTCGCGCAGCACGGCAGCAGCCCGCTCGAAGGCAGCGGCACGGTCAAGTCGGCTCATGAAAGGCTCCCAAGCGATTCGTCATGAAAAGGGGTGATGTCGTCAGAGAACGGCCGCCGAACTCTCGACGTCGAACCAGCGCACGCTGCCGGGACGCGGCGCCAGAGTGAGGTTTTCGCCGGGGCGCACGGCATGGTCATTGTCGACGATGGCGCGGAAGAGATGGCCGCCGACATCGAGAGAGACGAGCTGGTGCGGTCCGAGCGGCTCCACCACCCGCACCCGTCCCGTCAAACCCTCGCCGCTCGGCGCCAATTCCTCGGGCCGGATGGCAAATTCGATCGGCCGGGATGTCGCGGGCGCGGACAGCTTCAGTCCGGCTACCTCGGCGATGGTCCCGCTCACCGCCGCCGGCAGGAAATTCATCGGCGGATTGCCGATGAAGCCGCCGACGAAGCGCGTGGCCGGATAGGCATAGACCTCCGTCGCCGGAGCCGCCTGCACGATCCGGCCCTGATGCATCACGGCGATGCGGTCGGCGAGACTCATGGCCTCGACCTGATCATGGGTGACATAGATCGTGGTGGTGCGGCTCTCCTGCAGGATGCCCTTGAGCTCGGCCCGCATTTCGAGCCGGAGCAGCGCATCGAGATTGGAAAGCGGCTCGTCCATCAGGAGGACGGCCGGCTCCACCGCCAGGGCGCGGGCGACTGCGACGCGCTGGCGCTGGCCGCCGGAGAGCTGGCCCGAATAACGCTGCAGGAGCTGGTCGATATGCATCAGCCCGGCGGCCCTCTTCACGCGCTGCTCGACTTCCTGGTTGAGCAGCCCCTTCATGCGCAGACCGAAGGCGATGTTCTCGAACACCGTCATATGCGGGAACACCGCATAGTTCTGGAAGACCATGGCGATGCCGCGCTCGCGGGGGGCGAGCCCGTCGACCCGCCTGCCGCCGATGTGGACCTCGCCGCCGCTCGCCCTCTCCAGGCCGGCGACGATGCGCAGCAACGTGGTCTTGCCACAGCCGGAGGCACCGAGCAGGACCAGGAACTCCTGGTCCCGGATGGCCAGGTCAAGCGTGTGCAGCGCCGTGTAGGAACCGAAGGTCTTGCGCACGCCCCGGATCTCGATGTCGGCCATGAGAGCCCCCTCAGCGATTGGCGATGCCCCAGAGCGAAAACAGGTATTTCCGCACCAGGAACAGGAAGATCAGGGCCGGGATGATCAGCACGAAGGCACCGGCGAATTTCAGCGGCAGCGGCGAGACGTCCAGGCTGGTGAGCAGGAAGGCCGTCAGGGTCTGGTTCTGCACGGTGAGCACGGAAGCCGCGAACACCTCGTTCCAGGAAGTGACGAAGGCGAACACGCCGGATGCCGCAATGCCGGGCAGCGCCAAGGGCACCACGATCCTGACGAAGGCCTGGGCCCGGCTGCAGCCGAACACCCAAGCTGCCTCTTCCAGCTCCACCGGGATGGAGAGGAAGAGCGAGGCGGTGATCAGGATGGCGAAGGGCAACGCCAGCACGGTGTGGATCAGCGCCAGGCCGAACAGCGTGTCGTCGAGGCCGGTGCGCAGATAGAATACCGCCAGAGGCAGGGCGAGCAGCGGCAGGGGAAAGGCCCGCGTCATCAAGACCAGGATGCGGAAGGCGCCCTTGCCCCGGAAACGGAAGCGGGCCAGGGCATAGCCCGCCGGCGCGCCGATCAGGATGGAGAGCATCATGGTCACCCCCGCCACCAGCAGCGAGTTCACCAGGGCCCTGGTGACGCCGGCATAGTTCCAGAAGAAGGCGAGGCTGGTGAGGTCGAAGGCCGGCCAGAACTGCTTGGGCCAGCCCGTCACCGCCTTCGGCGCATTGAAGGCATCCACCGCCAGCAGATAGATCGGCACCAGCACCCAGGCGCACAAGACAATGGCGGAGAGGCGCAGACCCCAGCGGGCCGGGGCGACGGTGCCCGCATCGTCCTGCCTGACGACGGCCTCGCTCATGGCGTCGCCTCCTTCTTCTCGCCCAGCGCCCACAGGAAGAACATCGTGAGGGCGATCGAGATCGCCAGGATCACCATGGCATAGGCGGAAGCACCGGCCCGGTCCTGCAGGGTGAACTGCCAGCCATAGGTCTCGCCCATCAGCACCGGCAGATTGGTACCGGCCAGCACCAGCACGATGGCGAAGACCTCGAAGGCCAGGATGGTGCGCAGGATCAGCGCGGTCTGAAGGCTGGGCCGCAGCAGCGGCAGGGTGATCCTGACGAAACGCTTCCAAGGCCCCGCGCCGAACACTTCCGCCGCCTCGTAATATTCGCGCGGAATGAGCGACATGCCGGCCACCAGGATGACCAGCACCACCGCCGTCGCCCGCCAGAGTTCGGCCAGCACGATGGCGGCGAAGAGCAGCACGATGTTCTGGTAGCCAAGCAGAAGTTGCGGCCCGGCGATCAGGCCGAGAGCATGACGGGCACTGTTGAGGAAACCGTTCTGCTCGAGGATGGCCAGCCAGATCAGACCGGCCGCGAGATCGGAGATGCCGAGCGGGATGGTGAAGACATAAAGGGCGAAATCGCGTCCCTTGCCGAGATTCATCACCAGGGCCGCCATGGCCAAAGCGAGGGCGATCTGCAGCGGCACCACGATCGCCGTCAGCACCACCGTGTTGCGCAGGGCCGGCCAGAATTTCCAATCGCTCATGATCGAGCGGAAATTGCCGGTGGAGAGCTGGCCGTATTGGGTGAAGGCCTCCACTGCCACCTGGCCGAATGGCACCAGGAAGAAGGCGACCAGGAAGATCGCCGCAGGAGCCAGCAGCAGATAGGGAAGAAGGCGAGTGTCGCTCACAACATGCTCCCAGGCTTGCTATTCAACCTTGCAGGGCCCTTCGCTTTTCGGATCAGGCGCCCAGCAGGGCGCCTTCTTCTCATCGAGGATGGCCTGCAGGGCCTGCGCCTGCTGGTCGAGCACATCACGCACCGGCTGGCCACCGAGCACGATGCGCTGGAACGTATCGGAGAAGACCTTGTTGTAGCGCCCGCCCGCATCGCCGATGCCGATCGGCAGCAGCACGGGCAGGGAATCGGTCGCCGCATTCTGCGCCGCCACCACGGGCCCCAGGATCTTGGCGCTAACCGGCATGTCGTCGGGCAGCTTGACGTCGACCACCGGGAAGAAGCCGGTCGCCTTCACCATGGCAATCTCCGTCTCGGGCTTGAGCATATAGGCGGCCAGCGCTTTGGCATCCTCGGGCGCATTCGAGGTCCTGGGCACGGCGATACCGGTGATCACCGGCATGTTGGCGCGTCCCTTCGGCCCGGCCGGCACCGGAAACACCACGAAATCACCCGGCTTCTGGTTGAGTGCGTCCTTGAGCCGGGCAACGTGGTCCCAGGCCACCCAGACCTCGCCGTTCAGGAGGGGTTCCTGCATGAAGGCATAGGAGGTGGAGGCCGGCGTCACCGCCGCATGCCAGAAATCGCGGAAATCGTTCCACATCTTCTCGGCCTCGGGCGACTTGAACTTCACCACTGCCGCCCCGGTGAAGGAGGGCAGCAGATAGCCCTGGAAGAAACGGTGCGACAACCCCTTCGGACCGGCGGGAAAGCCGATCTTGGGCCCGCCTGTGGCCTCAGCCATCGCCTTGCCCCAGGCATAGAGCTCAGCATAGGTGATCTTCTGCAGGTCCACGCCCTTGGGCAGATATTGCAGCGCCTGCTTGCTGGCGATCATCACATAGGTCGCCTGCATCCAGGGGATGTATTTCTGCTCGGCCGTACCGAGCTTGCCGAAGCTCATATAGCTTTCGGCGATGGCGCCGGCGGGCACCACGCCATCGAGATTGACGAGGCCATCGGGAATGCTGGCAAGCTCGCCATGCAGGCCGCCCAGCACGGTGATGGCGCCGGACCCTGCCTGCAGCTCGGCCTGGATGCGGGTGATGAACGGGCCGGCCTCCTGGGCCGAATAGGTGACAGGCTTGCCGAAGCCGGTGAGCACGCCGTCACGAATGGCCTGCGATTCCTCCACGGGCGTCGCCTGGGTCGACCAGAACAGCAGGTTCTGCGCGATCGCCGCGACGGGCGTGACCAGGGCGCCGACCAGAACGGCACCTGCCAAAAGCCTTCTCATCGATCCGCTCATGCTCGCCTCCCCTTGTGCATGGTCTTTTCTCCTCCGGCAGCCCCCTGCGAGCCCTGGCCTGGCTCCGCCGCTCAGTCGACAGGCGCGGGACCATGGCTGGCCCGAAGCTCCAGCTTCGGCTCCAGCAGCAGGGTCCTGATGCCGGCTTCGCCCAGCTCTATCCGTGCCACCACCATGTCACCGGCAATGCGGCCGCTTTCGCGGATGTTCTGGTCGAAGGTGGTGAGCGGCGGATTGGCATAGGCCGCCATCGGCACATTGTCGAAACCGACGACCGAGACATCCCCGGGCACGCTGAGGCCGAGTTCGCGGGCGACATCGAGCACGGCGAAGGCGAGCTGGTCGGTCAATGCGATCACCGCCGTCGGCCGGGGATCGAGCGAGAGCAAAGCCCGTGCTTCGGCATGGGCGCCATCGAGATCGTTGGGAGCCACCTTGGCGATGTGATCCGGCCGCAGCGGCAGGCCGAGCTCGCTCAAGGCCCGCTCCAGGCCGCGGCTGCGGAAATGGGCAAAGGTGTAGGCGACATCGGGCATGACCAGGGCGAAGCGCCGATGGCCGAGGGAGACCAGCTGGCGCGCCAGCCCGTCCAGCGCCTTCTCGCCATCGGTGTCGAGCCAGGAATAGGGACCGGGTGCCTCGATCAACCGGCCATGGGCGACGAAGGGAATGCGCCGTGCGATCAGCACGCGCGCCCGGGCATCGTCGACGGTCAGGCGATTGATGACGATGCCGTCAGCCTGCGAGCCGTCCACCATGTGGCGCAAGACCTGCAGCTCGTCGCGGCTTTGGGAACTGGCGGCCAGGAAGAGATCGCGCCCCAATTCGGCAAGGCTGTCGGCAAGGCCGAGCAGGAACTCGCCGACAAAGGCGTCCGTGATCTGTCCCGCCGGCTGCGGCAACATCATGCCGATGGCGTTGGAGCGCCCAGAGACCAGCATGCGTCCAGCACGGCTGGCGACATAGCCATGCTCCCGGGCCGCCTGGACCACCCGCTCCCGCGTCTTCTGGGAAACGTCGGAATAGCCGCCGAGCGCACGCGAGACCGTCGGCACCGACAGGCCGAGCACCCTGGCGAGCTCCTTGAGCCCGATCGCCCGCGACGTTTCACTCACCGCTTTTTTCTCTTCAAAAACGTTTTGAATAAAATCCAAAACGTTTTGATCAATGTCAAGCACCGTCTTGCTGAGCGAGCCATGGCCCGTGCCGCGGGCTCGCCTCAACGACGATCCATTTCGGCAGGCATTCGCCTGAAGATTTGGGTGCACCATCGCCGCGGGGTAACCCAGGTCACTTGCCAGTCACTACGTCACTTGGGTGAGTCCTCGACGGATGCTATGCACGAAGGACAGAATGGAAGAGGCAATGGTGACACCCCATGGGCGTTGAGGGCGAACACAGGCCGGATTCTTTGCTCCGAATTGCCGGTCCCGTGGGCATCGGCGGCTGGCTCCTTCTGCCCCTGCTCGATATCCTCATCAATCCGTTCTATTCAGCCTACGAGATCTATTCCACACTGACCGGTTGGAACCTGCTCGGCCCGTTCGTCGGTGGCGCAGAGGACGGCCGCTTCAAGGCTGCCCGGCTGCCGCTTCTTGCCTACGCCTTCACATCGGTCGTCAGGGCCGCCCTTGCCGCCTATTGCCTGTATCTGATGCTGAAACGCTCGCCCCGGACACCGAGATGGATGATCATCTATTATGCGGTGGAACTCGTCCTCGGCTTCCTGGATTTCTTTCTCCATCGGGTGGTGGAGGACATGCTGCAGCAGGCAAATCCACAGGACTATTGGGTTCTGCCCTTCATCGCCGCCATATGCCTGATCTGGATCGCCTATTTCCGGCGCTCCCGGCGGGTGGCGAATACGTTCCGCTCGCAGGAGGAGGCCGACAGGCAACTCAGCGAGATATTCTCGTGAGGCGGGAACGATTACCCCGGCCGGGTGCGTTTTCTCCAAGAGCCTTACCGGCAAGCATCGCTGGACCTGAGGAGAGACGATGACGATGAAGCACCGATCGTTCTGGCCAGGCCTGCTGGCGGTTTGGTTGCTGTCGGCTACGCCGGCCCTGGCCCAGAATGCCGCGCCAGGTACCGAGCAAGGCTGCCGCGACCTGCTGGCTGCCTTCTCCAAGGCTCACTCCCTCGACCTCGCGGCCGAGAAAGCCGGAGCCAAGGGGGCGAAGGGTTGCCTCTTCGGCAATCTGCGTTCGGAGGCCAAGCCAACATCGTTCACCATCGATACGGTCGATGTCGATATGATCGAGCCCGATCCCGCAGACAGCGGCAAGCTGCCGCTGGCGCTTCGCCTGACGGCAGCCGGGATGCGTCTCTCGGGCAGTTCAGGCGATGCCGCCCAGGACTACATGCTGCAGCTCTCGCGAGACCCACTCGCCTTCTCCATCGACTATGAGCTGGACACGACGAGCAAGACGCTGAAGCTCACCGCGTTCACCTTCAACACGCGGCATGGCGCACTCAGCGCCTCCGCCGAAATCGCCCGTTTCGATCCCACAGCGACCGGGGGCCAATCGAAGACGATCGTCACACGGACAGCCCTGAAGTCCCTCGAATTCAGCCTGCAGGACGAGGAAGGCGAGATCCAGCGCCTGCTTCTCCTGCCGGTCGGCTATACCCTGCTGCGCGGTTCGGCCGATCCTACAGCCCGCCTGAAGCAGATCAAGGACCAGGCCGCGGCCTGGCTGCGCATCACCCTGAGCCTCACCAACATGCCCCCGGCACAGGTCGACGACACCATCGCCGCGCTGACGGATTTTCCCAAGGCCACCAAGCCCTTCTATCTTTCGATCAAGCTGCCTCAGCCCGTGGGGGTCGACGACGTCTTCCGCATCATGATCGGCGGCGCCACGCCCGGCGAGCTATTCCCCGACGGGTGGATCAATCTCACTTACGGGAAATAGGGAGCGGTTCTGCTCGCCGAACCCCTTCCTCACGCCACCGGGAAGGGTTCGTCCTCCAGGAAGCGCCTCAGCACGTTCCAGGTGATCCGGGAGACGTTGTTGTCGTAGTTGTTGTGGCTGAGCGAGCCGCACCAGGCGATCGAAGAGGTCGCGAACAAGGCACCGCCCGAGGGTGTTTCGCCAAAGGCCAGATCGGCATGCACGCGCGGATTGGTGTCGCCGCCGATATTGGGCGGCACCACGCCGAATTCCTCGTTGACCAGCAGCATCATCGGCGAATGATCGACCGAGGAAGCCAGGCGCAGCATGTTGGGCGGCGATCCCAGATCCGTGGCCAGGCAATCGAGTTCGATGCCGGCCGCGCCGCCGCCGATCAGGCCGAAATCGCCGATGATCTCGTCGGGCACCCCCTCGAAGATGAAGGCGGCGCGGGGATTGTCGGCATCGGGGGCCCGGCGATAGGGGCTGGAGACGTCGAAGCCCTGCGCGATGAAGCCGACGCCGCAGATCACGTTGGGCGCCCGGCCGATGCGGCGCCACAGCCCGCCATATTCGCCGTTGAAGGACTGGTAATATTCGCCCGGCTCGGCGATCCAGGTGCGGATGCCGTCCTCGGCCCGGCGCAGCTCGATCACGCCCGGCAAGGTCTGGTGATAGGCGATGCGCCAGTACCAGCCATTGCCGCCCATATACATCAGCCGGCCGCCGCGATCGATCCACGCCTTCATGGCATCCCACATCCGGGTCGAATGATATTCGGGATGGGTCCCGGTGATCACCACCTGGTAGTCGCGCAACAGTTCGTAGCCGTCCTCATGCAGGTCTTCGTCGGTGATGACATCGTAGTCGACGCCGCGGAAATCGAGCCAGTCATAGAGATGGGTATCGGCATTGTATTGGTAGAGGGCCGAACCGTGCCCACCGAGCCAGGAATGATAGCGCGGCGAGAAATTGAGCACGGGCCTGAGGCGGCTCGAATAATGCACGCCCGAACCGTCGGCATGGCAGTCATAGAGCGAACCGCCGAGTTCGGGATGCTCATAGAGATAGACGTCGGAATGGCCGAAGGTGAGCAGACGGTTCATGGCAAGCTCCGCCCCCCGTGCGGTGATGTGCTCGCCATGATTGGCATAGGCCATATAGGAGGCCGTCGGGGCCAGCATGGCGAGCTTGGGGCGTGAGCCTTTCGGGCGCCGGCGCGGCGGACGCACGAAGAAGGCGATGTAGTTTTCGCGCGTGACCGTCTCGTCGCTGTCGCCGCAGGTGACGTGCAGCGCATAGGGGCCGCTCTTCAGCTCCTCGGGAATGACGAGGCTGACGGAGGTCTCCCAGCCCGCATCGTAGAGATCGTCGTGATGGAAATGGATGGCGCCGTAATGTTCCGGCTTCAGGTTGAAATCATGCTCCTCGCCGGTCCAGTTCCAGCCCTTCATGCCGCGGGTCGGCAGATGGAAGAGTTCGCCGTGATGATGCGAGGGCCCGATATCGACGGCCCTGGTCGAGCCGATCTCCCGCGAGAAATCCCATTGCGCGATGATCCCGGCCCGCAAGGCCGCGGGCTGCGGCGACAGCAGTAGGGCCTGATGCTGTTCGGGGGCGTGGAAGCCGGCCAGGAGAACGGGTCCGTCGATCTTGCCGTCGAAATGCTCGGCCACCGTGCCGTCGGCCTGGTGGCAGCCGGCGAGCGTGAAGGGCGCCTCGACCGATGGCAGCGACACCTTCAGGCTGGTTTCCTCAAAGCCGGCATCGAAGACGTGGGCATAGGGCTTCACCGGGCGCTGGGAGAGCATGACGCGGCCTGTGGCAGGATCGATGGCGACCGCGATCGCATACCACTGGCGCACCAGCATGCCGTCACGCAGGGCGAATTCGGCCTGCCGGCCGGGCCCGTCCCCCACGATGACGGCGAGGCGCCCGCCTTCCAGCATCTGGATGCGGAAGCCTCGCTGCGTGACGGGGTCCCATTGCGCCGCGATGGTCTGCGTTCCGCGGGACGGCAGGGTCGGCCAGAGCATGGCGAAGAAGGTGAACGGCGCGCTGCCGAGCGCGGGCACGGTTTCGGCCTGCATGTAGGAGCCGGCATCGATGCGCTGCGGCCGGCCCGCGTGGCGCCCGTCGATGGCAGTCGGCACATGCGGGAATTTCAGGCCCGGTCCCTCGGGGTTGCAATCGCCATGCCGCACGCGCACCAGCCGGGCGTCGAAGCCATCTCCTTCCTCGAGCGAGATCTTGAAGGCGATGGTCTCGCCGGGAGCGACCGAATAGCGATCGGGATAGCCGGTGATTTTCAGCATGGCGTGGGCTCTCGGATGGCAAGATATTTAGATGACGCGGCGAGCCGCGCGATGGCCTTCTCCCCTTGCGGGAGAAGGTCCCGGCAGGGGGATGAGGGGTGTTGGCGCATACCGTGCAAGGTGGCGTGTCCCCCTCATCCGCCCCTTCGGGGCACCTTTTCCCACAGGGGGAGAAGGGACGTGTTCCTCAATCCCGGTACGGCAGGTTGATGCTCTCACCGGTGAGCAGGCGCCAGCGCCGGCGGAAGATCTCCCATTCCGCCTCCTCGCGGCTGGTGAAGACGGGCTCGCCCTCGTAGACGATCGGATCGCGCCGGTCGGGCGGCATGGTGGCGAGTACCCATTCCTCGAAGGGCTTGCGGCAGAACAGGATCACCTGGTTGCCGCTGGGGTCCTGGCGCATGATATGCAGCACGCGCTGCAGGCCGGGGCTGTGGCGTCCGATCGGGCAGCGCCGGAATTCCTCGATATATTGACGGTCCGCCTGGGGATCGATCTTGTAGACCATGGCACTGCCTTCACGAACTGGATGGAGCGGCGGAGGCGACCGGCGCGAGCACGAAGGCCCCGAGATCGCGCATATCGGAAAAGACGAGGTCGGCGCCTGCAGGGGCATTGCCGCCGACGGTGTGAAAGGCGGTCAGGAGGCCCGCGGCCTTGGCCGAGGCAAACCCGGTATGACTATCCTCGACGCCGAGAACATGAGCCGGCAAAGCACCGAGCCTGCGGCAGGCCGTGGCATAGGGCTCGGGATCGGGCTTGCCCTTGGCGACATCGTCGAGGCTGATCGAGAAGGCGATAAAGGGCAGGATGCCGAGCCCGGCGATGTTGGCATCGACCACGCGGCGGCTCGAATTGGAGACGCAGGCCTGCCGGATACCGGCGGCGGCGAAGCGGCGCACGAGATCGAGCACGCCTGGCAGGGGTTCCAGCGTGTGGGCACGGGCGATGTAATAGTCGACGATCGCCTTGCCCCAGCTCTCTTCGGTGACCCCGGCCGGCATGCGGCTCTCCAGCAGGCGCCAGACATCGCCCATATGAATGCCACGGAAGCGGTCGTCATGCAGGTCCGACATGTCGATGCCGAGATCGTGGCTGATGGCGTTGAGCGCCTCCTGGTGCAGCGGTTCGCTGTCCACCAGCGTGCCGTCGATGTCCCAGGCGATGGCCTCGATTCTCATACATCCTCCTCACGAAGCCGGCGATAAAGCCCGCGGAAGGCCCGGTATCCCGCTTCATAGACTGCCTTGTTCTGCGCATTCGGCTCGATTCGATCGCGCAGGCTGATGAAACGCGAGACTTCGGGCCATTCCGAGGCAAGCCCTGCCCCGATGGCCGCCGTCCAGGCCGCTCCGAGGCAGGAACCGGGATGGCCGTTGAGGCGCTGCAGGGGAACCTGCAGCACGTCGGCGACGATCTGCATCCAGACCGCGCTGTTCGAACCGCCATCCGAAACCAGGTAGTTGGTGGTGGCGTGCCCCATGTCGTTCAAAGTCTCGACATGATGGCGGATCGCGTAGGCATAGGCCTCGAGCAAGGCACGCCAGAGATGGGGAAGACCGGTTGCCAGGCTGAGGCCCGAGAAGGAGCCGCGGATGACAGGGTCATGGATCGGCGTCTTCTCGCCGAGGAAATAGGGCAGGATGTGCACCCCCTCGGCCCCGGCCGGGATTTCGGCGGCGAGCCGGTCGAGATGCTGATGCAGGCTGAGGCCCTCCCGGGCGGCAGCCTCGCGCTCGCCGCCCGCAAAGGTCGCTGCAAACCAGTTGAGCCCCGAACCGCCGGTCGACATGCAGCCATTGGGCACATAGAGCCCCGGCACCAGATGGTAGTCGAGATACATGCGCGGATCCGGCGCCACCTTGTCGGAGGCGATCAGCACATCCGCCGAACCACCGAATTTCAGGAGGACGTCGCCGGGCGCCACCACCCCGGCGCACAGGGCCGAGGCGATATGGTCGGCTGCCCCGCCCACCACGGGTGTTCCCGCCTTGAGGCCCGTGGCGGCGGCCGCGTCCGCCGTCACCGCACCGAGAATCTGATGGGAAAGCCTGCGCGGCGGCACGGCGCTGCGCGGAATATGGGCCAGAGCCACCAGATCGTCGGCGATGTCCTGGGTGGAAAGATCGGTGAAGCCGGCCTCGAGCGCCCAGTTCTGCTCGACCGCCTTCACGCCGGTCAGGCGCCAATTGATGTAGTCATAGGAGCCGAACACGGTGGCGATGCGCTTGAAACCATCCGGCTCGTGCTTTTCCAGCCAGCGCAGCTTGGCCGTCACCAATTGCTGGTTGATGCCGTTGCCGGCCCTGGCGAGGAAGACGTCTTCGGCGATCTCCGCGGCGAGCTCGGCCACCTCCTCGCCGCAACGCCCATCGCTCTGCTGGATGCTCGGACGGATCAACTCGCCGTTCCCATCCAGCAGCACCACGGCCGGCAGCATGCCGGTGACGCCGACGGCGTGGATCTCGCCGGGCGCGATGCCGCTCGTGCCGATCAGCTCACGGGTGATGGCGCAAGCATTCTCCCACCACTGGTTCGGATCCTCCTCCGCCCAGCCCGCATGGGGCGAGCGCAGCGTCACGGGGCGGGAAGTGAGGCCGAGCACCTCACCCGGCAGGCGGATCAGGATGCCGATGGTGGAGGTCGTGCCGATGTCGAGGCCGAGGACGCAGGGCATGGAAAGTTCCGAAATACGCGTGTTCGCAGGTGGGGGGCGGGTCTTCAGACCCGGCTCCATGAAGGCGGGTCTGAAGACCCGCCCCCCGATGCGGCACCAGCCTCACGCCAGCGGCGCCACCTTGTCCATGAAGCGCTTCACCCGCGCCGGATCGACAGCATTCCAGGTGTTGCCGTCGACCTTGAAATGGGTGCCGATGATCACGCCGGAGGCCACCGACAGGACGTCGGCGACATTGTCGATATTGACGCCGGTATTGGCGAAGACGGGCACGTCCTTGACCGTCTCGGCCACCTTCTTGAGGTCCGCGGCGGCGGCCGGCTGGCCGGTGAGCGGGCCCGAGACCAGGATGGCGTCGGCCAGCGAGGAGAACACGGCGCTGCGGGCGCGCAGTTCGATCGGCCGGCTGTCCAGCGAAGACGCGAATTCGGCATTGATGTTGTAGAGCAGCTTGAGGTCCGGACGCCCGATTTCGCGGCGCAGCTTATGGGCATCGGCAGCGTTGGGCTGCCACAATCCCATGTCGGAGGCGAACAGGCCGGTGAAGATCTCGCGGGCGAAGGAGGCGCCGGTCGCTCCCGCGATCGCCACCGAGGCGGCAGGATCCCACAGATAGTTCACGCCGAAGGGTACCTTGAGCAGCGGCTTGAGCGCGGTGACGATCGCCGTCATCGCCGCCAGGGATTCGATCGGAGCCTTGAAGCGATAGGGCCGGTCGTTCTCATTGCCGAACATCACGGCATGCACGCCATTGTCCTGCAGGTTCTCGATATCCTTGGCGGCATCGTCGATGAGCTTGTTCACGCCGCCCTTCGCATCGAAGAGCGGGGCGCCGGGCAGCGCGCCGATATGCACCATCGCGATCACGGCCTTGCGGCGAGGGCCGAGGAAGTCGAAAACCATCGATAACTCCTGTCTAAACTTAAGGTTCTGAGAGAGCCGGCGCGTCCTGCCCGGCGATAAGGATACGAACGCCGGCGGCTTCCAGCGGCTCGGCGAGGTGTTCGGGCAAGGCAGCGTCGGTGACGAGGACGTGGATCTGCCCGTAGGGGCCGACCTGCACGAGGGAGCGGTGGTCGAACTTCGAGGAATCGCACAGCACCACCACTTGGCGGGAACGCTCCATGAAGGCGCGCTTGATCTCGGCATCTTCGAGCGTGTAGTCGAAAATGCCCTGGGCGGTGATGCCGGAGACGCCAAGGAAGACGGCATCGAGCCAGAGAGACGAGAGCTGCGAACTCGCCATCGGCCCGCATACGGAAAATTCATGGGGGCGGATCAATCCGCCGAGGGCATAGACCGGGCTCTTGCCGCCGGCCAGCAGCCCCGCCGTGCGCAGATTGCTGCAGAACAGCCGGAGCCCGGGCCTGTCGAGCAACTCGCGGGCGAAACGATGCGTGGTGCTGCCCGTGTCGATGCCGATGGTCTGCCCCGGCTGCACCAGACGCGCTGCCGCCCGCGCGATCTTCTCCTTGGCCTCGGCCTGCCGCCGGCCACGGACTTCGAAGGCGGGCTCCTCGGCATCGAACGCCGTCTCGGGTGCCCGCGCCGTCGCCCCGCCATGGTCCCGGCTGATCAGCCCGCTTTCGGCAAGACGGTCGAGGTCGCGCCTGATCGTCATTTCCGACACCTGAAGCTCCACCGCCGCATCGGATACGTTGATGTAGCGGCGCTGGCCGATCATCTGGATCAACCTGTCGCGCCGCGCCGTTGCCGGGATCCGGGAAGCATTCGTCATCACGGGCGTCATCTGCATTCTCTTCGCCATGTTCAGCTGCATTCAGATTGCCCTTGTAGCGCCCACAAAGGCAGCATGCACCATGACGAAATCGAACATAATCGATCACAAGATGTAACATCTTCGATCAGGTAGCAAGCCCCATCTGCACAAGCTGCAGGAATTTTCCGCCGATAAAGGCAGGCAGATCCGGCAAGGTCCACGCCTGGGCGCGCCCTGTCGCGCAGGCCGTCTCGTGATGGGGGCCATCGGCCAAAACTTGTCCACAAGGGAGGGTTTCGGCTACCTGGTCTTTATTTGTCCTCGATCGCCACCTGAAATGACGACCAAAGTCCGGCCACGAGCCGGCACTGGTCTTTTCCTCCGGCTCTCGCGACAGCCGCACTTCGCCGCGCCAACATTTGCGCTTGTGCGATAACGCTCGATTATGTTTCAATATGTTCGAGATTCATCCGAAAGCAGGAACATATCGATGCAGGATCTGGCCGGAAAACGGGCAATCGTAACAGGTGGCGCCTCCGGCATCGGCGCGGCGATCACCCGCCACCTGGCAAGCCTGGGCGTCAGGATCGCGGTGGCGGACCTCGACGAGAAGCGCGCCTCGGAGCTGGCGGCCAGCCTCGGCCAAGGCCATCGCGGCATCGCCATCGACGTGCGCAAGCGCGACTCGGTCGAAACGGCCTTCGCGGCGATCGCACAGGACTGGGACGGCTATGACCTCCTGATCGGCAATGCCGGCGTCTCCACCATGAACAAGGTGGTCGACCTCACCGACGAGGAATGGGACTTCAATTTCGACGTCAACATTCGCGGCATCTTCCTGACCAACCAGACCGCCGTACGCCATTTCCTTCAAGCGGGCCGCAGGGGCGTGATCGTCAACACGGCCTCGCTGGCCGGCAAGGTCGGCGCGCCGCTGCTGGCGCATTATTCGGCCAGCAAATTCGCCGTCGTCGGCTGGACCCAGGCGATCGCCCGCGAAATGGCGCCGCACGGCATCCGCGTCAACTGCGTCTGCCCGGGCTTCGTGCGCACCTCGATGCAGGAGCGCGAGATCGAGTGGGAGGCCAAGCTTCGTGGCATCACGCCCGAAGCCGTCGCCGCCGACTATATCGCGCAGACCCCACTCGGCCGCATCGAGACGCCGGAGGACATCGCCCCCCTCGTCGCCTTCCTCGCCTCGGAAGGTGCCGCCTTCATGACCGGCCAGGCCGTGAACGTCACCGGCGGCGTCTATATGGGCTGATCCGCTGTCACAGCGCGAAATGCAGCAACTCAGACAGAATCAAGCCGGCGGCTCCGCGTAGCGCCGCCCGGTCTTCGAGGTCCCCCATGACGAGTTGGATATCGTTGCCAGGACGCCAGGGCACGAGGTCGCGCATATGAGCGGCGATCGCCTCCAGCAGGGTCGCACCGCCGCCCACCACGTCGCCGTGCAGTACGAAGAAATTCGGCGCCATGGTCTGCTGAAGATTGGCGATACCGATGGCGACGTTGCGGGCATAGAGGTCGAGGAGGCCGGCTGCCGCGCCGTCATTTTCCGTGGCCAGCAGGGCAAGGCTGCGCGAATCCATGGCCTCACAGGAGGGAAGATGGCGTTGCAGGGCCTCGCGGCGCAGCCAGCCCAGGGTGGCGATCGTCTCCCAGCATCCCCTGCGCCCGCAGCGGCAGGTCGCGCCGTCCACCTGGACGAAGGTATGGCCGAGTTCCCCGCCCGCTCCGGCCGGCCCGCGATACAGGTGACCGTCGAGGAAGATGGCACCACCGAGCACGTCCCCGGTATAGATCACCGCGAAATTAGGCTTGCCGCGTCCGATACCGAACCAGCGATCGCCGACCAGCAAGGCGCGGGGATGGTGGTCGACCCGCACCGGCAGGCCGAAGCGGCGCGCCAGGGCCTGCCCGAGCGGGAAGCCGTCGAGCAGGGGCGCCAAATTGACCGCGACGATCGTACCGGTATCGGTGTCGATCATGCCGCCTGCCGCCACGCCGATACCGAGCGGCGGGCGATGGGCGAGATCGAGGACCTGCCCGACACAGTCAAACAGGATGTCGATCAGGGGTTCCACCGTCGCGGCATCCTCAGGGAAGGGGGCCCTGACTTCCGCCGTGATGGTGCCGTCCAGCGACACCAGGCAGCAATGCACGCCGTCATGCATGAGCAGAACCGCACAGATCGGGGCAGCGTCCTCGGCAAACCAGATCGGCCGTGCCGGCTTGCCGCCGCCTTCCTTCGAGGGCAGCGGCTCGCCTTCCACCAGGATGCCCTGGTC
This sequence comes from Labrys sp. 22185, assembly GCF_052045555.1. Lineage (NCBI taxonomy): Bacteria > Pseudomonadati > Pseudomonadota > Alphaproteobacteria > Hyphomicrobiales > Xanthobacteraceae > Labrys > Labrys sp. 22185. Next base: position 34,000 of record NZ_JBQEPH010000007.1, on the reverse strand, counting down.
GATCAAGGGCTGGATGATGCCGGTTATGGTGGCACGGTTGACCCCGACATGCCTGGCCAGTTCGGCACGGCTGGTCGGTCCGAGATCGAACAGCACCTGCAGCACGCGGCCACGATTGGCCAGGCCTATGGAGCTCGAGGAAATCAGGCCCTGCCGGCGGGCATCGGGACGCGACGTGTCATCGAACAAATCGTTCAGCGCGGCAAGGCCGCCGCGTTCGCCATCGGACGAGAACCTATCTTCGGACGCCATGGCCGCCAGTCCCGAACTGAAAGGCCTGCGAAGACCACTGGTCGTCGCAGGGAAATGAATTGCCCGCCAACTCTTAGTGCCAGCGCGAGGGAATGTCCCCCATCCTTTCCCGCGCATCCCGCCCAGAATCGTCAGGCTTCGCCTTGACGATATAGTTAGTTTGTGTGAGCATCAAACATATTAGAGAAACCGGCGGGACACAACCATCCGGTCGCTATGCGGGGCATTCATCCAGTGCCCCCAACTGGTCAGCGTTCAAGCACTCAAGCGAGGCAGCAGGTCCACCGGCCCGACCTCGCAACAACAAGAACTGCACCACCAGACCGACATCAGAGGAGAGAACGAGCATGGTTACGATACCTGAGATCTCGCGCCGCGCCTTGCTTCGCAGCACGGCCGCCTTTGCGGGAGCCACCGCCTTGGGCCTGAATTCCGGACGAGCCTCCGCGCAGGGCAAGACCTTGCGGGTGCTGCTGGCGGGCGACCCCTTCTATTACGCCATCCAGGGCCTCGCCGATCAGTTCAAGCAGGAGACCGGCATCGAACTGCAGATCGAGAGCATCTCGCTGGAAGCCCTGCAGGCCCGCCTCACCTCCTCCTTCATCTCCAACCAGCCGGACGCCGACGTCATCTCCGTCGACCAGATGTGGCTCGGCCAATATCTGGAAAGCCGCTGGATCCTGCCGCTCAACGACTTCATCAAGGCGGACAAGGACACCGACATCAAGGACTTCGTGCCCGAGGTTCTCTATTCCATGAACACCTGGCGCGGCCAGGTCGGCACGCTGCCGGTGGCGACCTATGGCCAGTGCGTGCTCTATCGCAAGGACTTCGTCGACGCCGCCGGCGTGAAGATTCCCGACGACGGCTCCTGGACCTGGAGCGACTATCTCGACATCGTCAAGAAGCTCAACGGCAAGGAATTCGACGGCAAGAAGATGGCGGGCACGGTGCTCGCCGGCCAGCAGCCTGCGCCCATCGTGCACATGTATACCCAGCTCGCCGCCAGCTCCGGCGTGCGCTGGTTCAAGCAGTTCCCCACCGGCCAGTGGGATTTCACCCCCACCATCAACACGCCGGAGAATGTCGAGGCGCTCAAGCTCTTCCTCGAGCTCTACAAGAACTCCCCGCCCGAGGCGATCGGCTACAACTGGTTCGATGCCGGCATGCGCTTCGCCAAGGGCGATGTCGGCATGTTCTACTGGTGGACACCCTATTCCTATCTCTGCCGGAAGGACGGCTACATGTCCGGCAAGGATTCGGTGGTGGCCGACAAGCTCGGCATCACCCGCCTGCCGCGCTCCCCCGGCAAGGACCAGGTGGTCTCGATCGGCGGCCACAGCCTGGGCATCCCCTCCAACACCGCCAACAAGGACGGGGCCTGGAAGTTCATCAAATGGGCGACCTCGGCCAAGACGCAGAAGGCCATGGCGCTCTACACCAAATATGGCCACCAGTTCTCGGACTTCGCCCGGCCCTCGCTCTACGAGGATGCCGAGCTCCTGAAGATCTACCCCTATCTGCCCGCCCAGATCGCCGACCTCAAGCGTGGCAACGGCAAGATCGTGCGGCCGCCCTGCCCCGTCTACACCACGCTCGAGGGCATTTACGGCCTCAACCTCAACAAGGTGCTGTCGGGCGACACCGCTCCGGATGCCGCGCTGAAGGACACGGAATCCTTCTTCTCCAACATCCTGACCGGCAATTTCCTCATCCCCTACAAGCAACCCACCTATGACGACACGCTCGACGCGACCAAGGCCCTGATCGCCTCGCTCGCGTGAGGGTGGGCACGGCCCGCCGGGTCTCCCACCGCGCGGGCCGTGCCGTTTTGTGGGTCCGGCAGCGAGTAGTCCATGCTCGCCCGGACTGAATGGATCGCGACCTGATCCTTCCCCGACTGCGGGGAAGGTGGCATTTCGAAGAAATGACGGAAGGGGGAGAGTGGCGCGACTTCGACAGCCTGCCTGAGACAGGTTGCGCCACCCTCCCCCACCGGCCCGGCTTCGCCGGTCCACCCTCCCCCGAAACCGAGGAGGGATCAGGTCGCGCCTTGTCTGTCTTCGTCGAGACAAGCGGATCGAGGAAAACGCGATGACTGCAACCGACATTTCAGCCATCCCGGCCCGGCCGAAGCGCCGGGTGCCGGCCTTTTTGCCCTATCTGTTGATCAGCCCCTCGATCATCCTGCTGCTGGCCCTGATCGCCTTCCCGCTGCTCTTCGCGCTCAAGAACAGCTTCTACTTCTGGAACCTGCAGATGAGCCCGGTGCCGATGGGCTATATCGGCGGCGGCAATTACGAGATGGCGTTTTCGAACTCCTTCTTCCTGGGCGCCTTGTGGAACACGCTGCTGCTCACTTTGGTGGGCACCGCCATCGAATTCTGCCTGGGCCTGGCCATCGCGCTCCTGCTGGTGAAGAAGTTGCCCGGGCTCAATCTCGCCCGCGCCTTGCTGATCATGCCCACCACCATCGCCCCGATCGTGGTCGGCTTCCTCTTCCGCTATATGTATGATCCCAATGGCGGCCTGATCCCCTGGATGCTGTCCTCTGCCGGCATTCCGCTGCCGGCGCAGGGCCTGCTCGGCTCCGGCAGCACCGCCCTCTGGGCCATCCTGTTCGCCGACATCTGGCAGTGGACGCCGTTCTTCGCCATCGTGCTCTATGCCGGCCTGCTCTCGGTGCCGCCCGACATCATCGAGGCCGCCCGCCTCGACAAGACCTCGCCCTGGGCGATGCTGGTGCGCATCAAGCTGCCGCTGATCCGCAAGACGGCGCTGATCGTGGTGATGCTGCGCTTCATGCAGCTGTTCAACACCTTCGACCTGGTGCTGGTACTGACCAAGGGCGGACCGGGCTCCTCCACCCGCACCCTCGGCTACAGCCTCTACCAGCAGGGCCTCGTCGACTTCAACATCGGGCTCTCCAGCGCCATGACCTGGATGATGGTCATCATCGTCAACGCCATCATCGGCCTGTTCGTCTTCTTTGCCTTCAAAGACCTGGATTGAGGAGGAGCCGACCATGCGCAAGGGCAAGAAACTGGCCGGCACCGCGATAAGCTACGCACTCACTTTGCTGCTGCTTGCCTTCTTCATCGGCCCGATCCTGTGGTTCGCCCTGCTGGCGATCCGCCCGTCCGACACCTTCTTCACCATGCCGCCGGTGCTGGCCTTCAAGCCGGACTGGACCTCGCTGCACTACACCTTCGGCGATCCCGGCAACAACCTGCCCCAGCTCGTCAACAGCCTGATCGTCGCCATCGGCGCAGTGCTCTTGAACCTGCCCTTCTCCCTGCCGGCGGCCTATGCGCTGTCGCGGTTCCGCATCCGCGGCCGCAAGAACATCATGCTCTGGTATCTCGGCCTCCTGATGGCGCCGCCCGTGGCCTTCCTGATCCCCTATTCGATCCTGGCGAGCTCGGTGGGCCTCAAGGGCAGCTATTTCTCCATGATCCTGATCATGCAGACGCTGACCATCCCCTTCTCGATCTGGCTGATGAAGAGCTTCATCGACGAGGTGCCGGTGGAGATCGAGGAGGCCGCGCGCGTCGACGGCGCCAAGACGCCGGCCATCGTGCTCAAGATCGTGCTGCCGCTGGTGCGCCCAGGCATCATCGTCACCTCGATGTTCGCCTTCGTCTTCGCCTGGAACAACGCGGCCTTTCCCCTGGTACTGGCCAACCGCGCGACGGCGACGCTGCCGGTCGGCACGCTGCAATATTTCGGCACGGCCGGCGTGACCTGGGGCTTCATCGGCGCCGCGGCGCTGGCCGCCATGCTGCCGCCGATGATCATCTTTCTCGCCCTCGACCGCTATGTCGTGCGCGGCCTCACCTTCGGTTCTGTCAAAGGATAATTGTTGATGTCTACCCAGAAATCCGCCCGTTTCGGTGTCGTCGGCGCCGGCCTGTGGGGCTCCTTCCACTGCAAGACGCTGAACGCCATTCCCGGCGCCGAGCTGGCGGCCGTGTGCGACCTCAACCCGGAACGGGCCGCCGAGATGCAGCGCCAGTTCGGAGCGAAGAAGGTCTATCAGGATTTCCGCGCCCTCATCGCCGATCCCGATGTCGAGGCGGTGACGGTGGCCACGCCCGACTTCGCCCACGCCGACATCGTGCTGGCGGCCATCGAGGCCGGCAAGCACGTCATGAGCGAAAAGCCGCTGGCGACCACGCTCGCCGAAGCCGAGACCATTGCCGAGGCCGCCGCCAGAAGCGAGGTCAAGGTGATGGTGGACTTCCACAACCGCGTGAACCCCGCCGTCCACACCGCCCGGGAAACCATCGCCCAGGGGGAGATCGGCAAGCCGCTGCATGCCTCGGCCCGGCTTTCCAACACCGTCTTCGTGCCCTTCGAGCTGCTGTCCTGGGCGAGCCGCTCCTCTGCCTTGTGGTTCCTGGGCAGCCATGCGGTCGATGCGCTCTGCTTCATGCTGGATGCCGATGTCGTCAAGGTGCAGGCGATGATGCGCCGCGGCCACCTCGCCGCCCAGGGCGTCGACACCGCCGACGTTCATATCTCGCTCTTGGAATTCGACAATGGCGCCGTCGCCACTTTGGAGAACAGCTGGGTGCTGCCGCGCGACCTGCCACTGGTCTTCGACTTCCGGGCCGAGATCGTCGGCGAGAAGGGCTCGCTGCAGCTCGATACAGCCCAGAACGGCGCCTTCCGCAAATATGCCGGCGCCGGCCTCAAGACCGCTGACCTGCTCGGAGTGACGCCCGCCGCGGGCGGGCGCATCGGCGGCTTCGTGATGGAGGCCATCGCCCGCTTCGTCGATGCCGTCACTACCGGTTCGCCCGTGCTGGCCGATGCCACCGACGGCCTCAAGGTCACCCGCGTGCTCGCGGCCATCGAACAGGCCGCCGCCAGCGGCAATGCCGTGACGCTGGCGAAGGGAGGGGTCTGATGGCGACATTGTCCTTCAAATCCGTCGGTAAACGCTTCCCCGATGGCACGCTGGCGCTCGCCAATGTCGATCTCGACATCAGGGATGGCGAATTCCTGGTGCTGGTCGGCCCTTCGGGATGCGGCAAGTCGACCTTGCTGCGCAGCGCCGCCGGCCTGGAGGACCTGTCGCAAGGCCAGGTGCTGATCGGCGGCCGCGACGTCACCAATGCCGATCCGGGCGACCGGGACGTCGCCATGGTCTTCCAGAATTATGCGCTCTACCCGCATATGGACGTCTACGAGAACATGGCCTTCGGCCTCGGGCAGCGCAAAGTGCCGCCGGCGGTGATCAAGGACAAGGTGGAAAAGGCCGCCCGCATCCTCGATCTCACCCATCTGCTCAAGCGCAAGCCCGGTGCCCTGTCCGGCGGCCAGCGCCAGCGTGTCGCGATGGGCCGTGCCATCGTGCGCGACCCACAATGCTTCCTGATGGACGAGCCGCTCTCCAATCTCGATGCCAAGCTGCGCGTGCAGATGCGCGCCGAACTCAAGCTGCTCAACGCGCAGCTCGGCGTCACCACGCTCTATGTCACCCACGATCAGGTCGAGGCGATGACCATGGGCGACCGCGTCGCCGTGCTGCGGCCGGTGGCGAAGGAGGGCGAAAGCAATCTCCAGCAATGCGCACCGCCGCGCGAACTCTATGAAAACCCGGTCAATCTGTTCGTCGCCGGCTTCATCGGCTCGCCGGCCATGAATTTCTTCACGGTGCGCCTCGGCGAGGAGGCCGGCACTGCCTTTGCCGCGATTGCCGGCACCTCGCTGCGCCTGCCTTTGCCGGCCGGACTGCTTCAAGCCAATGCAGGCCTCGCCGCCTTCAAGGGCCGCGACGTCATTCTCGGCCTGAGGCCCGAGAGCTTCCGCCTGCCCGTTGCCGCGGGCGAAGGCCTTTCCTGCGAAGTGCTGCTTACCGAGATGACCGGCGCCGACGCCTATGTCTTCTTCGACCTGCCCGCCGCCTCGTCGGTGGCAGGGACCGGGCGGCTTGCCACCGGGTCGGAAGCGGGCGCCGGCGCGGCCAACCGCATCACCGCGCGCGTCGAGCCGGCCCGGTTGCCCGAGCGTGGCGACCATATCGAGATCGGCGTCGACATGGGCCAAGCCCGCTTCTTCGCGCCTGATAGCGGACTGGCGCTGCGATAGGTTGGAAACGCGCTCCACCATCCCCGGGATGGGGATCCAGGGGCCAGCGCCGCCATGATTGCCCCTGGATTCCCTTCCCTCGCTTCGCTCGCTGGGAATGACAGCTTCAGGGAGGGTCGAGGGGCGGGATCAGTTCGGCAGCCGCCAGAAAGTCCACGAAGACTCGCAGCTTGGGAGACAAGTGTCGGCTGGACGGCCACATCACCTGGATACGGGTGGTCGTCTTGAGATAGTCGCCGAGAACGCTGACCAGCGTTCCCGCACGCAACTGCTCCCGGACAGCCAGATCGGGGACGCAGGCAAGGCCGAGCCCTTCCTCCGCCAGGGTGATCTGCGGCTCCAGCGTGTTCATCACCATGCTGACCGGCAGCTCGATATCCAGCCATTCACCGTCGCGGCGCAGCGGCCATTTGTCCAACTTGCCGCTGGTGCGGAAGCGATAGACCAGACAGGCATGGCGCGACAGGTCTTCGGGATGCTGCGGCAAGCCGGCCTGGCGGAAATAGCCGGGGGATCCGACGAGGGCCCTGCGATAGAAGCCGAGCGTGCGGCTCATCAGGCGGGAATCGGCCTGCTCCCCGGTGCGGATCACCGCATCGAAACCATCTTCGATCACGTCGACGAGCTGGTCGGAGAAGTCGAGCTCGAGCTCGATCAGGGGATAGAGCCGCCGGAATTCGGCCAGCTTCGACATGAAGCGCAGCCCCATCGAGGGCAGGCTGATGCGCAGCCTGCCCTGCGGGGCGGCCTGGTTGCGGGCAAGCTCGGTCTGCGCCGCCTCGAATTCGCCGAGGATGCGCCGGCAGCGTTCAAGGAAAAGCATGCCTTCCGCCTTTAAGGTGACGCTGCGGGTCGAGCGATGAAACAGGCGCGTGCCCAGCCGCCGTCCGGCATCGGTGAATCCGCCGGCATCGACCGCCTGCACGAAGGCATTGAGGGCGCCCAGACTGTCCATGAGGTCTCCCGCCTCGAATATTTGTGACATAAATGTCAAAAGTGTTTTGAACTATAGCCAGTTATTCGCCCTTACAAAAAGGGCTAAGGTGCTGCCCGTACGGCCGGCAAGTCGCCTCCTGTGGAGGGCCCCTTTCCATGGCCTTCCCTCGGGAGTTCTTGCAATGAGTTCGACTGTTTCGATCGGCGGCCCTTCGCCCGCCATCGATCGCCTGCCTGTCGGCGGCCTGCTGGCCCTCGCCATGGCCGGTTTCATCACCATTATGACGGAGGTGATGCCGGCGGGGCTGCTGCCGCAGATGGGCGGGAGCCTCGGCGTCTCCGACGCTGTCGCCGGCCAGTTGGTCACCACCTATGCGGCTGGTTCGCTGGTGACCGCCATTCCCTTGATGACGCTGACCCAAAGCCTGCCACGGCGCCTGCTGCTGCTCATCGCCATCATCGGCTTTGCTGCGCTCAATGCCGTCACGGCCATGTCCTCGAGCCTTTCCGTCACGCTGGTGGCCCGCTTCCTCGCCGGGGCCTGCGGCGGCATGGTCTGGGCGCTGCTCACCGGCTATGCCGCCCGCATGGCCCCCTCCCGTCTCGCCGGCCGGGCTATCGCCCTCACCGGCATCGGTGCGCCACTGGCCTTTTCGCTCGGCGTGCCGGCCGGCACCTTCATCGGTACCCTGATCGGCTGGCGCCTCGCCTTCGGCCTGATGAGCGTGGTAGCCCTGCTGCTGGCCGGCTGGATCCTCGCCGTCCTTCCAGATTTCGCCGGCCGCCGCGGGGATCAGCGCCTGGCGCTGCGGCCCATCCTGACCCTGCCCGGCATCAGGCCGATCCTCGCCGTGATGGGGCTGTTCGTCGTCGCCCACAACCTGCTCTACACCTATATCGCGCCTTTCCTGGTGCTCTCCGGCCTGGCGGAGCGCGTGGATGTCGTGTTGCTGTGCATCGGCCTCGCCGGGCTGGCGGGGCTGTGGGTGGTGGGCGCCTTGATCGACCGGCGCCTGCGCCTGATGGTGCTGGGCAATCTCGTCCTCTTCGGCGCCTGCGCGGTCGCTTTGGGCCTGTGGTCGACGTCTCCCGTCGTCGTGCTGGCCGTCACGGCCGTGTGGGGCATGGTCGCCGGCGGCATACCGACCCTGTTCCAGACTGCGTCGGTGCAGGCGGCCGGCGAGGCCGCCGATGTCGCGCAGACCCTGTTCGTCACGGTCTGGAACAGTGCCGTTGCGGTGGCGGGCCTGGCCGGCGGCGCCCTGCTCGGATCTTTAGGCGCCACGGTGCTGCCCTGGGCGATGGCGTGCTTGCTGGCCTTGGCCTGGCTCACGGCCTGGCTTGCGCGGTCGTCGAGCTTTCCAAAGCCTCCTGCGATTTGACGAGCACGACAGGACCGCAAGGACGCGTTCCGTGCGGTGTTGCACAAATGAACGAGGCCGTTCGATTATGATCCCCGACGGCAGTGGGGGAACGACATGGCCAATTCGAGCGACACGATGACGGCGCAGGTACAGGATGGGCCACGGGGCATCGGCGGCTGGATGATCCTGCCCATCATCGGACTGATCGGAACCTTGGTGTTCACCATGATCAATCTCTACGGCGTCGTCACCGAATGGGAGGGGATGAAGGCCATCATCGCCGGCGAGAACCAGACGACGGCAGCCCTGAGACTGCCGGTGGCGGCATCGCTTCTTGGGGGCCTTGCCCTGAGCGGGCTCGCCGCCCTGTGCCTCTACCGGATCTTCACCCATTCACCCAGCGTGCCCCGCCTGATGACAGCCTTCTACATTGGGTTGGTCGTGATCTCATTGGCGGAGCTGGGCGGGGATTCCTATATCTCGAACCTGACCAATACGCCGAGCGATCCGACCCATATCAAGGATCTCGTCCGGGCATTGATCGCTTCTGCGATCTGGATTCCTTATTTCCACCGCTCTCGCCGTGTCGCCAATACCTTCCGCACGCGGGATGCCGCCGTCGACCGCAAGATCGGTGAAATCTTCTGACCTCAGCTGATCCCGTCGTTCCAGCCCCATTCGTCGGCAAGGGCCAGGCATTCGCGCCAGGGAGCGACGGCGTCGCAGGTCGTCACGGACCGCAGCGATGCCGCTGCTGCAGCGTGGGCGAGCGCCAGGCAGCGCCGGAGCTCCCAGCCTTCGTGGAAGCCGTAGAGAAAACCGGCGGCAAAGGCGTCGCCCGCGCCATTGGCACCGGCGATGGCCTGCTTTGGCACGCGGATGGAGGGCTGGGTAACGATATCGCCGTCCCGGGTCACGGCGATGGCGCCGGTCGGAAAATGCGCCGCCACCACCTGGCAGTTGCCGGCATCCAGGACCTTGAGCGCCGCCTTGATGCAGCCCTCGACCACCGTGCGATCGTCCCGCACCGTCTCCTCCTCGCCGATCGCTCCCATCTCGGCATCGTTGACGACGAGGAGATCGAGATGGGGCAGCAACGGGCGAACCAGTTCGCGCAGTCGCGCCGGCGAAGCGGTGGCCAGTTCCAGATTGGTGATGAGGCCGGCCTGCCTCGCCATGCGCAGCACGGTCAGCCAGCCATTGGCGTCACCGTTCCAGGGCGCGTCCATCTTCTTGTGCACGCCGGGCAGGCCGAGATGGAGGATGCGCCCTTTCGTGTCGGCGAAATCGAAATGGTCCGGCGTCATCAGCGAGGCCACACCCGGATTGAAGATGTGGGTGCGCCGGCCGCTGCGCTGGGAGGTATAGGCATCGGTGTGCAAAGTGCGGGCTTCCGGCGTCATCACCAGACGGCGGCGGTCGATGCCATAGCGGTCGGCTTCGGCATGGAGCAGGCGGCCATCCTCGTCCTCGCCGATCAGCCCTTGCGTCTCCACCCAGATGTCCGGATCGAGACGCTTGATATCGATGGCGAGGTTGCAGCCCGAACCGCCGCCGCGCGATTCCTCGTGCAGGATCTCGACGAGGCCATCCTCGCCCGGCCAATATTCAACCAGCTTGTTGCCGTCGACACACCAGGTTCCCGCCGTGACGATCCCGGAACGCGCCGAGGCTGGACGCTCACCCTGCATTTCCTCTACCCGTCGAATGTCAGGCCGGCGGCAGGACGCTCTCACGACTCACCGACGGCCCGGAGTTTATTTGTAGCGAAAAGAAACAATCAATTGCCGCCTTTTGCAATGGCGCGATTGCCGCGGCCGAGCCACGTCTGATCGCCGCTCCACGCAGGTCGTGTCCGGCATGACTCTACCCATGACTCTACCTTGGGTGGTATCGGAAGGCGAATACTTGCGGCGACTGAGGGCCTGCAGGCAACCGGCACCTTCTCCACTGCACGCAGAAGCTGTTGCCCAAGCAGGGCCTGGAATCATTCCGCCTGCCGCCCCTTCGTCCCGCGATGACAAACACGCCGTTTTGTGCTATGATCTCAAGATCTTAGGCGGACATGTCCGCCAAGATGAACGCCACATGAACGGCGATGATAGCAAGAGTTCATCTGTTCTGGATTAATGGTTAACTTAAGGTAATTTCCAGGTGGAGAGGCCCTGCCGGCCCGGCTACGACGAAGGCCGGAACTCCCTCTCCGAGGAGTGTTCCATGTTTCGTAAATTGCTGGTGGCCGCGTTGGCGGCCCTTACCCTGAGCGCGGCGTCCATGACGGCGACCGCGCCGGCCGAAGCGCGCAGCAACGGCTATTTCTTTCCCCATCATGGCGGCGGCAACTGGGGCGGCGGTGGCCGCCACTGGGGCGGCGGCGGTTGGGGCGGGCGCCGTTGGGGCGGTGGCGGCTGGGGTGGCCGTCGTTGGGGTGGCGGCTGGGGTCATCGCCGCTGGTATGGTGGCGGCTACGGCCGGCGCTGGCGTGACGATGGCTGGGGCTGGGGCGCCGGTCTCGCGCTCGCTCCCCTGCTGATGACGCCGGGCCTCTATGGCGGTTATGGCGGCGGCTATTATGACGACGGCTATTACGATTATGCACCGGCCTGCCGCTGGCGGCGGGTGCGGGTCTACACTGATTACGGCTGGCGTATCCGTCGTCAGCGCGTCTGCTACCAATATTGACTTTCGAAGACCCGGGATCGTCCGCCGCCGCGGAACGATCCCGGATCGAACCGTCTTCCAGTGTCTCTCGTGACGAGCGGAGCTTAATAGAAGATCTCTATCGTTCGACGAAAATTGATGCTTGATCGCGTTGGAACGAGGGCACATTGTTCCTCTCTGGAACTAGTCGAAAGAGAGTGGCATGCCAGCCCACGAAGATTGGAATACCGCACGCGCGGCTGAACTCATCGCGGCAGGCCAGACGTTGGAAGGCCCGCTGCTGCCGATCCTCCACTCCTTTGTGGAAACCTTCGGCTATGTCCCCGAGCCGGCCGTCCCCATGGTGGCCGAAGCGCTCAATCTCTCCCGCGCCGACGTGCATGGCGTGGTGACGTTCTACCATGATTTCCGCAGGGAACCCGCCGGCGAGCATGTCATCAAGCTCTGCCGTGCCGAGGCCTGCCAATCCGCCGGCTGCGAAGCCCTGGCGGATCACCTCGTCGAAAAGCTCGGTATCGAGTTCGGCGAGACAACGCCGGATGGACGCGTTACACTCGAACCGGTCTATTGCCTCGGCCTGTGCTCCATTTCCCCCGCCGCGATGATCGACGGCCGCCTGGTGGCCAGGCTCGATGCCAAGCGTCTCGACAAGGCCCTGGAAGAGGTGGTGCGATGACCATGCGCATCTACGTTCCACGCGATGCCGCCGCCGTTGCCTGTGGCGCCGATGAACTCGCTGCCGCTCTCAAGGTTGCAGCGATCGCCCGCAAGCTCGATATCGAGATCATCCGTAACGGTTCGCGGGGCATGGCCTGGCTCGACCCGCTGGTGGAGCTGGTCACCCCTGAAGGCCGCATCGGCTACGGCCCGGCCGAGCCTGAGGATGCCGACAGCCTGATCGCCGCCTTCGCCGGCGACGGCGCCCATAAATTGCGGATAGGCAAGCCCGAAGACCAGCCTTTCCTCAAGCGTCAGACCCGCCTGACCTTCGCGCGCGTCGGCATCGTCGATCCGCGCGACCTCGACGACTACAAGGCCCATGGCGGCCTCAAGGGCCTGGAAAAGGCGATTGCCATCGGGCCATCGGCCATCGTGGACGAAGTCACCAAATCCGGCCTGCGTGGCCGCGGCGGCGCAGGCTTTCCGACCGGCATCAAGTGGAAGACGGTTGCCGACACTGCCGGGCCACAGAAATACATCGTCTGCAATGCCGACGAAGGCGACAGCGGCACCTTCGCCGACCGTATGCTGATGGAAGGCGACCCCTTCTGCCTGATCGAGGGCATGGCCATTGCCGGCGTCGCCACCGGTGCGACCAAGGGTTATGTCTATATCCGCTCCGAATATCCCCATGCCATCGCCGCCATGGATGCAGCCATCGAGAAGGCCCGCCGCGCCAATGTGCTCGGCAAGGGCATCCTTGGTTCGGCCCATGATTTCGACATGGAAACCCGCACCGGCGCCGGTGCCTATGTCTGCGGCGAGGAAACCTCGCTGCTGGAAAGCTTGGAAGGCAAGCGCGGTACCGTGCGCGCCAAGCCGCCGCTGCCGGCCCATAAGGGCCTGTTCGGCAAGCCGACCGTGATCAACAACGTGCTCTCGCTCGCCACCGTGCCGATCATCCTGGCCGAGGGCGCCGAGCATTACCGCGATTTCGGCATGGGCCGTTCGCGCGGCACCATGCCGATCCAGCTCGCCGGCAATCTCAATTATGGCGGCCTGTTCGAGACCGCCTTCGGCATCACGCTGGGCGAACTCGTCGACGATATCGGCGGCGGCTGCTTCACCGGCCGTCCCGTGCGCGCCGTGCAGGTCGGCGGCCCCCTGGGCGCCTATTTCCCGCGCGAACTCTTCGACACGCCCTTCGACTACGAGGCCTTCGCGGCCAAGGACGGCCTGATCGGCCATGGCGGCATCGTGGTGTTCGACGATACCGTCGACATGCGCCGCCAGGCCCGTTTCGCCATGGAATTCTGCGCCATCGAAAGCTGCGGCAAGTGCACGCCCTGCCGCATCGGCGCTGTCAGGGGCAAGGAAACCATCGAGAAGATCATCGCCGGCAAGGATGTGACGCGCAATATCGCCGTGGTCGAGGACCTTTGCCAGACCATGAAGTTCGGCTCGCTCTGCGCCCTCGGCGGTTTCACGCCCTATCCGGTCCTCTCGGCCATCCGCCATTTCCCCGAAGATTTCCACGGCACGCCCCAGCGCATCGCCGCCGAATAATCGCCAAGGAGACAGTCAATGTCCCTCGTCCACGAAATCGACTACGGAACGCCGCTCTCCAAGTCGGAGAAGATGGTCACACTGACCATCGACGGCCAGGAAATCACGGTGCCCGAGGGCACCTCGATCATGCGCGCCGCCATGGAGATGGGGACGCAGATCCCCAAGCTCTGCGCCACCGACATGATGGACGCCTGGGGCTCCTGCCGCATGTGCCTGGTCGAGATCGAGGGCCGCAACGGCACGCCGGCCTCCTGCACCACGCCGGTGGCGCCGGGCATCAAGGTGAAGACGCAGACCTCGCGCCTCGCCGAGATCCGCAAGGGCGTGATGGAGCTCTACATCTCCGACCACCCGCTCGACTGCCTGACCTGCGCCGCCAATGGCGATTGCGAATTGCAGGACATGGCGGGCGCGGTGGGCCTGCGCGAAGTACGCTACGGCTATGAGGGCGACAACCATCTCGGCCTCGACAAGGATACTTCCAACCCCTACTTCACCTTCGACACCTCAAAATGCATCGTCTGCTCGCGCTGCGTACGGGCCTGCGAGGAAGTCCAGGGCACCTTCGCTCTGACCATTTCCGGCCGCGGCTTCGAAAGCCGGGTGTCGCCGGGCATGGACGAGGCCTTCTTCGATTCCGAATGTGTCTCCTGCGGCGCCTGCGTGCAGGCCTGCCCGACGGCCACGCTCACCGAGAACAAGGTGATCGAGATCGGCCAGCCCGAGCATTCGGTGGTGACGACCTGTGCCTATTGCGGCGTCGGCTGCGCCTTCAAGGCCGAGATGCGCGGCGAGGAAGTTGTGCGCATGGTGCCCTACAAGGACGGCAAGGCCAATCGCGGCCATAGCTGCGTCAAGGGCCGCTTCGCCTGGGGTTACGCCACTCACAAGGAGCGCATCCTCAAGCCGATGATCCGCTCCAAGATCACCGATCCCTGGAAGGAAGTGAGCTGGGAAGAAGCGATCGCCTACACCGCTTCCGAGTTCAAGCGCATCCAGGCCAAGCACGGCAAGGCCTCGATCGGCGGCATCACCTCCTCGCGCTGCACCAATGAAGAGACCTATCTTGTCCAGAAGCTGATCCGCGGTGGCTTCGGCAACAACAATGTCGATACCTGCGCCCGCGTCTGCCATTCGCCCACCGGCTACGGCCTTGGCCAGACCTTCGGCACCTCCGCCGGCACGCAGGACTTCGATTCGGTCGAGGACAGCGATGTCATCGTCGTCATCGGCGCCAATCCGACGGACGGCCACCCGGTCTTCGGTTCACGCATGAAGAAGCGCCTGCGCGAAGGGGCCCGCCTGATCGTCATCGATCCGCGCAAGACCGACATCGTGCGCACGCCGCATGTCGAAGCCGATTACCATCTGCCCCTGCTGCCGGGCACCAATGTCGCCATTGTGACGGCGCTGGCCCATGTCATCGTCACCGAAGGCCTGGTCGCCGAGGATTATGTGCGCGAGCGCTGCGACTGGGACGAGTTCCAGAACTGGGCCGCCTTCGTCGCCGATCCCAGGCATTCGCCGGAAGCAGTGGAGAAATATACCGGCGTGCCGGCCGAACTGGTGCGCGGCGCCGCTCGCCTCTACGCCACCGGCGGCAATGGCGCCATCTATTACGGCCTCGGCGTCACCGAGCACAGCCAGGGCTCGACCACGGTGATGGCGATCGCAAACCTCGCCATGGCCACCGGCAATATCGGGCGCCGCGGCGTCGGCGTGAACCCACTGCGCGGCCAGAACAACGTGCAGGGCTCCTGCGACATGGGCTCGTTCCCCCATGAATTGCCCGGCTATCGCCACATCGCCGGCGATGAAGTGCGCCACATGTTCGAGGAATTCTGGGGCGTGCACCTGGAAAAGGAACCGGGCCTGCGCATTCCCAACATGCTCGACGCCGCCGTCGATGGTTCGTTCCTCGGCCTCTATGTGCAGGGCGAGGACATCGTACAGTCTGATCCGGACACCAAGCATGTCACGGCGGGCCTCGCCGCCATGGAGTGCGTCGTCGTGCAGGATCTCTTCCTGAACGAGACCGCCAACTACGCCCATGTCTTCCTGCCCGGCTCCTCCTTCCTGGAGAAGGACGGCACCTTCACCAATGCCGAGCGCCGCATCCAGCGTGTGCGCAAGGTGATGGCACCCAAGGCCGGCTATGCCGACTGGGAGATCACGCTGCTGATCGCCGAAGCCATGGGCTTCCCCATGCCCTACGAGCACCCCTCGCAGATCATGGACGAGATCGCCCGCCTCACGCCCTCCTTCGCCGGGGTCTCCTACGAGAAGCTGGAGCGCGACGGCTCGGTGCAGTGGCCCTGCAACGACAAGGCGCCCGAGGGTACGCCGATCATGCATATCGACCATTTCGTCCGCGGCAAGGGCCGCTTCATGGTCACCGAATACATCCCGACCGACGAACGTACCGGTGCGCGCTTCCCGCTGCTGCTCACCACCGGCCGCATCCTGTCGCAGTACAATGTCGGCGCGCAGACCCGGCGCACCGAGAATTCGCTGTGGCACGAGGAGGATATCCTGGAAATCCATCCCCATGATGCCGAGCAGCGCGGCGTGCGGGAGGGCGACTGGGTACGGCTCGAAAGTCGGTCGGGGTCGACCTCGTTGCGCGCCACCATTACCGATCGCGTGGCGCCGGGCGTGGTCTACACCACCTTCCACCACCCCTCGACGCAAGCCAACGTCATCACTACCGATTATTCGGACTGGGCGACCAATTGCCCCGAATACAAGGTGACGGCGGTGCAGGTCATGCCTTCCAATGGCCCGACCGAGTGGCAGAACGAATATGCGACGATGGCGAAGAACTCGCGTCGCATCGCGGCGGAGTGAGGACAGCACCCTTCTCCCCTTGCGGGAGAAGGTCCCGGCAAGGGGATGAGGGGTCTCGTGACCTATGCAGATCATATTGCTGAAATCAGGGGTTGAGAGGTTGATCCACCCCCTCATCCGGCTTTCGGCCACCTTCTCCCACAGCGGGAGAAGGAGAAGAATACCATGACCGATCCCGTCCGCACCATCTCCCGCTTTGCCTGGCGTGACGGCATGTTCACGCCAGGCGAGCGCATGGTTCCCGAGGAGATGGCGATCTCGCTGGTCTATGATGGCGGTTCCCACGCCGTGATGATGGGAAGTCCTGTCGATCTCGAGGACTTTGCCTACGGCTTCTCCCTCACCGAAGGCATCATTGCCTCGCTCGACGACGTCACCGAGTTCGAACGCGTCGATTACCAGGAAGGTGTCGAACTTCGTATGTGGCTGAAGGGCGATCGAGGCGCCGCGCTCGCCGCCCGTCGGCGCATGCTGGCCGGTCCCACCGGCTGCGGCCTGTGCGGCATCGACAGCCTGACCGAGGCGGTGCGCAAGCCGCAGCCGGTCGCCGGTGACCTCAAGCTGTCACCCGCCGATATCGAAACCGCCCTCGCTTCACTCGCGCCCGCCCAGATACTGAACCACCAGACCCGCGCCGTGCACGCTGCAGCCTTCTGGACCAAAGCCGACGGCCTCGTCGCCCTGCGCGAGGATGTCGGCCGGCACAATGCGCTCGACAAGCTCGCCGGCGCGCTGGCCCGGCGTTCCATCGCTCCCGCACCGCAAGGCCTGCCGGGCATCGTCGTCCTCACCAGCCGGATCTCGGTGGAAATGGTGCAGAAATCGGCCGCGATGGGTGCCTCCATCGTGGTGGCGGTCTCTGCCCCCACGGCCCTCGCCATCCGTACTGCCGAGGAGGCCGGCATCACGCTGGTCGGCATCGCCCGCTCCGACGGCTTCGAGATCTTCACCCATGCCCACCGTATCGTTCCGGAGAAACTCGCCCATGTCGCATGATGAAGCCGCGCATGAGGGCCACGCACATGACCCCTCCGCCAAGCTGGTGAGGATGGCCAACCAGATCGGCCTGTTCTTCGCGTCCCAGCGCGAGGAAGTGCGGGTGCCGGGCATCGCCGAGCATATCCGCAAATTCTGGGAACCCCGCATGCGCAACCAGATCTTCGAACATCTGGATGCCGGCGGCGAGGGCATCGATCCCCTGGTCAGGAAGGCCCTGGAGAGCTTGCGCGAGAAGGCGTGAATTCCGGGATCGCAGGCATCCAGGGGATTTCCATGCCCGACACCCTCTTCGACTGGAACAAGATCGAGCCCCGCACGGTCATTCCGGGCTTCCACGGTCGCTTCATGCATTCGGGCTCGATGACCTTCGTGCTCTGGCAGATCGATGCCGGTGCCACGTTGCCCCTGCATTCCCACCCGCATGAACAGGTGGTGCATCAGTTCGAAGGCGAGCTGGAAGTCACCGTCTACGGCCTGACCACGGTGCTGAAGCCGGGCATGGTCGCCGTGGTGCCGCCCAACGCCCCGCATTCCGGCCGGGCCCTGACGGCCTGCCGCACGATGGACGTCTTCCATCCCCTGCGCGAGGACTATCGCACGGGAGCCCCCAGCGTGCTGCAGCAGGCGATGCCGGACTAATCGGAGCCCGCTCACCCGCTCGCTGCGTCCCTCGGCTTTTTTTGCAGGATTCTCGGCCGGAAAACGGCAAAAAATCGCCTTTTGCCTTGCTCCGCCCCTTCCATCTTGATATGGAACCGCCCATCTGACGCTCAGCCGTCATTGCAGATGTGACGGGCGTTCGAAAAATAGACCAGAAAGACGTTTCCGCAATGCGGGCCTTGCGCCGGCCGGACGTGTTTTTTTTCAAAACACACCGCCTGTGGCTGCTCCAGCAGCCCTGCCGCTTTCCGGAAACGATGATCAACACCAACCGCCGGCGCCAGGAAAACATATGTCCGTACAGGAAAACGTGCTGCGTGAAGATTTCGCCGCGATGCTCGACGAAGCATTCGGCACCGGCGATATGGCCGAAGGTTCGGTCGTCAAGGGTATCGTCGTCGCCATCGAGAAGGACCTTGCGGTCATCGATGTCGGCCTCAAGACCGAAGGCCGCGTAGCTCTGAAGGAATTCAACGGCCCGGGCCGCGACAGCGCGCTCAAGGTCGGCGACGAGGTCGAGGTCTATCTCGAGCGCATCGAAAATGCGCTGGGCGAAGCCGTCATCTCGCGTGACAAGGCTCGCCGCGAAGAAAGCTGGATCAAGCTGGAGAAGTCGTTCGAGGCCAATGAAAAGGTCGACGGCGTCATCTTCAACCAGGTCAAGGGTGGTTTCACCGTCGATCTCGACGGCGCCGTGGCCTTCCTGCCGCGCAGCCAGGTCGACATCCGTCCGATCCGCGACGTCACCCCGCTGATGAACGTTCCGCAGCCCTTCCAGATCCTCAAGATGGATCGCCGCCGCGGCAACATCGTCGTCTCCCGCCGCACGGTCCTCGAAGAGAGCCGCGCCGAGCAGCGTCACGAGATCGTCCAGAACCTCGAAGAGGGTCAGGTGGTCGACGGCGTGGTCAAGAACATCACCGATTACGGTGCGTTCGTTGACCTGGGCGGTATCGACGGCCTCCTGCATGTCACCGACATCGCATGGCGCCGCGTGAACCACCCGACGGAGCTTCTGACCATCGGCCAGCAGGTCAAGGTCAAGATCATCAAGATCAACCACGAGACGCACCGCATCTCGCTGGGCATGAAGCAGCTCCAGGCCGATCCGTGGCTGGGCATCGACGCCAAGTACCCGCTGCAGGCCAAGTTCACCGGCCGCGTGACCAACATCACGGACTACGGCGCGTTCGTGGAACTGGAGCCGGGCATCGAAGGTCTGATCCACGTTTCCGAAATGTCGTGGACCAAGAAGAACGTCCACCCCGGCAAGATCGTCTCCACCTCGCAGGAAGTGGAAGTGCAGATCCTCGAGGTCGACCCGATCAAGCGCCGCATCTCGCTCGGCCTCAAGCAGACCCTTTCCAACCCCTGGGAAGATTTTGCCGACAAGCATCCGAACGGTTCGGTGGTCGAAGGCGAAGTCAAGAACAAGACCGAGTTCGGCCTGTTCATTGGCCTCGACGGCGACGTGGACGGCATGGTCCATCTCTCCGACCTCGACTGGAACCGTCCGGGCGAGCAGGTCATCGACGACTTCCGCAAGGGCGACATGGTCAAGGCCGTGGTGCTCGACGTGGACGTCGAGAAGGAGCGCATCTCGCTGGGCATCAAGCAACTTGCGGGTGACCCCTTCGTCGATGCCGGCGAACTGAAGAAGAACCAGGTCGTCACCTGCGAAGTCACCGACGTCAAGGAAGGTGGCATCGACGTCAAGATCACCGGCACCGACCTCACGGCCTTCATCCGCCGTGGCGATCTGGCCCGCGATCGCGCCGATCAGCGCCCCGAGCGCTTCGCTGCCGGCGAAAAGGTTGACGCCCGCGTCATCCAGTTCGACCGCAAGGCCCGCAAGGTCCAGGTCTCGATCAAGGCCCTTGAAATGGCCGAGGAAAAGGAAGCGATCGCCGCTTACGGTTCTTCGGACGCCGGCGCCTCGCTCGGCGACATTCTCGGCGCCGCCCTGCGCGCCCGCACCGAGAAGAAGTAAGCCCGGGACCGCCGGCTTTCAGCCGGCTCTCGGAACCACCACGATTGCAGAAAGGGCGCGACCTTCAGGGTTCGCGCCCTTTTTTCAGGCCCCTCGCCAACATCGGAGGCCCATGTCGGTCTGAAGACCGGCACACCGGGAAAGGCGCGTCAAACTGGTGTACCGGTCTTCGGACCGAAGCACCGTCGGCAAAGAAAAGATTGCATGGGCCGACCTGACACCGCTCGGCCGAAAGCTGTTCGGGCAGCAAAATTGGCACCAGCGATACACAGGCAAGATTTCGCGTTGGACCGTTCCAGCTTAATAATCTTTCCAAAAAGGGCGCCTAAACGGGTGCCCTTGCTTGTTTGGTGAATTTTTCCCCTTTCCAGCGCATGAGCATCTTGCATTGCCGCAGCGTTTG
This sequence comes from Labrys sp. 22185, assembly GCF_052045555.1. Classification (NCBI taxonomy): domain Bacteria; kingdom Pseudomonadati; phylum Pseudomonadota; class Alphaproteobacteria; order Hyphomicrobiales; family Xanthobacteraceae; genus Labrys; species Labrys sp. 22185. Next base: position 13,563 of record NZ_JBQEPH010000007.1, on the reverse strand, counting down.
GTTGATCGGTTGTGCCTTACAAGCCCCGAATGGCCGTCACCCGGCGGGAAATTCGCGAGCAAGGGGGAAACAACCACATGCGTATCAATCGTTTGACACTCGTAGCCGGCGTGGCACTCGCCCTCCTCGGCAGCGTCGCCTTTGCTGCCGACAAGAAGACCGTGGCCGTCACCTCGATCGTCGAGCATCCGGCCCTCAATGCCGCCCGTGACGGTGTCAAGAAGGCGCTGGAGGATGCCGGCTACAAGGATGGCGATACCCTCAACTTCCAGTTCGAGACGGCGCAGGGCAGCCCGGCGACCGCCGCGCAGATCGCACAGAAATATGTCGGCGAGAAAGCGGACGTGATCGTCGGCATCGCCACGCCGTCGGCCCAGGCCGCCTTGGCCGCCACCAAGGACATTCCGATCGTGTTCACCGCCGTGACCGATCCCGTCGCCGCCCAGCTCGTCAAGGATCCGGCCAAGCCCGAGGGCAACGTCACTGGTGTGACCGATGCAACCCCGATGCCCGACCAGCTCAAGCTGATCCAGGCGATCGCCCCCAACGCCAAGAAGATCGGCTTCATCTACAATCCGGGCGAGGCCAATTCGGTCGTGCAGCTCGAGAATATGAAAAAGGCAACCGCCGCCCTCGGCTTTGAGACCATCGAGGCACCGGCCACCAAGTCGGCCGATGTCGGCGCCGCGGCGCAGAGCCTGATCGGCAAGGCCGACGCCATCTTCGTGCCCACCGACAATCTCGTGGTCTCGGCCCTGGAAGCGGTGATCACGGTCGGTACAGAAAACAAGATCCCCGTCTTCTCCGGTGACACCAACGGCGTCGAGCGCGGCGCGGTGGCTTCCATCGGCGTCGACTATTTCAAATCCGGCGTCCTGGCCGGCGAGATGGTGGTGCGTATCCTCAAGGGCGAAAAGCCCAGCGCCATTCCCGTCGCCGTTCCCTCCGCCACCGACCTCTTCCTCAACCAGAAGACCGCCGGTCCGATGGGTGTGACGCTGCCTGCCGATCTGGTCGCCAAGGCCAAGACGGTCGTCAAGTGACCGCCGTCAAGTAATCCGGATCCGTATAACCGGAAAAGCGGCCGCGCCACGCGCGGCCGCCCTCGTAAGATCAACCCATTCCGAGCACGCCGCGCCATGATCCCCCTCCGCTCCCTCGGCCTTGCCGCCGCTCTTCTCGCCAGCCTGGCCCAAGGCAGCCTGATCCAGGCGGCCGCTGCCGCGGACAAGCCCGTGGTCGCCATCACCGCCATTGTCGAGCATCCCTCGCTCAACGCCATCCGCGAGGGCGTGAAGGCCGGCCTCAAGGACAAGGGTTACGCCGAGGGTGAGGCCATCACCGTCCTCTACGAATCCGCCCAGGGCAACCCGGCGACAGCCGCCCAGATCGCCCAGAAATTCGTCGGAGAGGCCCCGGCCGTGATCGTGCCGATCACCACGCCCTCCTCCCAGGCCGTCGCCGCGGCGACCAAGGACATCCCCATCGTCTTCGCCGCGGTCACCGATCCGCTCGGCGCTCAATTGATCAAGACCCTCGACAAGCCCGGTGGCAACATCACCGGTGTCAGCGACTTTCCGCCGGCTGCCGGCCAGCTCGACCTGATCAAGGAAGTCCTGCCCAAGGCCAAAGTCGTGGGCGTCGTTTACAATTCCGGCGAGGTCAACAGCCTGTCGGTGATCGAGGCCCTGCGCAAGCTGGCGGGTGAACGCGGCTTCGAGATCCTGCCCTCGCCAGCCACCAAATCCTCCGATGTTGGTTCGGCTGCCCAGAATCTGGTGGGCAAGGCCGATGCGATCTACATCCCTAACGACAATCTGGTGGTGTCGGCGCTGGAATCGGTGCTGCAGGTCGGCTTCGACAGCCGCCTTCCGGTGTTCGCCAGCGACCCTGACAGCGTCGGACGCGGCGCGGTCGCCGCCCTCGGCCTCGACCAGTTCGAGATCGGCCGCCAGGCCGGCCATGTCGCGGCCCGTATCCTCAAGGGCGAGAAACCGGGCGACATCCCGGTCGAGAACTCCAAGGGCGTCAGCCTGGTCGTCAACTCCAAGGCGGCCGAGAAGATGGGAGCGCCCCTGCCGCAAGCCGTATTGGCGCGTGCCAAGGACGTCGCAAAGTAGTATCCGCGGGCGGTAGTGATTGACTCATGCATCATTGCGAGCGTAGCGAAGCAATCCACACATCCGCGTACAACGCATTCCGGTCCTGGATTGCTTCGCTACGCTCGCAATGACGCCCGATCGGTCGAGCACCAGGGCCGTCGCAATTCACCCGTGACCCGCTATTCCGTTGGGATTGATGCATGAGCCTTTTCGCTTTTATCGGTTCGATTGAAATCGGCCTGATCTATGCGCTGATCGCGCTGGGCGTGTTTTTGTCGTTCCGGGTGCTCGACTTTCCCGACCTGACGGTTGACGGTTCCTACCCCCTGGGCGCCGCGACGGCCGCCGCCGCCATCGTCGCCGGCCTCGATCCCTTCTCGGCCACGGCGCTCGCCATCGTCGCCGGCGCCCTGGCCGGGGCGATGACGGCCTGGCTCAACATCCGTTTCCGCATCCTGCAATTGCTGGCCAGCATCCTGACCATGACGGCGCTCTACTCGATCAATCTGCGCATCATGGGCAAGCCCAACGTCCCCCTGCTCAACCAGGAGACTTTGGTAACCTGGACGCGCGACCATCTGACGGCGATCCTGGGCTGGGCTCCGCCCTCCTATCAGCTCAAGGTCTGGATGCTCGGCGTGATCGTGCTGGTCGTCTGGGCGCTGCTCAGCTGGTTTCTCAATTCCGAATTCGGCCTCGCCATGCGGGCGACCGGCGCCAATCCGCGCATGGCGCGGGCGCAGGGCGTCTCCACCCAGCTGCACAATTATGTCGGCATGGCGATCTCCAACGCCCTCGTCGCCCTCGCTGGCGCCCTGTTCGCCCAGACCAGCGGCTTTGCCGACATCACGCTCGGCACCGGCACCATCGTCGGCGGCCTCGCCGCCGTCATCCTCGGCGAAACCCTGTTCCGCACTCGCTCGATCGCCTGGCTGCTGGTCGCCTGCATCGTCGGCGCCATCCTGTATCGCCTCGCCATCGCGCTGGCGCTCAATTCCGAGTGGTCGCGCACCATCGGGCTCAATTCGAGCGATCAGAACCTGGTGACCTCGGTGCTGGTCGGCCTGGCGCTGATCCTGCCGAGCCAGTTCCCCCGCCTGCGCGCGATCTTCTCGCCCGCGCCGAAATCAACGTCCAAGTAAGGAGGCGGCGATGATCGAGATCAAGGACATCCACGTCACCTTCGGCCGCGGAACGCCGCTGGAAAACCGGGCGCTGCGGGGACTTTCGCTGACCATCCCGACCGGCCAGTTCGTCACCGTGATCGGCTCCAACGGCGCCGGCAAATCCACGCTGCTCAACGTCCTGAGCGGCGATGCCCAGGCCGAGCGCGGCCGCATCGTCATCGAGGGCGTCGACGTGCAGCGCTGGCCGACGCCGCGCCGCGCCAGCTTGATCGCCCGCGTGTTCCAGGATCCGATGGCCGGCACCTGCGAGAGGCTGTCGATCGAGGAGAACATGGCACTCGCCTTCGCGCGTGGCCGCTCGCGCGGTCTCGGCGCTTCGCTGAGCGGAAGCCGCCGCGCGGTGTTCCGCGACAAGCTTTCCGTGCTCGGCCTCGGCCTGGAAAATCGCCTCGGCGATTCCATGGGCCTGCTCTCCGGCGGCCAGCGCCAGGCCGTCAGCCTGCTGATGGCGACGCTGACAGGCATGAAGATCCTGCTGCTCGACGAGCATACGGCGGCGCTCGATCCGCGCACCGCCGACTTCGTGCTGGAACTCACCCGCAAGATCGTGGAGGAACAGCAGCTCACCGCTTTGATGGTGACCCATTCGATGCGCCACGCCCTCGATTACGGTACCCGCACGGTGATGCTGCATGAAGGCCAGGTCGCCTTCGATCTCGACGCCGAGCATCGCAAGGGCCTCGATGTCCCCGATCTGCTGAAGCTGTTCAGCAAGGTACGCGGCGAACAGCTCGACGACGACAGCCTGCTGCTGGGCTGAGGCTCGTCGTCAGGGGATCAGGACAACCTTCCCCATACTCCGGCGCGACTGCACGCTCTCATGCGCCTCGGCGGCCTGGGCCAGCGGGAAGCGGCCACCGATCGTGACCTCGAGCGCGCCCGTCGCGGCCTGGGCGAAGAGGTCGCCGAGATCGGCGCCCAGCGTATCGGGCGCCAGCAGGGGCAGCAGGGCGAAACCTTTCACGGACTGGTTGCGTCCGAGCAGGGCTTCGATCTCCGGCCGGCCGAGTTCGAACCGTCCCATGGCTGCACAGACGAGTTCGCCGCTTGGAGCGAGCGCTTCCAGGCAGGCACCGGTCTGCGCCCCGCCGACAAGGTCATAGACGATGTCGACGCCCCCTCCCTGCGTCGCCGCCAGCACCTGGTCGACCCAGCCGGCGCTGCGATAATCGACGCCGGCATCGGCGCCGAGGGAACGGGCAAGATCGAGCTTCTCCGGCGAACCGGCGGCAGCGATCACCTGCCGCGCACCAGCATTGCGGGCGAGTTGGACGAGCAGCGATCCTACCCCACCGGTCGCGGCGTTGACCAGGATCGACTTGCCTGCCGGTGGGCTGCGGCGAAGAAGGTGAAGCGCGGTCAGGCCCTGCACCATCAGGGCGGTTGCCGCCTCGAACGACAAGTCTTCGGGAAGCGGCACCAGCAAGGCGGCGTCGGCCAGGGCGAACTGCGCATAGCCGCCGGCCCGGCTCATGGCGAAGAGCGGCGCGGCCACCCGCGTGCCGGGCGACGGCCCCGCAGCGCCTGGGCCGAGGGCCTCGACGACGCCAGCCACCTCGACACCCATCACCATCGGCAGTCCGGGTGTCACGGCATAGCGATCCTGGCGCATCAGCACCTCGAAATAGTTCACGCCCGCTGCCTGCATGCGGATCAGCGCCTCGCCCTTGCCAGGAGCGGGGACGGACAGTTCGACGGGCTCGAGGACGTCGGGAGCGCCGAAGCGGCTCAAACGAATGGCTTGCATGGGATCACCGGATGCTGGTCTCGAATGCCCCGGTTCTGTGCTATTCTCCCTTTCGTCTCTACACACCCTTTCGTGCCATACAGACCCGAAGGTAACCATGACGGAGCTGATCAAGCGCCTGCCTATGCTGCCGGTCGAGCGGGCCCTCAAGGTGATCTCGGGCCGCTGGAAGGCGGTGATCCTCTATTACCTGTTGGACAGCCCCAAGCGCCTGTCCGAACTGAAGCGGCTGGTGCCCGAGATCAGCCAGAAGGTGCTGATCCAGCAATTGCGCGAGATGGAAGAGCACGGCCTCGTCCATCGCGAGATCTTCCGGCAGGTTCCGCCGCGCGTCGACTATTCGGCGACCCCGCTCGGCCAGAGCCTCGAACCGGTGCTGCTGGCCCTGTGCGACTGGGGCCAGCGACACGCCGCCGAACTCGACGAGCTCGACCAGACACGCGATTGCATCATCAGGCCGGTGAGGCAGGTAGGAGCGGCTTAGATGGAGCCTCTCCCCTCGTCCGGCTGCCGCCACCCAAGGCACTTCCATAGGAAAGTGCCTTGGGTGGCGGCAGCCGGACGAGGGGTATCGCACCGCGTATGGAATCACCCCACAACCGCCCGCACTGCCTCTTCGAGCCGCTCTGCCGGCAATTCCAAGATCGCGGCCGTCGCGGTCCAGATCAGGGCGACCCGCACCTCCTTGCCCGGATAGAGCCGCAGCATCAGGTGCCGGTAGAGCCCGAGCTGGCTGAGATAGGCCTGCGGCACCGCGTCGAGCCCCCGCGGCGGCTGGCGGTTGGTCTTGAAGTCGGCGATCCAGACCGTGTCCGACCCGACGGCCAGTCGGTCGATTCGCCCGGACACGGCATAGTCGGCCCGGCCCGGCCTGATGATGCGGCCTGCAAGGGCAACCTCGGCGCGGCTGCCGGGTGCAAAGAGCGGTGCGAGATCAGGCAGGGCCAGCACCGCCAGGGCCTCCTCGGCCCAGGCCTGGTGGTCCTCCGGCCATTGTGCCGCCGCCCGGCCGAGGAAGGCGAGGGCCTGGTCGCGACGTACCGGCGCCTCGACATCGGGCAGATATTGCAGCAAAGCGTGGATCAGCGCCCCACGTCGCAGCGTGCGGGGATCGGCCGGCAAGGCTCCCGCCAACCCGGCCAACTCTTCGGGATGCTCCGTCTCGGACGGACTGAGAGCAACCTCCTCGGCCCGCTCCGCCACCGCCTTCTGGCGCAGCCAGGCCGGGGCCGGTACCGCCGCTTCCTCATCCCTTGCCGGCCGCCCTTCGACCGCACGCCGCGGCGTCGGCTCATAAACCAGCCTCTCACCTTCGCCATCGGGTTCGATCCTGGCGCCCGCCGTGCGCAGGGCCTCGGCGATCATGTCGTACCAGTTGCCCGGCCGCCGCGCGGTGGCGCCCTCGAAGCCGGCAATGACCAGCCGGTCCTCGGCCCGCGTCAGGGCGACATAGAGCAGGCGGCGATGCTCGGCCTCGTTCTCGACCCGGATCGCATCGCGGGCGGCGGCGACCGGCGCCGGGTCCGCAGTCTTGCTGGGCGACCAGACCGGGATCTCGCTGCCCGCAGGCTTTCCCGGCGCCTGCAGGAAGAACAGTTTGGGATCATGCCGGCCGTCCGGCGCGCTGCAGGTATCGGCCAGGATGACGACGCGCGCCTCCAGCCCCTTGGAGCCGTGCACCGTCATCACGCGCACTTCGCCCCGTGCCACGTCCATGTCGCGCTTGATCTCGGCCTTGGCCTCGGCGAGCCAGGCGAGGAAGCCCTGCAGGCTGGCCGTGTTGGCTCGCTCATAGTCGCCGGCCACGCGCAGGAATTCGTCCAGGGCGTCGGCGGCCTCCGCACCGAAGCGGGCGAGCATGATGCGCCGACCGCCGTCGCGGGCCAGGATGTCGGCGAAAAAGGCAAAGGGCGTCTTGCCGGCCGCCTCCGCACGCCAGGCCGTGAGGCGGGCAAAGGCGGAAGCATAGCGCTCGTCCTCGCGCGCGGCCTCCGCCAACGCCGCCCAGAGCATACCCTTGCGGCCCGGCGCCAAACGGATGAGATCCTCGTCGTCGAGCCCGATCAGCGGGGTCTTGAGCACCGTCGCCAGCGTCAGGTCGTCGGCCGGCAGCAGCACGAAACGGGCGAGCGCCATCAGGTCCATCACGGCGATATGGTCCGTCAGCACGATGCGGTCGGCGCCGGCCACCGGCACGCCGGCGAATTTCAGGGCGCGTATCACCGCCTCGAACAGGGCGTTGCGGCTGCGCACCAGCACCATGACGTCGCCGGCATCGTAGCGCGCGCCCGTCGCGGGATCGCCTTCGCGGATCAGGCTCCCGACTTCGGCGGCGATCTTGCGGGCCAGCCGTACCACCGGGCTGGTGACGGGCGTCTCGTCGAACGGCGCGTCCCAGGCAGTGATCTCGGCCGCCGGTTGCGGCTTTTCCACCGGCCAGACCTCGACGCGGCCGGGATCGAGCGCCCGCACGGTCTCATGCACGGTGGCGACGTCGTCCGAAGACAGGCCGCGGCGATTGTCGGCGGCGGCGAAGACATGGTCGACCGCCCTGAGGATGTCGGGCGTCGAGCGGAAGGACTGCTTGAGCTCGATCGCCTCGAAACGTTCCTCGGCTTCATCGACCTTGAGTCGGAAATGGCTGCGCATGCGGGCGAATTCCGCCGGTGCCGCGCCCTGGAACGAGAAGATCGACTGCTTCTCGTCCCCCACGGCGAAGATGGTGCGCCGTTCGCTGCGCGCGCCGCTGCCCGCGGTGAACTCATGCGCCAGCATCTCGATGATATGCCATTGGGCCGGGCTGGTATCCTGGGCCTCGTCGACCAGGATATGGTCGATGCCCCGATCGAGCTTGTAAAGCACCCATTCGGCGCCAGCCCGGCTGAGCAAATCGGCCGTGCGCTGCACGAGATCATCGAAATCGAGCGCCGCCCGCATGACTTTGCCGGCTTTGTAGCGACCGAGCAGGGCGGCAGCGACAGTGATCAGCGCCTCGCTGCGCTCATAGGCCGAGGCCGCCTTGCGCCGCAGCAGCAGCCCGGCGATGCGCTCCAGCTCGGCAAGGAGCTGCTCGGCGTAAGCGGGATAATCCTTGGCGAAATCCTTGACCAGGAAGGCATTGGCCGAGCGCGCCTCGCCCGTGCCGGTCAGGAAGACCGCACGCCAGGCCTCGGCACGCCGTGCCGGCGCCGCCGCGATCGCAGCGCCCAGCCTGTCGGCCAGATCGAGGATGCGCTTGCCGTCATAGTCCCGCATGGCGGCCTCGATCGCCGCCCATTCGCTAAAGAGGATCGAGGCCTCGTCGATCTCGGCCTCGATCGCGGCGACGCTTTCGCCCTCCGCCAGTTCGAGCAGGCCGCGCAACTGGTCGAGGGCGTCCGCGGCGCCCTTCTCGTTCAGGAAGGGACGCAGCGCCTCGCGCTCGAAGGTGATCTCGGCGAGCAGCCCGTCGAAGGCGCCCTCGCCGGTATCCTCCAGGAGGCGCGCCATGGCGCGGCCGAGCCCGCCTTCGGGATGCGCATTCGCCTCCAGGATCAGGCCGGTGCGGGCCGTGTCGAGCAGTTCGCGCGCGGCCCTGTCATCCAGCACCGAAAACTGCGCGGGGACATTGGCCTCGAAAGGGAAGAGGTGCAGCACACGCTCGCAAAAGGCATGGATGGTGAGGATCTTCAGGCCGCCGGGCGTCTCGATCGCCGCCGCGAAGAGCTGGCGTGCGCGCTTGAGGCCGGCTGCGTCAGGCTTGAAGCCCGTGATGCCCTCGATCGCCGCGACCAGCTTGCCCTCCTCCTCGACCGCCCATTGGCCGAGCGTGGCGAAGATGCGGTTCTGCATGTTCGCTGCGGCGGCCTTGGTGAAGGTGAGGCAGAGGATGGCAGAGGCATCGACCCCGGCGAGCAAAAGGCGGATGACACGCCGCGTCAGCACGGTGGTCTTGCCCGATCCGGCATTGGCCGACACCCAGGCCGACAGCGAGGGGTCGGAGGCCAGGCGCTGGTTGTGAACCGTGTCGGCAGAGGGCTTGCGCGGAGTCATGCTTCCTCCGCGCTGACGGACCATTCGCGCACCCGGGCGAGATGGTCGTAATCGCCATAGCGCCGCCCCTTGAACATCGGGTGCAGCAGCGAAGCATAGGGCGTCTTCTCGTTCTCGAAGCGGTCGATCAACGCCTTGAGCCGCTCCAGGCTCTGCGAGGCGACCTCGATCGGCGTGGTGTCCTTGAAGATCAGCGGTTTCTCGCTCGGCCCCTTGCCGCCGCCGGCAAGATGCACGATGGCGGGATCGCCCAACACCTGGGGCGCCGGCACGCCGCTGAAACCGGCCTCGAGCAGCATCGCCATTTCCAGTGCCAATTGCGGCGCGAGCCCCGTCTCGACCTGCCTGGCCGTCGGGGCCTGGCCGGTCTTGAAGTCGAGGATGGCGACCCGGCCATCGGCAGCGACTTCGATGCGGTCGGCGCGGGCGGACAAGGTGAAGGATCTCTCGGCCAGGGTCGGCCAGGCGAGCTTGCCGGGAATTTCGCTGAGCACGCGGACAAGGCGTGGCCGGCGCTCGCGCTCCCATTCCACCAGGAATTCGGCGATGGCCGCAAAGCGCGGCCGCCAGAAGGCCAGGACCTCGGGAAAATCGGCAAGGGGGACGAAGAGCTCCTCGCCGATCGCCATCATCAGCGCGAGGGCATCCGGCGGCACGCCATCGGCGCACAGGGCGGCGAAACGCTCGAGCGCGCCATGGATCAGCGTGCCTCTTTCAGCCGCTCCGGGCGGCATGGCGATCTCGTCGAGCGGTTCGAGCTTGAGGATGTGGCGGGCGTAGATCGTATAGGGATCGCGCACGAGGTGCTCGATCTGGGTGACCGACAGGCGGGTCGGACGCAGGGCGAGAGGCGGAGTCGGCTTGGGCGCGCCGAGCACGGGTGGCGGCCCCTCCGCCGCATCGAGCTGGCGCGCGAGGGCGCAATAATGCTCGCCCCGCCGGCGCATGGCGTCGAAGGCCGGGCCTAGAAATGCCCCGAGCCGCTGCAGCCAGCGCGACGGCACGCTGGGCGACCCGCCGCGCTTGAGCGAGCGCGTGATCACCACGTCGCCATAGCCGAGCGCTTGCTCGAAATCGTGCGCGGCGAGGCCGATGCGTTTTTCCGGCGGTGACAGGCCGATCGCCGCCCGCATCGGCCGGTTCAGCCAGGGATCTGTCTTGACGTCGGGCGGCCAGACGCTCTCGTCGAGCCCCGCCAGCACCAGCCGGTCGACCGGCAGCAGGCGAGCTTCCAGCAAGCCGTAAATGGCGATGCGTGGGTGCTTGGGATCGCCCCCCCGCACCGAGCGCCCGGCGATCAGGGCCGCGAACAGGCCGGGATATTCATGCGCCGGCAAGGAAAGAGCCTCGGGCGCGATGGTACCGAGATCGTCGAGGAAGCCAGCAAGCGCTTCACCGGCTTCACCTTCCTTGAGACCGTCACTTTCGTCCGGCGCCGCTTCACCCAGCGCCTCGACGGCGGCGCGATGCGCAGCAAAGAAGCTGGCAGCCGGCAGGGGATCGGACTGGCGCAGCAACGCCGCGAAGGGTTCGAGCCTGATCGCCAGGGCCTCGATCACCGCCTCCGCCCCGGCCCAATCCTCTTCGCCGAGGGCCAGCCGGGCGGGCGGGCAATGGGGATCGCCGAGCGAGGCCTTGCCGAGCGCCAGGGCCGCCACGAGACCGGCCGGACCGCCGGCGGGCCTGGGACCGCGCAAGGCGCCGATCTCCAGCGCCGTCACCGCCCGCTCCAGATCCGCGCGGGGCAGGCCGAGACGCGCAAGCGGGTGCTTGAGCAGGGACAACAGGGTGATGGGATCGAAATCATGCAGCGCGGCGTCGAGCACCAGGCGCGTGAACAGGCCGGGCGGGGTTTGCGTCAGCGGCTGGCCGGCGCTGTCGTCCGCCTCGATGCCCCAGCGTCCGAGTTCGGTGACCACGCGCTCGGCAAGCTGGCGGTTCGGCGTCACTAGCGCCGCCTTGCGGCCGGGCACCGTCAGGGCTTCGCGCAGCACCAGGGCTGCGGCCAGGGCCTCCTCGCCCTCATGCGCCGCTTCGATCAGGGCGACACCCGCAAAGGCCTCGGCCACCGCCGCGGGATCGGCATGGCGCCGGCCGGTCCACAGATCCGTGGTTTCCGCCGGCCGCAGGGCCTGCGAGACCAGGGCTGCACGCAAAGCCAGAGGCTCCGGCGGCGAGGCGAGTTCGGTAACGTTGGCGCGCTCTGCGCCGATATCGGCCAGCAAGGCAGCAAGCCCGGCCTGGGGATGGCCGGGGGCTCCCTCGCCCTTGCCGATGGCATTCCAGCCGATGGCATCGAGGTCGAGATCGAGCCCCGGCAGGACGACGGCCCCCTGGGGATGGGCGGCAACCGCCTTGATGAGGTCGCGGGTCGCCGGAATGGAGCCGGTCGAGCCGGCCACGATCACCGGGCCCGCCTTGAGGTTTTCGGCAAGCCTGGCGGCCTCGCGCTCCATGCGGGCATTCCGCAGCAGCACTGCGTCGCTGCGGCGGATCTCCTTGAGATGCTCGGGCCAATGCAGGGTGGCGATCTCGAGGAAGCGCAGCGTGATGTCCCAATATTTGTCATAGAGCCCAGCATGGCTCTCGCCGAGATTGAGAATCGCCGCCGGCGGCACCCGGTCGATCTGCAGGCCATCGAGGAAAGTGCCGAGCTCGGCCGCAAGCCCTGCCGCATCGCCGGGCGAAGAGGGAATCAGCAAGGGCTCGGCTCCCTCCTCGCCCGGAATAGGCAGGAGGGCCTGCTTCAGCGCCGCGCTCCATTGCAGGATCAGGCGCGTCAGGGCGATCTGGCGGTCGAGCCCGCCGACCGGTTCGGGCAGGTCGTCGCTCGCATCCGCGAAGGCGACCTCGTCGTCATCGACCTCGCCGAGCGCCTTCAGATTGGGCAACAGCGCGGCCTCGCTCCCCAACCTGTCGAGGAAGATGCCGCGCAGGGCGCGGATGGCGCGGCGGGTCGGCAGATAGAGCGTGGCGCTCGCCAGCGCGAGCGGATCCCCGCGCGGCGCGAACCCTGGCACCAGGCGGCCATCCAGCAGGGCGTCGACCAGCGTCTCCAGAAAGGGCGAGCCGGGGGCTATGGTCAGGAGATTCGGGCGATGCGCCATGGGGCAGAGATAAACAGCGCGATCGCCGCGATGACAAGGGGTGTCAGGCTTCGGCTTCCGGAGGCCATTGTTGCGCACCATGCAGGATACGTATCAGTTCCACGTCCTCACCCAGGCTATAGACGATCACGAAGGGCGTTCGAGGGACCACGAGTTCCCGCGTCCCGGCCACACGCCCGACACGGCCCATGCTCGGATGATCGACGAGAACCTGTACGTGATGCTCGATGCGGCTCAGTTGTTGCTCTGCGCTCCTCGGGCTTTCCAGTGCAATGTAGCCGATCGCCCGCTCGACATCCGCAAGCGCGCTTTCGCGCCAAACGATTCGCATCGTTCAGCCCGCCTTGCGCTTGAGAGTCTCGCGGAGTGAGCCGAGGCGCTTCGCCAGGTCATCTTCAGCCACCAGAGGATTCGTTCCCTCTGTTATGGCATTCATCGCATCTTGGACTTGGCTGCGGAACCAGCGATCATGCTCGATGACCGCCTGCTGCCGCTTCAACCGCTCCGAGGCATCCGGGCGCCGGCGCCCGCTTTCGTCGGGGCGATAATCCTGCGCATCGACGTCGAAACGGTCCATACCCAGTTCGCTGCGCACGAAGCCGATGGCGCTGTCGGCATGGCGCCACAGGCGCATGCGCCGCGATTTCTGGCCCGCGACGGCGCGCTCGGCATTGCCGTAGCGTACCAACACACCCCAGCCGCCCGGTCGCCCCAGCACGGTCGCTCCGCGCAAAGCGCGCGCCGCCACCAGTTCCTTCACGGCTTTGCTGTCGATGAGATCGGGTGTCTTGGCGGGCTTATCCATGCCTGACTTTCATTCAATGGTTTCCGGAAGCTTATTATATAAACTTCCGGATGCAGGACAATCGCGATTGTGGAGCCGCCCGCCTCCGAATGCTGGAGGATTGTCGGCCTTACCCGGGTGCACGGGCATCCTGTGTAGTTAGACTGTGTCAGGATGGGTGCGGGCGAGAGACCGTGTGCACCCAGGCCCCTTGAGGCCGTTTTCCGGCTTGGTCCTCGCCCGCGTTCGAGTACCCAACCTGAACAGTTGATCGAGGCCGCACCACCGGACCTCGTAGCACAGGGATAGGCGCGATGATCATACACCCTGGCTTCATCGGGATCGATGTCTCCAAGCACCATCTCGACATTTTCGATGCCACCACCCAGCATGCCGAACGCATCGACAACACGGCGCAGGCGATCATCTCAACCTTCGAGCTGCTGCAAGCCGATCCGATCAAGCTCGTCGTCTTCGAGGCGAGCGGGTCTTATGATGGGTCGCTACGCTCTGCTTTGACGAGCCTGCAATTGCCCTTTGTTCGCGTCAATCCAGCCCGAGCCCGCGACTTTGCCAAATCCATCGGCCTGCTGGCCAAGACCGA
>NZ_JBQEPH010000006.1:0-345150 GCF_052045555.1 Labrys sp. 22185 | reverse complement strand
GACCCAGACCCTGATCGCGGGCCTGCGTCACCAAGGGCTGAGCGCTCCTTGGGTGATCAAGGGCGCGATGGATCGTGCCGCCTTCAATGTCTATGTCGAAACCCAGCTGGCGCCGACCTTGCGGCCTGGCGACATCGTTATCCTCGACAATCTCAGTGTCCACAAAAGTGCAAAGGCCGAAGCCCTTATCCGGGCGCGCGGGGCCTGGATGCTGTTCCTGCCGCAGTACTCGCCAGACCTGAACCCCATCGAAATGGCCTTCTCCAAGCTCAAGGCGCATTTGCGAAAAGCCGCAGCTCGAACCTTCGATACCCTGTTCAAAGCCCTCCACGACATCTGCAAACTCTTCGAGCCACGCGAATGTCAAAACTACTTCAAGGATGCAGGATATGCTTCATAATATCGGCACGATGCTCTAGACCTTGCGTCAACGCAAAGCTGGTTTGCTCGGCTGCGCAGGCACAGGGATGCTGGCTCGGCCGTTCAGCGCGCGAATTTGCGTATGAGCGCGACCAGTTGGGGCTCGTCGATCAGCAGGGCGGCGTCCTCCGGTGAGAGCCATTTGCGCAAACGCTGGGTCTCCTCGGGCCAGCTTTCGAGTTCGTTTTCGACCTTCAGCGGATAGACGTCGACCTCCACCATGCCGAAATGGCTCTTGAAGCGCTTCCAATAGCGATATTGGCCGATCGGCTTGCGCTTGATCTTGCCGAGGATGCCGGCTTCCTCCAGAGCTTCGCGCTCGGCCCATTTCCAGGTCTTGGGGCCCTCGGCCCAGCCTTTGGGAATGATGAAGCGGCGGGTCTGACGCGAGGTGAGCACCAGCACCTCGATGCCGCCGCCCTTGCGCCGGCGAAAAGGCAGGGCGGCGACCTGCCGAAGCGGGGTGCCGCTTGTCAGCGCCTTTTGATTCCTGCCCCTCGGCTTCGCCATCGCCGCCCCCGCTCAGGCGCCGTGTTTGCGGATGGCGGCCGAGATCTGCGCCAGGCCCTGCTTCAGCTCGTCCTCGAGCGGATAGGCAAAGCCGATGCGCAGATGGTTGCGTGGCATTTCGAACCAGTGCCCGGGACCGACATAGGTGCCGAAGCTCTCCAGCAGATCCTTGTAGAAGGCGTCGAAGTCGAAGCCAGCCTGATGGCGGAAGCGAGGAAAGCAGACCACGCCGCCCTTGGGCTCCACCCATTCGAGCTTGGGGTCGCCCGCGATCCAGTCGCGCATGATGGCGAGGCGGTCGGCGATCAATCCGGCCTGTTCCTCGAGAAAAGGGCCGCGTTGTTCGAGCACGCTGCCGGCGATCCATTCGTCCACCACGCTGCCGCAGATGCCGATCTGTTCCTTGGCGGCGAGGAAGCGCTCCTGCAGCTCGGCGTCGCGCGTGATGATCCAGCCGACGCGGATGCCCGGCACGCCATAGGCCTTGGAGAGCGAGGAGACGCTGATGGCGGCCGGGCTCAGCGAGGCCGCCACCGGCAGGATCCCGCCATGGCTGAGGTCGCGATAGGTCTCATCGACCAGCAGCTTGCAGCCGGCCTGCTCGACCAGGGCGATCAGCCCTTCGAGTTCGGCCCGGCTCAGCATGGTGCCGGTCGGATTATGCGGGCAGGTCACGCTGACATAGCGGGTCTGCGGCCGTATGGCCTCCGCCAGCTTGACGAGATCGAGCGCAAAGCCCTGGTCGAAATCGAGATCGACATAGGTGATCGTGCAGCCGATGGCACGGGGCGTCTCGATATTGGTGGCGTAATTGGGCCTGACCACGACGAGATGGTCGCTCGGCGACAGCAATGTCGTGGCGATGATGAACAGGGCGCCGGCCGCGCCCGCGGTGACGAGTACATCGTCGGGCGAGAGGCCTTCAGCCTGCGAGGCGATCAGGCGGCGCAGGCGCTCCTCACCGCGATGTTCGCCATAGAACAGCGTGAGATCGGGAATATCGAGGCCGAAATCGGAGAGTTTCCTGTCGCGGACCGAGCTCTCTGAGAGGTTGTAGCGAATACGGTCATAGCCATATTCCTCCGGCGCCTCCTTCTCGATCACCATGCGGGCATATTTCATCGCAGTCTCTCCCGCTCAGGATTTCGCCGCGAGGCGGGCGAGGGCATCGAGGGTGGCATCGACCTCTGCCATGCTGGTGTAGTGCGACAGGCCGAGGCGGGCGACGCCGCCGCTCTCGCGCAGGCCGAGGGCACTCGACGCCTCATGCGCATAGAAATCGCCGGCCCAGCCGAAGATGTTCTGGGCAGCAAGGTGCTCCATGGTCGCCTGCGGTGTCCGGCTTTCCAGGCGGAAGCTGAAGGTCGGCACGCGCGCATCGAGCCGGTTGTGGCTGGCGATGCCGAAGAGCTTGAGCCCTTCGATGTCGGCGAGGCCGGCCAGGAAGCGGTCCATCAGCCCGGCTTCATAGGCGGTGGCGGCTTGCAGGCCGGCTACGATCCGGGTCCGCAGCGGCTGGCTAGCCTCCACGCCGCCGAAGGCCTCGCCGAGCCAGGCCATGTGCTCGATGGCGGCCTGCGTGCCGGCGAGTGCCTCGAAGGACGGCGTGCCCGGCGCAAGACGCCAGGGCATGTCGGTCGAGGCAGGACGGACCTTGAGGGGGACCAACCTGTCGCGCAGGTCGGCCCGGACATAGAGCACGCCGGCATGGGGGCCGAAGAATTTATAGGCCGAGCAGGCGAGGAGGTCGCAGCCGATCGCCTTGACGTCGACCGGAATATGCGGGGTCGACTGCACCGCATCCACCATGGTCACCGCGCCCACCGCCTTGCCGGCGGCGACGATGCGGGCGACGTCGTTGATGGTGCCGAACATGTTGCTGGCATGGTTGCAGGCCACCAGCCGGGTGCGTGGCCCGATCAGCCGGTCGAGCGCCTCATAGCGATATTCGTAGGTCTCCGGATCGAAATCGAGCCAGCGCACAGTGACGCCGCGTTCCTCGGCGGCGATCAGCCAGGGGCCGACATTGCCGTCATGGTCCATGCGAGTGAGGACGATCTCGTCGCCTTCCTGCCAGTCGCGCGCGATCATGCGCGAGAAATGGAAGAGCAGCGAGGTGCTGTTCAGCCCGTATACGATCTCGTCAGCCGCCGCGCCGAGCAGGGCTGCGCCTGCCTGATAGGCTCCGGCGAGGATATGATCGCTATCCTGCGAGGTGCGGAAGGGACCGCCTTCGTTGGCGCAGCTGTCGACCAGCACGCGCGTCATCGCCTCGACGACGCGACGCGGTACCTGCGAGCCACCGGGTGCGTCGAGATAGATGCGTGGCTTGCCGTCGTCGCGGAGCGAGAGCGCCGGGAAGGTCGCCCGAACGGCCTGGATGTCCCAAGGGCTTGTGGTCACGGTCAAATCCTTCCTGGCGTCAGCGGCTGGCGCGCAAAGCGGGAGCCCGCGTGGACAGGCGGGCGAGCACCTGCTCGTGCAAGGCCGGCGTGGCGCTGGCGGCAATGGCCTGGCGGCCGGAGCGGATGGTCAGTTCCTCGCCCTGCCAGGTGCTGATGACGCCGCCGGCATTGCGGACGATCGGGACCAGCGCGCAATAGTCGAAGGCGTCGAGGCCGCCATCGGTGCTGATGTCGAGCGCGCCATCGGCGACGCGGCCATAGGCATGGCAGCCGCCGCCATAGACGCACCAGCGTGTCTGGCTGCGCAGATCCTGGAACGCAGCCTGTTCGGCCGCGTCGAAGGGCTCGGGATTGCCATTGGCCAGGATGGCGTTTGCCAGTTCGGTGCAGGCGCGCGTGCGGATTGGCTTGCCGTTCAGCGTGCTGGGAATGCCGTCGGCGCCGATCCAGCGTTCACGGGTGACGGGGTTGTCGATCACGCCGAGCACCGGCACGCCGCGAAAAGCGAGGGCGACCAGGGTGCCGAAGGTCGGGATGCCGGTGATGAAGGCCTTGGTGCCGTCGATGGGGTCGATCACCCAGACCCATTCGGCATCGAGATCGGCCGGTTCGAATTCCTCGCCGAGAATGCCGTGTTGAGGGTATTGCTGGGCGATCTGGGCGCGCAGCGCGGTTTCGACCCGCCGATCGATCTCGGTGACCGGGCTGGCATCGTCCTTGGTAAGAAAATCGCGCTGATTGGCGAGGGCCTCGCGGATGATGGCGCCGCTGGCGTCGGCGAGGGTGCCGGCGAAGGTGGTGAAGGCTTCGAGATCAGGTCGCTGCATGGGAGCTTTCGGCAAGGTTGGGATGTGTCTGGACGAGGGGACGCCTATGCCGGCTCAGCCGATGCTCCAGGGCACGCAGGGCCGAGGTGAGGACATAGGTGATGACGAGGTAGATCAGCGCGGCGGTGATGAAGAGCTCATAGGGCGCGAAGGTGCGCGCCACGATGGTGTTGGCGACGCCGGTGAGCTCCATTACGGTGATGGTGCTGGCGAGCGAGGTCGACTTCAGCATGCTGACGACCTCGTTGCCATAGGCCGGCAAGGCCAGGCGGAAGGCATGGGGCAGGATGATGCTGCGATAGGCCAGCGCCGTCGACATACCGCAGGCCCGGGCTGCCTCGATCTCGCCCGCCGGCACGGCCTGGATGGCGCCGCGCAGGATATAGGCGGTATAGGCTGCGGTGTTCAGGCTGAAGGTGAGGATGGCGCAGACCGAGGCCTGGCGCAGATAGGGCCAGAGGGCGCTGTCGCGCACCACATCGAATTGGGCGAGGCCGTAATAGACCAGGAAGATCTGGACCAGCAGCGGCGTGCCCCGGAAGAAATAGATGTAGCAATGCAGGATCAGGCGCACCACGCCATTGCCGTTGATGCGCAGGATTGCCACCGGAATGGCAATGAGCATGCCGCAGGCGAGCGAAGCGGCCAGGAGCTGCAGCGTGATCGCCGTGCCCTTGAGCAGGGCCGGCAGACTTTCGAGCATGAGATCGAAGTTCATTGCGCGAGCTTCCTTTCGCCGCGCGCGGCCCAGCGCTCGAGGGCGTCCACCGCCGAGGTGTTGACGATGGTCAGGATGAGATAGGCGAAGGCGGCGATGACGTAGAACCGGAAGGGGTCCCCGGCCACCGAGGTCGCCATGGAGCTGACGCGCATGATCTCCTCCAGGCCGACGATCGAGATCAGCGAGGTGTCCTTGATCAGGGAGATCCAGTTGTTGCCGAGGCCCGGCAGGGCGTAGCGCCACATCAGGGGCAGGCGGATATGGATGAAGCTGGTCAGGGACGACATGCCGAAGGCCTGGGCCGCCTCGACCTCGCCTTTCGGGAGAGCCAGGAAGGCGCCTCGCAGCACCTCGGAGGCATAGCCGCCGAAGACCAGGCTGAGCGCGAAGACGCCGGCGGGCAGCGCCGGAATCTCGACATAGGCGGCGTCGGGACGGATGGCCTTCATCAAGGCCGTCAGCGCAACGGTGCCGCCGAAATAGACGATCAGAATGATCAGGAGTTCGGGCGTGCCGCGCACGACCACGGCAAAGCCCCGGCCGAGGCCGCGCAGGAAGGCGTTGGAGGATAGTTGTGCCAGCGCCCCCAGCATGGCCCAGACGAAGCCGAGAAGTAGCGAGAGCACCGCGACCTCGATGGTCACCAGCAAGCCGAAGGCGATCTGCGTCCCCCAGCCCAAGAAGAAATCCATGGCCAACGCGCTCCGACAGCGGGGTTGGAGGGAGCGTCATCCCCGATTGAGCCGCTCGCGAGCGAAGCGAGAGGGAGGAAGGGGATGACGTCTATCTGTCTGCGAACGGAGCCCTACTGGGTCGCCGCCGGCAGCACGCTGAACGACCAGTATTTGTCGTTGATGGCCTTGAAGGCGCCGTCGGCGAACATCGCCTTCAGGGCGCCGTCGACCTCGTCGCGCAGCTTGGCATCGTCCTTCCTCAGGCCGATGCCAACGCCGGGCCCGAAGAACTCCACGTCGTTGATCTCGGGGCCGACAAAGGCGTAGTCCTTGCCGCGCGGCTTATCGAGGAAGTCCTGGGCGAGCTTGATCGGCCCGGCAAACACCAGGTCGACGCGCTTGGAGGTGAGATCCAGCAGCATGTTGTCGACGGTGTCGTAGAGCACGATGTCCGCGTCGGGGAACTTGTCGCGCATGTATTTCTCATAGGTCGAGGAGCGCTGGATGGCGATCGCCTTGCCCTTGATCCCATCCGGGTTGGCCTTGCCGTCCGCCGTCAGCGGGGCGAGGCTGGAGCCTTTGGCCGCGATGAAGCGGGCGGTGGAGGAGCGGTAGGGCAGGCTGAACTCGATGCTCTTCTTGCGCTCGGCGGTAATCGACATGCTGGCGGCCAGCAGGTCGAACTTGCCCGCCATCAGCGCCGGGATCAGCGAGTCGAAGGGCTGGCAGACGAAGCTGATGTCGGCGCCGATGCGCTTGCCGACTTCGCGGGCGACATCGACGTCGAAGCCCTGCAGGGTGCCGCTGGCATCCTTGAAGTTGAAGGGCGGGTAGGTGCATTCGCTGCCGACCCGAAGTTCCCGGGCCTGAGCCATGGTCGCCAGGCAGGCAAGGGCGCCGGCGGCCATGAGCATGGTGATCTTCTTCATGGAATTCCCCTCCATTGTTCTCGAAGTTCTGGATGTCTTGTCAGAGCACGCGCTGCAGAAAGGCGCGGCAGCGCTCGGATTTCGGGGCGCCGAACACCTCGGCCGGCGGGCCACGCTCCTCGATCACGCCCTTGTGCAGGAAGACGACTTCGGCCGAGATCTCGCGGGCGAAGGCCATTTCATGGGTGACCACGATCATGGTGCGGCCTTCCTCGGCCAAGGTGCGCATGACGCCGAGCACCTCGCCGACCAGTTCGGGATCGAGGGCCGAGGTCGGCTCGTCGAACAGCATCAGCCGCGGTTCCATGGCGAGGGCGCGCGCAATGGCGACGCGCTGCTGCTGGCCGCCGGAGATATGGGCCGGATAATGCGAGCGCTTCTCCCACAGGCCGACCTTGGCGAGATAGGCCTCGCCCCGTTCCAGCGCCTCGCGTTTGGACAGGCCGAGCACCTTGATCGGCGCGATGGTGACGTTCTCCAGCACCGTGAGCTGGCTCCAGAGATTGAAGTTCTGGAACACCATGCCCATGCGGCTGCGCAGGCGGTTGATCTGCCTGGCATTCAGTTTGGTGCGGTCGCCGCGCCGGTCGAGCGTGATCTCCTCGCCCTCCACGGCGATGGAGCCGGCGCTTGGGATTTCCAGGAGGTTCATGCAGCGCAGGAAGGTGCTCTTGCCCGAGCCGGAGGCACCGATCATCGAGATGACGTCATGCGTGCGGGCAGTGAGATCGACGCCGCTCAGCACCTCCAGCGTGCCGAAACTCTTGCGAATACCCGTCGCGCTGAGCACGACTTGTTCTTGATTCCCCATGGAATTTCCCATGCTCCAGAGCAGAACGCGTTCAAGTGCGAACGCTTGTTTGCTCTGGCTCTTTGGTTGGACGCGTCTTTGCGATTCTTGGTGACGCCTTCAAATCGCAAAACGCTACAGCGCGGTGGCCTTCACGAGAGTGGGCGACTTGCCGGCCGTGCCCAAGAGCCAATTTCCGGTGGCGATGCAGTCCAATTCCGCCGCGGGGCGCAGGCTCAGCCGAGCTCTTCGATGGTGCGGGCCAGGATTTCGGCATAGCGGCGAATGCGCTTGACCGGATTGTTGCCGAAGCCGAGCACGAAGCCATGCCGCTTCAGCGCGCTGCGGCAATAGCGCGAGAGGGGCGGGCAATCCATTTCGTGATCGAGCAGTCGCTTCGAGACGGCGCGATCGTCAAAGGGCCGGGGCGACCGGATGGTGAGATGGAGCCCCGCCTTGACGTCCGGAACGATGAAGTCGCCGCCGAGATGGCTGCGCAGGCCGTCCGCGAGCGTCCCCGCTCTTTCGCGATAGATCGCCCGCATGCGCCGCAGATGCGAGGCCAGATGGCCCGAACGCATGAATTCGGCGACGAGAGCCTGGTCCGGCAACGGCGCATAGAAGGAGAAGATGCGCTGGGCCAGCTTGAAGGCCTCGATCAACTCCTGAGGGGCAACCAGATAGGCAAGCCTCAGGCCGGGTGCCAGCACCCGGTTGAAGGAGCTGGTATAGATCACGCGGCCGGAATTGCCGGCATGGAGCGGCGGGACGGGCGCGCCCGACCAGCGGATCTCGCTGTTGAAGTCATCCTCTAGGACCCAACCGTCTTTGGCCGCCGCCCAGTCGAGCAGGGCCTGGCGGCGAGCGGCGGACATGGTGCAGCCGAAGGGGAATTGTTCGACAGCCGAGACGATGGCAAGGCGTGCCGGTGACCCGGCATGGTCATGGGCCGCGATGTCGAAACCGTCGTCGTCGACGGGAACGGGCTCGACCCGCAGGCCGCAGGCCGTGAGGGTCGCCAGTTGGGTGACATGGCCGGGATCCTCCAGCAGCACGCGGTCGCCCTGGTTCAGCAGCACGTGGGCGGCCATGGCGGCCGCCTGCACCGTGCTGGAGAAGATGATGACCTGCTCGGGGCGGCAGACGATGCCGCGTGTCTCCTCCAGATAGGCGGCGATCTGACGGCTGAGCGGCAGGGTGGCCCGGGCATAGTCGTAGCCGGTGTGGGAGGCGGCATGGGCACGCCAGTGCTGCCCGGCAAGGCGGGCGAAAACCTCGTAGGGAAATTCGTTGAGAGCGGGAATGCCCGGGCTGAGGCCGAACCGCTCGATGCGCTCGGGCGGCACGTCGAGGGCGAGCAGCGCTTCGGCATGGGCGGAGGGGCGAGCAGGCCGCTCGTCGCCCCCCGGCGTCGCGACGGGCGGGCGTGGCAGGTGATCCTCCGGAAAGACCTGCTCCACGAAAGTGCCCGCGCCGAGCCGCTTCTGCAGATAGCCTTCCGTCGCCAGCTTCTCATAGGCGAGCACTACTGTGTTGCGGGAGATGGCGAGTTCATCCGACAGCATGCGGCTCGGCGGCAGCCGCGCGCCGCGCGGGATCCGTCCATCGGCGATCAGGCCGCGCAATTGGGCGAAGAGCTGCTGATAGAGGGGGATGGCGGAGCCACGCTCTAAGGCGATCAGGTTCCAGGCAGGATAGTTGAAGACTTCCATCGGCATCCCAGCGAGATGATCGTCCGGCCAGGTTGCATTGTTTCATAAAGGTGGCGGTGGACTACCGTCGATATCAGGCCGTTCTGCTCCGCTATGCAAGTGATTACACACGTCCCGGCGACGTGGTTCATCCGATGAAAGACGGCTCGCCGTCCTACCAGGCGATGCTTTTTCCATCGAAAGCGCGGAAACTGCCGCTGTCGGCCAAGGCGGCCCGAGCGATCAGGTCGTGCAGGGCCGCAGCGCTGTTCGACACCGGGACTTCGGCCCCCGTGCCGCCCATATCGGTCCGCACCCAGCCGGGATGGAGCGCCAGCACGGTGATCCGGTCGCTCCTGAGGTCGAGCGCGAGCTTGGCGCTTGCCATGTTGAGCGCCGCCTTGGAACAGCGATAGGCATAGTCACCATCGTCGTCGCCGATCATGCCTTCGGCGATCGAACCGGCACGGCTTGAAATATTGGCGATGATCCTGCCGCGTCCGATGCGCAGATTGGGCAATAGCGCCCGCACCACCAGCAGGGGGGCGAGGGCATTGACGCGCATCACCGCGACGAAATCGTCGGGATCGAGCGTTGCAAGGCCGCCGGTATCGCCGCGGATGGCGGCATTGTTGATCACCACGTCGAGCGGTATGCCGGCAAGGCCGGTGGCGAGTTCGGCGATCGAGGCCGGGCAGGCGACATCGACACGGCGCCATTCGAGCCTGTCTTCATTGGGGGGCAGCGTGTCGGCGCGGATGCAGGCGATCACCCGCCAGCCCGCCCCGGCATAGTGCCGAGCAAGGGCCAGGCCGAGGCCTCGCGAGGCGCCGGTGATCAGTGCCGTGCCCTGAGTCGGGACCCCTTCCGAGATGCTGTCGAATTCACACATCTCGATCATGCCGGGGAAAGCGCGGGAATCCCTCCCCGGTTTCGGGGAGGGTGGACCGGCTAAGCCGGGCCGGGCGGGGTAGAGTGGCGCGACCGCACTTATTCCGGTCCACCTGCGCCACTCTCCCCCTTCCGTCGCTGCTGCGCATCGACACCTTCCCCGAAGTCGGGGAAGGATACCCGCACTCCATCCTGAGATCATGCCGCATATGAATCAGGCCGCCTTCACGCACGCGAAAGGCTCCGGGCCGGCTTCGCAGCGCTTTGTGCCTCATTGGCGATCTGCGCGTAGACCTCGCCCGAATATTTGATCCGCCGCTCCTGGGTTGCGAGATCGACATGGGTGATGCCGAAGGGGGTGGTGTAGCCATAGGCCCATTCGAAATTGTCCATCAGCGTCCAGGCGAAATAGCCCTCGACCGGCACGCCATCGGCGGCGGCCTTGGCCACCTGTTCGAGGTGGTCGACGTAGTAGAGCGCCCGCTGGTCGTCCCAGACGCGGCCGTCGGCGGTCACGGTCTCGGATACCGTCGCCACGCCGTTCTCGGAAATCAGGATGCGCCTGGGCTGGTAGTTGGCGTGGACGTAATGGAGGACGTCGTAGATGCAGCGCGGCCAGATCTCGTAGTCGACGGCGGAATAGACGCCCTCGGGCCGCACGCGCCTGTAGTTGAGCGGCGCGAGCTCGCCGCCCTCCGCGATCACCGAGCGGCGGTAAATGTTGACGCCGAGATAGTCGACCGGGGCGGCGATGATGGCATTGTCGCCGGGGCGGATGTCCGGCAGAAGCGGGCCGTAGAGCGCCAGCATGTCCTCGGGGTAGCTTCCCTTGAACACGGCGTCGAGGAACCAGCGATTCTGGGCGCCGTCGAAACGCCGGGCGGCCGCGACATCGCGCGGGTCGGGGCTGGCCGGCTCGACCACGTTGAGGTCGAAGACGATGCCGACGGAGGCGTCGGGCACTTCGGCACGCACCGCCGGCACGGCAAGGCCATGGCCGAGCAAAGCGTGATGGCTGGCGGTCACGCCGCCCTTGGTGCCGTCATGAAGGCCCGGCGCGTCCTCGCCGGTGGCGTGGCCCGACCAGCAGAAGGTCCAGGGCTCGTTCAGCGTGGTCCATTGCTTGACGCGGTCGCCGAAGGCGCGGGCGATCACCGAGGCGTAGGTGGCGAAATGCTCGGCGGTCTCGCGGTTGTACCAGCCGCCGCGATCCTGCAGCATTTGCGGCAGGTCCCAGTGATAGAGGGTGAGGTAGGGCTCGATCCCGGCTTCCAGCAGACCGTCGATCAGCCGGTCGTAAAAGGCGATCCCCTTGGCGTTTGGCGTGCCCGTGCCCTCGGGCAGGATGCGCGTCCAGGCGATGGAGAAGCGATAGGCGTCGAGGCCAAGCCGCTTCATCACCGCGATGTCCTCGCGCCACAGATGATAGTGGTCGCAGGCGACCTCGCCGCTGCTGGCGTCGGTGATCACGCCGGGCTTGCGGCAGAAACGGTCCCAGATGCTCTCACTCTTGCCGTCGAGGTCGTGGGCGCCCTCGATCTGGTAGGCGGCCGTGGCGGCGCCGAAGACGAAGCCCTTGGGGAAGACGAGGCCGCGGGCACGGGCTTCGAGAGCCTTGCGGCTCTCAGCGATGCTTGATGTCATATTTTCTCTCGATGGTGTTGACCAGGCTCGCCGCGGCGAGGGTCAGGACGATGTAGAAGATGGCGGCGGAGTTGTAGGGCGCGAAGGGCAGGAAGCTCGCCGACTGGAACTCGCGCATGCGCTGGGTGATGTCGCGGATCGACAGGATGGAGAGCAGCGAGGTGTCCTTGAGGATGGCGATCAGCTCGTTGCCGAGCGGCGGAATGATGATGCGGAAGGCCTGCGGCAGCACCACCAGCCGCGCCGTCTTCCAGCGCGACAGGCCGATGCTGCGGGCCGCTTCGATCTGCCCCATCGGGATGGCGTTGATGCCGGAGCGGAAGATTTCCGCCAGATAGGCCGAATAGGCGAAGGCCATGGCGACGATGCCGCGCAGCAGATTGGGCGGGTCGAGGGCGCCCTGGGTGGCATCCTTGAGCGCGCCGCTGAGCGGCAGGCCGATATAGAGCACGATCACCAGCATCGGGATGCCGCGGATGGTGTCGACGATGAACTCCGAGCCGATGGCGAGCGGGTGGCGGAAATTGAGATGGCCGCCGAAGGTGAGCAGGCCGAGGATGATGGCGAGCACCGCGAAGGTGATGCCGGCCGAACGGTCACGCTCGTTCAGGAGCTCGGTCTGCCAGAGCACCGGCAGGCCGGCGGGCAAAGCTGCGGCCGGGATGAGCGCTGCCGACACGTCCTGTTTCCTGGCGATGGCGGCCAGGGCCTCGGGGGCGCCGGCGAAGCTGCGCACCGGCACCGGGGCGTTCGGCCCGCCGGGGAAGTCACCCTCGCGCACCGAGGCGATCAGGCTGGACGGCGTATTGCCGACGATCGCCACCTTGCCTTCGAGTGTGCCGGCCAGGACATAGCTGTCGCGCGGCTGCATCAGGAACCAACCCGCGGCCACGGCAAGCGCCAGAGTGAGGGCGACGAAGATCAGGCTGGCCCGCTCGCTGTAGCGCAATTGCAGCAGGCCGACCCAGACGAGGCCGAGCAGGGCGGCGAGGAGATAGGCGGCGACGGCGGCGCGGATGGTGGTGGCGACGCCGGCCGCGAAGGCGACATGGGCGAAGAAGAACAGGCCGACGGCGCCGACGCCGTTGACGAGGCCGAGGATCCAGCGCCCGGCGCGCCGCAATGGTGTTTCGCGCTCCTCGCTCGGCCGCCCGCCCGCGAGGAACAGGCCGAGGCCGAGCAGCGTCAGGCCGAGATAGGCCGGCAGGAGCCAGGCTTCGACCTGGCCCAGCATCAAATCGGCGTCCGGGGTGAGTTGCCGGGGCGTGACGCCCTTCACCACCAGGGCCGAGGTGAAGGGATCGACGGCGTTGGCGAGCACGGAGGCGAGATAGGGATGGCTGAAGCCGCCGAGGGCGATCGCCAGTGCGGCCGCGAGATTGAGGCCGGCGGCGGTGAGGGCCAGGCGCGGCCGGTAGGCATGGGCCCGTGAGAAGAACAGCACGGCAAGGCCCATGGTGAAGGCGATGGCCAGGGCTGCGAAGCCCGGCACGAAGGCGGACGAACCGTTCTCGACGCCGAGGATCGCCCGCAACGAGCGCTGATAGTCGCGCGAGGTCGAGAACAGATAGATGATGAAGGGCAGGGCCGTCAGAATGATCAGATTGCTGGGGCGTATGCGTCTGAGAGTATCCATTCGGTCCTCACCCACCGGGGCGATCGTGGTTTCGATGATTCTTTGGGAGCGCGGACGAGGGTGCCTATGGGCGTTGGGAACAGGATTGGGCGAGATGACAGGCCAATGTCGCTCCCTTTCCTTATCCCGGTGCAACCGGTAGAAGGTCCGTGCTCCCAAGAGAACCCTATCGTCAGAGAGATAGGGCCCTATTTGGCGCCCCAATATTTGGCGATCAGCTTGTCGAGCGTGCCGTCGGCCTTGATCTGGCTGAGCCCCTCGTTGAAGGCCGCGACATTGTCGTCGCCCTTGCGGAAGACGAGGCCGAGCGGGTCGGATTCCAGGCCCTTGATGCCGACGACGAGATCGCCGGCGAATTCGCGGTCATAGGCCGGCGCGTTGGCGCCGTTGATGACGACGCCGTCGACATCCTTGTTCTTGAGGGCGATGACCGAGGCGCTGAAGCTGTCATAGGCCACGACATTGTCCTTGCCGACGATCTTCTCGGCGACTTGGGCATCGGTGGTGTTGGCCTGGGCCGAGAGCTTCTTGGCCTTGCCCTTGAAGCCGTCGAGCGAGATGTCCTGGTCGGCCACGCGCACCAGGATCGCCTGGCTGTTGACGATATAGGGATCGGAGAAATCCATCGCCTTCTTGCGCTCGTCGGTGATCGACACGCCCGAGGCGACGAGATCGAAGCTGCCCTGGTCGAGGGCGGCGAAAATGCCGTCCCAGCCGGTGGTCACGAATTCGGCCTTGCAGTTGATCTTGGTGCAGATCGCATTGACCACGTCGACGTCGAAGCCGACGATCTGGTTGGTGGCGGGATCGACACTCTCCATCGGCGGCGAGGTGGTGTCGGAGCCGACCTTCAGGAGCTTGCCGCCGAGGTCGGCCGCCTGCGCCCCGCCGGCGAAGGCCGACAACAGCAGGGCAGCCGCGATCGCGTTCAGTTTTTTCATGGTTTCCTCCTCCATTGGTTTTGTTGGTTTTGTGGGTCAGTTCCCGCGGCCGCCGCGATCGTCCGGCTGGCGGACCACCAGCTCGGGCCTGAAAGTCTGCTTCAAGGCGAGAGGTGCGGCGCCGGCCATGCGCTCCAGCAGATATTGGCCGAGCAGCCGTCCGCAGATCTCGATGGGCTGGTAGAAGGTGGTCACGGGCGGCGTGAAATAGGCGCTGACATTGATGTCGTCATAGGCGATGACGTCGATGTCGGTGCCGACCCGGCGCCCGAGCCCGGCCAGGCCCGAGAGCACGCCGAGCGTGGTCGATTCGTTGACACAGACGAAGGCGGTCGGCGGGTCGGCGCGCCCGAGTAATTCGATCGCAGCCTTGCGGCCGAACGCCGTCGAAAGATCGCCCTCGACGATCAGGTCGGACGAGGCAGGCTGGCCGGCCTCAGCAAAGGCACGTGTGAAGCCGTCGATCCTGTCCATGGCGTAGGACAGGCGGGCTTGAGGATTGACCAGGGCGATGCGCCGGTGTCCGCCGGCGATCAGCCTCGCCGTGGCGGCGTGGGCGGCCCATTCATTGTCGATGTCGACATAGGCATAGTCGAGCGTCTTCCGGCAGCGCCCGAGCGAGACGAAGGGAAAGTCACGAGCGACCAGGAGGTCGATGCGCGGGTCGTCGGCGAGAATCCCCGAGAAGATCAGGCCATCGGCGAGGCCCTGCTCGACGATGCGGCGGGCGACCTCGCAGCCATCGGCGGCATCGCGGATGACATGGACGGAGAGGCTGTAATCACTGCCTTCGAGGGCCTGGCTGATGCCGCTGAGGATCTGGGTATATTCGACGCCGTCCCACTCATAGTCGGGGGCGGCCGTCACCGGCATCAGTACGGCGGCCTGATAGGTCTTGCCGGTGCGCAGCGCCATGCCACGCGTATTGGCCTGGTAGCCGATCTCTTGCGCAGCCCTGAAAATGGCATCGCGCGTCTCGGGCGCGACCACGGCATGGCCGCGCAGCGCCTTCGAGATGGTGGCGATCGAATAGCCCGTCCTGTCAGCCAGCGTCTTGATGGTGGGCGGCGCGGGGCGCGGCGGTTGCGATGATTTTTCGGCCATCCTCCCCTCCAGATTTGACGATTGTTGGATTTTGATATCAGCCAATAAAAACGTTTTCAATAAAAATAAAAACGTTTTTATTTAAAGGTGTACACGCTGTGAGTGATCCACGCGGATGGCGCCGCGGCATTTAGCGCGGGGACTGCAACCGGTTCGAAACTCGACGGGCAAGGGACGAGGTGGCTATGGTCGGCTCGATTCTGAATGAAGGGCCTGTCGATGAAGACCATCTCCACCTCGCGATCCCATGGCGGGATCCAGGGCGTCTATTCCCATGCCTCGTCGAGCTGCGATTGCGAGATGACCTTCGCGGTCTTCGTGCCGCCCCAGGCCGCCGAGCGCGCCTGCCCGGTGCTCTGGTACCTGTCGGGTCTGACCTGCACGCATCAGAACGTGATGGACAAGGGCGAATATCGCCGCCTTGCCGCCGAGCTGGGCCTGATCGTGGTCTGCCCCGACACCAGCCCGCGCGGCGAAGGCGTGCCGGACGAGAAGGACAATTGGCAGTTCGGCTCCGGCGCCGGCTTCTATCTCGACGCCACGCAAGAACCCTATGCCCGCAACTACCGGATGTATTCCTACCTCACCCAGGAATTGCCGGCGTTGATCGGCGAGCATTTCCCGGCCGACATGGCGCGCCAGTCGATCTTCGGCCATTCGATGGGCGGCCACGGCGCGCTGACCATCGCGCTGAAGCATCCGCAGCGCTACAAGAGCTGCTCGGCCTTCGCGCCGATCGTGCAGCCGAGCACGGCCGGCTGGTCGAAGCCGGCGCTGGAGAAATACCTCGGTGCCGATGAAGCGACCTGGCGCCCCTATGACGCCACGGCCCTGATCGCCGATGGCCACCGCTTCGACGC
Organism: Labrys sp. 22185; assembly: GCF_052045555.1. Classification (NCBI taxonomy): domain Bacteria; kingdom Pseudomonadati; phylum Pseudomonadota; class Alphaproteobacteria; order Hyphomicrobiales; family Xanthobacteraceae; genus Labrys; species Labrys sp. 22185. The sequence continues at coordinate 329,107 of NZ_JBQEPH010000006.1, read as the reverse complement.
CTTCCTGGTCGATCAGGGCACGGCGGACGGCTTCCTCAAGGAAGGACTGCGGCCCTGGCTGCTGGAGGAGGCCTGCAGCAAAGCCGGCATCGCGCTGACCCTGCGCATGCAGGAGGGTTACGACCACTCCTACAATTTCATCTCCACCTTCATGGATGATCATCTCGCCTGGCATGCCGAGCGGCTCGGCAAGTGAGGGACGGGGTGTAGCCAGCGCCATAGAACAGGCGCTTCCGTCATTCCTTTCGCAGTCGGGTGGCTTCAGCCGCCCGTCGACCGCAATGGATGGTCGGTGCCGATCCCAGGCCTATCATCCGCTCCCATGGCAGCAGCGTAGCCTGCCGGATCGAAACGCGTGGCGATGAGGGCGGCGATCGCCACCCAGGTGAGATGCATCAGCCACCCCTCGACGAAGCTGCCGCTCCAGCTGTGCAGAAAAGCCATAGCCAGGGGAGCGAGGCCGGCGATGAGGAAGCCGCCGCCCTGCATCAGGGCGGCGAGGGCGCCAGCTTCCTCGGGGCGCGGCAGATGGTCGAGTGCCGTCACCAGCGAAAGGGAGAAGCAACCGCCGAGCCCTGCGCCCCCCAGCGCGATCCAGAGCAAGGGCATGGTGCCGGGCAGGAAGGCAAGACCGCAGAAGCCCGCTGCCTGCATGGCGAGGGTGAGATAGAGCCAGGGACGCCGGTCGCGGCTGCGCGAGGCCAGGATCGGCAGAACCAGGGCGGCGACGGCCTGCGCCACGGCCATGATGGCGACCAGGCTGCCGCTTTGCGCTATGCCCCAGCCGCGCCCCTGCATATAGGGGGCGAGCCAGGCAACCATGGAGGAATAGCCGCCATTGACCAGGCCGAAACAGGCCATCAACTGCCAGCTGCGCGGACGATGAAGCAGGCGCGACACCAGGGCCTTGTCGGGTCGGGCCGTCCTGCCATCCGCCAACACGCGCCAGGCCAAGAGCAGCGCTGCCGCCGTCGGCAGCGCCAGCCACGCCAAGGCAAATCGCCAATCCTGTCCGCCATGGGCGAGGACCGGTGTCAGCTGGGCGCCCACGGCGCCGCCGCCCATGATCATCGCCGAATAGAGACCGGTGACGGCGGCCACCTTGTGCGGGAAGCCCTGCTTGATGATGCCCGGAAAGGCTGCCTGGATGAAGGCGACGCCCGCGCCGCACAGGGCCGCTGTCAGAATCAGGGAGAACCCGCCAGCAGACCAGAGCCTGAGCAGCGATCCCAGGAGGAGAAGGCAGAGCGCCCACAGCATGCCCCGTCTGGTGCCGATCCTGGCCTGCAGCCCGGGCACCAGGAAGGCGCCGAGACCCATCAGCAGCATGGGCAGCAGCGTGAGCATGGCGATGCCGCCATAGCTCAGGCCCGTATCGGCCTCGATGCGTGCGATCAGGGGACCCGGCCCGGTCAGGAAGGGGCGCAGGTTGAGCCCGATCAGCACCACCAGGGACAGCAGGACCAAGGGCGAAGACGGGGCGGAGGATTGGGGGGGCGTTCGGGGCATGATCAATCAGGGGGCGATCAGCGCGCGCCGGCGGCTTCGAGCAAGGCGGTGATCTCGCGATAGCGCCGCTGCCGGGCATGCTGCAACGGCGTGACGCCGTCCTTGTCGGCGAGATTGACGTTGGCTCCCGCGGCGATGAGAAGCCTGACGATCTCGACATGGCGCGGCCCGCCATCGCTGAGAATGATGGCTTCCAGCAGGGCGGTCCAGCCGAGCCTGTTGACGTGATCGACGTTCACGCCGGCCTCGATCAAAGCCCGTACCGTGTCGACATGCCCCCGTTCGGAGGCCGGGATCAGGGCGGTGCCGCCATAGCGATTGGTGCTCTTGAGATCGGCTCCATGGGACAGCGTCAGCCGCAGAATGTCGAGATATCCGCGTGCGCCGGCCAGCAGATAGGGGCTGTCCTCAATGGCGTCCTTGGCGTTGACGTCGGCACCGGCTTCGATGAGGTGGCGGGCGACCGCGACGTGATTGCCCTGGACCGCTGCCAGCAGGGCCGTGCGGCGGTTGCCGTCCCGCTCCTCCAGTGAAACGCCAGGAGCCAGGGCCTTGACCGCGGGCAGGTCACCACGTTCGGCCGCAGCGATGAGGGCGGATGGCGCGGCTTTTGCCGGGACGCCTTGCGATGCGATGGAGATGAGAATGGTTCCCGCCACGATGATCAGGACATTGCGTTTGGACAAGGGTCTGCGCATAGCCGGCCTCCTACCGGGGCCATGCGTATCTCCCCGTTTGGTCATTTGGAAATTAAATGTCTCCATGGCGGCTATTGGAAATGCAAATGACAGGCCTGGCATCAACCAGGCCTGTCATTTGTCGCCCGTACGAGTCACAAAGGCCGGCGGCTGGTCGTCAACTGCCGGAACGGCCGGCGAGCTGCGGCACGAACATGTCGCTCCACTGGGCGGGCTTGACCTTGATGGTACCGGCCCGGTGCATGAAGTCGGCGAACTGCATCACGCCCTGGGGTGTGGTGGAGAAGCGCGCATCCGGGTCCTCGAGCATCTGCTGGACCTCGGACACGTCGACCTTCACCTTCGAGCTCCGGGTGAAGATCTCCGCCGCCAGCTTCTTGTCCTTGGCGATCAACTGGTTGGCATCATCCATGGCATCGATGAAGGCCTGGGTCATCTTGGGATTGGCATCGACGAACTTCTTCGGCGCGAAGGTGACGTCGAGCGTGATGTTGCCCAGATAATCGACCGAGCTGAGCACACGGTGGACGCCGGGCGCCTTGGCCTCGATATATTGGAAGGGCGGCGAGGTGAAATGAGCCCGGATCTCCGTCTTGCCGCCGATCAGGGCGGTGACTGCCTCCGGATGTGGCAGGCTGACGGTGGCCGGATCGAGCTTGGCGTAGTTCTCCGGGCCGAACTCCTTGGCGGCGATCATCTGCAGAACCACGGCGGAGAGCGAGGTCTTGATGCCGGGCAGGGCGATCTTGTCCGCTGAGGTGAAGTCTTCCAGCTTCTTGATCTCCGGCTTGTTGGTGTTGAGCCAGAGCGAGGTCGAGCTCATGCCGGAGACGCCGACCACCTCGACATTCGGGATGCCCTTGGCTTTCGCCCACAAGGTGACGAAACCGGGCGCGCCGGTGCCGGCGAAGTCGAGCGTGCCTGCCATCATGGCGTCGTTGATGACGTTGCCGCCGTCCAGCATCAGCCAGGTGACCTTGACGTCGCCGAGGCCGGCGGCCTTGGCGCGCTTTTCGAGCAATTGCTGGTCCTGCATCACGATCAGCGGCAGGTAGAGGATGCCGAAACCCTTGGAGATGCGGACCTCGCTCACCTCGGCTTGCGCACTGCCCGATGCCAGAGCCGGCGCGAGCATTGCAATGGCCAGGGCTGTCCTGAGCCAGCGTTTGAATGTCATGAAGAATCCTCCCTGATGGATGAGCCGTTCCGGCTTTGTCGGTTGGTGGTGGTTCAGTGCTGCATGCCCCAGCGCCGGATCGTCCTGCGCTCGATGGTGGCGAAGATGACGTTCTCGACGAACAGGCCGATCAGGATCACGGTGAACAGGCCGGCGAAGACATTGGCCGTTTCGAGCTGGTTGCGGTTTTCGTAGATGAACCAGCCCAGTCCGCCGGAGCCGGAGGAAACGCCGAAGACGAGCTCGGCGGCAATCAGGGTGCGCCAGGCAAAGGCCCAGCCGACCTTGAGGCCGGTCAGGATGGCGGGGAAGGCGGCCGGGATCAGGATGAGACGCACCAGCCTCAGATTGCGCAGGCCATAATTGAGGCCGACCATGCGCAGCGTGTTGGAGACGGCGCGAAAGCCGGCATGGGTGTTGAGCGCGATGGCCCATAACACGGAGTGGACGAGCACGAAGATGATGCTGCCCGTGCCCAGGCCGAACCAGATCAGGGCCAGCGGCAGCAGCGCGATCGCGGGCAAGGGGTTGAACATGGAAGTCAGCGTTTCCAGAAGATCCGCCCCGATGCGCGAACCGATCGCCAGGGTGGTCAGCAGGGCGGCAAGTCCGATGCCGATGGCATAGCCGATGAGGAGCGTCTGCAGCGATACCAGCATGCGCTCGGGAATGATGCCGTTGGCGATATTGGCGAGGAAGGCCTGCACCGTCTCGCCAAAGGTCGGAAACAGCAGGGGGTTGCCGAGCCAGCGCCCATAGGCTTCCCATGCCAGGGCCAGCACGGCGAGGATCAGGCCCTTGCGCACGAAGCCGAGCCGATAGAGCCGTTCGGCGATGCCGAGGGATTTGGCGACGACGGGAGCACTGCCCGAATGGACTTCCCGGATGATGTCGGGACGGAAGCTGAGAAGATCGGTCATGTCTGGGATCCCCGGCTCAATGCGCGGCAAAGAGCATGTCGTTGATGCGGGTTTCGAGCGCGGCCTGCGTGCCGGTACCCATCTCTTCGGGCGGCACGCTGTTGAGCTCGGCCTTGACCTCCCCGGGATGGGGCGAAAGCAGCAGGATGCGCGTGCCGATGCGGATGGCTTCCTCGATGGAGTGGGTCACGAAAAGCACGGTGAAGCGGGTGTCGTCCCATAGCCGCAGCAATTCGTCCTGCATCTTGCGGCGCGTCAGGGCATCGAGGGCAGCAAAGGGCTCGTCCATCAGCAGCACGTCGGGCTCCATCGCCATGCCGCGGGCGATCGCCACGCGCTGCTTCATGCCGCCGGACAGCATATGCGGATAGGAATCGATGAACTTCGTCAGCCCGACCTTGTCGATATAGGAACGGGCGCGCTCGGCGGCCTCGGCAACCGGCACCCGCCGGCTCGACGTCAGGGCGAAGACGACGTTTTCGCGCACGGTCTTCCAGGGCAGGAGCTGGTCGAATTCCTGGAACACCATCATCCTGTCGGGACCGGGTTCGGTGACGTCGGTCCCTTTCAGGCTGATGCTGCCTTCGACGGGCGTCAGATAGCCGCCGATCGCCTTGAGGATGGTGGATTTGCCGCAGCCTGACGGGCCCAGGAGCACGAAGCGGTCGGAGGGATAGACATCGAAGGAAACGCGCCTGGTGGCGGTGACGAGGGCGTCCGGTGTCTTGTATTGCAGCGTCACGTCCTTCACCGACAAAAGTGGTGTCATGGCGCTGGGGCTCGGCGAAGCGGGCAAACTTTCCTCCCTTGGATGGCTTTCTTGCGCACTATTGGCGCTTGCGATAGGCCTAGCACTCGAAGCTGACTTGGAACTGACTCCAGGAAGACTTGGAACTGACTCCAGGAACCTGAATCTTGGGACCTGCCTCTGTCGCTGCGGAGCCGCCTTGCGCGTTTTGGTCGTCGAAGACACTGCCGATATTGCCGAGGCCGTGGTGGCGCGGCTGGAGGCGATGGGGCACGCCGTCGATTGGGAGGACAATGGCCGCACGGCCTCCGAGCTCTTGGAGGTCCAGGCCTATGACCTGGTGGTGCTCGACCTCAGCCTGCCGGGCGAGGACGGGCTCGAGCTCCTGAGGAAATTGCGGGCGCGGCGGGCCAAGATGCCGGTGCTGGTGATCACGGCCCGCTCGGCTGTGGATGCCCGGGTCGATACCCTGGATCTCGGTGCCGACGACTATCTGACCAAGCCCTTCGATTTTCGCGAGTTCGAGGCCAGGGCCCGCGCCTTGTTGCGCCGGAGCGCCGGCCTGCCCGACAATATGCTGCGCGTGGGCTCTCTCGCGATCGACCGGGCCGGGCGGGTCGCCAGCATCGGCGACAGGCCGCTCAACCTCACCCGGCGCGAATTGACGGTGCTTGAAATCCTGGCGATCCGGCCCGAGCGGATCGTGCCAAAGGAAGAACTCGTCGAACAGCTCTTCAATTTCGACCAGGATCCGAGCCCCAACGCGGTGGAGCAGTTCGTCGCCCGCCTGAGGCGCAAGCTGACGGGATCTCCGGTCGAGATCCAGACCCTGCGGGGATTGGGTTACCGGCTTGCAACGCGGTGATCTCCGCCTGTCGCTGCGCATCCGCATCATCGCCGTTCTTTCGGCGGTGTTGTCGGCGGGAGCCGTCGTGCTGGGGTTGGCCGCCTGGCAATATGCCTCGATCGCGGCCCAGCAAGCCTATGACCGGCTGCTGAGCGGGGCCACCATCCAGGTGGCCGAGAACGTCTATGTGCAGGGCGGGGTCGTGGCGCTCGATCCGCCGGTGGCGGCCTTTTCGACGCTCTCGGCCTATGACCTGGTCTACTACAAGGTCGTCGACCCGCGCGGCGTGATCGTGGCGGGTTACGAGGACCTGGCGTCGTCTGCCACTCCGGCCGCGATGCGCAGCGGCATCGTGCTGGAGGAGGGGCATTACCAGAACCAGCCGGTACGGATCGCCACCATCGCGCGCCGGATCGACGACAAGGACGCCGGACAGTGGGCCACGATCATCGTCGCACAGACTGTCAATGCCCGTACCGCTCTGGCACGTGACCTTACCCTGAAGGCGCTTGCCGTGATCGCAGCGATGAGCGTGCTGGCATTGCTGGCGGTAGGGTTCGCCGTTCGCTTCGGCCTGAAGCCGCTGGCTTTGATCGAACAGGAGATCGTGGAGAGGCGGCCCGACGATTTGCGTCCGATCCGGGCCGGGCGTCCCGCCGAGATCCGCAACCTCGTCCAGGCCATCGATGATTTCATGCGCCGGTTGTCCGAACGGATGGCGCTGATGCAGCGTTTCATCGCCGACGCGGCGCATCAGATCCGCACACCCCTGGCGGCGCTCGATGCTCAGGTCGAGCTGCTTTCGGGACCGCAGGATGCGAAGCGGCGGGCCGAACATTTGTCGCGCGTTCGGGAACGGACAACCGAGCTGGCCCGCCTGACCCGGCAGCTTCTCGACCACGCCATGGTCGTCCATCGCGCGGATGCGGCGCAGACCTCGCCGATCGATCTCAACGAACTCGCCAAGGCGACGCTCGCGAAATCCGTGCCCCTCTCGCTGGCACGAGAGGTCGATATCGCCTTCGAGCACGCTGTTCCGCCACCTGTCATCGAGGGCGATGCCATCAGCCTGCGCGAGGCGCTGGCCAATCTGATCGACAACGCCCTGGTCCATGGTGCAAGCAGTCGCCTCACCGTGGTGGTCGGCCAGGTGGGCGACCGGGCCTGGATCGAGGTGCGGGACGATGGCGAAGGCTTCCCTCAGGAAGAAAGGGGGAGCCTCGTCGCCCCTTTCCAGAAGGGTGAGCGATCCGCGGGGTCAGGGCTCGGTCTGGCGATTGCCGACGAGGTCGCACGCGCCCATGGCGGTGCCCTGGAATTCACCGAGGAGGACGGGCTCACGGTGGTGCGCCTGTGCCTTTCGGTGTCGCGCAAATGACCGCAGGGCGGAGGCGGCCTATTTGTCCGCCAGCAGGTGGCGGATGAACTGGTTGAACAGCTCCGTTTGGCTGGAAATGCCGAGCTTGGCATAGATGTTCTTGCGGTGGATCTTGACCGTGCCCTCGGTAATGTCGAGCAGGCTGCCGATCGAGAGGCTGGAATGGCCGCGCAGCACCAGGCTGACGATGGTCTGCTCGCGCGGCGTCAGCAGCGCCGGCGCGAAGCTGAGAAAGGCCTGTTCGATGGCATGCTCGCGCGGAGCAGGTGCGGCCCCCGGGTCCCTTCCCTCTGCGAGGGCCTGCCACTGGCGGCCCATGAGTGCGAGCACCATCGGCGCTGCCCGGGCGAGATCCGCCATTTCAGCGGTTGCGAACGGGGATGAACCGTTCTGGCGCAACAGCGAATAGGCGAGATAGAGATCCGGCCTGAGGGCGTGCAGGAAGACGATCTCTTCGGTAAGGGAGCCGCTTTCCATCGAGATGCAGGGGTGGACGTCTGGCGAATTGAAGTATTCGCCTTCGAAGAAATCATCCGGGGCGAGATCGTGCAGGCGATAGAGGCCTGACGGCGTGGCGTGCACGCAGGCGGTGTAGACGGCGTCGAGCAGATAGGTGCCGGCGAGATAATTGGCCATGATCTGCGAAGAAGACACCGCCTTCAGGCCGTCATGCAGCAGCGTCGGCCTGTCTTCGAGCGGATAGGCGAAGATGCAGCTCAGGTCGAAGGGAGCAATTTGCCCCAGGGCTGCGTCGAGGGCAGCTGCAAATTGCGGAGAACCCAGCAGGGCGACCAGGTCCGGCGTCGCATGATGCCAGCTGTCTGCGGCCGATCGTTCGCGGCTGTTCATGGCCGTCCCTTCATCCTCCGTTTCCTGCTTGCCTGTATGCCCGCTCCCGTCAGCGGCAGCCTCTATCTCTTTAGGGATATTTATCGCAACGCTGCTTTTCGGATCATCGGGATGTCGCAAAGAGGAGAATTTTACAAGCTCCTCGGCAAGAGGGGACTTCCATGACGATCGAGACGACCAGCCGCCCGACCGGCGGCGTAACCTATCAGAGTGTCGACGAGGCCTATTTCGAGCAACGCCAGCTCAAGCGCCATGCCGGACTGTTCACCCTGTGGATGATGGGCGTCGGCGCCGTCGTCGCCGGCGAATATTCGGGCTGGAACATCGGCCTTTCGCAAGGCGGCTTCGGCGGCATGCTGCTCGGTGCGCTGATCATCGGCTTCATGTATGTCTGCCTGTGCTCGTCGATCAGCGAGATGAGCGCGGCCCTGCCGCATACGGGCGGCGCCTATTCCTTCGCGCGCACCGCGCTCGGGCCCTGGGGCGGCTTCACCACGGGCCTGGCCGAGAACATCGAATTCGTGCTGGCCCCTGGCGCCAACATGTTCTTCATGGCCTCCTATCTCGCCGCCATTTTCGGCACGCCCGACAGCTGGCTGCCGCTGTGGTGGATCGCCGGCTATATGGTGATGCTCGGCCTGTCCGTGCGTGGCCTGGAACTGTCGATGCGGGTGGTGGTCTGGATCACCGTCGCGGCCGTGCTGGTCCTGTTGTTCTTCTTCGTTGTGGCCCTTCCTCATGTGGATTTCGTTCGGCATGCGCTCAACATCGGCACGGACGGCAAGCTCGTGGCCGACGGCGCGGGCCCCTGGCTGCCCTTCGGCCTCACGGGCGTCATGCTGTCGCTGCCCTTCGGCGTCTACATGTTCCTGGCCGTCGAGCAATTGCCGCTCACCGCCGAGGAAGCCAAGAACCCCACGCGCGACATGCCGCGCGCCCTGATCCTGTCGATCCTGACGCTGATCGCGCTCGCCCTCGGCGTGCTGTTCTTCAGCGCCTCCATTCCGCCGGGCGCCCATGCCATGGGTTCGTCGGGTGAGCCGCTGCTCGATGGCTTCCGTACCATCTTCGGCGATGGCTGGGCCAAGCTGCTGGCGGGCGTGGCGGTGCTGGGGCTTGCCGCAAGCTTCTTCGCCGGCAGCTTCGCCTCGGGCCGCAACATCTATTCGCTGTCGCGCGCCGGCTATCTGCCGACCGTGCTGTCGGTGACCAATCCGCGCACCAAGACGCCGAACATCGCGTTGGCGACCGGCGCGGGCTTTGCCCTCATCGTGCTGCTGGCGATCTGGTTCCTGGGCGGCAAGGACAATGTTGCCTTCATGGCCGGCTTCCTGGTCAGCATGATCGTGTTCGCGGGCATGGTGTCCTACATCCTGCAGAGCATCGCCTTCCTACGCCTGCGCCGGCTCTATCCCGATATCGCCAGGCCGTTCCGCAGCCCCTTCGGTGCCTTCGGGGCCTATGCCACCATCGGCATCTGCATCCTCACGCTCGGCTACCAGTTCTTCGATCCGCTCTATCGCTGGGCGGCGATCGCGGCGGCGGCCTGGTATCTGATCGGCCTCGGCTATTTCGGCTTCTATCGCCGCCATCGCCTGGTGCTGTCGCCGGAGGAGGAATTCGCGGTCTCCGGCGGCACGCGCGGCCGCCCGCTCGGCGAGCATTGAAGCGCCGGCCGGAGCGAACGGATATCGGCCGGGTGTTTCGGTCGATTATGGATCGAATAGTCTAAATTCAAGTGAGGACATCATGGCCGCAAGGCTAGCAGGCAAGACCGCCATCATTTCGGGCGGGGCGACGGGCATGGGCGGGGCGGCTTCCAGGCTGTTCGCGGCCGAGGGCGCCAAGGTCGCCATCATCGACCGCAACGGTACCGCGGCGGAGGAGACGGCGGCGGCCATCCGGGCGGCGGGAGGCGAGGCAGCCGCCTTCGTCGCCGACGTCTCGGAGGAGGCCGAAGTCGAGACGGCGGTCAGGGCGGTGCAGGAGCGCTTCGGTCCCGTCACCACCTTGTTCAATCATGCCGGCACCATCCTGATCAAACCCTTCCTCGAGATCTCGCTCACCGAGTGGGACTGGCTGCATGCGGTCAATGTCCGCTCGATGTTCCTGATGACCCGGGCGGTGCTGCCTCAGATGATCGCCCATGGCGGCGGTTCGATCGTCTGCACCTCCTCGATCTCTGCGGTGGCGGCGACGCCGATGGAAGTGCTTTATGACACCACCAAGGGCGCCTGCCACATGTTCGCTCGGGCCATCGCCGTGGAGTTCCGGGACCGCAACATCCGCTGCAATGCCGTCTGTCCGGGCTTCATCCGCACGCCGCATGGCCTGCGCGAGGTCGCCGAGCTGCAGGCGCATGGCGTCGACGTCTCCGATGCCGCCATCGCGGCCCAGCAGGGGCGGATCGGCGAGCCCGAGGATGTTGCGCGGGCAGCGCTCTATCTCGCCAGCGACGAGTCGAGCTTCGTCAACGGCGCCCATCTGTTCGTGGACAACGGCTTCACCGCGATCTGAGCCTCTGCCTTCCGCTTTCCTCCGGCCGGCGAAGCACGATATCGTGGCGCCGGCCGGATCATGATGGGGGAGGGCGAGGTGAGCGCCAGCGACGAGACTCAAGCGGACGGCCTGTCCGCCCTGGACCTTGCCTTTCTGCGGCAGTCGATCGCCCTGTCGGACGAGTCCAGGCGGCGCGGCCGCCATCCCTTCGCCGCGCTGGTGGTCGACGGGAATGGCAATGTCGTCGCCTCGGCCGGCAACAATTCGATGCCGCCCGAGGGCGATCCGACCCAGCACGCCGAACTGGTGGCAGCCGCGGCGGCGGCCAAGGCGAGGACGCCGGAGGAACTCGCCGCCTCGACGCTCTACACCAGCGCCGAACCCTGCTGCATGTGCGCGGGCGCCGTCTATTGGACGGGCATCGGGCGGGTGGTCTATGCCCTCTCGGAACATCGCCTGCTCGAACTCACCGGCGCCCATCCCGAAAACCTCACCTTCTCGCTGCCCTGCCGCGAGGTTTTTGCGCGGGGACAGCGTCGGATCGACGTGGTCGGCCCCGCGCTGGAAGACGAGGCGGCCGTGCCTCACCTGGGTTTCTGGAGGTGAGGAGCGGGGGGCTTCGAGATATATGTCTGGCGTTGCTTTCCTACGACGATCATTGCCGCGCTCTGACGCCCATCTCGGCCAAATGCGCATAGCAGGGGGAGCAGCAGTCTTGCCTTGCTGCGCCATCCGGTATCTTGCAAGCTTCGAAGATCCAGCCGGTTGTGCAAGGCCTTGATTCGAAACGCGTCCGAAACCTCGAGGCGGTGAGAGCGAGTGCCTGACCGCGGGTCACATGGCAGGATGTCTATCGAGCGTGTCAACGAAGAGCAGGGCGATGGTTCCAGACGATAGCGACAATATCTTCGATCTGGCACCCATGTCGCTCTGGCTGGAAGACTACACCACTCTGCGTGAGCAGTTCGAGGCATGGCGCGCAGAGGGGGTGACGGATCTGCGAGCCTTTCTTTTGGCAGATCCCGCCAGGCTTGCTCATTGTTCGAGCCTCATTCATGTGCTCAAGGTCAACCGCAAGACCCTTTCGCTGTATGAAGCCGACAGTGTCGACCATCTCGTGGCCAATCTCGGCAGGGTGCTGCGTGACGACATGCTCGAGGCGCACATCGATGAGTTGAAGCAGCTTTGGGACGGCGCCACGGAGTTTTACAGCAACACGGTCAACTATACGTTGGGCGGCAAGCGTCTCGACATTCAGCTGCGCGGCATCATCCTGCCAGGACATGAGCAGGTGTGGGACCGTGTGCTCCTGGCCATCGAGGACGTGACCGCCCTCGAGGATGCCCGCCGCCAGACGGCGAAACAGCAGCAATATGCTTCAGCCCTCTTCGAGCACTCGCCGGTTTCGCTCTGGGTCGAAGACTTCAGCCGCATCAAGCAGTTGATGGACGACCTGCGGGCGCGCGGCATCGTCGATTTTCGGGTTTTCACGGATGTTCACCCCGAATTCGTGCGCCAATGCATGAGCGAAATCCGGGTTCTCGACATCAACAAGGAGACACTGGCCCTCTTCCTTGCCGCCGACAAGCCGACACTCCTGCAAAACCTGCCGCGCGTGTTCCAATCCGATATGGAAGCCCATTTCCGCGAACAATTGATTGATTTGTGGAATGGCGTTTTCTTTCAGCGCCGGGAGGTGCTCAATCACGCACTCGACGGCACCGAACGCTATCTTCTCCTGCAATTGTCCCTTCTTCCGGGACATGAAGAGGACTGGTCGCAGGTGCAGGTCGCGCTGACCGACATTACGGCGCGCAAGAAGGCGGAAGCCTATCTCGAATATCTCGGCAAGCACGATGTCCTGACGAAATTGTTCAATCGCGCCTTCTATGTCGACGAGCTGAACCGGCTGGAGCGCAACAATTTTTCGCCCGTGTCGATCATCGCCATCGATCTCGATCGGCTCAAATCCGTGAACGACCAGTGGGGTCATGCGACCGGTGACGCCTTGTTGCGGCGCGTCGGCGAGATCTTGAACGAGGCCGTCAAAAAACCGGGGCACGCCGCTCGCATCGGCGGCGACGAGTTTGCCGTCGTCCTTCCCTATGTCGACGAGCGCGGTGCGACGGCCATGATGGAAAACATCGAGCGCCTCGTCGAGATCAACAATCAATATTATTCACAGATGGCCCTGAGCGTCTCGATGGGTGCTGCCACCAGCCAGGACGGAGAAAAGCTCGAATCCGTCGCCAGGCGAGCCGATCTCCTGATGTATGAGAACAAGCACCGGCATCATTCCGATCCAAGCTAGTGCATCGCCGGGCGTCCTTCAGGTCGCGGCCACGTCCAGCAGCGATGCAACGGCTGGGGCATCGAAGCCGCCGATGCCCTCGCCGATATCGGCGCTGACCGACTTGACCAGCGCCGCCGGGTCGCGTTGTCGCAAGGCCTGGATGATCTCCTGGTGGCGGTCGACCACGTAGAGTTCGGCGACATGTTCCATGGCGACGCCCTGGACCGGGCCGAGCTGCAGCCAGACGCTTTCGATCATCGGCAATACGATGCGATCGGGGCTGATGCTGTAGATGGTGCGGTGAAACTGCTGGTTGGCAAGCAGGGCACCGACCTTGTCCTGCCTGGCGATGGCCTCGTCGATGGCGAGATCCATCTCGACCAGCTGGTCGATCTGGCGCTCGGTAATATGCGCGACGGCCCGCCGCGCCGCATGCTGTTCCAGCACGACGCGCAGCGAGATCAACTCCTCGAAGAGCTCCGGCGTGACGGCCGGAACCTGGATCCGGCGATTTTCGAGCAGTTTGAGAGCGCCGATCGAGGTGAGCTGTCTGAGCGCCTCGCGCACGGGCGTGGAGCTGCTTTCGAGCGCGGCGGCGAGGCCGCGTATGGTCAGCGAGGTTCCGGGCCGGAAAGCTCCTACCATGATGGCCTGCCTGAGGCGCAGGAAGACATAATCATGCGTCGTCGTACCATCGGCCCGGGCCAATGGCGGCAGTACCAACTTCTTCAATAATCTCGCCTCCCTGCGAACCTCACATATCTGCTTATCGCGAAGCCGGGCTTGATTCCAGTCGGATATGATGTCACATACTTAATAATGTGATCACAAAATGGAGCGCGCATGATGACGGCCGACAGCATCGATCGGGACACCCTGGCAGCTTTGCTGAAGGAAGACAGCCCGATCGAGAGCATCCAGGCCGTGGTCTGCGACCTCAACGGCATCATGCGCGGCAAGCGCGTACCGGTCAGCCAGGCCGAGAAGGTGCTGGGCGGCGGCATCCGCATGCCCTTGTCGATCGTCGGCGTCGACGTCTGGGGCGAGGACATCATCGACAGCGAGCATGTGTTCGCCTCGGGCGACATGGACGGCATCTGCGGGGCGACCGGACGCGGCATCCTGCCGGTGGCCTGGACCTCGCGGCCGAGCGCTCTGGTGCCGCTCTGGCTCTTCCTGGAGAGCGGCGAGCCCTTCCTTGCCGATCCGCGCCAGGCGCTCGCCGCCGTGGTGCGCGAATACCAGAAGCTCGGCCTGCGGCCGGTGGTGGCGACGGAGATGGAGTTCTATCTGATCGACCCGGAGCCCGACAGCGCCGTGCCGCCGATCTCGCCCTACACCGGCAAGCGGCTCGATTCGGACGCCATTCTCTCTATCGACGAACTCAACGATTTCGGCGAGTTCATCTCCGACGTCTATGCCGAATGCGAGCGCCAGAACGTGGCGGCGGATGCGGCGATCGCCGAGAACGGCATCGGCCAGTTCGAGATCAACCTCCTGCACAGCGACGATCCCCTGAAAGCGGCCGATGACGCCGTCTTCTTCAAGCGCATCGTCAAGGGTGTCGCGCGCAAGCACGGCCTTGCGGCCACCTTCATGGCCAAGCCTTACGGCACGCGCTCGGGCAACGGCATGCATGTACATTTCAGCCTGCTCGATGCCGAAGGTCGCAACGTCTTCAACGACGGCAGCAAGGAAGGTTCGCCGATCCTGCGTCATGCCGTGGCCGGTTTGCTGCGCGGCATGGCCGAGACCACGCTGTTGTTCGCGCCGCATTTCAACTCCTATCGCCGCCTCAGGCCCGACACCCACGCTCCGACCACGATCGCCTGGGGCTATGAGAACCGCACCGCAGCCGTCCGCATTCCCGGCGGCAGCCCGGCTGCACGCCGTATCGAGCATCGGGTCGCCGGGGCGGATGCCAACCCCTATCTGGTGGTCGCGGCCATACTCGGCGCGGCCCTGATCGGCATCCGCAAGCAATGGACGCCGCCCGAGCCCATCATGGGGCGCGCCCATCTGCCGAGCGCATCGGCCAAGATCCCGTCCGAATGGGGACAGGCGGTCGATGCCTTCGAGGCCGGCGAGATCGCCGCCGAGATTTTCGACCCCGTGCTGCGCTCGATGCTGATCGCCTGCAAACGCCAGGAGATCGCCGGTTTCGCCGAACAGGTCACCGACTACGAATTCGCCGCCTATCTCGAAATCGTCTGAGCTGTCTTTCAATCCATCGCCTTCCGGCCGTGGCGCCGACCAGACCTCCGGTTTGGTGCGCGCGACGGCCGGTCCATGAGGTATGTCCGCCATGTCCACCGTCGAGTTCGCCACCGCCCATCCGCCATCATCCAGCGCCGGCCACGCGGCGACCTATTATGCCGCCACCGCCAAGGGCGCCTTCGAACGTCCCGTCCTCAACGAACATTTGACGGCCGATATCTGCGTGATCGGCGCCGGCTTTACCGGCATTTCCGCGGCACTGGAACTGGCCGAGCGCGGCTATAGCGTGGTCGTGCTGGAGGCCATGCGCATCGGCTTCGGCGCCTCCGGGCGCAATGGCGGCCAGATCGTCAACGGCTACAGCCGCGACCTCGATGTGATCGAGAAGCGCTATGGCGCCAAGGCGGCCAAGGCGCTCGGCGCCATGGCCGGCGAGGGCGCCGACATCATCCGCGGCCGCATCGCCCAATATGGCATCGATTGCGACCTCGTGCCCGGCGGCTTCTTCGCTGCCTTCACCGACAAGCAACTGCGCGAGCTCGATGAGCAGCAGCGCATCTGGGAGCGCCATGGCCATGGCGGCCTGGAACGCATCGACCGGGCGGGCCTGCCTGACATCGTCGCCTCGGACCGCTATGTCGGCGGCCTGGTCGATCACAAGGGCGGCCATATCCATCCGCTCAGCCTGGTGCTGGGGGAGGCCGCGGCCGTGGAAAAGCATGGCGGGCGGATCTTCGAGCGCTCGCCGGTGCTCTCGGTCGAGCAGGGAGCCAAACCGGTGGTGCGCACCCAGCACGGAGCGGTGACCTGCACCTATCTCCTCGTCTGCGGCAATGCCTATATCGGCGATCTTCTGCCCGAGATCGGCGGCAAGATGATGCCGGTGTCCAGCCAGGTCATCGCCACCGAGCCGCTGGACGAGGCGGTAATCCGCGACCTGCTGCCGGCCAATTATTGCGTCGAGGACATGAACTATATCCTCGATTATTATCGCCGTACCGCCGACAACCGCCTGCTTTTCGGCGGCGGCATCGTCTATGGCGGCGGCGATCCCGCCAGCATCGAGGCCAAGATCCGGCCAAGCCTGGCCAGGACCTTCCCACAGCTCGCCAATATCCGCTTCGACTATGCCTGGAGCGGCAATTTCGCCTTGACCCTGACGCGCATCCCGCATGTCGGGCGGCTGTCGCCCTCGATCTATTTCTCGCATGGCGACAGCGGCCACGGCGTCACCACCACCCACCTGCTTGGCAAGATCCTGGGCGAAGCGGTGGCCGGCCAGGCCGAACGTTTCGATGTCTGGAGCAGCCTGCCTTATTATCCCTTCCCGGGCGGCAAGACCTTCCGGGTGCCGCTGACCGTGCTTGGCGCCTGGTGGTACGGCCTGCGCGACAAGTTCGGCCTGTGACGGCAGACTCGGAAAGATGTTTCTTGTCATGCCCGGGCTTGTTCCGGGCATCCAGAGATCGTCTTTCTCGGCGAGTATCTCCTGGATTGCCGGGTCGAAGCCCGGCAATGACAAAGGCCGGGATAGCTCGAATTCTGGTCACATGCTTTGGGACCTCAACCCGCTACCATCGCACCTGCGACATGATGGCTGTTCCAGTGGATCGGTGCGCTGGGGCAGTGTAAGTCCGACATATTCACGAGGGGCGGGAGACCGTCTCCGCAATCAGGGAGTGAGCGATGCTCGACAAGCGCAAGTTCTTCATCGACGGCAAGTGGGTGGATCCTGTCGTTCCCAACGATCTGCAGGTGCTGGATCCGGCCACCGAGCAGCCGGTCGCGGTGATCTCCATGGGCACGCCCGCCGATGTCGACAAGGCCGTCGCCGCCGCCAAGAAGGCCTTCGCCACCTATTCGCGCACCAGCGTCGAGGAGCGCCTGGCGCTGCTGGAAAAGCTGCTCGACGTCTACAAGCGCCGCTATGAGGAGATGGCCCAGACCATCACGCTCGAACTCGGTGCGCCGATCTCGATGAGCCGGGCCCAGCAGGCCGATGTCGGCGTCGGCCATCTGCAGGGCTTCATCGATGCGCTGCGTCATCTCAAGGCCCGCGATACCCTGCCCAATGGCGATGTGGTGCTGCGCGAGCCGATCGGTGTCTGCGGCCTGATCACCCCCTGGAACTGGCCGATCAACCAGATCGCGCTCAAGGTGGTGCCGGCGCTCGCCACCGGCAGCACCTGCGTGCTCAAGCCGAGCGAGTTCACCCCCCTCAACGCGCTGCTCTATGCCGAAATGGTCGAGGAAGCCGGCTTCCCCGCCGGCGTGTTCAACCTGGTGAACGGCGATGGCCCCTCGGTCGGCGCTGCCCTCTCCAAGCACAAGGACATCGACATGATGTCCTTCACCGGCTCGACCCGCGCCGGCATCGCCGTCAGCAAGGATGCGGCCGAGACCGTCAAGCGCGTCACGCTGGAGCTCGGCGGCAAGTCGCCCAACATCATCTTCGAGGATGCCGACCTGGAAGATCGCGTCGCCGGCAGCGTGCTGGAATGCTTCAACAATTCCGGCCAGTCCTGCGACGCACCGACCCGCATGCTGGTGCAGCGTTCGGTCTATGACAAGGTCGTCGACATCGCAGAGCGTACCGGCAGGACGCAGGCCGTCGGCGATCCCAAGCAGGAAGGCGAGCATATCGGCCCGCTGGTCAGCGACATCCAGTTCGGCCGCGTGCAGGCTTTGATCGAGGCCGGCGTCGCCGAAGGCGCGCGCGTGCTGATCGGCGGTCCCGGCAAGCCGGAAGGCTATGAGAAGGGCTATTTCACCAAGCCCACCATCTTCGCCGATGTCGATCCCAACATGCGCATCGCCCGCGAGGAGATCTTCGGCCCGGTGCTGTCGATCATTCCCTTCGACACCGAGGAGCAGGCGATCGAGCTCGCCAACGACACCAATTACGGTCTTGCCGCCTATCTGCAGACCGGCGACGACAAAAGGGCCGAGCGGGTCGCGGCCAGGCTGCGCGCCGGCATGGTGCACATCAATGGCGGGCCTCATCGCTATGGCAGCCCGTTCGGCGGCTACAAGCAGTCCGGCAATGGCCGCGAGGGCGGCATCTTCGGCCTGGAGGACTTCCTCGAGGTGAAGACGGTGCATCGCCCCTGATGGGATTGTCAGAGGCGGGCTTCGGCCCGTAGCGCAACAAAACGCCGCCGGGATCGCTCTCCGGCGGCGTTCTTCGTTCGATGCGTCGATTACTTCATCGTCGGCATCACGAAGTCGGCCCCGGCGCGGATGCCGGTGGGCCAGCGGCTCGTGATGGTCTTGAGCTTGGTGTAGAACCGCACGCCCTCGGGGCCGTGCATGTGGTGGTCGCCGAACAGCGAGGCCTTCCAGCCGCCGAAGGAGTGGAACGCCATCGGCACCGGGATCGGCACGTTGATGCCGACCATGCCGACCTGGATCTGGTGGGCGAATTCGCGGGCGGCGTCGCCGTCGCGGGTGAAGATCGCGGTGCCGTTGCCGAATTCATGCTCGTTGATCATGCGGGCGGCAGTGGCATAGTCGGGCGCGCGCGCCACCGCGAGCACCGGGCCGAAGATCTCTTCCTTGTAGATCGTCATGTCGGTGGTGACATGGTCGAAGATCGTGCCGCCGAGATAATAGCCGTTCTCGTAGCCCTGCATGCTGAAGCCGCGCCCGTCCACCACCAGCTTGGCGCCTTCGGCCACGCCGGTGTCGATATAGCCGCGCACCTTGTCGAGATGCTGCTTGGTCACCAGCGGTCCCATCTCGGCTTCCGGGTCGGTGCCGGGTCCGATCTTGAGGGCGCGCACCCGGGGTTCCAGCTTGGCCAGCAGCGCCTCGGCCGTGGCTTCGCCGATCGGCACCGCAACCGAGATCGCCATGCAGCGCTCGCCGGCCGAGCCATAGGCCGCGCCCATCAGGGCGTCGACGGCCTGGTCGATGTCGGCGTCGGGCATCACGATCATGTGGTTCTTGGCGCCGCCCAGCGCCTGGCAGCGCTTGCCGTTGTGAGAGGCGGTCTCGTAGATGTAGCGGGCGATCGGCGTGGAGCCGACGAAGCTGACGGCCGAAATGTCGGGATCGGTGAGGATGGCGTCAACGGCCTCCTTGTCGCCATGGACCACGTTGAAGACGCCGTCCGGCAGGCCGGCTTCCTTAAGCCACTGCGCGAGCAGCAGCGAAGCGGACGGATCGCGCTCGGAGGGCTTGAGGATGAAGCAGTTGCCGCAGGCCAGCGCCACCGGGAACATCCACATCGGCACCATGGCGGGGAAGTTGAACGGCGTGATGCCGGCGACCACGCCGAGTGGCTGGCGCAGGGAATGGCTGTCGACGCGGGTGCCGACATTCTCCGTCACCTCGCCCTTGAGGAGCTGAGGCGCGGAGGTGGCGAACTCCACCACTTCCATGCCGCGCTGGATCTCGCCCTTGGCATCCGACAGCACCTTGCCGTGCTCGGCCGTGATCACGGCGGCGAGCTCGTCGGTGCGTTCCTCGAGGATGTGCAGGAACTTATTGAGGATGCGGGCGCGGCGCAGCGGCGTGGTGGCGGCCCAGCCGGGGGCGGCCGCCTTGGCGGCGGCGGAGGCCTCGCGCACTTCGGCGACGGAGGCGAGGGCGACTTCGGCCGCGGCTTCGCCGGTGGCGGGATTGTAGACCGCCGCCTTGCGGCCGCTGCGGCCGGCAACCAGCTTGCCGCCGATGAAATGGGAGATCTCGCGCGTCATCCTCTTCCTCCTGTCCTCGTCCGCCGATAGGCGGCGTTCGGCGAGATCTATGCAGTTGATCCGTTCGCACAGCAATGAGAGGGATTGCACTTCCGATGTGCAAAAATTAAAGTCATCAATAGACGATCTTCCCGGGGTGCACGGGCATCTTGCCCGTTCTTGGAAACGTGGCGGATGTCGGTCAGGCAGAACGGGCAAGATGCCCGTGCACCCGGAGTTCGCCATGAACTGGGACCACATCCGCATCTTTCTGGCGGTGGCGCGCAGCGGGCAATTGCTCGGCGCGGCGCGCCAGCTCGGGCTCAACCATGCCACCGTCGGCCGCCAGCTCACGGCGCTGGAGGAGACCTTCGGCGCCAAGCTCGTCGAACGCCAGACCCAGGGCTGCACGCTGACGGCGGCCGGCGAGGCCCTGCTCGTCGCGGCGGAGAAGGCCGAATCCGAATTCCTGCGCGTCGGCGCCCTGGTATCCGGCACCACGGCGGAGATCAGCGGCACGGTGCGTGTCGGCGCGCCGGACGGGCTCGGCAACTACTTCCTGTCGCACGAACTGGGCGCCCTGGCGGCCCGACACCCGGAACTGGTGGTGCAGCTGGTGCCGCTGCCGCGCACCTTCTCGCTGTCACGGCGCGAGGCCGACATCGTGGTGACGCTGGACCGCCCCGTGCAGGGGCGGCTGATGGTCAAGAAGCTGACCGACTATACGCTCAGCGTCTATGCCTCCCTGGGCTATCTCGAAGCGGCGCCCCCCATCGCCAGCGAGGAGGACCTTGCCGGCCATCTCTTCGTCACCCATGTCGATGACCTCGTCTACAGCCGGGCGCTGGATTATGCCGAGACGCTGGGCCGGCTGATGCGCCGGCGCTTCGAGTGCGGCAGCGTGGTCGCCCAGATGGAAGCTGTCAGGGCCGGCCACGGTATCGGCATCCTGCACGACTATGCGGCCCGGCAATATCCCGAGCTGACGCGACTGCTGCCGGGCACGCGCTTCACCCGCAGCTATTGGCTGGTTTCCCATCCGGACACGCACAACACCCGCCGCGTCGCCGCCGTTGCCGACCATATCACCCTGCGGGTTCGGGCGGAGCGGGCCCATTTCGCGCGGGACTGAGGAAATTTCCCGGGACCGCCGGCATCTTGCCGGCTCTTGATTGCCCCACGCTTGCCGGGTCGGAAGAAGCCGGCAAGATGCCGGCGGTCCCAGGGAAGCTTTCACGCCCGCCCCGAGGCCATCGCCGTTTGCGGCGTGTCGTTGATCGGGAAATGCAGCGCTGCCGCCATCAGGCTGGCAAGGGCGGTCGCCCACCACACCAGTGTGTAGGAGCCGGTGAGATCGAAAGTCAGGCCACCCAGCCAGGCGCCGAGAAACGAGCCGATCTGGTGGCTGAGAAAGCAGATACCGAACAGGGTGCCGAGATGGCGCACGCCGAAGACCTTGGCGACGAGACCGCTGGTGAGGGGAACCGTGCCGAGCCAGGTCAGGCCCATCACGGCCGCAAACAGGGTGACGGAGCTGTCCGATTTCGGCGCCAGGAAGAAGGCGGCGATGGCGACGCCCCGGATCAGATAGAGCCAGCCGAGCACATGCTGCTGCCGGTAGCGCCCGCCGAGCCAGCCGCAGGCCCAGCTTCCCGCCATGTTGAACAGGCCGATCAAGGCGAGGGCCTTGGCCCCGGTGCCCGACGGCATGTGGCAGAGCGAAAGATAGCCCGGCAGATGGGTGGCGATGAAGGCGAGCTGGAAGCCGCAGGTGAAGAAGCCGAGAGTGAGAAGGCAATAGCCGCGATGGCCGAGAGCCTGTTCCAGCGCGGCTTTCAGCGGCAGGGCCGCCTCTTCCTTCTCGGCCGCGGCCAGCCTTGGTTGGCCATCCAGAAACAGGCCGAAAGGCGCCGCGGCCAGCATGACCAGCGCCAAGACGATGAGGGCGGTGGACAGGCCCGAATATTCCGAGACGATCTGTGCCAGGGGAACCATCGCGACCTGTCCGAACGAGCCGCCGGCGCTGGCGACGCCCATGGCCATGCTGCGCTTTTCGGGTGCGGTCTCGCGGCCGACCGCGGTCAGTACGACGCCGAAGGCCGTGCAGCTGATGCCGATGCCGACCAGCACGCCGAGACCGAGGACGAGCATGATCCCCGACGGCGCCATGGCGGCAATGCCGAGGCCGAGAGCGAAGGCAGCGGCGCCGAATGCCACCACGGGCGCTGCGCCATAGCGATCGGCCGCAGCCCCCGCAAAAGGTTGCGCTGCTCCCCAGACCAGATTGTGGATGGCGATGGCGAAAGCGATCAGGGTGACTGGAAGTCCCCGGTCAAGCGAGAAGGGCTCGACGAAAAGGCCGAAGGTCTGCCGGATGCCCATGGCCGCGCTCAGGATGATGGCGGCGGACAGAATGAGCAGGGTCTGGCGATTGAATGCGGGCCTGGCTTTGATCGGATCGGACAGCGCCATTTCCATCTCCTCGGGAGAGAGGCGATCGCATTCCTGACGCCGCCGCTTCATCCCGCTTCTTGGGGAATTCGATAGATGGCGGGGACGATTCACCCGAATGGCCGGCCTGTACACTCACTGTACGGTATACTTGACGCATCGGGCGATATGTCCTGCGACCTTGATTGACGAAGCGGTCCTGCTTGCGCCAAGGGATAAGGGGCAACGACGCGGAAACGGGCAGGCTGGAGAAGAGCAGGAAGAGTGCCGGACAATTCGCATTCCCGAACGGTGGTCACCGCTCGCCGCATCGAGGCGAACGTACCGCGGTCGTTGCGGCCTTTCCTGGCGCTTGCGGATTTCGAGCCGGCGGCCCGCCGTCATTTGCCGCGCCAGATCTATGGCTATTATGCCGGTGCTGCCGAGACGAATGCCGCGCATGCCGGCAACAGCCGGGCGCTGGCCGCCCTCGGGCTGGTGCCGCGCGTGCTCGTCGATACCAGGGCGCGTTCGACGCGCCACGCCCTGTTCGGCCAGGCCTATGCCCTGCCGGTCGGCATCGCCCCCATGGGGCTGTCGGGCCTCGCCACTTTCGAAGGGGACCTGGCGCTCGCCAGGGCCGCCGCAGCCGAAGATGCCCTGATGGTGGCCAGCGCCACTTCGCTGATCCCCTTGGAGCGGCTGGCAGAGGAGGGTGGGGCTCGCTGGTTCCAGACCTATCTGCCGGGCGAACCCGAACGCATCAGCCGCATGGTGGCACGTGTGGCCGCCGCGGGCTATGAAACGCTGGTGCTCACCGCCGACGTGCCGGTGGCGGCCAATCGCGAGAACAATGCCCGCACCGGTTTCTCAACGCCCTTGAAACCGAGCCTGCGATTGTTCTGGGACGGCATCACCCATCCGTCCTGGTCGCTGGGGACCTTTGCCCGCACCCTGGCCGGCGGCATGCCGCGCTTCGAGAACATGGATGCCTTTCGCGGCCCGACCCTGCTGTCCCGCAATGCGGTGCGGGATATCGGCGCCCGCGACGGGCTCGACTGGAGCCATCTCGATCTCATCCGGCGGTCATGGCGCGGCAAGCTGGTAGTGAAGGGCATTCTTGCGCCCGAGGACGTCGCGATTGCGCGCGAGAGAGGCGTCGACGGCGTCTGGATCTCCAATCATGGCGGGCGCCAGCTCGATACGGCGGTCGCTCCGATGACGGTCCTGCGCGAGGCCGTTTCGGAGGCTGGCGAGATGGCGGTGTTGATCGACGGCGGCTTCCGCCGGGGTACGGATGTCCTCAAGGCGCTGGCGCTCGGGGCCGACTTCGTCTTCGTCGGGCGTCCTTTTCTGTTTGCCGCTGCCGTGGGTGGGGAAAGCGGAATCCGTCACGCCTTTGGCCTCCTGCAGGCGGAAGTCGCCCGCAACATGGCCATGCTGGGCGTGAGCGGCCTCGACGAATTGCAACCGGTGCATGTGCGGGCGGTAGGCTGATCGCGGCGCATCACCGAAGCCGCAACAAATCGTCAGCTTTCCGAAAACTCTCTTGACCTTCCCATGATGTCAAGCCTTACGCCCTGTCCCGGAAGGCTGGGAGACCAGCGCGAATCGATTGAGAGGCATGGGACGGGCTGATGAACGACCATCACCATCATCACGACCACCACCACGATCATGGCGGGGCGCCGGCCGGCGTGAAGGATCCGGTCTGCGGCATGGATGTCGATCCGGCGACCGCCAAGCATTCCATTCAGCATGAAGGGCGCCCCTATTATTTCTGCTCGGCCGGCTGCAAGTCGAAATTCGAGGCGGAGCCGGGACGGTATCTCGGCGAGCGCAAATCGGCACCTGCGGCCCCCGCGGGCACGATCTATACCTGCCCGATGCATCCCGAGATCCGGCAGGAAGGACCGGGATCCTGCCCGATCTGCGGCATGGCGCTCGAGCCGCTGCAGGTCACGGCCGAAGCCGGCCCCAATCCCGAGCTCGCCGAGATGACGCGCCGTTTCTGGGTCAGCCTGGTGTTGACCCTGCCGGTCTTCATCCTGGAGATGGGGGCTCATCTCGTCCCGGCGCTGCATCATCTGGTGCCGCCGGCCCGATCGGCCTGGATCCAGCTCGTCCTGGCCAGCATCGTGGTGCTGTGGGGTGGCTGGCCTTTCTTCGTCCGCGGCTGGCAGTCCGTGCTGCGCCGCAGCCTCAACATGTTCACCCTGATCGCCATGGGCACCGGCATTGCCTGGGTCTACAGCCTGGTGGCGGTGTTCGCGCCCGGCCTGTTCCCCGACGCCTTCCGTGGTGACGACGGCAGCGTGGCCGTCTATTTCGAGGCGGCCGCGGTGATCACCGTGCTGGTGCTGCTCGGCCAGGTACTCGAACTCAGGGCCCGCGAACATACGTCGGGGGCGATCAGGGCCTTGCTCAACTTGGCTCCGAAGACGGCGACACGCATAAGGGAAGATGGTTCGGAGGAGGAGATCACGCTCGACAAGGTGGCGGTCGGCGACAGCCTGCGCATCCGTCCCGGCGAGAAGGTGCCGGTGGACGGCAGCGTGCTGGAGGGGCGCTCCTCACTCGACGAGGCGCTGGTGACCGGCGAATCCATGCCGGTGGCCAAGGCCGTCGGCGACAGCGTCATCGGCGGTACGCTCAACCAGACCGGCGCTTTGGTGATCCGCGCCGACAAGGTCGAGGGCGACACCATGCTGGCCCAGATCGTCCAGATGGTCTCGCAGGCGCAGCGCTCGCGGGCACCGATCCAGCGCCTGGCCGACCAGGTAGCCGGCTGGTTCGTGCCGGCGGTCATCCTGATCGCGGCGGTGGCCTTCATCGCCTGGGCGATCTTCGGGCCGGAGCCTCGCTTGGCCTATGGCCTTGTCGCCGCGGTCACCGTGCTGATCATCGCTTGCCCCTGTGCTCTCGGCCTGGCGACGCCGATGTCGATCATGGTCGGCGTCGGCAAGGGCGCGGGCCTCGGCGTGCTGGTCCGCAATGCCGAAGCGCTGGAGCGGCTGGAGAAAGTCGACACCCTGGTGGTCGACAAGACCGGCACGCTCACCGAAGGGCACCCGACCCTCACCGCCATCTGGCCCGCCGAAGGCTTTGGCGAGGACGACTTGCTGCGGCTGGCGGCCAGCGTGGAGCGGGCTTCCGAACATCCTTTGGCCCGGGCCGTGGTCGCGGCGGCGGAGGCGAAGGGCCTCGCCTTGTCTGCGGTTGTGGATTTCGACTCCCCCACGGGCAAGGGTGCGCGGGGGACCGTCGAGGGTCAGCTGGTTCTCCTCGGCAATGCGGCCTTCATGGCGCAGGAGGGCGTCGCGGTCGCCCTGGCTGCGGAAGCCAACCGGCTGCGCCAGGACGGGGCGACGGTGATCTTCGCCGCTGTCGACGGTCGCCTGGCCGGCCTGCTCGCCATTGCCGATCCGGTCAAGGAAACCACGCCGGCCGCCCTGGCGGCTTTGCGTGAAGAGGGTATCCATGTCGTGATGGTCACAGGGGACAACCGCGTTACCGCCGAGGCCATCGCCCGCCGGCTCGGCATTGATGCCGTCGAGGCCGAGGTCCTGCCCGAACGCAAGAGCGCGCTGGTCGAGGCCTTCAAGCGCGAGGGCAAGGTGGTGGCCATGGCCGGCGACGGCGTCAACGATGCGCCGGCTTTGGCGGCGGCCGATGTCGGCATCGCCATGGGCGCGGGCACGGATGTGGCGATCGAGAGCGCCGGGGTCACCCTGGTCAAGGGCGATCTCATGGGCATCGTGCGGGCAAGGCGGTTATCGCAGGCCACCATGGCCAATATCCGCCAGAACCTCTTCCTCGCCTTCGTCTACAACGCCGCCGGTGTGCCCGTCGCGGCCGGGGTGCTTTACCCCGTCTTCGGTATCCTGCTGTCGCCCATCATCGCCGCGGCGGCCATGGCGCTCTCCTCCGTCAGCGTCATTGCCAACGCGTTGCGCCTGCGCACGCGCCAGCTTTGAGCAAGGATTATCGGTATGAACAGACGTGAATTTCTGCTCTCCGGCGTCGCCGCCCTGGTGATTTCAAGCCCTGCCGCGGCGCAAATGCAGGATCATTCCAAGCATGGCATGGATATGCCGGGCATGTCGCCAGGGGATGGCAAGACGGCGGTTCCCGCGGCCTCGCCTGTGTTGCCTGAAGGCGCCCCGCTGCGCGACCTGCCCCGTCTCGCCAATCGGGCCAGCGGGCCTGGGCGTTTCGAGGCCGACCTCACGGCCAAGCCCGCCATCGCCCGCTTTGCCGAAGGTGTCGAGACGCCCATCCTTGCCTATGACGGCGAGACGCCCGGCCCCCTGATCGAAGTGACCGAGGGCGACAAGGTCGCCATCCGCTTTGCCAATCGCTTGCAGGGCGAGGAAACTACCATCCACTGGCATGGCATGCCGGTGCCGGCGGACCAGGACGGCAATCCCATGGACCCGGTGGCCTCAGGCGCCGATCGGCTCTACGCCTTCGAGCTGCCGGAAGGCAGCGCCGGCAGCTACTGGTACCATCCCCATCCCCATGGCCGCACGGCCGAGCAGGTCTATCGCGGTCTCGCCGGGGCCTTTATCGTCAAGCCGCGCCAGGATCCGATCCCGGCCGCCTATGGCGATACACCGCTGTTCTTTACCGATCTGAGGCTGGCGTCCGATGGCTCGATCCCGCCCAACACCATGGCGGACCTGATGAATGGGCGGGTGGGTGACCATGTCCTGGTCAACGGCCAGAAGAAGCCTGTCCTGACGCTGCCCGCCGGCAGCTGGCGCCGCTTCCGCCTGTTCAACGCCAGCAATGGGCGCTTTCTGCGCCTGACCTTCGGCACGGCGCCGATCACGCTGATCGGCAGTGACGGCGGCCTTCTCGAAGCGCCGGTGCCCGGGCTTCGGGTCATCGATCTCGCGCCCGCCGAACGGGCAGAGGTCGTCGTCGCCTTCGACCAGCCGGGGCAAGTGGTGCTGCGGACGGAGGATGTCGATCACGGCTGGATGGGGCCGGGACGTCCCGACACCGCCGCCGATCTGATGACCATCGATGTGACGGCGGACAGGGCCGAGACGGCTCCGGCCCTGCCGGCGAAGCTGCGCCGCATTGCCGATCTCGGCCCGCCCGTCGCTACGCGCCGCCTCGAATTCACCGAGACCATGTCGATGGGGGAGGGCGGCATGAAGATGGGCTTTCTTATCAACGGCGCCTCCTTCGACATGAACCGGGTCGATGTCGTCGCCAAGGCGGGGCAGACCGAATTGTGGGAGATCGCCAATCTGGCGGACATGGATCACCCCTTCCATCTTCACGGTACGCAGTTCCAGCCGGTGGAGACCGAGCGGGACGGCCGGGTGAGCAAGGCGCCCTATCGCGCCTGGAAGGATACGATCAATGTGGCGCGCGGCGAAACCGTGCGCCTGCTGGTGCGGCAGGAACAGCCGGGCCTGCGCATGTATCATTGCCATATCCTGGAACATGAGCAGCTGGGAATGATGGGCGTTGTCGAGGTGCGGGCCTGATCCTATCGCCCGCCTTGGCTGCAAAAGCCTAAGTCTTCTGCATGAGTTCGGGGGGCTTGTAGACGAAAGGGTTTCAGCTAGGATGAATGACTGGCCGCGGGTAAGGAACTCGAGGAACTTACTTTGCGGCCGGTACCGGAAGAAGCGTACACATCAAGAATAGAGCGGTATCATCGTCTGGGGACGTTCGTTGAAACGGACTGTCCCGGCAGGGAGGAGGCCGCCGGCTTGGCGGTGTCGGGTCCGGTTTTCCCCTGATCCACCACCCCCTCGTCTGGAAAGCCTCATCATGCCGATCCACCGCCGTTCACTCCTGGCTGGCCTGTTGCTTGCCGGAATACGGCCGGAGAGAGTCCTGGCTCGGGCCGCCGTGGAGGCGGGCTCGATCCTGGGCGCCAGCGGCGAAAGCACCGCGCAGGCCCGTGGCCGCACCCGTCTGCTCGCGGTCGGCGACCCCGTCTATCTCAACGATCTCCTGGCGACCGGCGAGAGCGCGCGGTTGTCGGCGCAGCTTGGCGAGGCCACCCGCTTGCTGCTGGGCGCCCGCACAAGGGTACGCATCGACAAGTTCCTGATCGACCGGGGCGGCAAGCTGGTGCTCGAGCGCGGCGCCATTCTGTTCGACCGCCCGCATGATCGCCCGTCGGGGGAACTCGGCGTTACGACGCCGTTTGGCCTGATCGCCGCTCGCGGCACCCGGTTCTTCGCCGGGCCGAGCTGGGGCAAGTTCGGCGTCTATGTCGAGGATGGCATCGTCGACGTCGCTACCAGAGGGGGAACGGTGCGGCTCACCCCTGGTTTCGGCACCGAGCTTACCGGCATGCAGGTCCCGCCGGCCAGGCCCGCGGCCTGGAGCCGCCTGCGCATCGGCGAAGCCTGGGCCGCCGTGGTCGGGTCGCGCCACACTTTTGGTGGCGGTGACATCTCGCCTTCGGGTGGTGGGGACATGCCGTCGCCGGGCGGTGCCGGTAAGCCGTCGGATCACACATCGGGCGGCAGTCATCCCGCGCCGAAATAGTTCCGCCGCTTCACTGAAGCGGAGCAGGCCGGCGCGAGTGGTCGCGTGTTGGAGACGATCTGCTGGGCGACCGGCATCGATCATGGCAGCGCGGCGATGGGGCTTTCCGCCTTGTTCAGTGCGCGGTCCGCGCCTCGATGGCCCGGATGACCGCCGCCATGTCGGACGTACCGAGGCCGAGATCCTGTGTCTCGCCATAGAGAGCATGGCAGATGTCGAGCAGGGGCGAGGCAAGCCCAGCGCGGCGGGCGGCGTCGGCGACCAGGCGGTTGTTCTTCAACACATCGGCGATCGAGGCCTGCACCGCAAAATCACCCTCGACCAGTTTTTGCAGTTTGATGCGGGAGACCGGGCTCGCCATCGGGCCGGCATCGAGAATGGCCCGGAATTGCTGCATGTCGAGACCATGCTGCCCGGCAAAATGGGCGGCCTCGGCAAGGCCCGTCACCATGGTGATCAGGAACAGGTTGACGGCGAGTTTCATCGTCAAGGCGCCGGGAACGCTTCCGCAGTCGAAAGCCTGATGGCACATCGCAGCGATCAGGGGGCGGATCTCGGCAAGCGCGCCCGCATCACCTGCCAGCATGGCCACGAGCTGTCCGGCTTCGGCCGGCTTGCGGGAGCCGGAAACCGCAGCTTCGACATAGTGGCCGCCGGCGGCGCGGATGTCCTGGTCGAGCCGGCGCGAATCTTCCGGCGAGATCGTGCCCATTTGCACGATGATATGGTCGGCGACCCGGTTTTCGAAATCCATCGAGCCGCGGCCGAGCACCGCATCGATCGCCGCCGTGTTCGCCAACATCAGGATCACGATGTGCGCCGTGGCGAAGACCTCGCCGGGGCTGACGGCCACCGCGGCACCGGCAGCTTGCAAGCTGGCGTATTTGTCCGGGGAGCGGTTCCAGACCACCAGCGGCGTTCCCGCCTTTACGAGATTGAGCGCCATGGGTTCCCCCATGACGCCGAGACCGATGAAGCCGACAGGCATGATGACGCGTTTCTCGTCCTGAAATCTTCGGGGAAAGGATCCTATCTAGCGGTCCCGCGCCAATCTTGAACGATTGTGCGAGCTCGCAGCACGGGGCCTCCCCGGTACTCTGGGGCAGCGTGGCGGATGGATGAGCGTTGCTGCCTTCCCAGTGCCGGGGGGAAGCTGATTCAGGGCTCGATCCGCTTCCAACCCTGCAGCAGCCGTCGTGTCGCCACCTCGAAGCTGAAATAGTTGCCGCCGCCCGCCGCCTGGTCGTGGCGGCGGTCGATCGGGGCGGACAGGAGGCGGCAGAGCAGGAGCGTGCCGACCCCGCCATGGGCGACGATGGCGATGTCGCCATGGCTGCGATCGGCCGCCAGGATGGCGTCGACGGCGGCGGCGATGCGGTTCTGGGCGTCGATGGCGCGCTCCCAGCCGCGAATGCTGAGCTCCGGATTGGCGAAGAAGGCGTCGGCGGTGGCCTCGAATTCGGGTGACGGCAGGAATCCGCTCGCCGAGCGGTCATTCTCATGCAGGGCCGGCACCACCTGTACGGGCAGACCGAGATGACCGGCCAGGATCTCGCCGCCGTCACGCGCCTTGCGTTCGTCGCTGGAGTGGACGGCGGTAATGCGCGTGACGAAACCATGCCGGTTGAAGGCCTCGTGCCGGGCCCGGCCCCTGGCCGAGAGCCGCCATTGCGGCACTGGAATGGCCGGGTCGATCTCGACGTCCGCATGGGTGATGAAATGGGCGATCCTGGTGGCGGTCAAGCGTCGGTCTCCAGCGGTCGCGGCAACGAATCCTCGCGGTTCATCCTGTCCGAAGGGAAGGGCGATTGCCATCCCCTTCGGGCTGATCGCCTCAGGCGCGGCCCTGGGGCTCGGGCAGCCGCATCGCCGCCTGGCGCTCGATCATCCAGCCGGGATATTCGCGGGGCAGGGCACTGACGGCATCGAGACGGGCGAGTTCGTCGGCGCTCAGCACCACATCGGTGGCGGCTAGGTTGTCGTCGAGCTGCTCGATGGACTTGGCGCCGATGATCACCGACATCACGAAGGGCCGATGCAGCACGAAGGCCAGCGCGATGCGGGCAACGGACACGTTGTGGGCCTGCGCGATCTCGCGCATCACATCGATGCAGGCGAAGGCTCGGTCCTTGTCGACGGGCGGAAAATCGAAATTGGTCCGGCGCGCGCCGTCCGGGCCTTTGCCGTCGCGATCGATCTTGCCCGAGAGCAGGCCGCCGGCGAGCGGGCTCCACACCATCAGGCCGAGCTTTTCAGCCTCCAGCAGCGGCACGATCTCGCGTTCGAGGTCACGCCCGGCGACGGTGTAGTAGGCTTGCAGGGTGGAAGGCCGCGTCCAGCCATGCCGGTCGGCGAGGCCGAGGGCCTTCATGATCGTCCAGGCAGACCAGTTGGAGAGGCCGACATAGCGTATGTGCCCCTGCCTTACGAGATCGTCGAGGGCGCGCATGGTCTCCTCGATCGGCGTGAAGCGGTCGAGGCCATGGATCTGGTAGAGATCGATATAGTCGGTGCCGAGGCGTTTCAGGCTGGCCTTGACCGCATCCATGATGTGGCCGCGCGAGGCGCCCCTGTCGTTCGGCCCCGGGCCGACCGTGCCGAGCGCCTTGGTGGCGAGCACGATATCGGAGCGCTTGCGGCCGGAATTGACGATGGCGCGGCCGGTGATCTCCTCCGACAGGCCACCCGAATAGACATTGGCGGTGTCGATGAAATTGATGCCGGCATCGAGGGCGCGGGCGACGATGCCGTCGGCCAGGCTCTGGTCGAGCGTGCCGATCGTGTTCCAGAACTCGTTGCCGCCACCGAAGGTCATGGTGCCCAGGCAAAGCTCGGATACGAAGAGGCCGCTGCTGCCAAGTGTCTTGTAGCGCATGAGATGAAATCCATGAATCAAGGGGATGGAAGCTGCCGCTCTGGCGGCAGGCAAGGGGCGGGAGCCCGGCTCCCGGCCACGCTTCGAAGATAGACCCCTGCCGGCGAGGCCATAAGCCGGCGCCGGCTCCACACGCTGTATAGCTGTGCTATACAGTCGAACCGTATTCCCTTCCAGCGACGCAGAGATGGCACGTAGCGACCCCTTCGACGGCTTGTCCGAATTCCTCGCCATCGTGCGCCGGGGTAGTTTCCGCGCGGCAGCCATCGAACTCGGCGTTACTGCCGGGGCGGTGAGCCAGGCGCTGCAGGGGCTGGAGCGCCGGCTCGGCCTGCCGCTCCTGCACCGCACCACGCGCAGCCTTGCCCTGACCGAGGAGGGCGAGCGCCTCCTGGCCCAGCTCGGGCCTGCGGCCGAGACCATCCTGGGCGCGCTGGACGATCTCGTGCAGTCGCGGGCCAAGCCCTCGGGCACGCTGCGCCTGCTGGTGCATCGCATGGCGCTGGTGCATGTCCTCGAACCGGTGCTGCCGCTGTTTCAGCAGCGCTGGCCGGAGGTGCATGTCGACGTGACAGTGGATTCCACCCATGCCGAGCTGGTCGAGGGGGGCTTCGATGCCGGCATTCGTGTTGGCGAGTTCATCGACAAGGACATGATCGCCGTGCGGGTGACGCCGCCCTTTCGCTGGATGGTGATGGCCTCCCCGGCCTATCTCGCCCGGCATGGCCGGCCGCAAGCGCCCGAAGACATCGCCCGGCACCAATGCCTGCGTTACCGGCGGCCGGATGTCGGCGATATCTATCGCTGGGAGTTCGAGCGGGACGGCCAGGCGCTTAGCATCGAGCCGCCCGGCGCCATCGTTGCCAATGATCCCTGGCTGCTGCGGACCCTGGCCGTACAAGGCATGGGGCTGCTCTATGGCTCGACCCTGCAAACGGCCGGTGAGCTCGCCCAGGGGCTGTTGGAAACGGTGCTGGAGGAATTTTCGCCGGCCGGCGACAGCCTTTTCGTCTATTTTCCCCGCACCAGCCGGAGCCAGCCCAAGCTGCGCGCCTTCGTAGAAGCCTGCGCCGAGCATCTGCGTCAATCCGGTGTTTCCGGCCTTCCGTAGCATCGGGTTTGGTGCCACAGATGAATGGTCGGACTTTTGAGTCGGCGTTGCATCGCCGCTTTGGGGAACGCGGCAATCCAAGAACGAGCAGGCTCGAACAAGAGGAACCTGCAAGATTTCAAATACTTGCAGGATTTCTCATTATTGCCCGTCCGCGGAGAACATTGAGAAATCCTGCTTAGGGGAAACGACCATGGGCGAACAGGGACATCCGGCGGAACAGGGCGGCGCGGTCAGGCTGACCGATTTTTACGGGCTGGAAGGCAAGGTCGCGGCCGTGACCGGCGGTGGCAGCGGCATCGGGCTGGCGGCGGCGCAGGCCCTGGCCGCGGCCGGGGCCGAGGTGGTCATTCTCGATCGGGCGCCGGTGGGCGAGGACGTGCTGGCAAGCGTCAGGGGCGCGCACCGCGCCGGAGCGCTCGTCATGGATGTGACCGACGAGGCCGAGGTGACCGCGCGCTTTGCCGAAATCGTGGCTCGCCATGGCCATATCGACATCCTCGTCAACAATGCCGGCCTCGCCATCCGCGATGCGGCCGTGGATCTCAGCCTGGAAGCGTGGGACAAGGTGGTGGCCGTCAACATGACCGGCGTCTTCCTGTGCGCGCGCACGGCGGCCCGCCACATGATCGCGGCCGGGCAGGGCGGAGCGATCATCAACACCGCCTCGATCATGGCGCTGTCGGGCGGCGGCGTCTATCCGAACATCTCCTACCAGACCACCAAGGGTGCCATCGTCAATCTCACCCGCGCCCTGGCGGTGGAATGGGCCCCGCACCGCATCCGGGTGAATGCGGTCGCCCCCACCTATGTTCGCACGCCTTTCATTGCGCCACTGCTGGCCCAGCCCGAACTGATGCAGCGCATCGAGGCGATGACGCCGCTGCGCCGCATCGCCGAGCCGCATGAGGTCTCACCGGCGATTCTCTTCCTCGCCGGTCCGGGCGCCGCCATGGTGACCGGCCATACGCTTCCGGTGGATGGAGGCTATCTGGCTCAGTAAAGCCGAGGCTCAGACGTTGCGTGATCCTCAGTTTCGTGGAAGTTTGCGCGCGAAGGCGGCGCTTTAACCGCGAAATTAAGAAGAAAATATTGAGGAAACACCAATGAATAGTAGCGCTTCTGCCGAGGCTGGGGGCCAGGCGCCTGGTTTGTTGGATCGTGAACGCCTCGTGGCACAGCCAGGCTTCAATCGTTGGCTCGTCCCCCCTGCGGCACTGGCCATCCATTTGTGCATCGGCATGGCCTATGGCTTTAGCGTCTTCTGGCTGCCTCTAGGACAGGCGCTCGGCATCAGCAAGCCGGTGGCCTGTGCGGTCGATCCCGGTTTCTGGGGCGCTCTCGTCGGTCTGGGGCGGGCTCTGTTTACCACGAGTTGCGACTGGCGTGTTTCCGACCTCACCTTGACCTATACGCTCTTCTTCGTGCTGCTCGGCTCGGCCGCGGCGATCTGGGGCGGCTGGCTGGAGCGGGCCGGGCCGCGTAAGGCCGGTGTGGTGGCCGCCCTGTGCTGGTGCGGCGGACTGCTCATCTCGGCGATCGGCGTCTATATCCACCAGCTCTGGCTGATCTGGCTGGGCTCGGGCGTGATCGGCGGCATCGGCCTGGGCCTCGGCTACATCTCTCCCGTCTCCACGCTGGTCAAATGGTTCCCGGACCGGCGCGGCATGGCCACCGGCATGGCGATCATGGGCTTCGGCGGCGGTGCGATGATCGGCTCCCCCCTGGCCGATATCCTGATGAATCATTTCAAGAGCGCGGACAGCGTCGGCGTCTGGCAGACCTTCGTGACATTGGCCGTGATCTATTTCGTCTTCATGATGGCGGGCGCCTTCGGCTATCGCGTGCCGCCGGCCGGCTGGCGCCCGGAAGGGTGGACGCCGCCCGAGAGCACCAAGGCGATGATCACCTCGGGCCATGTCCATCTGTCCAATGCCCACAAGACCCCGCAATTCTGGCTGATCTGGGCAGTGCTCTGCCTCAACGTCTCGGCCGGCATCGGCGTGCTCGGCATGGCCTCACCGATGCTGCAGGAGATCTTTGCCGGCTCGCTGATCGGCAAGCCGGAGATCGCCTTCGGAGCGCTCGATGCGGGCCAGGCCAAATTGGTCGCCACCATCGCCGCGAGCTTCGTCGGCCTGCTCTCTCTGTTCAACATCTTCGGGCGTTTCTTCTGGGCCTCGCTGTCCGACAAGCTCGGTCGCAAGCTTACCTATGCCACCTTCTTCGGCCTCGGCATCGTGCTCTATGCCTCGGCGCCCTGGGCAGCCCATGCCGGGCTGCTGGCGGTGTTCGTCGCCTTCTTCTGCGTGATCGTCTCGATGTATGGCGGCGGCTTTGCCACGGTTCCGGCCTATCTCGCCGACATGTTCGGCACCCAGTTCGTCGGTGCCATCCATGGCCGGCTGCTGACGGCGTGGTCGACGGCGGGGATCGTCGGGCCGGTGGTGATCAACTACATCCGTGACGCCCAGATCGCCGCTGGCGTGCCCCGGGCCCAGGTCTATGACCGCACCATGTATGTGCTCGCCGGCATGCTCGCCGTCGGCTTCGTCATCAATCTCATGATCAAGCCGGTGGCCTCCCGCTGGTTCATGAGCGATGCCGAGGTCGCAGCCCTGCAAAAGCGCGGCGGGACGCAGGAGGGGAAATCCTCAGGCATCGGGCGGGGCGGGTTGAACGGGCCGGCTGCCCTGGCCTGGCTGGCCGTCGGCATTCCCATTCTCTGGGGCGTATGGATCACCTTCTCCAATGCGCTGAAGCTGTTCCACTAGAGCGAAATCCCCCCCGTATCGAGAAAGAACGGGACGGAGAACCCAATGCAGTTCACTTGAGCGTTTCGCGGGGCTCGACCTTTGTCATTGTCGGGCTTGACCCGGCAATCCAGCTCCCCGACGGTTCGTCCGTGCGGCTTCTGGGTAGCCGGATCAAGGCCCGGCTATGACGAGACGGGGAACCGGTCTTCCGGTTGATTGCTTGCCTTCCTAGGAACGGCTTGCCGCAACGCGATCGAGTGCGGCGACCTCGTCTGCCGGCAGGTCGAGCTCTGCCGCTGCGAGGTTGGCGTGCAGATGCGCGACGGAAGACGTGCCTGGAATCAGCAGAATGTTGGGCCCGCGGCGATAGAGCCAGGCGAGCGCGACCTGCATGGGCGAGGCACTGAGGCGCCGGGCAACCTCCGACAGGGTCGAGGATTGCAGCGGCGTAAATCCGCCGAGCGGGAAATAGGGCACATAGGCGGTACCCTGGCGGGCGAGATCGTCGATCAGGGCGTCATCGGTCCGGTGGGCGAGATTATAGTGGTTCTGCACGCAGACGATCGGGCAGATGCGGCGTCCTTCGGCGATCTGCGTCGCGGTGACGTTGCTCAATCCGACATGCCGTATCAGGCCCTGCTCCCGAAGCTCGGCGAGAACGGTCAGCGGCGCTTCGATCGAACCCTCGGCCGGCCCGTGAACATCGAACATGACGCGAAGATTGACGACGTCGAGGACATCAAGCCCGAGATTGCGCAGATTGTCGTGCACTGCCTGGGTGAGGGCCTCCTGCGAAAAGGCGGGAAGCCATGACGCGTCTTCGCCGCGCCGGGCGCCCACCTTGGTGACGATGACGAGATCGTCGGCGTAGGGGTGCAAGGCCTCGCGGATCAGCCGGTTGGTGATGTGCGGGCCGTAGAAGTCGCTGGTATCGATATGGTTCACGCCGGATGCGACGGCTTCGCGTAGCACAGCCAGGGCCGCGTCCTGATCCTTGGGTGGACCGAACACGCCGGGACCGGCAAGCTGCATGGCGCCATAGCCGAGGCGCTTCACGGCACGGTCGCCGAGGTTGAAATTGGCGGACTGCTTGGTTGAGGTCATGGTCGATCTCCTGTTCGTCCGGTGTAGCTAGGGCCTGTCAATTGGCGCGACAATCGGCCATAATCCGGACAGGTTGTTCGGAGTTACGAACAGTGAAAATCGATCTCAACGATCTCCATGCTTTCATGGCCGTCGCCCGGGCTGGGGGCTTCCGTGACGGCGCTCGTGCGAGCGGAGCCAGCCCGTCGGGCCTGAGCGAGGCGGTGAGCCGGCTGGAGACGAGGCTCGGCGTCAGGCTGCTGAACCGTACGACGCGCAGCGTCGCCGCCACCGAGGCGGGCGAGCGCCTGTTTGAGCGGCTTGGCCCGGTCATGAGCGAGATGGAGGCGGCGCTGGATGTCGTCAACGGTTTTCGCGACAGACCGGCGGGGACCCTCAGGCTCAATGTGCCCGTCAGCGCCGCCCGGCTGGTGCTGCCGGCGATCGTGCCCGGTTTCCTTGCCGCCTTTCCCGATATCCGGCTGGAGGTGATTGCCGAGGACAGCTTCGTCGATGTGCTGGCGGCGGGCTGCGATGCCGGCATCCGCTACGACGAGCGGCTGGAACAGGACATGATAGCCGTGCCCATCGGGCCGCGCATGCAGCGCTTTGCTGCTGGAGCGGCGCCCGCCTATCTCGATCGGCGGGGGCGGCCCGAGCACCCACGCGATCTGCTTCACCATGCCTGCCTGCATGGCCGTTTCTCATCCGGGGCAATGCCGGCCTGGGAGTTCGAGCGCGACGGCGAGATCGTGACCGTCGACGCCACCGGGCCGCTCCTGGTGAGCGTCGGTACGGCGACGGATCTGGCGGTTGAGGCGGCAATTGCCGGCACGGGTATCATTTTTCTGTTCGAGGATTGGCTGCGCCCGTATTTTCAGAGCGGGGCTCTCGAACCTGTCCTTGAACCCTGGTGGCAACGCTTCTCCGGCCCTTTTCTATATTATCCCGGGCGGCGTCTCGTTCCCGCACCGCTGCGGGCATTCATCGATTTCATCAAGACGTCCGGGCCACGCTCCCTGGCGGGCGCCGAGGACAGGCCTCCCCGGTGAGGGGAGTTGAGCAACGGCATCAGGCCCTCGCGGCAAAGGCGTCCAGTTTATCGAGCAGGGCGGCCAGTTCCTCGGCGCTCGGCTGGAAGGACTTCATGCCCATGCTGATGAGAATGCCATAGGAGGCGAACAGCACCAGGGTCGAGTCGATGCTGCCGGCCTTGTCATCCTTGCCCGCTCGCTCGACCAATGTGCTGAACATGGTGGCCAGCACGCCGGCCGCTTCCGGGATTTCGGCGGCAGTCACCAGGAACGCCGGCGACACACCGCCTTCCTCCAGGGCGACGCGACGGGCGAGCTGAGCCAGGGCCGAGGCGAAATTCACCGTCGCATCAGCGGTTTCGTCGATTTCCATCATCAGTGTTTCCATATCCTGACGCATGGCCGCAACGATCAAAGCCGTCTTGGTCGGGAAATGATGCAGCACGCCGCCCTTGCTGACGCCGGCCTCTGCCGCCACCAGATCGATGGTGAGGTTGTGAACGCCGATGCGTTCGATCACCGCGATGGTGGCGGTCAGGATTTGCCCGATGGTTTCCATGCTGCGCCGCTGCAACTTTCGCGCGCGCAGGGTCTGGGGTGGGGGAGCAGACTGGGGCATAATTCCTGAAAGGGTCTCCGCTTAATAAAAAACCGTCTGGACGGTTTTGTTTTTAGTTGATATGGGAACGCTCGACAAGTGAAATGATCGTTCCCGACCGGGTGTCCCGGGAGGGAACCATGGCCTCTGGACGCCGCGGAGCGGGTGAGGACGATGCAGCAGTTGCAGGACCTCAGGCCTTCCCGTCGAAGCGGCTTCCTCGAACGACATTCGCATGAATCAGCGGGGACGACGATGACCTCAAACCTCGGCAATCCTGCGTGGCCGCGCCGCGCCGTACGGCTGCAGCGCGCCGTCCTGCTCGGAAGCCTGATCGCGATGACCTTGCCTGCCGCCGCCTGGAGCGGAGGGGCGCCGGCGCGGGTCGGCGTCGTGACCGCGCGGGTTGCCGACTACCGGCCGAGCGTCAGCCTGACCGGCGACGTGGAGGCCCAGGTGCAGAGCGACATATCCTTCCGCGTGAGCGGGCGCATCGTCGAAAGGCTGGTGGATGTCGGCGATCACGTCACGCCAGACCAGGTGCTGGCACGCGTCGACGGGCAGGAGCAGCGCATCGCCCTCGACACCGCCAACGCCGCGCTCGCTTCAGCCCAGGCGCAGCTCCAGCAGAGCCAGGCTGCGTATCAGCGCCAGAAGACGCTGATCACTTCGAATGCCACCTCGCAAAGCAGCCTCGACGCCGCGCAGGAGAATCTCAGCGTCGCCCAGGCTTCCGTGGCGGCCGCGACGGCACAGGTCGAGCAGGCCAAGGAACAGCTCGGCTATGCGGATCTGCGCGCCGGTGTCGCCGGCACGGTGACGACACGCAATGCCGAGGCGGGGCAGGTCGTCCAGGCCGGCCAGACCGTGGTCAGCATCGCTCAGGACGGACCGCGCGACGCGGTCTTCGACGTCTACGAGGCCCTGATCGACAAGCCGCCGGGTTCACCGGAGATCGGTATCACGCTGGTGGCTGATCCCAGCGTGAAGACGACCGGCCATGTGCGGGAGATCTCGCCCATCGTCGATGCCCGCAAGGGCACGATCCGGGTGAAGATAGGCCTCAAGGAGACGCCACCGGCCATGTCGCTCGGCACGGCCGTGCGCGGCGAGGCCAGCCTTGCTGCCCAGAAGCGTTTCGTGCTGCCGTCCTCGGCTCTGTTCGAGTGGCAGGGCAAACCGGCTGTCTGGACCGTCGCTGCCGACACCCATGCGGTCGAACCGCGGGTTGTCACGCTCGATCGTTACACCACGCAGGACATCGTGCTGTCGGCCGGACTCGAAGATGGCGAGAGCGTCGTCGTGCGCGGCGGTCAATTGCTGCGGCCCGGCCAGGTCGTCGAAACCGTCGAGGAGCAGGCGCGATGAGCTTTTCCCGTCTCATGCCGATGACCTCGGCGGCCCTAGTGGCCCTGGCCGGGGGTGCCCTGGTACTGGCTGGCGACGCCTTGGCGCAGGACCGCATCGCCCGGCCGGTGTTGACCCTCACGGTGCGCAGCATCGACACGGCCAGCTTCGGCCCCTTCGTCGGCAGCGTCGACGCCCGCTACCAGACCGATCTCGGCTTCCAGGTCGGCGGGCGTATCATCGCCCGCGAAGTGAATGTCGGCGACAGGGTCAAACAGGGTGACAGGCTGGCGGCCGTCGATGCCACGCTGCTGCGCCTCGCCGTGCAGTCGGCCGAGGCCGATCTCGCCAATGCCAAGGCCCAGCTCGCCAATGCCGTGCTGACCGAAAACCGCAGCCGCGCCTTGGTGGTCACCGAGACGGCTTCGCGCGCGCAGGTCGATACGGCCGTGGCCGCGCGGGAGACGGCGGACGCCAAGGTCTCCCAGGCCGAGGCCTCGCTGCGGCAGGCCCGCAACGTGCTCAGCTATGCCGAGCTCGTCGCTCCCTATGACGGCGTGATCACCGCCGTGAATTCCGACGTCGGCAAGGTGGTGTCGGCCGGTGACATCATCGTCACCCTGGCTCGGCCCGACGTGCGCGAGGCCGTGGTCGACGTGCCAGATTATCTGGCCGACGAACTCAAGGCCTATCCCCGCTTCGACGTCGTTCTGGCCGGCGAGCCCAGCATCCGCACCACAGCCACGCTGCGCCAGCTCGCGCCTGCCTCCGATGCGGTGACGCGCACGCGCCGGGCCCGCCTGGCCCTGCAGGATCCACCCAATGGCTTCCGGCTCGGCTCGACCATTTCCGTGTCCGCCACGCGAAAGGTCGCGCCCCATGTCGCCGTTCCCGTCTCGGCCTTGGCCGGACCGAGCGACAAGCCGTCCGTCTGGGTGGTGGATGCGGCCAAGGCCGTGGTCGTGGCCCGGCCGGTGACCCTGGTCTCCACCAAGGCCGGCTATGCCGTGGTTGATGGCCTCAAGGACGGGGACATCGTGGTGAAAGCCGGGGTTGGCAGCCTGCAACCCGGCCAGGCCGTCGATCTCCAGCGCAGCCAGACTCTCGAGGAACAGAAATGAGCGGCTTCAACCTGTCGGACTGGGCGCTCAAGCACCGCTCCTTCATCTGGTATCTGATGATCGCCTCGGTGATCGCCGGCGCTCTCTCCTATGTGAGGCTCGGCCGCGAGGAGGATCCGTCCTTCGACATCAAGACCATGGTCGTCCAGGTGAACTGGCCGGGCGCCACGCTCGACGAGACCCTCAACCAGGTCACCGACCGGGTCGAGAAGGAGCTCCAGCAGATCGGCGCGCTCGACTATACGCGCAGCTATACGCGGCCGGGCACGGCCACCATTATGGTCAACCTCAAGGACACCACCAACGGCCGGGCCCTGAGCGATGCCTTCTACCAGGTGCGCAAGCATGTGAACGACATCTGGTACACGCTGCCGAGCGGTGTGCAGGGGCCCTTCTTCAATGACGAGTTCGGCGACGTCTACGGCAATGTCTATGCCTTCACGGCCGACGGCATCGATTTCCGCCAGTTGCGCGACTATGTCGAGGAAGTACGCAATCGTGCGCTCGCCGTACCCAATGCCGGCAAGACCCAGATCCTCGGCGCCCAGGACGAGGTGATCTATCTCGATTTCGACACGGCGCGCCTTGCCAGCCTCGGGCTCGACCGCCAGGCGGTGATCGCCTCGCTGCAGGCGCAGAACTCCGTCTCGGCCGCCGGCGTGATCCAGGCCGGGCGAGATCGCGTCAGCGTGCGGGTCGATGGCGGCTTCAAGTCGGAACAGGACCTCAGGGCAATCAATCTGCGCGTCAATGACCGCTTCTTCCGGCTGAGCGATGTCGCCACCATCACGCGCGGCTATGTCGATCCGCCGACTTCGCTCTTCCGTTTCGACGGCAAGCCCGCCATCGGCCTGGCGGTCGCCATGGCGCCGAACGGCAACGTTCTCCAGTTTGGCGAGGACCTGAAGGAGGCCATGACCGAAGTCACCGGCACCCTGCCGATCGGCGTCGGCGTGCATCTGGTCTCCGACCAGCCGGCGGTGGTCGAGGAGGCGATTTCCGGCTTCACCCGCGCCCTGATGGAGGCGGTGATCATCGTGATGGCGGTCAGCTTCGTCAGCCTCGGTCTGCGTGCCGGGCTGGTGGTGGCGATCTCCATCCCGCTGGTGCTGGCCATCGTCTTCCTGGTGATGGAATATACCGGCATCTCCCTGCAGCGCATCTCGCTGGGCGCGCTGATCATCGCCCTCGGCCTGCTGGTCGACGACGCGATGATCACGGTGGAGATGATGATCAGCCGGCTGGAGGCCGGCGACAGCCTGGGCAGGGCAGCGACCTTCGCCTACACCTCGACGGCCTTTCCGATGCTGACGGGCACGCTGGTGACGGTGGCCGGCTTCATCCCGATCGGCCTCAATTCGAGTTCGGCGGGCCAATATACTTTCACCCTGTTCGTGGTGATCGCCGTCGCCCTGCTGGTATCCTGGATCGTCGCGGTGCTGTTCGCGCCCCTGCTCGGCGTGACCGTGCTGCCTGCGACCATGAAGAAGCATGACGAAAAGCCGAGCCGGCTGGCTTCCGCCTTCAAGAGCACGCTGCTCGCTGCCATGCGCTGGCGCTGGGCGACCATCGCCATCTGCCTTGGTTTGCTTGGCGCCTCCGT
The DNA here is from genome assembly GCF_052045555.1 of Labrys sp. 22185. NCBI lineage: Bacteria > Pseudomonadati > Pseudomonadota > Alphaproteobacteria > Hyphomicrobiales > Xanthobacteraceae > Labrys > Labrys sp. 22185. The sequence goes on along the minus strand of NZ_JBQEPH010000006.1, from coordinate 286,813 downwards.
GGTGGCCATGGGCCATGTCCAGCAGCAATTCTTCCCGTCGTCCGATCGACCGGAACTGCTGGTCGACATGACGCTGCCGCAGAACAGCGCCATCGGCGAGACCAAGGTGCAGATGGGCCGCTTCGAGCAGGCGTTCGTCGGCGACGACGACGTGGTGCGCTGGAGCTCCTATATCGGGCAGGGCGCCGTGCGCTTCTATTTGCCGCTCGACCAGCAGCTCTCCAACCCCTTCTTCGGCCAGGCCGTGGTGGTCACCAAGGATATCGAGGCCCGCAACCGCGTGCAGAAGAAGCTGGAGGCGCTGGCCCGCGACAAGTTCGTCGGCATCGACGTGCTCGTCCATCCGCTCGAGCTGGGTCCGCCGGTCGGCCGCCCTGTGCAGTATCGCGTCAGCGGCGCCGATCTCCAGAAGGTGCGCGAACAGGCGATCAAGCTTGCCGGCATCATCGCTGCCGACCCCAATCTGGGCACGATCACCTTCGATTGGAACGAGCCGGCGCGCGTGCTCAAGGTCGAGGTCGACCAGAACAAGGCGCGCCTGCTCGGCGTCACCTCGCAGGATATCGCCTCCATCCTCGATGGCACACTGGCGGGAACCGCCTTCACCCAGGTGCGTGACAACATCTATCTGGTCAACGTGGTCGGCCGTGCCACTGCGGATCAGCGCAACTCCGTGGAGACGCTGGAGAACCTGCAGATCCCGCTCTCGGGCGGGACAGTGGTGCCGCTGCGCGCGGTGGCGACTATCGGCTACGGCATGGAGCAGCCGATCGTCTGGCGTCGCTCGCGCCTGCCCACCATCACGGTGCAGGCCGCGCTGGTCGGCAATGTCCAGCCGGCGACGGTGGTCGACAGGCTGGCGCCGAAGGTGGCCGAATTCAAGGCCGGGCTGCCCGACCACTACAAGCTCGAAGTGGGTGGGGCGGTGGAGGAATCCGCCAAGGGCCAGGGGCCGATCATCGCCATCGTGCCGATCATGCTCCTGACCATGGTGACCATCCTGATGGTACAGCTCCAGAGCTTCCAGAAGCTGTTCCTGGTGATTAGCGTGGCGCCGCTCGGCCTGATCGGCGTGGTGCTCGGCCTCCTGCCCTTCAATCAGCCCATGGGCTTCGTCGCCATCCTCGGCATTCTCTCGCTGATCGGCATCATCATCCGCAACTCCGTGATCCTGGTGAAGCAGATCGAGGATCATGAGGAGGCGGGCATGGATCGCTGGACCGCCGTGGTGGACGCGACCGTCCACCGCATGCGTCCGATCATGCTGACGGCGGCCGCCGCCAGCCTCGGCATGATCCCGATCGCCCGCGAGGTGTTCTGGGGCCCGATGGCCTATGCCATGATCGGCGGCATCCTGGTGGCAACCGTGCTGACGCTGCTGTTCCTGCCGGCCCTCTATGTGGCCTGGTACCGGATCAAGGAGCCGAAGACACCGGCTGCCGCCTGAGGAGCGCCTCCAGATCGTCCCAGGCATAGACGAGGTTGTGCGAGCGCCAGAGCGGGCCCGGATCGGTATAGGATCCGGCCGGCCTGCCGCCTTGCGCCTCGTAGAAGGCAATCGCCGGTCCATTGCCGGCGACGACGCCGATGGCAGCGCTCCGGCGGCCCTGTTCGACCAGCCGCGCCGCCATCGTTTCGAGCAGGGCCCGCCCGATACCCCGGCGCTTGTGCTGTGGATCGACATAGAGATGCTTGATCTCGCTGCGCCCGTCGAAGACCGCCTGCGAGGGCGTGCCGGCCGCGGCAAAGCCGACCAGCCCGGCCCCGCTTTCGGCCAGCAGCACGATCTGGTCGGCGGCAGGGGAGGACAGCCGCTTGTGCCAGCTTGCGAAGCGATGCTCCTCGTCCAGTGCGACGAAGGCCTTGGAAGGCGCCAGTGCATGATAGGTGTGGCGCCAGACGGCGACATGCAGGTCGGCCACCGCCTTGGCGTCGTCGAGACGGGCAGATCGGATGTTGACTGCGCTCATTCCATCGCTCCCAAAGCTGGCAGTTACCCGTTCCGGAAACACTCTTGGGGCATGAAACGCGGCTCAAGCGCCGACGTTCCAAGACCATACGCTGCAAACGGCGACGTCGTCACTATGGCCGCCACTCAAGATCCTAGCATGCCGTTGGGCTGGCGTTGCGCTCTCTTATTGTCGAGGTCGAGCTGCCCCTCACCCTTACCCTCTCCCCGCCACTTGCGGGGAGAGGGTAAGGGTGAGGGGCCACGCGACCGTACCCAGTTCCATTCAATTTCAGGCGCCGTGCAAAGACCCTGAAAAAGGTGTCCCTAGAGTCTTGCCTGCGTGCTGCGCGGCGTGGCGAGCAGCAGGTGGGTTTCGGAAGCGGTAACGCCCTGGATCAGGCGGATGCGGCGCAGGACAGCGTCGAGATCGCTGAGATTGAGGGTGGCGAATTCCACGACGATGTCCCAGCGGCCATTGGTGGTGTGCACTGCGCTAACCTCGGGAAAGCCGCCGAGGACGTCGATGACCCGGTCCGCGGCCCGTCCTTCCACCTCGATCATCACGATGCCGCGCACCGGCATGGCGATCGCGTCGGCCTTGAGGATCACGGTGTAGCCGATGATGTCGCCCTGGGCTTCCATGCGCTCGATGCGTGCCCGCACCGTGGCGCGCGACAGGCCTAGCTCGCCGGCGAGATCGGAAATGCTGCGCCGGCCATTGTGGCGCAGCAGGGTAAGGAGCTGGCGGTCGATGTCATCCATGTGTTTGCCGAACTGATCATAAGTTTATAGCAATTCGATAAGGGATATTGAGCTCTTTGCCAAATTGCATCGTTCATACCGCCAAGCCTGGGCGATAGACTGCCGCCGGATTTCAAGAGGCTCGCATGACTTCGAAACATTGTATCTTGCTGGGTGTGCCGCTGCAGGAAGGCACGGGACGGCTTGGCTGCGACATGGGCCCCGGCGGCTTCCGGGCCGCAGGCTTGGCTGGCGCCTTGCAGGAACTCGGCCACAGCGTCGAGGATCGCGGCAACCTTGCTCCCGCACCCCAGCGCCCGCTCAGCCACCCCAACCAGGCCATCAAGCATCTGCCTGAAGTGGTGGCCTGGACCGAAGCCCTCGCCGAGGCTTCCTATCGTCTCGGTGCCGAGGGCATGCCGATCATCCTCGGCGGCGATCATGGCCTGGCTGCCGGTACGCTCAGTGGTTTCAGCCGGCGAGCCGCCGAAACGGGCCGGCCCTTCTTCGTACTCTGGCTCGATGCCCATCCCGATTTTCACACGCTGGACTCGACGGTAAGCGGCAATCTGCATGGCTGCCCGGTGGCCTATGCCACCGGCCGGCCCGGCTTCGAGGGCTATTTCCCGCCGCTGGCCGCGCCAGTGAATCCCGAGAACATCTGCATGATCGGCATTCGCAGCGTCGATCCGGCCGAGCGCATGGCCCTGACCGCCGCAGGCGTCACCGTGCATGACATGCGCGCCATCGACGAGCATGGCGTTGGCCCGCTGCTGCAGGCCTTTCTCAAGCGCGTGGCGGAGGCGAACGGCGTGCTGCATGTCAGCCTCGACGTCGACTTCCTCGATCCCGGCATTGCGCCGGGCGTCGGCACCACGGTGCCGGGCGGTGCGACCTTCCGTGAGGCGCATCTGATCATGGAGATGCTGCATGACAGCGGCCTCGCCACCAGCCTCGATCTCGTCGAACTCAACCCCTTCCTCGACGAGCGCGGCCGCACCGCCCTGCTCATGGTCGATCTCGTTGCCAGCCTGATGGGGCGGCGGGTGATGGATCGGCCGACGCGCGCGGGCACGGCCTAAACGGCCTAACCTGTCATTGCATCTGGGAAGCCAGACCTGCAATCGTGGCGTTGGGAAGAGGGATCTGCCGCTGCCATGTCAGCGCAGCGGCGGGGGATCGGGAGAGGCGGCATGCCACAGAGCGTTCGTGACACCAGGGCCATGATTGCGGGCATGACGCCGCGCCTCAAGGAAGGGGCCTTCGTCTTCTGCACCACAATCTCGCCGGCCGTGATAGAGGCTGCTGCCGGGCAGGCGCTGTCCTTCTTCCGGGAAGAGGAAGGCGTCACCTTGATCCTGCCGGTGGAGGTCGCCGCCACCTTCGGCTTCGATACCGCCCTGGCGATGAAGCGCATCGAGTTGGAGGTCTTCTCCGCGCTCGACGGCGTCGGGCTGACGGCCGCCGTGGCGTCCGCCCTGGCGGCGGTTGGGATTCCCTGCAACATGGTCGCGGCCTTTCACCACGATCACGCCTTCGTTCCCGCCGGGATGGCCGAGCGCGCCGTCGCCGTCCTCGAGGCCGCACAGCGGCAGGCTGCAAGCTGAGGCGCCAGCTTATGCGCCGCCCAGGCGTTCAGTCCCGAACGCGCCTTGCTCTGTTGGCATAGGGCAGTGCGAACATATAGAGGCCGCTGAACAGCAGCAGGAAGAGCGGCAGCAGGGGCGCATAGACCACCAGGGCCGGTGGTTCGCCCAGTGCCATGGCAACGAAATTGGCAATCACCGTCGCCGTGAAGGCGATGGACAGCCAGCGATGGGTCTGCCGGATCAGGGCGTTGAAGTTCAATGCAGCCTCCCTTGTGAGTATCGAGTCGTTATGCCGCAGTGGGGCCGGAGCTTAATTCAGCTCCGCCACGACCTTTTCCAGATTGGCGAGGAATTGCTGCCATCCGGCCTTGGCGCCGCCATAGGCCTGCCGCTGGGTCGGCCGGAAGCCTGCCTGCTCCATGCGCAGATGCGTACCGGTGCTGCTGGGCGTGAGCGTGAAGGTCACCACGCTCTTCAGATCGTAGGCGGGATCCTCATGGCTGAAATTCCAGCTATAGGACAAGGTCCTGTGCGGCTCGACGGTGAGGACCTCGCAGTCGAGCACGCCGCCCCATTCGCCGCGCAGATTGAAGCGGTGGCCGACCACCGGATCGAAATCGTTCTTCATCAGCCACTCTTCGATCAGATGAGGCTGGGTGAGGGCGCGCCAGAGCTTTTCGGGCGGATGCCGAATCTCACGTTCGACGATGACGGTACGGGGTTCGCTCGTGCTGTTGGTCATTGGTCCATCCTGTTCAGCAAATCTTCGAGATCGTCGAACCGGGCTTCCCAGAATTGCGTCATCTGGCTTGCCCAGTCGATCAGAGGGCCGAGGGCGCCGAGTTGTGCGCAATAATGGGTCTGCCGGCCCTCATGGCGATCACGGACCAGCCCGGCCTGTTTCAGCATGGCCAGATGCTTCGAGACAGCTGGCTGCGAGACCCGGGCATGGGCCGTGAGGGCCCCGACCGTCTGCTCTCCCTTGCGGCACAGGCGTTCGAAGATCGCCCGCCGGGTCGGATCGGCAAGCGTTCTGAACAGCAGGTCGGGGGAGAGGGGTGTCAAAATCAATAACTCCTCAGTTATGGGTTTGATCCATAGCTCAACAGTTATGGATTCGTCAAGTCTGCAGCAAAGGGCGCAACCGCTGTCAGTCCGTGACACGGCTCGAACGGGGTCACACAGGACATTATCCGGAAAAGCGGATCGGCTTTTCGCGAAGAAGATGCGGTCAAAACGGCGAGGAAGCGGGGAGTGCAGATTGCCGCTGCCGCCGGAGATGTCGCCCGGCGGTGCGCTATCCCGGCGCAGCAAGCGTCAGGAGCAGGGCCACTTCTCCTGCAGGGCCGTGGTGGCGAGGACCACGAAGGGCTCCTTGAGCCGGTCTGGATGGGCGTCGAGGAAGGCAGAGACGACGGTTGCCGTCTGCGCGACCGAGACGTCGACCGGCTTGCAGATACGGCTGTTCGACGTCAGCAGGCGGCCCATTGAGGCAAGATCCTCGATCTCGATCGCGCAGCCCAGGGAAGGAAGTACGAGTTCACTCGGTGTCGGCCCGGTATTGGCCGCCAGGCTGCGGCAGGCGGCGCGATAATAGTCGCCGCTGTTCGGCAGGGTTTCGGCGGCCACAGGCAAGCAGAGGCCGGTCAAGCAAAGGGCCGAAAGCAGGAATTTTCTCACCATGGGGAAATCCTTGATGTGCCAGCTTGTCCTGGCAAACTGGCATTTGCGGGGCGGCATGGTCAATCCGAACCTACCGCGCGGCTTGGTCTGGCCCGGCGCGTACCGTGGCAACTGCCGGCGCTGGGACACTCTTCACGGTGCGAAGATCGCAGAGATCATTCGTGAATTCCATAGTAAAACAATACAAAAGTAATTCCTCCGATCGTATAGACTTGTGCTCTCCGACCACGCATGCAAGTGCGCTTGTCCGCTGGGGAAGCCATGTTCATTTCAAGCACCAAACGATTTCTCGCCTTTTTGGTCGTGGCGGCGCCTATGTTTGCGCCGATGGTGAGCCATGCCGGCGATATCGAGCTGCAGCCGCAGCAGTTGCGGGAAGATCTTGCCTTCCTGAAGGAGCGTTGGGCACCGCTCGACAAGAGTTTCAGCGACGAGCAGCGGCAGGCCTTCGACCGCCGGATCGAGGAAATCGCGGCCGCGGCTGACAAGCTCACGCCGGAAGATTTCGCCCTGAGCGTCATGGGAGCTGTCGCACTTGCCGGCAATGGGCACACCAACGCCAATGTCGCTGCCTATCTCGGCGCTGACCTACCAGTCCGCGCCTGGTGGTTCGCCGACGGGCTGTTCGTCGTCAAGACCCATCCGGCCTATGCCCATCTGCTCGGTGCCCGCATCGACAGGATCGGTGCGCTGCCGGCGGAGCAAGCCTTGCTCCAGGCTACCTGGTCAATCCACGGATCCTGAAGAAGATCGGTGCGGCGGAAAGCGTCTCCGCCATCCCCTTCACGGTGCGGTTGGCGGATGGCAGTACGCAAACGCCGCGCCTCGAGCCCGTCGCGGCGGACCCGGGTGACGAGCGCAGATCCGGACTGAATCGGGGCTATTCCGTCCTGATCCCGGATCAGAAGGATCTGCCGGAGCGCTGGCCGCATATTCTCGATGGCAAGGGCGATCTTTCGCCGCTCTACAGCAAGCGCGGCGACGTCAAGGCCTTCATGATCCGGCCTTCGGGCAACACACTCTATATTCGCAACGACACCGTCGCGAGTGTCGACGATACGCCGCTCGTCCAGAAGCTCTCCACCGTCGTCAGGGATGAGATCCTGGCGCACAGACCCAAGCATGTCATCGTCGACTTGCGCCTGAACAATGGCGGCGATTTCTTCAACACGATCCTGTTCGCGCAGGCCCTGCCGCGGCTCCTGCCCGAGGATGGCCGCATCTTCGTGCTGATAAGCCGGGCGACTTTTTCCGCCGGCATCGTCACTGCCGCCATGATCAAGGGGGCCGGCGGCGGCAAGGTCGTGTTCATCGGCGAGCCCATGGGCGATGCCGGGCGGTTCTGGGCCGAGGGCCGGAAAATGACGCTGCCGCACTCGAAGATCGCGGTGCGGTACAGCGACCAGTTCGAAGACTATGAGAAGGGCTGTACGGACACACGCAATTGCTATTGGGCGACGGTGGCGTTCGGTCCCCGCGGCATCTCGCTGGCGCCCGACACAGCCATCGATGTCACTTTTGCAGACTATGCAGCCGGGCGCGATCCGGTGCTGGCCAAGGTGCTCGAGCTTGCCCGATGAGCTCCCGGCGGTTTCCGGGTGCCCGGCCGCGCCGGAGCGAGACCAGGACCGGGACCGGTAACAAGGCGGGCCCGGTTGGCGTAGGATGCAGGAGGGGCCAAGCCAGCAACCTGCGAGGAGACCTGCCCATGCCGACACGCCGCGATTTCCTGGGCCTGGCGCTGCTGGGAGGCGCGAGCTTCGTCTTCGCACAAGCGGCCGCGGCAGGCCCTGCTCGTCTCACGCTCAGCGACGCGGAATGGCGTCGGCGTCTGACTCCGGCCCAGTTCGCCATTCTGCGGACAGCCGCCACCGAACCGGCCTTCACCAGTCCGTTGCTGCATGAGCGACGACCGGGGCGCTTCACCTGCGTGGGCTGTGGCTCCGCCCTGTTCTCCTCCCGGACCAAATATGACAGTGGCACCGGATGGCCGAGCTTCTGGGCGCCGATCGGCCGGTCGGTGCGCACCAGCCGGGATGCCAGCCTCGGCATGATCAGGACGGCGGTTGCCTGCGCCCGTTGCGAGGGGCATCTCGGCCATGTCTTCGACGATGGCCCCAAGCCGACGGGGCAGCGCTACTGCATCAATGGATTGGCCCTGGCCTTCACGCCAGGCACGGCATGATAAAGGCCGTTTGAAGCACAGCCGTAGTTTGTTCGTGAATTGTTCTTGTTTCCGGCGGGCGCCTGGGTATGATCAGGCATTCCTTCCTTCGGAGAGATTGCGCAATGCCCATCTTCAGCCGCGCTGGCCTGGCCCTGATCGCATTGATGGCCCTGCAAACCGGCCCTGTCCTAGCCGAGACGACGGCCTGCAAGCCGTTCAAATGGCCCCTGACGCGCGAGCAGGGCTGGTTCCAGGCTTCGCCGCCGACTTTGGCTTCGGGCGGGACATTGGCCAAGGTCGACGGGGCCGCCGACCTGCAGCTCAGCCCGGTGGCGGATCTCAAATTTCCCGTCACGACCGGGCGCAAGCCGGCGACAGGCACCTTTGGGGCGCTGCTGGCCCTGCCGCCGATCGAAAAGGCCGGCCTCTATCAGGTCACGCTCTCGGATGAGGGCTGGATCGATGTCGTCCAGGCCGGTGCAACGGTGAAATATTCGGCGGCGACCGGCCAGAAGGCCTGCGCCGGTTTGCGCAAAAGCGTGCGCTTCAACCTGGCGCCGGGGCCGGTTTCGCTACAGATCAGCGGCGTGAAGGCGCAGTCCATCAAGCTCGCCGTGGCGCCGGCCGAATAGAAGCCGACGCCTGCTGCCCATCCCGTATGGTCGCCCGCTGGACCGGACAGGTCCGGTCGAATGCCGACCGTGCCTCGAGGATGGCGGCGCGGTTGGCGAAGGCCCATTGGCCGAGGGCGTTCACCGGCATGCGCAGCGAATGGCCAAGTTCGGTGAGCTCATAGTCGACGCGCGGCGGAATGCTGGGCGTCACGCTGCGGCTGATGAGGCCGTCGCGTTCCAGTCCTCGCAGCGTGAGCGTCAGCATGCGCTGCGAGATGCCGTCGATCCGGCGCTTGATCTCGCTGAAACGCAAAGGCCCCTGGCTCAGTGCCATCACGATCAGGATGCTCCATTTGTCACCGATACGGGACAGGATCTCGGTGACCGGCCGGCAGCTCTCGGTCAGGTTGTCCTTGTCCTCGTTCAGGCCGGTTACACCCATGTCACCTACGGCCATGAATGTGCCTCCTTGTGCCTCACATGTCTGTACCATATTTAGCCTCAGTTACGTTTTGTAACCAGAAAATTTCAACCTGGAAAACTCCGGGACGCTTCGTTCCCGGTGAGGCGCGACACCTATGGAACTCGGCCTGTACACCTTCGCGGAAACCACCGCGGATCCCGCCACCGGCACCGTCATCAGTGCTCAGGAGCGCATTGCCAATCTGATGGAGGAGGTCGAGCTTGCCGACCAGCTCGGCCTCGACGTCTTCGGCATCGGCGAACATCATCGTCCCGACTTCGCCGCTTCCACCCCCGCCGTACTGCTGGCGGCGGCGGCCATGCGCACCAAGCGCATCCGCCTTACCAGCGCCGTCACCGTGCTCAGCTCGGACGATCCGGTGCGCGTGTTCCAGGAATTCTCGACCGTGGACCTTCTGTCGGGCGGGCGGGCCGAGATCCTGGCGGGGCGGGGCTCCTTCATCGAGTCCTTCCCGCTGTTCGGCTACGACCTCAAGGATTACGACAGCCTGTTCGCCGAGAAGCTGGACCTGCTCTTGAAGATCCGCGAGCAGACCACGCTGAGCTGGCAGGGCGAGCATCGTGCGTCGCTCGACCGCCAGAGCATCTATCCGCGTCCGGTCCAGCAGCCTTTGCCAGTCTGGGTCGGCGTTGGCGGCAATCCCCAATCGGTGATCCGCGCCGGCACGCTCGGTCTGCCGATGGCGCTTGCCATCATCGGCGGGGAGCCGGCGCGATTCAAGCCGCTGGTCGATCTCTATCGCGAGGCGGCGCGCCGGGCCGGGCATGATCCGGCCAGGTTGCCGGTCAGCATCAATTCGCATGGCTATATCGGCGAGGACGGCGACAGGGCGGCGGACGAGATCTTCCCCTATTATGTCGATGTCATGGGCCGCATCGGCCGCGAACGCGGCTGGCCGCCGCTGAGCCGGGCGCAGTTCGAAGCCTCGCGCGCCCCGCAAGGGTCCGATTTCGTCGGCGATCCCAGTGCCGTGATCGACAAGATCCTGGCCGAGCATGAATTGTTCCGGCACCAGCGCTTCCTGATCAAGTTCTCCATGGGCAGTATTCCCCATGCCAAGATGATGAAATCGATCGAGCTCTTCGGCACCGTGGTTGCCCCGGCTGTCCGGAAGGCGCTGGCTCCCGTACCGGCATGAGGCGGTATAAAGCAACACTTTTGCCTGAAAATAGACAAAAGTGTTGCTTTGCTGGCAATGGCGCCTAAGCTGAGCCTGCACAAGTGGGAAAGGCGCAGCCATGACACGTCGCTATCTGATCGGCCTCGACTATGGCACGGAATCGGCGCGTGGCGTGCTCGTCGATGTCGAGAGCGGCAAGCAGGTCGCCAGCCACGCGGTGCCCTATCGCCATGGCGTGATGACCCGCCTGCCCGAGGGACCGGCCTTGCCGCCGCTCTGGGCGCTCCAGAACGCCGACGATTATATCGAGGCGGCTCAGGCCATCCTGTCGGCCCTCGGCCGGGACAGGCAAGTCGAAGGCATCGGCCTCGGCTTCACCGCCAGTTCGCCGCTGCCGGCCACGGCGGAGGGCGTGCCGCTCTCGCGCCTCCACCCGCAGGAGCCGCACGCCTATGTGAAATTGTGGAAGCATGGTGCCGCCCAGGCGCAGGCCGAGGCCATCAATGCGCGGGGCGGGGCCTTCCTCGATAATTTCGGCGGCAAGCTCTCGGCCGAGTGGCTGCTGGCCAAGGCGGCGCAACTGGCGCAGGAGGCACCGCGACTGTGGCAGGAGACGGGGCGTTTCATCGAGGCGGGTGACTGGCTCGTCTGGCAATTGACCGGGCGCGAGACACGCAGCCTCGGCTTTGCCGCCTACAAGGCGCAATATGCCGATGGGGCGGGCTATCCCGATGGCATCGTCGAGGGTCTGGCCGACCGCCTGAGGCCGCCCCGGCGGGCCGGCAGCTCGGCGGGGGGCCTGTCGGCCGCCTGGCGTGAGCGTACCGGCATTCGCGGGCAGGCGGCCGTTGCTGTGGCGGTGATCGATTCCCATGTCGTGCTGCCGGCCGTCGGCGGCGTCAGCGATGGCTGCCTCGTCGGGGCTCTTGGCACCTCCGCCGTCTATCTCATGCTCGGCCGCGAATTCCGGCCCTTGCCCCAGGGCATCGAGGGCGTGGCCTTCGATGGGTCGATGCGTGACCTATGGTGCTATGAATCGGGCCAGGCCGGCTTTGGCGATACGCTCGCCTGGTTCGTCAAGACCTTCCCGCGCGCTGGGGATGCGGCTGAAAATTTCAGGCTCTACAATGAAGAGGCGGCTGGTCTTGCACCGGGCGCCAACCATCTCCTGGCACTCGACTGGTGGAGCGGCAACCGCGTGCCTCTGGCCGATTCCGGCCTGAGCGGCCTGCTCCTCGGCTTGACCACGGGCACGACGGCGGCCGGCATCTACAGGGCTCTGCTGGAGTCGCTCGCCTATGGTGCGCGCAGCATCCAGGATCTCTTCATCGCCGGAGGCTTTCCCATCGACCGCCTGATCCTGTCGAGCGGCCTTGCCCGTAACAATCCCCTGCTGGTGCAGATCATGGCCGATGTCTTCGCGCGCGCGGTCGAGGTGCCCGAAATCGACAATCCCACCGCGGTGGGTGCCGCCATCCATGGCGCCATCGCGGCCGGGGTCGTCGCCGATTATCCCGATGGCGGCGCGAGGTTCGGCGCCCGGGCGTTCAGGACCTATCGGCCGGACGCCCGGGCCGCATCCGTCTATGCCGATCTCTATCGCAGCTACGCCGCCCTGGCAGGTGATGCTTCGCTGCGAACGGCCATGCATGCGCTCAACCGGATCGGTAATATCCAATAGCTCCCTTAGCGGCGGCGCCGTTATGCCTGAAAACAGGCAAAATATATTTGCAATCATTCAGCGATGATGCATTAATCCGCTTCCTGCGATGGAAAGGCCATCGTCGAGAAGAGAGCGCCAAGCTCCATTCAAAAATCTGGGAGGATTTCATGTCAGCGCTCCGCCTGAGCCGCATCTTCACGTCCACTGCCCTCGCCACCACGGCCGCCCTCGGCTTTGCCGTGTTTTCGTCCCTCGCCGTGGCCGACAAGGCCCAGGCGGCAGGCGAAGTGATCGTCGGTCTGGTTACCAAGACCGAGGTCAATCCCTATTTCGTCAAGCTGCGCCAGGCCGCCGAGGCCGAAGCCAAGAAGAAGGGCCTCAAGCTGATCGCCCGCTTCGGCAAGTTCGACGGCGACAATGAAGGCCAGGTCGCGGCGATCGAGGACCTGATCTCTGCCGGCGCCAAGGGCATCCTGGTGACGCCCAACAATTCGACCGGTATGCTCGGCATCATCAAGAAGGCACGCGACTCCGGCATCCTGGTGATCGCGCTCGACACGGCGACCGATCCGGCCGATGCGGTCGACGCTACCTACGCCACCGACAATTTCGAGGCCGGCGTCAAGCAGGGCACCTATGCCAAGAAGGCCATGGGCGACAAGAAGCCGGTGCTCGCCATGCTCGACGGCACGCCGGGTGGCACGGTCGATACCTTCCGCCACAACGGCTACCTGCAGGGCTTCGGCATCAAGGAGGGCGACCCGGTCATCGCCGGCTCCGCCATCACCAATGGCGCGCAGGACAAGGGCCAGACCGGCATGGAGAACCTCCTGTCGAAGAATGGCGACATCAATGTCGTCTACACCATCAACGAGCCGGCCGCGGCCGGCGGCTATGCGGCACTGAAATCCTTCGGCAAGGCCAAGGCGGTGATGCTGACCTCGATCGACGGCAGCTGCCAGGGCGTGAAGGACGTCAAGTCCGGCAAGGTCGCCGCCACCGTGATGCAGTTCCCCTACAAGATGGCGGTTGCCGGCGTCGATGCCGTTGCCGAATACGCCAAGACCGGCAAGAAGCCGAGCGGCTTCATCAACACCGGCTCGGAGCTGATCACCGACAAGCCGATGGCGGGTCTCGATTCCAAGGACACCGCCTGGGGCCTCAAGAATTGCTGGGGCGGCGAATAAGCCTGACCCTACCCAGAACGTGATCGGAAAATCGCAGGAAGCTCGACTTTTTGTCATCACCGGGCTTGTCCCGGTGATCCGGAGAGCCACAATCTCGCTGGGTTGCGGTATCTGGATGCCCGGGACTAGCCCGGGCATGACAAAGGCCGAGCTTTTCTCGATATCGTCGAGGATCGTATGAGCACGACCACGGTTCCCGCACCTGAAGAGAAGCGCAGCCTCCTGGCGCGCATCTTCGCGGTGCCTTCGGCTGGGCCCTTCCTGGTATTGGCGCTGTTCTGCGTCATCTTCGCCAGCATCAACGAGCGTTTCCTTGCCCTGCAGAACATCTCGCTGATCCTGCAGCAGACCGTGGTGGTCGGCACGCTGGCGATCGGCCAGACCCTGATCATCCTGACCGCGGGCATCGACCTCGCCGTCGGGGCGATCTGCGTGCTCGGCACCATCATCGCCGGCAAGATGGCGGCGCTCGGCTATGATCCCGTGCTGTCCATGGGCGTGGCGATCGTGCTCTGCACCCTGTCGGGCACCGTGGCCGGCGGCCTGATCAGCGGGCTGAAGCTGCCGCCCTTCATCGTCACGCTCGGCACGCTCGGCATCATCACGGCTGCCCTGCGCCTGATCTCCGCCGGCGGTGCCTTTCCGGTCGATGACGAATTCCTGAGCTGGACCGGCAATGGCGAACTCATCGGCGGCTTCGTGGTCACCTATGGCGTCCTCGCCATGCTGCTGCTCTATGCCTTGGTCTGGTATCTGCTGAACCAGACCAAATGGGGCCGTCACGTCTATGCCATCGGCAACAATCCCGAGGCGGCGCGGCTGGTCGGCATTCCCGTCAGGCGGCATCTGCTTTCGGTCTACGTGCTCGCCGGCCTGCTCTATGGCATCGCCGCCTGGCTGGCGCTCGGCCGCATTCCCAATGCCGATCCCAATTCGCTGCAGACGGCCAATCTCGACTCGATCACCGCCGTGGTGATCGGCGGTACCTCGCTGTTCGGCGGCCGCGGTGGCCTCGTCGGCACGCTGATCGGCGCGCTGATCGTGGGCGTGCTGCGCAACGGTCTGACGCTCGCCGGCATCGATCCGCTCTGGCAGGACTTGATCACGGGCATATTGGTGATCGTGGCGGTGGCCTTCGACCAGCTTTCGCGCGGGAGGCGCTGATGACGGCATCCGCTTCTTCCGAGGTCATCCTCGAGGCCCGCAACGTCATCAAGCGCTATGGCCATGTCACGGCGTTGGACGGGGTGGATTTCGAGCTGCGCAAAGGTGAGATTCTCGCTGTCGTCGGCGACAACGGCGCTGGCAAGAGCTCCCTGATCAAGGCACTGACCGGAGCCCTCAAGCCGGACAGCGGCGAAATCCTGCTCGATGGCCAGCCCGTGCATTTCAAGGGGCCGCTCGATGCCCGCCATCGCGGCATCGAGACCGTCTACCAGGATCTGGCGGTGGCACCCGCCCTCGACATTTCCTCGAACCTCTTCCTCGGGCGCGAATTGCGCATGCCCGGCGTGCTCGGCAGCGTGTTCCGTCGCCTGGACAAGGCGCGCATGCGCGAGGAAGCGCGCAAGGCCATGGCGGAACTGAAATTCCGGCTGCCGTCGATCCACAACGCGGTGGAGGCTCTCTCGGGCGGCCAGCGCCAGGGCGTGGCGGTGGCGAGAGCGGCCTTGTTCGCCAAGAAGCTGGCGATCATGGACGAGCCGACGGCGGCGCTCGGCGTGCGCGAGACCGGCCAGGTGCTGGAACTGATCCGCACCATCCGTGACCGTGGCCTGCCCGTCGTGCTGATCAGCCACAACATGCCCAATGTGTTCGAGCTCGCCGACCGTATCCACATCATGCGACTGGGCCGCCGGGCCGCCGTGGTAAGTCCCAAGACCCATTCGATGGCCGACGTGGTGGCCATCATGACCGGCGCGGCCAAGGTCGAGGATTTCGAAAAGCGCGGTCAGGGGTGATGCCATCAAAGAGGTGCTTCCGGATCGTACGTCGTGGTCGGAACTTGTCGCCTGTCTTGGCCTGAGACGGGGCGGAGCAAGGAACGATTTGTCTTCTCCACTGCGCGGTTATCCGCTGCACACATCTCAGTATTGCCAGTACAAGGCGCCGGCATCCGTCCCCGAAGTCGGGAACGGATGCCGGCGCCTTTTCTTACCAACGTGGCATGTGTGCCGGCGTGGATGAGACTATTGGATAAGCTGCCCGTCGAGCGTTGCCGCGCCGCCCAGTCAGCGCCGACGTCCCCATACCAAGGTATGGTCTTCACACACCAAGGCACGGTTGACCCCGCTTTGGGGCAATGACAGAAGGGCTCTGTATCCGCGGTGCCCGACACCTTGGATAACACCCGAACAATCAGCTGTGGAAGCACATGGACAACGATCGCAGTAGCCGTCCGGCTTCGGCTCCCAGCCGTCGCCGGAGGGGTGCGCCATCGATCTGGAACGCCGGCGGTCTCGCGCGCCGGGCTATGACCGGCCGGCCTTAAGTCCGCGCCGTCTTGCCTCGCGGGTCTGGCCAAAGGCGGCCCGACGAGGTGAAACATGAACAACGTCATTCCGTTCCGCGGCCGTGTCTCGGCCGTCACGCCGCCTGTTCGCGGCGCCGTCATCCTTGCCTTCCGGGTCAAGGCCCGTACAACTGCGCCCGGCGCATCGCTCACGCCATCGGATGCCTCTTTCCGGTCTGATCGGATGGAACGACAACCCGGCACGATCCGCGGTTGTCTCCGGGCAGCCTGGCACCTGAACCCGGACACGGGTCGGCTCGAATGCCGCTGGCGCCTGTCCGACGCCGGTGAAGAGACGGACGCTTTCTACCCCCCTTGTTCGAAATGCGCCGGAACGGCCGTCGGCTCGCGCTGAGTGTCTCTCGGTGCGGGCCCTGCAAGAGCTCGCCTTTTTCCCAGCATCCTGCCTTTTCCGACCTTGCCCTCCCACGAGGTTCGCCATGGTTTTCCTGCCCCATGACCGTTCCGGTCAGCGCTCCGTCGCGGCTTTCGCCCGCGGGCGCCTCCTGCCCAATCTCTACGATCTGATTGCCTGCGGGCTGGTGATCGCGCTCATTGCCCTGGTGCTGCATGGCGCTGCCGCGATGCGGACACCGCTCGACGCCCTCTCAGGGGCCCCGGTCTCGCTCGATCCGGCGCGCCTGCCGGAATATGCGCTGCGCACCACCTTGCGCATGTTTGCCGCCATCATAGCCTCGCTGGTCTTCACCTTCGTGGTGGCCACGCTCGCGGCCAAGAGCCGGCGGGCCGAGCTGATCATCATCCCGGCCCTCGACATCCTGCAGTCGGTTCCGGTGCTCGGCTTCCTGACCTTCACCGTCACCTTCTTCATGGGCCTGTTTCCCGGCAGCCAGCTCGGAGCGGAATGCGCCTCGATCTTCGCGATCTTCACCAGCCAGGCCTGGAACATGGCCTTTTCCTTCTACCAGTCCCTGCGCACGGTGCCTGGAGACCTGGACGAGGTCAGCCGCGGCTTCAGGCTGTCCGGCTGGCAGCGCTTCTGGCGCCTGGAGGCGCCGTTCGCGGCGCCGGGCCTGATCTGGAACACCATGATGTCCATGTCCGGCGGCTGGTTCTTCGTGGTCGCCTCCGAGGCGATCACGGTGGGCAATACCACCGTGCAGCTTCCCGGCATCGGCTCCTTCCTGGCGCTCGCCATCGACCAGAAGAACTTCGTCGCAGTCGGCTGGGCCGTGGCGGCGATGGGCATCCTGATCGTGCTCTACGATCAGCTCCTGTTCCGGCCGGTGGTCGCCTGGGCCGACAAGTTCCGCGTCGAGCAGACGGCCAGCCAGCAAAGGCCGCGCTCCTGGGTCTACGACCTCATCCGCCATACCAGGCTGATGAAGCGGCTGATCGCGCCGCTGGCCTGGATCTGGCAGCGCCTGATGCTGGTGCGCATCGGACGATCGGGCAAGGCATCCTTTCGGCCCGGACGGGCGACCTCGCCTTTGATCGATCGCCTCTGGCTTGGCCTGGTGCTCGCTGTCACGGCCTGGGGGATCTTCGTGGCGATCGCCTATATGCGCCAGAGCTTGTCCTGGAGCGACGCGTTCGAAGCGCTGGGCGGCGGCCTCGCGACGCTATTGCGCGTCATCGTCCTCATCGCGGTGGCAAGCCTGATCTGGGTGCCGATCGGCGTGCTGATCGGCCTGCGCCCGGCCCTGGCCGAGCGGGTTCAGCCTCTGGCCCAGTTTCTGGCCGCCTTCCCGGCGAACGTGCTGTTTCCCTTTGCCGTCATCGCCATCGTCGCGACGGGGGCAAGTCCCGACATCTGGCTGTCGCCCCTGATGGTGCTGGGGACGCAGTGGTACATCCTGTTCAACGTCATTGCCGGTGCCGGCGCCTTTCCCACCGATCTCAAGGAAGCGGCTTGGATCTACCAGATCCGGTCCTGGACCTGGTGGCGCCGGGTGATCCTGCCGGGGATCTTTCCCTATTACGTGACCGGTGCCCTCACGGCTTCGGGCGGCTCCTGGAACGCCAGCATCGTCGCCGAACTCGTGAGCTGGGGAAATACCAGGCTCGAGGCCTACGGCCTCGGCTCCTACATCGCCAGGGCGACGGAGGCGGGAAACTTTCCGCGTGTCGTGCTCGGCATCGCCGTGATGTCGCTCTTCGTCACCTTGTTCAACCGCCTGCTGTGGCGCCCGCTCTATGTGTTCGCGGAACGCCGCCTGCGCCTCGACTGATCGCCCGGAGATCTCGCCATGAACGCTCCCGTTACCATGAACGCTCCCGTCACCATCAAGGATGCCCCGCTGGTATCCGTCCTCGGCGTGCGCCAGACCTATGACAAGGGCGGGTCGAGCCCGCTCGTCGTGCTCGACAGGGTCGATCTCACGCTGCGGGCCGGCGAAATCGTCGGCCTGCTCGGCCGCTCCGGCTCCGGCAAGTCGACTCTGCTCCGCGCGATCGCCGGCCTGATCCGGCCCAGCGAAGGCAGTGTCTCCTTCCAGGGCGAGCCCGTCAGCGGCACCCGCAGCGGCATTTCGCTGGTGTTCCAGAGCTTTGCCCTGTTTCCTTGGCTTACCGTACAGCAGAATGTCGAGCTCGGGCTCGAGGCGCAGGGTGTCCTGCCGGCAGAACGCCGCAAGCGGGCCCTGGCCGCGATCGATCTCATCGGGCTCGACGGCTATGAGAACGCCTATCCCAAGGAACTGTCGGGCGGCATGCGCCAGCGCGTCGGCCTGGCCCGCGCTCTGGTGGTGCATCCCAAGCTCCTCTTGATGGATGAACCCTTCTCGGCCCTCGACGTGCTCACCGCCGAGACCCTGCGCACGGACCTGCTCGATCTGTGGTGCGAAGGCCGCATGCCGATCGAGGCGATCCTGATGGTCACCCACAATATCGAGGAGGCGGTGCTGATGTGCGACCGCATCCTGATCTTCGGCTCCAATCCGGGCCGGGTGATCGGAGAAGTCCGCGTCGACCTGCCACAGCCGCGCAACCGGCTCGATCCGGCTTTCCGGGCCCTGGTGGAGGACATCTACGCCCGCATGACCGCACGTCCTGGTTCGGTTCCGGCGCGGGACGGCCTCTTCCCCGGCACGGGCATCGCCATGGTGCTGCCCAAGGTTTCCTCCAACGAACTCGCCGGCCTGATCGAGGCGGTGGCGGCGGCTCCCTATCACGGCAAGGCCGACCTGCCGCCCTTGGCTGCCGGCCTGCATCTCGAGATCGACGAACTCTTCCCGGTAGCCGAGACCCTGCAGCTGCTGCGTTTTGCCGAGCTGGAGGGCGGCGACATCCGCCTTACCGCGGCGGGGAAGCGCTTCGCCGAAAGCGAGGTGGACGAGCGCAAACGCCAGTTTGCACAGCAATTGGCGACCTATGTGCCGCTGGCGGCCCATATTCGCCGCATCCTCGACGAAAGGCCGAGCCATCAGGCGCCGGCCCGCCGCTTTCGCGACGAGCTCGAGGACCACATGTCGGAGGACTATGCCGCCGGTACCGTACGGTCCGTGATCAGCCTCGCCCGCTACGCCGAATATTTCGCCTATGACGAAGTGGCGGATCTCTTCACGCTGGAGAACCCGAGCTGAACGCCTCGAGCGCTTGGTGATCGTCGATATCGTGGTCGTGCTCCCGCCACCGGCGCCGGCGGGAGCCTTGCCATCCTTCATGGCGAAGGCAGGTGAAACATGCTCCGGGATAATCAAGAACTCGCGCGGACCATCATCGCGCTGCAGAAGGCGGGCGGCCGGGTCGAAAACAGGGCATCGTTGCTCGCCATCGGCCTCGTCCTGTCGGGCGCCGACGGCCTGTCCTGGCTCACGCGCCGCCTTTTCCTTCGCAGGCAATTGCTGCCGCCGGAGACGCAAGGCTTGCTTCGCATGGCCGCAGGCCTCAACAAGGTGGGCGTGGTGCTGTTGCGCCGACATCTGCGGCGGTATTCCCGCCATCGCGCCTGAGGGACGCGCTCGCAGGCCTGGCGTGGATGGCGGCAAGGATGTGGGACAGCCCTTCCACGACGGGGAACGCAGTTGGTGAAACGCGAACGCCTGGGATCGACCATCGACATGCCGCTGCTGTGGCTCGCCATGGCCGGGCTGGCCTTGCTCATTTTCGTGGCGGACACCGTCACCGATCTGGAAATCGCCGTTGCCGTGCTGCATGTCGTCGTGGTGCTGATCTCGGTGTGGACGGGGCGGCCGCGGACCGTGCTGATCGTCGGATTGGCCTGCAGCCTCCTGACCGTGCTCAGCTTCTTCATGACGGTGAGGGGCGATACCGAGGCGGGTATCGCCAACAGCTCCCTCAGCTTGGTGGCTATCGGCGCGACCACCTATCTTGCCATCCGGATCGAGCTTGCCGATCTCGCCGTGCGCCGTGCCGAGGCCGACCTAGCCCGCATCTCGCGCATCACCATGCTGGGCGAGCTCACCGCCTCCATTGCTCATGAGGTCAGCCAGCCTCTGGCCGCCATCGGTGCCAGCAGCAATGCCGCGCTGCGCTGGCTTTCCGCCTCGCCGCCCAATCAGGACGAGGCTCGGCATGCCCTCAATCGGATCGTGGAAGCCGCCGAACGGGCTGGCGAAGTGGTGGAGCGGGTGCGCCGCCTGGTGCGCCGCGCTCCGCCCTCGCGCGAACCCGTAGACATGGTCGAAGTGATCGACGAGACACTGGCCCTGATGCGGGGCAAGCTGCGTGCGAATGCCATCCTGCTGCGGACCGAATTGCTGCATGGCCTGCTGCCGGTGATGGGCGATCGGGTTCAATTGCAGCAGGTCCTGCTCAACCTCGTCGCCAATGCCGTCGAGGCGGCGGTGGAAACGAAACAGGGAAACCGGGAGATAACGGTCAACACCTCAGCCGACGACAGGGAGGTCACCATTGCCGTCACCGATACCGGCCCTGGCCTGTCGCCACAGGCGATAGAGCATGTCTTCGATTCCTTTTTTACCACCAAGGAGGACGGTATGGGCATTGGATTGGCCATCAGCCGTTCCATCGTCGAGGCGCATGGCGGGAGTATAGAGGCCCGGGCCGCTATGCCGCATGGCAGCATTTTTCGCTTCACGCTGCCGCTGGCGCGAGAGCGCGGACGCAAGGATTAGACCCATGTCGGAAGAAAGCGCGACCGTCTATGTGGTGGATGACGATCCCATGGTCAGGGATGGGCTGGACAGCCTGCTGAGATCGGTCGGCTATCGCGTCCGCTGCTTCGCCTCGCCCCGAGAGTTCATGCAGTATCGGCGCTCGGAGGGAGCGTCCTGCCTGGTACTCGACGTGCGCATGCCCGGACAGAGCGGCCTCGACTTCCAGGCCGAACTGGTCGGGGCAGGGGATGCCATTCCGATCGTCTTCCTGACCGGCCATGGCGACGTGCCGATGTCGGTCCGGGCCATCAAGGCCGGAGCCATGGAATTCCTGCTCAAACCCTTCCGCGAGCAGGATCTTCTCGATGCCGTGGCGGCGTGCCTGGAAAAAAGCCGCGCGGAGAGTGTCGAGACGGCCCTGGGGGAGGATCTGCGCAACCGCTACGCCGCCCTGTCACCGCGCCAGCAGGAGGTGATGGCGCTGGTGGTGCAGGGGCTTCTCAACAAACAGACGGCCGCCGAACTGGAACTGAGCGAGATCACCGTGAAGATCCATCGCGGCCAGGTCATGCGCAAGATGCAGGCCAATACGCTGGCCGATCTCATCCGCATGGCGGACCGCCTCGGGCTGCCCGCCAAGCCGGCAGGGCGGGGATAGCGACGGCGATGTCGCCAAAGCGCTTGACGGGCCTTGCGGCTCAGCCCCATATCCGGGCCGAGATGATTGCTGAAAATCCCGCCCTCACCATTCTGCTCTGCTCGCCCCGCGGTTTCTGCGCCGGGGTCGTCAGGGCGATCGACGCCGTCGAGCAGGCCTTGAAGATCTATGGCCCGCCGGTCTATGTGCGCCATGAGATCGTGCACAACAAATATGTGGTCGAGAATCTCAAGTCGAAGGGCGCGATCTTCGTCGAGGAGCTCGACGAGGTGCCCGAGACGCGTGCGCCGGTGATCTTTTCGGCCCATGGTGTCGCCAAATCGGTGCCGTCAGCCGCCGCAAGCCGCAATCTGTTTGCCATCGACGCAACCTGCCCGCTGGTGACCAAGGTGCATCGCGAGGCCGAGATCCACCACAAGCGCGGGCGCGAGATCGTGCTGGTCGGGCATCGGGGTCATCCCGAGGTCATCGGCACGATGGGGCAGCTGCCGGACGGCGCCGTCAGCCTGATCGAGACGGTTGCCGATGTCGCCGCTTTCACGCCGTCCAATCCGGATGCGCTTGCCTATGTGACGCAAACCACGTTGTCGGTCGACGATACGCGCGACATCGTTGAGGCGCTGAAGGTCCGTTTCCCCTCGATCGTCGGGCCCCACAAGGAAGACATCTGCTACGCCACCACCAATCGCCAGGAAGCGGTCAAGGCGGTGGCGCCGCGGGTGGAGGCCTTCATCGTGGTCGGTGCGCCGAACTCCTCCAATTCGCAGCGCCTGCGCGAAGTGGCCGAGCGCTCGGGCTGCCTCATCTCGGAACTGGTGCAGCGCGCCTCCGATATCGACTGGAACCGGTTCGGTGCATTGAAGTCCCTGGGTGTCGCCGCCGGCGCCTCTGCACCGGAAATCCTGGTCGAGGAAATCCTCGACGCCTTTGCGGAGCGCTATGCCATCACCGTGGAGACGGTCTCGACCGCCGATGAAAGCGTGTTCTTCCCGCTGCCGAAGGATCTGAGGGAGAACGACATGCGCAAAATTGCAGAAGATGTTGCCCGCTGATGGCTGTTTACACCGAAGTCAATGACGAGGATCTCGCCTGTTTCGTCGCCGAATACGATATCGGTGGGGTACTGGCCTGCAAGGGCATCGCCGAGGGCGTCGAGAACACCAATTACATCCTGCGCACCGAAAAGGGCGCCTATATCCTCACCCTCTATGAAAAGCGGGTGAGGCGGGATGACCTGCCCTTCTTCATGGCCCTGATGGAGCATCTTTCCGCAAGCGGCGTGACCTGCCCGACCCCGATCCGGCGGCGGAACGGCAAGGTGCTGGGGGAACTCGCCGGACGGCCTGCCGCCCTGATCAGCTTCCTGGAAGGCGTCTGGATCAAGAAACCGAATGTCGAGCATTGCGGTGCCGTAGGCCGCGCGCTCGCCGCCATGCACAATGCCACGCTGGGCTTTCCGATGGAGCGGCCCAACGCCCTGTCTCTCGCCGGCTGGGAGATGCTCTACGGCCAGGCGGATGGCCGGGCCGACAGCGTGCAGGCCGGCCTCGATGCCGCCATCGCCGAGGAACTCGCCTTTCATCGCGCTCATTGGCCGCAGGGGTTGCCGACGGGCGTCATCCATGCCGACCTCTTCCCCGACAATGTCTTCTTCCTGAAGGGGCGGCTTTCGGGCCTGATCGACTTCTATTTCGCCTGCACCGACATTCTTGCTTATGACGTCGCGATCTGCCTGAACGCCTGGTGCTTCGAGCCCGACCATGCCTACAACGCCACAAAGGGCAGGGCACTCCTGGCAGGCTATCGCGCCGTCAGGCCGCTCTCGGACGCCGAGATGGCAGCCATGCCGGTGCTCGCCCGGGGCTCGGCGCTGCGCTTCATGCTGACGCGCCTGGTCGACTGGCTCAACGTGCCGCCCGGCGCCCTGGTGAAGCCGAAGGATCCGCTGGAATATTGGAAGAAGCTGCGCTTCCACCAGCGCGTCGCCAGCCCGGCCGAATACGGGTTCGACCTATGACGGTCCAAGGGACGGCAAAGCGGGTGACGCTCTATACCGATGGCGCCTGCTCGGGCAATCCTGGCCCCGGCGGCTGGGGTGCTATTCTGATGTTCGGCGAGCACCGCAAGACGATGTGCGGCGGTGCTCTGGAGACCACCAACAACCGCATGGAACTGCAGGCGGCGATCGAGGGGCTGGAAGCTTTGACGCGCGGCTGCGCGGTCGACCTTCATACGGACAGCCAATATGTCAAGAACGGCATCACCGGCTGGATTCATGGCTGGAAGCGCAATGGCTGGCGCACCGCCGACAAGAAGCCGGTGAAGAACGAGGACCTTTGGCGCCGCCTCGACGCGGCGCTGGAGCGCCACGAAGTCGAGTTCCACTGGGTAAAGGGCCATGCCGGCCACCCGCTCAACGAGGAGGCCGACCGGCTAGCACGCGAGGGGATGGCGCCTTATCAGCAGGAAAAGCGGGACAGGGCGGCGGCGCTGTCGTGAGATGCTGGGGACTACGTGCGCGCTCAAGACGCAAGGGTGTACCCGTTTTCCAAGCTCTATGGTCGCAGCCCTTGCCGATTTCCTAGGACATTAACAAGGCACTGACGAAAATCATTCAGTTGAGTTTCATTGGAAAATATTCTTTTTGGAATCACGGTTCTCATATTAGGTGACATGAAGAATACCGTCACTTTCTTGTTATCCATCCATCCGATGTAATCACTCCAGTATGTGATCCATGATCCACGATCGAAAGTTGTTTTAATACCGTCTTCGGACCATGACATCGAACAGGTAGATTTTAAATCCTTTCTATATTTGTATTCTTTATCTATAGCAATTGGTATAAATATTAGGTAGTTTAAAATTGGCCACAAAAAAGCGATTAACGCCAATGTAATGCATAGAACTTGACCGGATGTTAGTCCAAATGACCATTTGACATCGGGAAGTTGGGTGGCAAAAAGGGCGGTGAGCCAAATCGCTAATATTAAGTTAGACTTAAACCAAAATCTTCTAAGGTGATATCTATAAATCAACCTCGCGAAAGATTTAAACTCATCTTTGGTGACGTCTAATTCAACAGATCTCTGGATATCGCTCATTGATAACTCATGCCATGTGGAGCGAATCTAACACTCCTCAGAATGTATGGTAGCAGAGCGTTGATCTGATTCACCTCTCTGAAATTTGTTACCAAACTCCCGGGATAACCCGTTTGGACGCCGACCGTTCTTGCTCATGGCATGATCAAGCCAGGTCATATGAAAGTGGCTGGTCCGAAGACCAGCCCTCCTAATCAGATCGCCTTGAGCAGCGTGTCGGCACCGGAAATGTCGAGCTTGCCGCCATCGTCGAGGTTGAGGACCTTCACCACGCCGTCTTCGACCAGCATGGCGTAGCGCTGCGAGCGCACACCCAGGCCCGCGGCGACGCGATCGAGCTCCATGCCGATCGCCTTGGCGAAATCGCCGCTGCCATCGGCGAGGAATTCGATCTTGCCCAGGCCGCCCGTGGCCTTGGCCCAGGCCTGCATGACGAAGGCGTCGTTGACGGCCGTCACGGCCACCGTGTCCACGCCCTTGGCCTTGAAGGCATCGTAATGTTCCAGATAGCCCGGCAGATGGTTGCGGTGGCAGGTGGGGGTGAAGGCGCCGGGAACGGCGAACAGCACCACCTTCTTGCCGCCGAAGACGTCGGCCGTGCTCTTGGGTTCGGGCATGTCCTGCGTCACCGCGCGGAACGTCACATCGGGGAGTTTGTCGCCGGGCTTGATCGTCACTGATATCTCCATTGGTGACGCCATGGCGAACGTTGCCCTGTCACCCCTTGCGCCTGTGCGCGATCGGGATGGCCGGTCAGTAGCCATGACGAGAGTCTACGGCAACCGATATAGGCTTTCGACGCCGGCCTCGCCAGTCGAGAGCGTGAAGCGCAGTTCGTTTCCGGCGAGGGTCGCGCCTTTGGGCAGTCCCTCGAGCGGCAGCACGAAGCTCTGGGGATTGGCCTTGTCCGCCTTGTCGGCCGGCTCCGGCATCGGCAGGTACCACTTCATCGGTCCTTCGACGAACAGCGCGGAGGCGGAGGGGGCGCTGACATCGATGGTCAGGCGAACCGGATTGGTCGCGGTGTCCAGGCGGATCTGCTTGATGGCGAGGGGAGCCGTGGCGCCGATCTCTTGCGATACCGGTACTTTCTTCAGGGCCTGTGCGATCTCGGCGCTGCCTTCCCCTCCCGTCACCGCGCCCGGGGAGAGGACGACGTCGGCGCTGCCCTTGGCCGGGACGCAGATCGTCTTGCAGGCGGCATAGTCGAGGCCGAGTGCCAGCTTGACGGGCTTGGACGGATCGATCGCGCTGATCTTGAGGGGCAGCACGATCTGATCGTGATAGACGGCCGACGATGCGCCCTCCTGGTCGTAGCGGCTCGGCGCCGGCCAGAGCACCGTCACTTCGCGCAGATTCTCCGACTTGGACCAGTCGAAAGTCGGGGGAATGCCGGCATCGCCCGGATTGCGCCAATAGGTCTTCCAGCCCGGCGCGAGCTGGATCTCCAGGCCTGCCAGGCCTTCCGGATGTGCCTGGCCGGCAAGCAGCTGGATGACGGCGTGCGGGTCCGCCTGATTTGGATCGGATTGGCTGGGGGAGCCGGCCAAGGCCGGCAGGGCACACAAGGTGAGGCACCCGGCGAGTATGGCAAGGACAGGACGGCTGGACATTCGGATAGCTTGCGGCTCCAAACAAGGGTCTCGGCAGACGGATAACTGCGAATGGTCAATAGCGCCATGCACGAAGGCGTGACACTCTTGTGAAGCCTACCGCCGGCGCTTCGCCAAGGTTGGCCAAATTTATGCCTTAACAAAGCCGATACGATGCGGCACGATCATGTCCATGACAGGGTACATTCCATTTGGCAGCGATTCATCCGGCGGTTTCCTGGACGGCAAGATGCTCGTGGCTACGCCGTCCATGCAGGATGAGCGCTTCGCGCGCACGGTGATCTATATCTGTGCGCATTCGTCCGACGGTGCCATGGGCATCGTGGTCAACCAGCCGGCCAAGAATATCCGCTTTCCCGACCTCCTCAAGCAGCTCGGCGTCATTGACGGCGTCTCGGACATGCGTCAACCGAGGGGCGCGCCGATCCGCATCGTCAATGGCGGCCCGGTCGAATCCGGCAGGGGATTCGTGCTCCATACCAACGATGTCTTCATCGACAATTCGACCATGCCGATCGAAGACAATATCTGCCTGACCGCGACGCTCGACATTCTGCGCAGCATCGCCATCGGCGAGGGGCCGGAACAGGCCTTGTTGGCGCTGGGCTATGCCGGCTGGGGCGCCGGGCAGCTCGAGCGCGAGATCCAGGCCAATGGCTGGCTGCATTGCGATGCCGATCCGGGGCTGCTGTTCGACGACCAGGTCGACACCAAATATACGCGGGCGCTGCGCAAGCTCGGCATCGAGCCCGGCCTGTTCTCGCGGGATGCGGGGCATGCGTAGGCGAGGAGCGCGGACATCCTGTCCGCTCTTAAATCCTCAATCGGTTCCAATAAATCTGTGATTGCCGAACGTCTTTGGTCGTGCCTCACAACTCGACTTCATTACTTCCCCTTATGCACGCTGCACTCGAATGAGGCCAGTGCTCGGCCCGGGCACACAAACCGGCGCTTACCGCATTGGTCTCGATGTAGTAAAGCGCGCGTTGAAAGTGGCCCTCATCTCTGATCCGACGATCAAAATATTCAGGAAACCACAGCATTCCCTGCCGCCCTAAGGCGCGATTGATCTGAAGTGCCGTAAAAGATTTCCACGAGTGAATGATGGCCGATAGCGCATGCGGTACAAGCGGTGTGGCGAGTACATGAACGTGGTTGGGCATGATGCTCCAGGCGTGGAGACGATATCGTACCCCATCGAAATGAAGCAGAGCTGCTTGCACGATCGAGCCGGCATCGGGCTGCGCGAGCAAAGCTTCCCCATGGCCCTTGTCAAGCGCTTCCTCATAGCGCCGGCGCTGCTCGGTTGAAACGAGTTCGGGGTCGGACTCCTTCAGATCCCGTGCCCAACGGCTCAGCAGCTCGCTAGGCAGGGAATCCGCGAGACGGAAGGTGATGCTTTGTGGATGCTCGCCAGCTTCCCAATGCGGGAGATATCCTCGGGAATGCCACTCCACTTGTGGCCGCAGCGGGTGTTTCTTCTCCACCATGGCGGTTCCCTCGAAACGTCCTGCAAGGGGCAGGCTTCAAGAGCGGACAGGATGTCCGCGCTCCAGGTCACGCCCTCAGCCGCACCGGGCCGGCGATCAGCCTGCGGGCTTCTTCCGCCGTGACGGGATCGCCGAAGGCCTCGCCCTGGGCGAACTGGCAGCCGAGCTCACCGAGTTCGGCGGCATCGCTATCGGCCTCGGCACCGTCGGCGATGATCTCCATGCCGAGGTCGCCCGCCATGGCGATGATCGAGCGCAGGATCACCGGCCGGCCGCGCTCGCCTTCCTTGACGAAGCTCGGATCGATCTTGAGCATGTCGAAGGGGAAGCGTTGGAGGTAGGACAGGCTGGAATAGCCGGTGCCGAAGCCATCCATGGCCAGGCCCACCCCGAGATCGCTGAGCTGAGCCAGGATCTGCGCGGCATATTCGGGATTTTCCATCACCAGGCTCTCGGAGACCTCGAGCTTGAGCGAACCGCGCTCGATGCCGGCCCGCGCCATCACCGCCTTGATGTCCTGGACGAGGTCCTGGCGCAGCAATTGCCGGCTGGAGATGTTGACCATGCCGAACAAGGGCGGCTCGACCTCGACGAGGCGCTGCCAGATCGACAGCTGGCGGGCGGTGCGGTCGAGCACGAACAGGCCGACATCGACGATCAGCCCCGTCTCCTCGGCCATGGCGTTGAATTCGCCCGGCGGCAAGCGGCCGAGCTTGGGATGCTCCCAGCGCACGATCGCCTCGAAGCCGGCAATAGTGCGATCCTGCAGGCGTACCACCGGCTGGAACAGCACCTTGAGCTCGTCGCGTTCGATCGCCCTTCTGAGGTCGGCCTCCAGGGAGGAGCGGTCCGGCCGCTCGACCCGCATGGCCGACCGGAAGATCTCGATGCGATCGCCGCCAATCTTCTTGGCGTTGTACATGGCGATCTCGGCGTCCTTGATCAGTTCGTCCGCCTTGACCGGGGCCTGGGGATCGTACATCGCCACGCCGACCGAGGCGGTGAGGAAGATCTCGCGGTCGGCCACGGCGATGGGCGCGCGCAGCGAGCGACGGATCGACTCGGCGAAGGCCGAGATCCGCTCTGGATCAGGTTCCGACATGAGAAGCACGCCGAACTGATCACCGAAGATGCGACAGACGCTGTCGCGGGGCTTCATCAGGCGCGAGAGGCGGCGCGACACCGTCAGCAGGATCGAATCGCCGACGGAATGGCCGACGGCGTCGTTGACCTGCTTGTAGCGGTCGAGATCGAGGATCAGTACCGTCGGCTTGGTGGTGCCGTCCTGCTTGGCCTGGACCAACGCCGCTTCCAGCCGATCGGTGAACAGCTCCCGGTTGGGCAGGCCGGTCAGATTGTCCCTGACGGCATCGTGCAGCAGGCGCTCCTCGGCCGTCTTCTGTTCGGTGACATCGGAGACGGTGCCGACGCAGCGTACCACTTCGCCGTCCGAGCCCACCACCGGCCGGGCCTTGAGGTTGAGCCACATATAATGGCCGTCGGCGGCCCGGATGCGGAAATCCAGGCTGACGCGGCCGCGGCGCTGGTCGATCACCGCGTCGAGGGCAGTACGGAAGCGGTCGCGGTCGAAGATATGGACGAGCTCGAGCCATTCGGCGGCAGGCCCGTCGAGGGCGCCGGGGGCAACGCCGAGCAGCTGGTCGGCCTCGGGGCTGACATAGATGCGATCGGCCGGCACGTCCCAGTCCCAGACCACGTCGCCGGAGCCGGTGAGGGCGAGGGCCTTGCGTTCGGTATCGGTCATCAGGCCGGGTGCGAAGGCACTGCCGGCAAAGGCGTGTTGCATCACCGTGAAGCCGATCAGCATCACCACCAGCACCAGGCCGCCGGTGAGGGCCGGCTGCACCAGGTCGTTGGTGAGATGGCCCATGATGGTCAATCCCGCCGCCGCCACCCAGCCGAGCAGCAACGTCCAGGTGGGTATCAGCATCACGGCCCGGTCATAGCCGTAGAAGGCCAGCAACAGGATGATCAAGAGGCCGACGACGGCCAGCGTGGCGATGGAAATGCGGGCGACGCCGGCGGCGACGGGGGCGTTGATCACCGCAAGGCCGACGAGGGCGGCAAGGGCGGTGAGCCAGAGCGCCGAGACCACGGAGTAGCGCACATGCCAGCGGTTGAGATTGAGATAGGCGAACAGGAAGACCAGGAGCGTCGCCGAGAACACCGCTTCGGCGCCCGCACGCCACACCCTGTCTCCATCGGGGGGAATGGCGAGGAATTTGTGCAGGAAGCCGAAATCGATGGCGAGATAGGCCAGCACCGCCCAGGCCAGCGCGGCGGCGGCGGGAAACATCGCCGTGCCCTTCACCACGAAGGCGATGGTGAGAAACAAAGCGAGCAGGCCGGCAATGCCGAGCACGATGCCCTTGTAGAGGGTGAGCGAGTTGACCTTGTCCTTGTAGGCGTCGGGATCCCACAGGAAGAGCTGGGGCAGCTTGGAGGTGCGCAATTCGGCCACGAAGGTCACGCGCGAGCCCGGATCGAGCGTCACCCGGAAGACATCGGCGTCGTCATCCTCTTGCCGTTCGGGCTGGAAGCCCTGGCTGGGCGTGATTTCCGCGATGCGCGAGGCACCGAGATCCGGCCAGACCAGGCCGGAGCCGACCAGGCGGAAATGCGGTGCCACCACGATGCGGTCGATCTGCTCGTCGGTGGTGTTGGCGAGGGCGAACACGATCCAGTGCGGATTGGTTCCCGGCTGCTTCGAACGCACTTCGATGCGGCGCACGATGCCGTCGGCGCCCGGGGCGGTCTGGATCTGGATGCGGTCGCCCTGGCTGGAATAGCTTTCGACAGCGGGCAGGAGATCGATCGCATCGACCTCGCCGTTGACGTCCACCGGCTCCAGGGCATGCGCAACGCCGCCGACCATTGCCATGACGAGCATCATGACCATGGAGGCTGCGACGACGCGAATGAACTGCAACATACGATCTCCAGCCAGGCTTCCCGGCGCCCCCTTGCGACGGTCCTGGTTCATCTCACTTCGAAGGGCCTGCCCACCTGCCACTCAATTGTGTCGAGAAGCAGTAGCCAGCAATGCGAAATTGGGCAAGCTGCCCCGGTCGGATTCCTGTTGGCGGAATGGAGATTGAGTGCCCGCAGCTCCGTCCAGCGTCATCATCGTGCAAGCCGAGCCGGTGTAGGCAGGGTGTTACCGGCGATTTCGCCGTGACCTCATTTTTGACGTTCAAAGCTGGCAAGGCTGAGATTGCTGCAGGGCCAGACTCTGAGTAGGCTTGCATAAACCGTTCCTTCATCCGAGGGGGCAATAAGAACAACCAACCTTCCCCAAGGGCACCGATCAAAGGATTCCTATGACGCGCATTCGCAAAGCTGTATTTCCCGTCGCCGGCCTCGGCACGCGCTTTCTGCCTGCCACGAAGTCGGTGCCCAAGGAGATGCTCACCGTGGTGGACAAGCCCGTCATCCAGCACGTGGTGGATGAAGCCCGCGAAGCCGGCATCGAACACTTCATCTTCGTGACCGGCCGCAACAAGGGCGTGATCGAGGATCATTTCGATATCGCCTATGAACTCGACGCCACGCTCAAGGAGCGCGGCAAGATGGAAGCCTATGAGGAATTGCAGCGTTCGCTGCCGGCGGCGGGACAGACCAGTTTCACGCGCCAGCAGGCTCCGCTCGGCCTCGGCCATGCCGTGTGGTGCGCGCGGGAGATCGTCGGACGCGAGCCTTTCGCCCTGCTGCTGCCCGACATGCTGCATCACGGCAAGGGCAAGGGGTGCCTTGCGGAGATGGTCGATGCCTATGACAAGGTCGGCGGCAACCACATCGCCGTGTTCGAGGCGCCGGAAGACCAGACCCATCAATATGGCATCGTCGGCAAGGGTGAAAGCGTGGGCGGCAATGCCTTCGAGATCACCCAGATGGTCGAAAAGCCCAAGAAGGGCACGGCGCCCTCCAATCTGGCGGTC
The DNA here is from genome assembly GCF_052045555.1 of Labrys sp. 22185. Classification (NCBI taxonomy): domain Bacteria; kingdom Pseudomonadati; phylum Pseudomonadota; class Alphaproteobacteria; order Hyphomicrobiales; family Xanthobacteraceae; genus Labrys; species Labrys sp. 22185. The sequence continues at coordinate 255,236 of NZ_JBQEPH010000006.1, read as the reverse complement.
TCCGGTCGCTATATCCTGCAGCCGGAGATCTTCGATCTCCTGGAAAAGCAGGAACGCGGCGCGGGCGGCGAGATCCAGCTCACCGATTCCATGCTCAAGCTCGCCCAGGGGCAGAAATTCTACGGCTCGGTGTTCAAGGGCCGCATCTACGACACCGGCATGAAGATCGGCTTCCTGACCGCCAATGTCGCCTATGCGCTGGAACGCGAGGGCCTCGGTGACGAACTGAGGGCCGAGTTGAAGGCCCTGCTGGGCTGACAAGGTTCTGGATGAAATGGCCCGGGAAACCGGGCCATTTTTCTGGGCGCGGACATGGCAATGCGCCTTCGGGCTGCGACGTTCGGGCTCAACCGGGAAACTCGTAGACCACGTCGGAAAAGCGTCCGGTCGGCAAGACATAGAAGAGCCGGAGCTCGGCGTCGCCTTCGTTGCGCAGCGCGTGCCAGGCATTGCCGGGAATGAAGATAGCCGCTCCCTTGCCGACGGGGCTTTCCGCGCCATCGACCGTGAGCACGCCGCTGCCTTCCAGGATGAGATAGAGCTCCGCTTCGGCATGGCGGTGCGGCGGATTGGTGCCGCCGGGCGGCAGGACGGCGATTCCAGCACTGAGGCTGTCGGTCGGCGTGATCTCAGCGCTGATCAAGGTGTGCCAGGCCACGCTCCCCTTGGTGGGATCCTCCCAGGCTTCCCGTGGCCGCTCCTCTGCCCGGGTGATGACAAGTTGAGTTTCCCCAATCATGGTGCCCTCCGCGCGGTGATGCTGTGAATTTACGTTCCTGCCCTCCGGGAGCGCCTGGTGAAGCCAACGCTTCTCACCCTGGAAAGCCTCAACGGATCTCGTCGCTGGAGAGAATGGCGTAGAGCAGATGGTCGCGCCAGGCGCCGGCGATGCACAGATAGGAGCGGGCATAGCCCTCTCGGATGAAGCCGACACGCTCCAGGAGCCGGATCGAAGGGCCGTTCTCCGGCAGGCAGGCGGCTTCCACCCGGCGCAGGCGCAGCGTGCCGAAGGCATAGGGCAGTAAAGCCCGCACGGCGTCGCTCATCAGGCCCTGGCCGGCATGCGCCTGACCCATCCAATAGCCGAGCGAACCGGTCTGCGCCACGCCGCGGCGGATCTGGCCGAGCGTGAGGCCGCCGACCAGCGCGCCGTTATCGGAGCGGAAGACGAAGAAGGGATAGGCGGCGTCGGCCCTCGCATCCTGGCCATAGCGCTTGATCCGGGCCCGAAAGGCCGGGCGTGTCAGATCATTGGGTGGCCAGGTCGGCTCCCAGGGGCGCAGGAATTCCCGGCTTGCGCCGCGCAGGGCGGCCCAGGCCTCGAAATCGCGCATTTCCGGGGCACGCAGCTCGACCTTCTCGCCACGGACCGGCGGTACGACGTCGGCGAAGGAGAAGGGCCGCAGGAAGGACATTCACCGCCTCATGCCGCCAGATGGGTGCGGATCTTGTCGAGACGGGGCAGTTTTTTGACCGGCCCGAGCGCGGCCAGGGTCGGCGGCGACGCCAGCACGGCCTCGCCGGCCTGGCGCACGTCCTCGGCGGTGACTGCGTCAATCTTGGCAATCAATTCCGCCGGGGGCAGGGGTCGGCCCCAGATCAGCATGTGGCGCGCCATCTGCTCGGCGCGCATGGCCGAGGATTCGAGCGCCATCAGAAGGCCGGCCTTCATCTGCGCCTTGGCGCGGGCGATTTCGGCCTCGGTGGGGGACGAGGCGGCGGCAGCCACGGTATCCAGGATCACCGGGACGAGATCGTGCAGCTCGTCGGCGCCGGCGCCGGCGGATATGCCGAAAATGCCGGTATCGGCATAGCCCCACTGAAAGGCATAGACCGAGTAGCACAGGCCGCGTTTTTCGCGCACCTCCTGGAACAGGCGCGAGGACATGCCGCCGCCGACCAGATTGGTGAAGATGCCGAGAGCCGGGCTGAGGGCATCCTTGTAGGAGCGGCCGGCAAAGCCGATCAGCACATTGGCCTGCTCGTGATCGGTCTCCATCACGTCTTCGCCGCCACGATAGACGGCCGAAGCCGGTTCGGGGCCGCTGCCTTCGGGCAGATGGGCGAACAGGCGGCCTGCCTCTTCGACGACGCGATCATGCTCGACGGCCCCGGCAGCGGCGACCACCATGCGGCCGGCCCGGTAATGGGTGTCGAGATAGGTCTGGATCGCCTTGCGGTCGAACGACATCACCGTCTCGGGCGTGCCGAGAATGGGGCGGCCGAGGGGCTGATGCGGAAAGGCGGCCTGGTTGAACATGTCGAAGACCAGATCGTCCGGCGTGTCCTCTACGGCGCTGATCTCCTGCAGGATGACATTCTTCTCCCGCGTCAGTTCATCGGTATCGAAGACAGACTGGGTGAGGATGTCGGCCAGGATGTCGAAGCCCAGGCCGACATCTTCCTTCAGCACGCGGGCATAATAGGCCGTCTGCTCGCCCGATGTCGCGGCATTGAGTTCACCGCCGGCGCTTTCGATCTCCTCGGCGATGCGCTTGGCGTCACGGGTCCGCGTGCCCTTGAACGCCATATGCTCGAGCAGATGGGCAAGGCCGTGCTCCTTCTCGCCCTCCGAACGGGCGCCGGCACCCGCGAAGACACCGAGCGAAGCGGTCTCGAGATGGCTCATCGCATCGGTGACGACGGTCAGCCCGGAGGGGAGGCGGGTAACCTCGACGCTCATGCCGCAGCACCCTGGGCCGCGCGGGAATGCTTGCGGACAAAGGCCTCCAGGACCCCGAGGTCATTGGGCAGGACGGTAAAACGCTCGGGCCGCTCATAGAGATCGGCGAGGGCATCCGGCAGCTTGGGTTCGATGCCGGAGGCATCCTTGACCGCAGCGGGGAACTTGGCGGGATGAGCCGTGCCGAGCACGACCATCGGCACGCGGCGATCGGGTTCGGCCTTCCACGCCGCCATCACGCCGACGGCCGTGTGGGGGTCCAGGAGATAGCCGGCATTGCGCCAGATCATGCCGATCGTCTTGGCGACTTCCTTCTCGTCGGCGCGCTCGGCGTCGAACTCCGACCGAATGGCCTCATAGGCGCCCTCGTCGATCTCGAAGGCACCGGATTGGGCGAGATTGCCCATCAGGCGGCGGATCTGGCCGGCATCGCGGCGATAGGCGTCGAAGAGCAGGCGTTCGAAATTGGAGGAGACCTGGATGTCCATCGAGGGAGAAGACGTCTCCTTCACGCCGCGCGCCTCATAGACGCCGGTCGCGATGGTGCGCGCCAGGATGTCGTTGACATTGGTGGCGATCAGGAGCCGCTCGATCGGCAGGCCCATGCGCTTGGCGACATAGCCGGCGAAAATGTCGCCGAAATTGCCCGTGGGCACCGAGAACGAGACTTTGCGATGCGGCGCACCCAAGGCCACCGCCGCGGTGAAGTAATAGACGATCTGGGCGACGATGCGAGCCCAGTTGATGGAATTGACGCCCGACAGGCCGATCTCGTCGCGGAATTCGAGATGGTTGAACATCGCCTTCAACTGCGCCTGGCAATCGTCGAAATTGCCCTCCAGCGCCACGGCATGCACGTTGGGCGCGTCAACCGTGGTCATTTGCCGGCGCTGTACCTCGGAGACGCGGCCATGGGGATAGAGGATGACGATGTCGACCTGCTCCAGGCCGCGAAAAGCCTCGATGGCGGCACTGCCGGTATCACCTGAGGTGGCGCCGACGATGGTGGCGCGCTTGTTGCGCGCCTTGAGGGCATGATCCATCAGCCGGGCGAGCAACTGCATCGCCACGTCCTTGAAGGCGAGGGTGGGGCCGTGGAACAGTTCCTGCACGAACAGATTGTCGCCGATCTGCACCAGCGGAACGACAGCCGGATGATTGAAGGCGCCATAGGCCTCCTGGATCATGTGGCGCAGGGCCGCCGGCTCGATCTCGTCGCCGACGAAGGGCGCGATCACCGTCTCGGCCACCTGCCAATAGGATTTACCCGCAAAGGAGGCGATCTGGGCGTGGGACAGAACCGGCCAATGCTGCGGCACATAGAGGCCGCCATCGCGGGCAAGACCGGCGAGGAGGGCATCGCAAAAGCCGAGGACGGGAGCTTCGCCCCGCGTGGAGACATAGTGCACGGTTCTATCCTTTCGGTGCCGGAAGCGCCGCCAATGCCGGCCGCGCCGTCCCGGACACAAGTCTTCATCCTGTAATCCGCCCGGGGCCGACGGGCAAGGTGCGTATCGCCGCCTCCGATGCAGTTTCCCGTTGATCGGACCACAGGCCCGATCAACGGGAAACTGCAAGATATCAAATATTTGCAGAATTTCCCGGCGAGACCCGTTCGCGGCCCTCGCCGGGAAATTCTGCTTGCCCAGCGGCGCCGTCCTTATCCCGCCGGTTTGCGCCTCAGGCGCAGGACGAAGGCGATGTAGACCCCAACCAGACCGAGGGCGAGACCGAACCAGGTCAGCGCATATTGCAGGTGGTTGTTGGGGAAGGTGAGAATGGTTTCTCCGCCCTCGGGCAGGCCGCCGGGGGCGCTGGCATCGGCATCGATGAAGAACGGTGCGACCCGCGTCAGCCCCTCGGCCTTGGCAATGCCGGCGATGTCGCGCGTGAACCAGTTGCCGGTGGCAGGATCGTCTGCCGGCGTGAAGAGATTGCGGTCTTCCGTCCAGCGGGCGAGGCCAGTGATGGTGACGGGACCGGCGATCTGCCCGGCCTGGCGGCTGGCGGGATCCTTGGCGTTCTCGGGCACGAAGCCGCGATTGACCAGGATGGTGGAACCGTCGGGACGGATGAGCGGTGTCAGCACCCAGTAGCCCACGCCGCGAAACTGCCCTTTGGCATCGGGCAGGTTGGTGAAGGAGCGGATCTCCTTGGCGTGGTCGAAGGTCCCCGAGACCTGCCAATGCCGGTATTCGAGGCCGTCCCGCGTCAGGCGCGGCCAATCGGCTTCGGGGGGCGGAGCAACGGGAGCCGCGGTGGTGCGGTCGGCAATCTCCTTGAGCAGGCCGAGCTTCCATTGCAGACGTTCGAGCTGCCAGATGCCGAGACCGACCAGGAAGGCGCCCATCACCAGCATCGAGATCGTCAGCACCACCAGCGAGCGCGGACGCGAGGAGACCACGGACGTCGTCATTCTTCCAACCGGCCCTCGGCCGCCTTGTTGGTATATTGCAGGGCGACGAGTACGCCCTTCATCCAGCGCAGCAATCCGAGACAAACGGCGAGGGAAAGCGGCAGCCAGAGGATGATGTGCACCCAGACCGGGGGCGAGAAGGTGAATTCGACATAGACGGCTGCGCCCAGCAGGATGAAGCCGGCGACCAGGATGACCAGCACGGCCGGCCCGTCGCCCGAATCGGCAAAGCTGTAGTCGAGGCCGCAGGCGCTGCATTTCGGCTTGAGACGGATGAAGCCGTCGAAGAGCTTGCCCTGGCCGCAACGCGGGCATCTGCCGCGCGAGCCGGTCTGGAAGGGCGAAAGCGGAGCGTAGTGCTGATCCTGCGACATGATTGGGGAGCCCTAAAAGGAAACGGCCGGGGAATCCCGGCCGCCTCGTTGATCGTATGAAGGCGGCTCAGCCGTGCACGCCGCCGGGACCGTAACCCCAGATGTAGATGCAGGCGAAAAGGAACAGCCAGACCACGTCGACGAAGTGCCAGTACCAGGCGGCGAACTCGAAGCCGAGGTGATGGCGCTGGGTGAACTGGCCCAGATTGGCGCGCAGCAGGCAGACCGCCAGGAAGATGGTGCCGACGATCACGTGGAAGCCGTGGAAGCCCGTCGCCATGAAGAAGGTCGAGCCGTAGATGTGGCCCGAGAAGGAGAACGGCGCGTGGGCATACTCGTAGGCCTGGCACAGCGTGAAGATCAGGCCGAGGACGACCGTGAGGATCAGGCCGTTCTTCAGGCCCTTCTGGTCGCCCTCGAGCAGGGCGTGATGGGCCCAGGTCACCGTGGTGCCGGAGGTGAGCAGGATCAGCGTGTTCAGGAGCGGCAAATGCCAGGGATCGAGGGTCTCGATGCCCTTGGGCGGCCAGACGCCTCCCGTCAGGGTGGTACGAGCGACCTCGGCGGCATCGCCCGGGAAGAGGGCGACGTCGAAATAGGCCCAGAACCAGGCGACGAAGAACATCACTTCCGACGCGATGAACAGCATCATGCCGTAGCGGTGATGCAGCTGCACCACCGGGGTGTGATCGCCCTCGGAAGCTTCCTTGATGACGTCCCACCACCACATCAGCATGGTGTAGAGCACGCCGATCAGGCCCACGCCGAACACCAGCGGGCCGTAGGAATATTTGTGCATCCAGGTGATCAGGCCGATGGCCAGGATGAAAGCCGCCATCGAGCCGACGAACGGCCACGGGCTCGGATTGACGAGGTGGTAATCATGGTTCTTGGTCTGAGCCATGGCTTTCTCCAGATGCCGGTCGCCCGGGAACTTATAACTGCGGTTTGCTCGACGTGTCGGTTTTCGGTTCGGCCGCCGCGAGCGGAGTCACGGGAGGCTTGGCCGGATAGTAGGTATAGGAAAGCGTGATCGTGTGCACGCCGGCAAGATAGTCGACCTTGTCGATCGCGGGATCGACGAAGAAGACCACCGGCAATTCCTGGCTCTCGCCCGGCCCCAGCTTCTGGTTGGTGAAGCAGAAGCACTGGATTTTCGAGAAATACGCACCGGTTTCCTGCGGCGTCACATTGTAGGCGGCCGCGGCATAGGTGGTTTCCTGCGAGAGGTTGGTGATCTTGTAATAGACCGTCTTCACCTCGCCGGCCTTGACCGTCACCGAGCGCTGCTCGGGCTCGAACTTCCAGGGCAGGGCCGGGTTGATGTTCGAATCGAAGCGCACCTCGAAGCTGCGGTCGAGGACCTGGCCCGGGGCGGCCTCGGCAACGCGCGTGGTTCCCGCGAAACCGGTGACCTGGCAGAACAGCGTATAGAGCGGCACGGCAGCATAGGCCGCACCGACCATCGATGCCACGAACGCGATGCAGGACACCGCGATCACGCCATTGCCGACTTTGGGGCGCGAAGAGGAGGGCTTGTCGGGCGTTCCAGCCATTCTAGAACCCCTTGTCGAGCACGCCGGGGCCCTTGACGAAGCTCACGGCATAGACGAGCAGCACGAAGGCGATGAGGGCGGCGGCGATCGCGATGGAACGCCAGTGCAGCTTACGCGCCTGGTCGGCTGGCAGCCTGGCGACCCAGCTGTCCTTGGGCGGGCGCTGATAGGCGAGGGGACGGAACAGGATGATCAGCAGCAGGATGATCAGGGCCGGTCCGATGAACCAAAGATGATGCGCCATCATGCCAGGACCCTCATCACCAGCGCCTCGCCGAGCAGGCAGGCGAACAACACGAACAGATAGAGGATCGAGTAGCCGAACATGCGCTTGGCTGGGCCCATGTCGCCGGGCTTGCGCCAGATGTCGATGGCAAGCCAGAGCATGCCGAGCCCACCCAGGCCCGCAACCACGCCATAGCTCCAATGCGCATAGCCGAGCAGCCAGGGCAGCATGCCGATCGGAGCCAGCAGCACGGTGTAGATTAGGATCTGGCGGCGGGTCTCGTGGTCTCCCGCCACCACGGGCAGCATCGGCACGCCGGCCTTTTCGTAGTCGCCCGACTTGAACAGCGCCAGAGCCCAGAAATGGGGCGGCGTCCACATGAAGATCAGGGCGAAGAGCACGAGGCTTTCCACGGTTACCGTGCCGGTCACCGCCGCATAGGCGACGACCGGGGGCAGGGCGCCCGCCGCACCGCCGATCACGATGTTCTGCACCGTCCAGCGCTTCAGCCACATCGTGTAAACAACGACATAGAAGAAGATGGTGAAGGCGAGCAGGCCCGCGGCGAGGAAGTTGGTGAAGACGCCCAGCGCCAGCACCGACAGGCCGGACAGGATGATGCCGAAGACGAGCGCCTCGCCCGGGCTGACCCGGCCGGCTGGAACCGGACGGTTGCGTGTACGCGACATCACGGCATCGATGTCGGCGTCGTACCACATGTTGAGGGCGCCCGAGGCGCCGGCGCCGACCGCGATGGCGATCAGGGCGGCGAGGCCGATGACCGGATGGATCGGGCCGGGCGCCACGACCATGCCGGTGAGGGCGGTGAACACCACGAGCGACATCACGCGCGGCTTGAGCAAAGCCAGGAAATCGCCAACCGACGCGATGCTGATCACGGGAACAGCATCGTCAGCCTCGCCTTGGATGGGCATGCCGATATCGGTCAAAGAACGTTCCTTTTCGTCGAGCCGGCCAGACAGGAGATGCTTGGTCTGAGAGCATTTGGCCGGAGGCCCTTGCGGGCCGGTTTTCTTCTCGAGCCTTCGGGGAAACGCTCGAGAAGAAAACCTGTTTGCTGGAGGCGGGAGGGCGGCCGTCGAAACGGCCGCCCTCCCGAAAGCTCATGCGTTCGAGGGGCTCAGCGGATGCGGGGCAGTGTCTCGAACTGGTGGAAGGGCGGCGGCGAGGACAGCGTCCATTCCAGGGTGGTGGCGCCTTCGCCCCAGGGATTGGCGGCCGCCTGCTCCTTGCGGACGAAGACCGCATAGAAGTTGATGGCCAGGAACCAGATCACGCCGCCGAAGAAGATGAAGGCACCGAGCGAGGAGACCAGGTTCCAGCCTGCGAAGGCCGGGTTGTAGTCGACGAGGTGGCGGGGCATGCCGGCGAGGCCGAGGAAGTGCTGCGGCATGAACAGCATGTTGGCGCCGACGAAGGCGATCCAGAAATGCACCTGGCCCATCCAGTCAGGGATAACGTAGCCGAACATTTTCGGGAACCAGTAGTACCAGCCCGCGAAGATGGAGAAAACCGCGCCCAGCGACAGCACGTAGTGGAAATGCGCCACCACGTAGTAGGTGTTGTGCAGCGAGCGGTCGACACCGGCATTGGCCAGCATCACGCCGGTGACGCCGCCGACGGTGAACAGGAAGATGAAGCCCGTCGCCCACACCATGGGCGCCTTGAAGTCGATGGAGCCGCCCCACATCGTGGCGATCCAGGAGAAGATCTTCACGCCGGTCGGCACCGCGATCACCATGGTGGCGAACACGAAATAGGCCTGGGTGTCGACGTCGAGGCCGACGGTGTACATGTGGTGGGCCCACACGACGAAGCCGACGACGCCGATGGCGACCATGGCATAGGCCATGCCGAGATAGCCGAAGATGGGCTTGCGCGAGAAGGTCGAGATGATGTGGCTGACGATGCCGAAGCCCGGCAGGATCATGATGTAGACTTCGGGGTGACCGAAGAACCAGAACAGATGCATCCACAGGATCGGGTCGCCGCCATTGGCCGGATCGAAGAAGGCGGTGCCGAAGTTACGATCCGTCAGCAGCATGGTGATGGCGCCGGCGAGAACGGGCAGCGACAGCAGCAGCAGGAAGGCGGTAACCAGCACGCCCCAGGCGAACAGCGGCATCTTGTGCAGCGTCATGCCGGGTGCGCGCATGTTGAAGATGGTGGTGATGAAGTTGATGGCGCCCAGGATCGAGGAAGCGCCGGCCAGATGCAGCGACAGGATGGCGAAATCCATCGCCGGTCCGGGCGTGCCCTTGATCGAGGACATCGGCGGATAGGCCGTCCAGCCCGTGCCGACACCGAGGTCGTCGGCGCCGGGGCCGCCGGGCACGAACATCGAGATGATCAGAAGGCCGAAGGCCGGGATCAGCAGCCAGAACGAGATGTTGTTCATGCGCGGGAAGGCCATGTCCGGCGCGCCGATCATCAGCGGCACGAACCAGTTGCCGAAGCCGCCGATCATCGCGGGCATGACCATGAAGAAGATCATGATCAGGCCGTGCGCGGTCACGAACGCATTGAACGTGTAGGGGTTGGTGAAGAATTGCTGGCCCGGGAACATCAGTTCCGCGCGCATCGCCACCGACAGCAGGCCGCCGATGATACCCGCGACGAGCGCGAAGATCAGGTAGAGCGTGCCGATGTCCTTGTGGTTGGTCGAATAGACATAACGGCGCCAGCCGGTCGGATGATCATGCGCGTCATGGGCATGCGGATCTTGGGCATGATCCCCATGCGCCGATGCGTTGTGGGCAGTGGCCATCACATTCAATCCTTTAGTCGAGCCGTCAGGCCATTACTTTACTACGACGGAGGTCGCGGCTGCGACCTTGTCCGGGGCGGCGCCGTTCATTGCAGTCTTCTTGCTGGCCACCCACTTCTGGAACTCTTCCTCGCTCACCACGCGGAAGGCGATCGGCATGAAGGCATGGTCGCGGCCGCACAGGCGCGAGCACTGGCCATAATACATGCCTTCGCGGGTGGCCTTGAACCAGGTCTGGTTCAGGCGACCGGGAATGGCATCGATCTTGATGCCGAAGGAGTTCACCGAGAAGGAGTGAATCACGTCGTTGGAGGTGACCTGCACCACCACCGTCTTGTTCACGGGCACGACGACCTCGTTGTCGACCTTGAGCAGGCGCAGCGGATCGCTCATGGGCAGGTCGCGCACCATGGTGGAGGAGAAGGAAATGTCGCCATTGTCGGGATATTCGTAATCCCAGTACCACTGGCTGCCGGTCGCCTTGATGGTCAGGTCGGCCTTCGGAATCACTTCCTCCATGTAGAGGAGCTTGAACGAGGGCAGGGCGATGCACACCAGCACCAGAATCGGCAGCACCGTCCATGCCACTTCCAGGATGGTGTTGTGCGTGACCTTGGAGGGGACCGGATTGGCCTTCTTGTTGAAGCGGACGATCACGTAGAGCAGCAGGACCATCACGAAGAGGGTGATGGGTACGATGAACCACATCACATAGGTATGGAACCAGTTGATATATTCCATGACCGGCGTGGCGGGTTCCTGCAGGCCCATCTGCCAGGGCTGCGGCTCGCCGAGGCCGCCCTTGGCGGCCTCTTCGGCACCGGCCGTGCCGATCATGAGGCCCCACAGCAGCGATGACAGTGCCACCCCGCCCATTTTCTTCCTAGCCTGGAAAGCCATCCGCCTTCTCTCCAATTCCCCGCCGACACGACGCAGCCGATACGGCACGTGGTACGCCTCTTGGCTCGTTACCGGTCGGGAGCGCCAATCGCGCAAAACTCTCTGGCGCGCAGATTTCACGGATTGGAACTCATGTAAAGCACACGGTCACTCAAAAACCACAATCCACAGCGCATCGCAATGGTTCGACGTCCACGGTTTGTGCGGCAATTGGGCGCGAAAGCGCCATGATGTGCCGTCAACCTGGGTGGAACACCGTTGCGGCGCCGTGCTTGACAGTCAGGGCCTGTCTGCTACCCGTCGCGACTGAAATCCAAACCGGGCCTGCGGGCCCTGATTCGGCGAGGATGTAACTTGTTGGCACACATGCTGAAACATGCTCTTGCGACCACGCTGCGGCGGGTAGCCGGCCTTTCCTTCGCGGGCCTGCTGGCCGGTGCCGTGCTTGGCGGTCCTGCCGCGGCGCAGCAGACCGATCAGCTCGGCGTGCTGCGCTCGACCCACGACAATTGGCAGGTGCGCTGCGATACCCCGCCGGGGGCCCAGCAGGAACAATGCGCGCTGGTGCAGGCCGTCACCGCATCCGATCGCCCCAATGTGGCCCTCTCGGTGCTGGTGCTGCGCACCGCGGACCAGAAGAGCCGCCTGCTGCGGGTGATCGCGCCGCTCGGCGTGCTCCTGCCGTCCGGCCTTGGCCTCAAGATCGACGGCAAGGATGTCGGCCGCGCCGCCTTCGTGCGCTGCCTGCCGACGGGGTGCCTGGCCGACGTGGTGCTCGACGATTCCCAGATCGGCATGCTGCGTACCGGTAAGGAAGCCACCTTCATCATCTTCCAGACACCGGAAGAGGGCATCGGCATTCCGCTGACCCTGAAGGGCTTTGGCGAAGGTTTCGACAAGCTGAAATGAGGCATTGGAGGGTCGATCTCCGAATCGACCTTTCGTGGATCTCGACGGTGCCGGGTCGATCCGGAGATTGACCCTCCAAGGGTGCCTTATACTGTCGCCCGATCCAGAATCGGCCGCAGGTTCAGGCCGGCAGGGAGGGCGCCGTAGCAGCCACGCATGCCGCCAGCGAGGCGGCCGGCGATGAAGGCCTCGGCCATCGGTGCAGGGCCGTGGCGGAGCAGAAGCGAGGCTTCCAGCGCCAAAGCGAGATCTTCCACCAGACGGCGGGCCAGGCCTTCCTGCAAGCCGTCGGCACGCATGGATTTATGGATGGCTGCGACGAACGCATCGTAGCGCGGATCCAAACCCCGTGCCGCCTCCAATTCGCTGCGCAATGCCTCGACGGTCGCGGGCTCCTTGGCGAGCGCCCGCAGCACGTCGAGCGCGTTGACATTGCCGGAGCCCTCCCAGATCGCGTTGACGGGCGCCTCGCGATAGAAACGGGCGAGCGGTCCCTCCTCGACGAAGCCGTTGCCGCCGAGACATTCCAGTGCCTCGTAGCTGAGATTGGGCAGGCGCTTGGTCACCCAGAATTTGGCGATGGCCGCCCCGATCCGCGCAAAGGCAGCTTCCTCAGGCGTATCGGCATCGAAGGCCCGGGCGACTCGCATGACCAGCATGGTGGCCGCTTCCGCCTCGACCACCAGGTCGGCGAGGACGGGCTGCATCAGGGGCTGCTCGATCAGGAGCTTGCCGAAAGCCCGGCGATGGGCGGCGTGGTGTACGGCCTGTACCGCGCATTGGCGCATCATGCCGGCACAGACCAGGGCCGCGTCGAGCCGGGTCTGGTTGACCATGGCCATGATGGTGGCGACGCCGCGTCCTTCCTCGCCGACGCGCCAGGCCAGGGCACCGGCATAGTCGATCTCGGCCGAAGCGTTGGAGCGATTGCCGAGCTTGTCCTTGAGGCGCTGGATGAAGATGGGATTGCGGGTGCCGTCCGGCCGCCAGCGCGGCACGAAAAAGCAACTGAGCCCACCGAGGGCCTGCGCCAGGGTGAGGAAGCCATCCGACATCGGGGCCGAACAGAACCATTTGTGCCCGGTGAGTTCGTAAAAGTCTTCACCGAGGGGGGCTGCGCGGGTGGTGTTGGCCCGGACATCGGAGCCTCCCTGCTTTTCCGTCATCGCCATGCCGATGGTCGCCGCTCCCTTGTCGGCTACCGGCCGGGCCGAGCCGTCATAGGCATTGGCTCGGATGAGTGGGCCCCATTGTGCAAAGAGAGTCGGCGCCTGGCGCAATACGGCCAGGCTGGCGCCGGTCATGGTGATCGGGCAGCACACGCCGGGTTCGATCTGGGTCAGCATATATTCCAGGACGGCATGGGCGACGAAGCCGCCGGAACGCCCCGAGGCCGGCAGGGAATGGATGCCGGCCTCCAGGCCGCATGCCATCAGGGCATGATAGGCGGGGTGGAACTCGACATGATCGATGCGCTGGCCGAAGCGGTCGAAACTATGCAGTTCGGGCGTGTGGCGGCCGGCGGCCTCGCCGAGCGCGATCGCTTCGGCGCTGCCGATCGAGGCCCCGAAGGCGCTCGCGGCGTCCCGTGCCCAGCTGGCGCCTTCGCGCTCCAGGGCAGCCTGCAGCCCGGGGTCGCTGTCGAACAGGTTGTAGTCCAGCAAAGGCGGGACCTGGTTGGTCACCTGATGGGTCGGCAGGTCGGCGATCGGCTCTTGCGCAATCATGGCGTGGCTTCCTGACTGCGGGTCAAACTATCGCGTGGGAGCACCGCTGGCGAGGGGGGAAGGGAGGGCAGGGGTTTTCCGCCGCAGGATATCGGCCTATATCGATGCCCTTCGCCCACCATGGGCAACGGGGCGTGCGGATCGTCCGGCCTTCTTCCGAATGCCGCAACGAGGTCCGCATTCCCAGGAATTGGACTGAAAATGCGCCATCCCCAAGCCGACGACGATGCCGCGCCCGCCGAGGTGTCGGTGCAGCCGGCCGCCCTGTCGCCGACGGCGAAATTCGTGACCGGCTCGATCATGCGCCATGTCGTGGTGATGACCACGACGGGTTCGATCGGGCTGATGTCCGTCTTCGCCGTCGACCTCATCAACCTGTGGTACATCGCCCATCTCGGCGACACCGCGGCGACGGCCGCGGTTGGCTACGGCGCGGCGGTGCTCTTCCTGGCGACCTCGATCTGCATCGGCGTGATGATCTCGGCGGGTGCTCTGTGCTCACGCGCATTGGGGGCCCGCAATCGCGAGCTGGCGCGACGCTACGGGGCTTCCATCCTGGTGTGGATGATCCTGATCAACGCGCTGGTGGCGGCAGTTGCCTTTCCGCTGATTCCCTGGCTGCTCACGCAGCTGGGCGCGACCGGCCGCACGCTGGAGCTGGCGACCATCTTCCTGCAGATCAGTGTGCCGAGCGGCGTGCTCATGGGCAGCGGCATGGCGCTTTCCGGCGTGCTTCGTGCCGTCGGGGATGCCAGGCGCTCGATGTATGTCACGCTGTCGGGGGCGATCGCCGCTGCGATCCTCGATCCGATCTTCATCCTGTGGTTCGGCCTCGGTGTCGAGGGGGCGGCGATCGTCATCGTGATCTCGCGGCTGGTTACCGTTGGAGTTGGCTGGTATGGCGCTTCCCGCGTGCATGATCTGGTGGGCCGGCTGTCGCTGCGCGAGGCGCTCGCCGATACCGGGCCGATCATGGCGATCGCGGGGCCGGCCATGCTCGCCAATCTCGCGACCCCCGTGGCCAATGGCTACATGACGGCGGTGCTGGCCCCCTTCGGCGACGGCGCCGTGGCGGGCAATGCCGTGATGGGGCGCCTGATCGCCTTCTGCTTCGGGGGCATCTTCTCGCTCTCAGGCGTCGTAGGACCGATTCTCGGGCAGAACTACGGTGCCGGTCGACTCGACCGCGTGCGCCGTGCCCTGACCGATGCCTTCACCTTCACCACGATCTATGCGCTGGTCGTGTGGGCGGTGCTGGCGGCCGCGCACCAGCTGGTGATCCGCCTGTTCAACATCGTCGATCCGCAGGCTGCCCAGCTCATCACCTTTTTCTGCCTGTTCGCGGCGGGATCGTGGGTCTTCCACGGGCTGCTCTTCGTTGCCAACGCTTCCTTCAACAATCTCGGCTTTCCGATTGCCGCGACCCTGTCAAATTGGGGCAAGGCCACGCTCGGTACCATTCCCTTTGCCATGGTTGGCGCAAAATATTGGGGAGCGGAGGGGGCATTGGCCGGACAGGGGCTTGGCGCCGTGATCTTCGGCGTGTTTGGTGTATGGTGGGCTTACCGCTCGCTGCGGTGGCTTAAGGTCCCCGGACAGGCCTAGAGCAAAGCGCGTTTGGACCGAAACGCTCATTTGCTCTAACTCTTTGGTTCGACGCGTCTTTGCGATTCTTGGCGATTCCGCCAGATCGCAAGACGCTTTAGGGCCGCGGCGGCGGTGGCATGGGAAGCGGCATGAACACACTTTTCGATCTATTGAACACCGCGCAGAACGGGCAGGCGATCGACAATCTGGCCCGCCATTTCGAGCTCAGCCAGAAGCAGGCTTTGGCGGCGGCCGAGGCGCTGATGCCGGCCTTTTCGCTCGGCCTGAAGCGAGAGGTGGAGAAGGCGAAGACGGCTTCCGAACCGCCGGATTTCTTCGGCTTGTCGGGAGTGCCGCAGGTCGACAGCTTCCAGGATGCGGCCCTGACCTTCACACAGCAGGCGACCCAGCAGGGCCAGCGCGTGATGGCAGCTCTGTTCGGCACGTCCGAGATGACGAAGGCTCTGTCCCAGCTCGCCGCATTGCAGAGCGGCGTCGCCGCCCCGGTGATCGCCGCGATGCTGCCGTCGGTGGCGTCCATCCTGGTCAGCGGCCTGGCGCGGGCAGGGGCGCCGGCGCCCAGCAATCCGTGGGGCGACATGGTCGAAGCCATGATGCGGGCTTTCCAGCCGTCTCAGCCCAAGCCGGCTCCCTGGTTCGACAACAGCGCATTGGCAGCGTTATGGGCGCCGTTCCTGATGCCGAGCCCGGCCCCGGTTCCCAGAAATGACGCGGCGGCGGTAATGGATCAGATGCTCGAAGCGGGAAGCCAGATCCAGAAGGCGCAGGCTGATGCGATGCAGTCGCTCCTGGAGAGCTGGTTCGGCAAGAAGTAGCCCACGAAAAAGCCCGCTTCAGGCGAAGCGGGCTGAGGTGCGGAAGTCACGCTTCCGGGGCGTTCTGCCGCAGGGGAAGCGGCCAGAAGTCGTGCCGGTCGGGCATCAGGCGTGCAGACCGACAAAATTGTCATGCTTGGCGGCCTTGGCCGAGCAGCGCCAGTCCATTTGCGCCGCGACGAGCTGGGCCGACGGATCGCGCCAGAGCGGCTGCGACAGGGCGCCTTCGACGTCGGTCGGCGTCAGGCCGAGATCGCGCAGCATCGCTGCATCCGCAGCGGCCAACTGGTTGATTTCCCGGCGGTTGTGAAGCGCGACGGCGAGACTGGCGATCTTGCCGAATACAGCGCGCACCATCTCGGTGAGGGTCGAGACGAGAGAGGAAGACTGGCTGTTGACGACGACGCTGTTCATCGGATTCTCCATCGGGCGGCCGGTGATGCAGCGCTCCCGGATGGAACGCTCCACTCATCACCAATACTGAACAGTAACACTATGAAACATCGGCATTGATCAATCCAACGAATGTTTCTAATGTTCAGCATAAGCGATTGTTATCGTGCTCCTTGATGGCGCGTGGAGGCACGCACCTCAGGCAATAGCGAGGCGAGGGTGGCCATGGCAGTGCTGTTGGATATCGATCAGCTCAGGACCTTCATTGCCATCGCCGAAACGGGCAGCTTCACCCGCGCCGCGGACATCGTTTTCAAGACCCAATCCGCCGTCTCCATGCAGATGAAGAGGCTGGAGGAGCGCATCGGCAAACCGATCTTCGAGCGGGACGGTCGCGCCTCCAGGCTGACGGAAGACGGCGACAAGCTGCTCGACTATGCCAGGCGCATCGTCAAGCTCAACATGGACGCGGTCTGCGCCTTTTCCCAGAACGAGTTGACCGGGCGCGTGCGCATCGGCATTCCCGACGACTACGCCGACCGCTACCTGCCCGAGATCATGGCGCGCTTCTCGCAGGCCAACCCCAGGGTCGAGGTGACCATCGTCTGCGAACCGACGCCGATGCTGATCGAACGTATCAACACCAATGATCTCGACCTCGCCATCATCACCCATGTCGAGCACAAGGGAGCAGCCGAATTCGTGCGGCATGAGCGCCTGCTCTGGGTGACCTCGAGCCGGCATCAGGTCCATACCGAGACGCCGCTGCCGCTTGCGCTCGGCCGTCCGAGCTGCGGCTGGCGGCAGGCGGCGCAGGAGAAGCTCGAAACCATCAATCGCAGCTATCGCGTACTTTATTCGAGCTGGAATTCGACCGCGGTCGGCGCCATGGTCCTTGCCGGCCTGGCGGTCTCGGTGCTGCCCGAGAGCGCGTTGAAGCCGGGCATGCGTGTCCTCGGTCCCACCGACGGCTTCCCGCCGCTGCCCTCCTGCAAGATCGGGCTGGTGCGCAATTGGCGCGAGCAGACTTCGCTGACCGATGCGCTCGCCAGCCTGATCATCCAGAGCCTCGACAATCTGGCGCAGAACGAAGCGGCGGAATAAAGCTGCCGGTTTGGATGAGGCGAGGAGCCGTCGATCCGACAGCCTCTTTCCCGGATCGGCGGTGTGCTCAAGCCGCGCTTTTCAGCGGGCTCGGCGAGCCCTGGTTCGCCAGGACCAGGGCCGAGGCGGGATTGAGGCTGTCCACCATCGTGGTCGGGATCAGGATGGTGGCGCCCCGCTCCTTGGTCGTTTCGTAGATGATGTTCATGGCTCTGAGCTGCAAGGCGGCCGGATGGCTGGCATAGGTCTCGGCCGCCTCCACGAATTTGCTGGCGACTTCGGCTTCCGCCGAGCCGAGGATGACGCGTGCCTCTCTTTCCCGCTCGGCCTGGGCCTGGCGTGACATCGCATCCTGCAGGGCCACAGGGATGGCGACGTCGCGGATCTCCACCGACATCACGGTGATTCCCCATTCGGCGGTCTTGCCGCCGATGACGTCGCGCAAGCGCTCGTCGGCCGCCTTGCGATCGGACAACAGGGAGGACAGCATCGAGGCGCCGATCATTTCGCGCAGCGAGGTCTGGGCGACGCGGTCGATCGCCTCTCGGTAATGGGTGATCGCCAGCGCCGCTTTCTCGGCATCATGCACATGCCAGAAGATGATGGCATCGACATTGACGGGCACGGTGTCGCGGGTCAGGGCCTGCTCGGCGTTGAAGGCGGTGGTCTGGATGCGTTCGTCGATCACGGCGACGACATTGTCGATGACCGGAATGATCGCGAACAGGCCGGGTCCGTAGACGCCCTGCAGATTGCCGGCGCGCAGCACCACGAATTTCTGCCAGGTATTGGCCATCTTGAGCGAAGCCGCAACGATGAGGGCGAGCAGGAACAGGACACCGGCAAGCCAGTACTGACCGAGATAGGCCGAGCCTGCGCCGGCGAGGGCGAGAATGCTCGTGGCGAACAGGGTGATGGGGTTCATGGCGATACTCCCGGAGCGGGCGTGGAGGCGTCATCGCCTCCTGGCGCCAGTTCCTGGTTCCGCCGCATCCTGCGGGTCCTGGTGACCCTGTCGGGAGCAAAGCACTACGGCGGAGCAATCCCGAGCATGGCGGGCCGGGGCCGCAGTCCCAACCTGCATATGGCCATCGCTGCCGCGCAGTTAAAGAGGAGTGCCGGCAGCGCCCGGAACCCGGCTGGGCTCAGGGATGCGTCATCAGCTGGTTGGTGAGCAGGCGCCGGTAGAGCAAAGCGAGCACCACGGCGAAAAAGCCGTCGAACAGGGCGAACCACAGGAAGCCGCCGCCGCAGAAGAGCCAGATCAAGGCCATCCACAGGCGGCCGCCGATGCCGATCACATTGGGCATCCGAGCAATCAAGGGTTGGTACCAGCCGGGGATATAGAGCACGGTGACGAGCAGGAGCGTAGCGCCCCAGCCACGCTCCCAACCCACCGGAATGGCGTCCGGCAGGCCGGCCATCTGCGAAACCCAGCCGGGGCAGAAAATGCAGGCGAGCCCGATCAGCACATGCACGGCCATGTTGAAGCCGAGCACGAGCCGGTAGCTGCGCAGGGCCCTGGCGGCCTGCGCCATGGTCCATCCGAGGGTGAGGGTCTGATCGGTCATGGCGGGGTTCTCCCGGTCAGAAGGTGAGCAGATAGGAAAGTAGATCCGATTTGGCGGATGTCGGCAGATCCGTGCCGTAGAGATGG
Organism: Labrys sp. 22185; assembly: GCF_052045555.1. NCBI lineage: Bacteria > Pseudomonadati > Pseudomonadota > Alphaproteobacteria > Hyphomicrobiales > Xanthobacteraceae > Labrys > Labrys sp. 22185. The sequence goes on along the minus strand of NZ_JBQEPH010000006.1, from coordinate 236,080 downwards.
CCATCCTTGCCGTTGCCGGTCTGGGTGGTGTCGAAGCAAAAGCCGGTTGCCGGCGGCGGGCCCTTGGGATCGCAGGGCGGCGAGAGGAAGCCGCCATTGACGCCATCGATCACGTCGCTGCCGCGCAGATAGGCTGCTGGCCGCTGGGCAGGCGGGGCGAGCAGATCCTTCAGCGTGGGAACGGCACCATTGTGCAGATAGGGCCCGCGCAGCCACAGGCCGTCGAGCGGGAGATTGGCGTAGCCGTCGGTCTTTTCGAAGGATCTGAAGGCATAGGGTGTACCGGCGAACAGTTCCGTGAGCTGCCTTTGCCGGAAGGCCGGCGTGTAGCTGTCGAGGCGCGCTCTGTCGGTGCCGAGCCGCGCGATGGGATCGACCTTGCCGATCGCGTCGCCCTGGAACTGATAGCCCGCCGGATCCTGCTCGCCATGGCAGGAGCTGCAGGCGCTCCTGTAGACGGTGCGGCCCCGCGCGACGGCACCGGCATCGGGCCGGTTGGGAGAGGCCGGCGGCTTGAGCGTGAGCAGCCAGTCGGCAACGCGCTTGATGGCGGCATGATCGACCGTCTCGGGGGTGACGCCGGCACCGAGCGCAGCCGAAAGATTGCGTTCGGCCAGCGAGGTGTTGTTGCCGTCCCAATGCAGATGCATGCCCTCGCGCGGTCCCTGCTCGAAAACGGCGGGGAAGTCGGCGGCGCCGATGACCTCGGCCGGCGTCAGTGTCGAGGCGGGAATCTTCATCTGCACCGCCTTGTAGGGATTGAAGGTGTCGACCCGGCCCGGACCCCAGTCGGGCTGGCGCGCGAGCAGCGATTCGAGCCGGGCATGCCGCGCGATCAGGCCTTCGCGCAGGCGGGGCAGCACGAGGTAGCGCCAGGCGACCTTCTCGACCACGCCGAAGCGATGGCCGGCGGCTTCGGCCGCGGGAATCAGCGTGTCCGGCGCCATACGCTCGTCGGCGGCCGTCGACAAGACGAAGCGTACGAAACGTTCGAACTGCAGATTGTTGGAGGGCATTGCCGGTACGGTGGTGCGGGGCCCGTTCGCGCTCAGGCGATAGGTGCCGGTGTGGCAGACGGCACAGTTGAGCCAGACCATGTCGACGCCGCGCACCGTCCGGCGCGAGACCCCGATGGGCAGGTCGCGCTGTCGCCCCAGGCTGTCCTTTTCATAGAGGAAGCCGAAGGCGCTGTAGTCGTCGCGTTGTTCGAAGGCATCCGGGAACAGCCTGGGCAGGGCCTGCCAGACCCGGTAGGGAATGCCGCTTTCCGTCTCCGAGCCGATCGAGCCATATTTGAAATGCTCGATCACGTCGCCATAGCGCGGTGTGTCGTTGCGCGTGAAGAGGATGGCCGCCGTCAGGGCGAGATAGACAGCCGCCACCAGGGCGGCGATGAGCACGAGCCGCACCGGCCGCCATCTATGGCGGCGTTGCGCCAGTTGGCGCTCGACTTCGGTGACGAAATAGGGTTCCGACATCGTGCTTTTCCTTGAATGTGGTCGAGCGGCAGCCTCCGATCGGCTCATGAAACGGGGTGAGGGGGTGTGCGTTTTCGTGTGGCTCTGGGGGGATTGGCCACCGCGGGAGCAGGGCTCGAACCGGATGGATCCGTGCCGGGAATGACCAGGTCGGGCTTCGTCGCATAGATCGAGTAGAGGGCGGCCAGCATGGCGTCGCGGTCGGGAAAGCGCTGCTCCTCGTAGCAACCCAACGGGTTCTTGGCCGCGTTGACCAGGCATTTGTTGCAATAGGTGCAGGGATTGGCCGGGCGATCGTGCCCAGCCTGCCATTGCCGGGGCAGATCGTTGTTGGCGATGAGGGAGCGGGCAATCGCCACGCCGTCGCACTGGCCCGAGGCCAGGGCCTGACGGACCACCGATGCTGTCTGGAAACCGCCGGTGACCAGCACCGGGATGGTGAGGGCCTGCTTGAACTGGCGGGCTTCCTCCAGGCTGATGCCCTCGATGCCATGGCCCTTCTTCATGCGGAACCAGAGCCAGCGGAAGATCGGCCGCAGGGCCGGGTAGCGGAACAGCAGAAAATTGCGCAGGCCGTAGAGACCGGAGGCGATCATGGCGTCGTAGACCACGGCCAGGGTCTCCAGCGAAAGGTCGCCCGGCGGATTGAGGGGATGGGGGAAGAGCGAGCCGGTGGAGACGTGAATGGCGTCGACCCCTGCTGCCTGGCAGTAGCGCGCCACCTCGATGGTCTCATCGATGGTGTTGCCCTTCTTTTCCCAGGGAATGACGTTGTTGCGATCGACCGCGGAGAGCTTGACCTGCAGATGGAAGTCCCGGCCGACATGGCAGCGGATCGAGCGGATGACCTCCAGGAGGAAGCGCGCCCGGTTGGGCAGGGAGCCGCCATAATGGTCGGTGCGGTCATTGATGCCGGAGGAGAGGAACTGGGTGAAGAGATAGCCGTTGGCTGCGTGCAGCTCGACGCCGTCGCAGCCCGCCTCGCGGGCTCGCCAAGCCGCCCGTCCGAATTTCTCGACCAGGATGCCGATCTCGCCCGGCGTCATCGCCTGGGTCGGAAAGCCGTGCAGGGTCTCGCGTGCATTGGTGGGGCTGGCCACCGGGCGATGCTGGTTGGTGACACCGGGCACGTCCATCTGCCGGCCCGAATGGCTGAGCTGCATGATGAAGCGGCAATCATGGGCGTGGACCGCCTCGGCAATCCGGGCCCACAGCGGAATGAAGGCATCGCGATGGTTGGTGGCGTAGTTGGCCGCGATCCGCCCCTCGATCGCCACCGGCACGAAGGAGGTGATGATGGCACCGACACCGCCCCGAGCGAACTTGCTCTCCCAGTTGAGGCGGGTCTGGGTGGGCGAGCCGTCTTCATTGTCCCAGCGTCCGGAAATACTGGAGCGTAAGATGCGGTTCTTGACCGTGAGATTGCGGAAATGGAGCGGCGTGAAGATTGGATCCTCACCGATTGACTCGGATGGTCTCATGGCTCGTCGTCCTGCATGCGGGCTGCCGTCCAGATCCCGGCGAGCAGCCGGAACACGAAGCCCGAGGCCGGGCAGGCGCTCCAGGAGGCGGATTGGAAGGCGGTGGCGGGATCGAGCGTGCGCCCGGCGGCATGGGCGAGCTTGAACCTCACCAGGGCGCCGGGTTCCAGCGAGCCACCGGGGATATCGGCCACGCCCTTGGCCTGGCGCAACACCGAGTCGGGTGCGGCGAGCGAGGCGATCGCCGCCGCCCTGCCGTCGAGGGCGAAGCGGCGGCCGGGATCGTCGTGATGGCCGCGCAGCCGGTCGAGGCTCGCGACCAGATTGTGCACGGCGATGCCGACGGCATGGATGGCAACCGGATCGCGCCCGACCGCGCCGGCCAGGATGTTCCTGTCGGCCTGCAGGGTGCCGAACAGCGCCTGCTGCAGCCAGAGCAAGGGATTGGCGGTGCGGGCGGCGGCATCGAAGCGCACGGCCGCGTCCCACAGGCGTTGGGCTTCCGCTTCCTGCGGCGTGAAGGCCGGGTCGAATTGGCGGGCGATCACGGCCTGCAGCGCCGGCCCGACCTGTTCGCGCGGGCCGGTGCCCCTGACATAGGCGACCAGCGGGTGCTTGCCGGACAGTTCGGGCAGGGCCGCGTCGTGCAATCGGGCAGCGAGGGCGGCCTGGGCCGCGCGGCGCTCTCCGTCATGGCGCGCCCGCATGGTCGGAAACGGGATGCCGTCGATGACAAATATCCGTGCCAGCCGGCCGGCCAGCATCCGGTTGAACAAGGGGCCGGCCTTGCCGAAAGCGCGGTCGAGACGGGGATCGCGGTCGATCGCAGCGATGGTGGCGGCGTCCTCGACTTCGAGGAGATCGATCAGCAAGGGGATGCGGATGCGCCGGGCCATCTCACCTGCTCGCCTTGGTCCAGGGGAAGAAGACATTGCGGGTGACGGCGAAAGCCGGCGCGAGTTCGGGGAGATGGCGCTCCAGCACGCTACGCAGCGAATTGTCCTGGACCCAGCGGAAACCGGCCGGCGTATAGATCTCCGGGCGAAAATCCTCGGTGAAGAAGCGATCGCTCTTGAAGCGACGCGAGGCCATCAGGATGAAGATGCGAAAAACGGTGTCGGAAAAGCCGAATCCCGGTGGGGAGCCGTTCGAAGCGTTGCTTTCCGCCAAGGTACCGACCAGGAGATCGACCTGCTCGACCGAGCCGTAGACATCGCTGAGTTCCTGGCGCCAGCGGGGATCGTTGGTGAGTTCCTCGAAGCTGCGCGGTGCCGGCGCGCCGATCAGGCGGCGGAATTCGCAATAGCGCGGCACGCCTCGTTCACGGTCGCGCAAGATGTCGACGGCCGCCAGGTCGATGAACAGATGATCGTCCACACGCTTGTCGAGCCGGCGGAGCGCATTGGGGTAGTTATGGAGCACCAGCGCGCCGGGATGGGCGGTGGCGAGGGAATAGAACACATTGAGGAAGCCGGCCTTTTGGTAGACGGCGCGGGTCTTGTCGGCGAAGACATCGGTGAGCCCGCATTCGAACAGGGCGTCGTCGTCTTCGTGCCGGCGAAAGGAAAAATCGTCCGGCAGCAGCGAATGCAGCCGGTAGGAGGCGGCGAACTCCTCGGTCATGGCATAGGGCACGCCGCCATGGTCCTTGGGCGAACCCGGAATGCCCGAGAGGATCTCACCGTCACCGATGCGGCCATGGCTGTTCTTGAAGGTCTCGCCGAGCAGCCCGAAATAATTGCCGCGCATGGCGAAACGGCCCGCTGGCGAATTCATCAGCGCCGGCGTCCATTCGACGGTATGGATCTTGGCGAGCAAAGCCGCGTTGACCAGCCGTGCTTTCTGGAACAGCCATTCGCCGGTCTCTCCGGGATGGTCGATGCGCAGACGGTCGACGATGGCGTTGTGCTCGCGTGCGAACAGGGTGTGCAGGGCGGAAAGGCCGACCCACCAATTGCCGTTGACCCCTGCAAGCTCCAATCCCTGCTGTTTGGCCTTCGTATCGACGGGCAGGTGACCCTCTTGGTCGAGATGGATCCTGCCGTCGGGGCGAACGGCATTCGTTGCGGGGTCGGTGCGGATCTGGAGCTGGCGCTCGAGGCTGGAGCCATAGATCTGCGAGGCATCCCACCAATGGCTTTCGACATTGGTGTAGGCGGTCGGCCGTCCCGGCTGGTCGGCCGATGAGGCATCCGACCTGGTGCGCCGTACTTTCATCGAAGAAGTTGGCCAGTCATCGCCCTCCGGTACGGGAAAATGATGGGGATTTTCCTGGAGATTGGGCCCGTGACTCAACCAGTCATGTACCATGAACTGGATCCAGGCCGCCGCCAGCACGTTCAGATGCGGGACCGGTGCGAAAGCCTCCCGCGCAAGCAATCTGGAGCTGACCTGGCGTGGATTGGGCTCATACAGGGTTGGTGCCACCTCGCCATAGGTCTTGTCCAGCGGGACGTTGCGGCCAAAACGCGTACCGGCCCGCCCCATCCAGGGCTGGGCGAGATCGTTGTAGCTGCCGTCGGGCGTGCGGAAATGCTGGATGTCGAAACCGTCGGCGAGGGCGGGTTGCGCCGGTGCGGTTTCCGTATCGAACAGGTTGTTCCGCCGCAGGATGCCACGAAGCCCAAGAAGGATGGCATCGCTCAAAGGGAAGGGCCAGAGATACCATATCTTCAGGCGGCTGGTCACACGTGCCAGCAATATCAGCGTGTTATCGACGATTGCGCTCATCGCTGCCTCCCCTGCGGTCGCAATGATGAGTAGGAAGCGTTGGCTTGTCGACTTCGAAATCCCGATCGACAGAACCGGAATCACGGTATTGTCACGGTATTTGATGCAATGAATTCTTCAGAATCGAGAGTATGGTGGGTTATTATACCTCGAAGGCGAAGGCCTTCGGGAAAGCGCATTTGTTTTGTCTGATTTTTTGTGAATTTACATTGACGTTGAGGTAGGGGGCTATCGCTTGCGCTGTTCGAGAGGCCGTCGCGGTTTCAGGCGGCGCGCGGGCGCTGATGCCGAAGGATTGTGCGCTCGATCGTTTCGGGGCGCGTCTGCATTTCGATGACGAGCAGGGCCGCCCCGAGCAGCAGTCCGGTGCGCAGATCGGACTGGGCCGACGCGATGGAGAGGTTGCGCGTGGCCAGTGGCAGCGAGCGCTGATAGACCAGCTCGCGGATGCCCGACATCAAATCCTCACCGGCCAGGGCGAGCGTACCGCCGATCACGATCACGCTGGGATTGAGCACGCTGACGACGTCCGAGGTCACCTCGCCGAGCACGCGGCCGGCTTCGCGTACCAGCCGCACGGCTTCCGGCTCGCCTGCCTGGGTCAGCGCGATGATGTCGCGGGCGGCCGAGGCCTCGATGCCATGGCCCCTCAGATCGCGCGCGATGGCCCAGCCGGCGGCCCGTGCCTCGACACAGCCGAGCTTGCCGCAGCGGCAGAGCGGGGCGGGAGCGTGGGTGAGCTGAATATGGCCGATATCGCCGGCCGCACCCTGGGCGCCGCGATAGAGCCGGCCGTCGGTGATGATGCCGCTGCCAATGCCGGTTCCTGCCTTGATGTAGAGGAACTGGCCGACATCGGGCCAGAAACGGCGATATTCGGCCAGGGTCATCAGGTTGACGTCGTTCTCCACCACGACCGGCGCATCGAAATGCCGGTGCATCCAGCCCCGGATGTCGAAATCGTCCCAGCCCGTCATGACGGAAGGACCCACGACGCGGCCGCCCTCATGGTCCACCGGCGCCGGCAGGCCGAGACCGATCCCGAGAACCTCGTCGCTGTCGCGTCCGATCTGCGCCAGCAGTACCTGGAATTGCTCGACGATCCAGCCCAGGACCGGTACCGGGCCGCGGCGAATGTCGACGCTTCCCACCGCTTCGGCCAGGATGCGCGGTTCGAGATCGGTGACGGCCAGGCGCACATGGCTCTCGCCGATATCGGCGCACAGCGTCACACCGAAGGCGGTGTTCAGCCGGATGAGGCGCGCCGGCCGCCCGCCGCTCGGCATTGCATCCGGTGCCTCCTCGATCAGCCCGGCGGCGAACAGGGCGGCGAGGCGTTCGGTCACGGTGGAGCGCGACAGGCCCGAGGCCTCGATCAGGGCGGACCGCGAACGCGCTTTTCCGGCGGCGATCAGCCAGAGGATTGCGCCGGCTCCGGCCGCCGAGCCCGCTTCCTGCCCCGACCTGATACTGTCTTTCACCGCCACTCCTCGCTGCCGGCCCTGTTTCCTGCGGCCGGCAAGCTTATGACCAGAATCAGTCATAAGCCAGAGCTGGAGCGCCAAGCTGAAAAGGAAGGCGTGGGATTTGGAGTGTCAGCCTCCTGCTGACATATCTGTCGACGGACACGGTGGTTTCTGGATGTCAGCCCCGCTCCATCAAGCAATGGAGCTGTGGAGCTGGCGCTCCAATCTCCGTTCAAGTCAAAGCGCCTGGTCAGCGGCGACCGGTCAGCATCAGGAGATTGCCGGCCAGCACGACCGCCAGGCCTGCTATGGCGAGCGCGCTCCAGACATAGCCCTCGAAGATCGTCGAAATGGCCAGGGCGACCACCGGGAACAGCACGGTGGAATAGCCGGCCCGGCTGGCGCCGATGCGCGACAGCAGGGTGAGGTAGGCCGCAAAGGCCAGGACCGAAGAGAGCAGGGCCGACCAGAGCAGCGCGCCGAGATAGGGCAGGTTGGGCTCGATGATGAAGGCCTGCCCGCGCGCGAGGCTGAATGCGAACAGGAAAAGCGAGCCGTAGACCATGCCCCAGGTGGTGGCGGAGGTAAGGGAAATGGCGCGGTTCTTCAGGCTGAGGGTCAGCATGTTGCCGAAGCAGAAGCTGAGGGTGCCGACCACGCACAGGATGAGGCCGGTAAGGGCGGCGCCCGAAAGATGGTCGCCGGCAAGCTGCGGCGCGAACATCAGGCCGACTCCGGCAAAACCCATCAAGGCGGCGGCAACCGAGCGCAGGCTGGGTTTCTGGCCGAAAATCAGGGCGCTCAGCACGATGTTGAACACCGAAGCCAGTGAAAAGACCACGGCGAGCAGGCCGGAGGGCGTCGACAATCCACCATAGTAGAAGCACAGGAAATTGGTGGAAAAGAGCAGCAGGCCGAGCCCGGCGAAGCTGAGATGGTCCTTCCAGGCAAAGAATAGCGGAGCACCCGACAGTACGACCCAGCCCAGCATCATTACTGTGGCGAGCAGGAAGCGCCACAGCAGCGACACTTCCGGCGCGACCACGCCGAGCTGCATGTGCAGCGCGATCCAGGACGTGCCCCAAACGAAAACGACCCCGGCATAGAGGCCGAGATCGGTAACTCCGAGAGGCGCTGCCTCGCTCGGTCCTGCCTTCAAAGTCGTGCTGGTCATGCCTTGGATTATCGGGGGATTTGCTGGGCCGGTCCAATCAAGCTCGCGAATGGAAATCATCGCGCCGATTGATGCTTGCGCGGGATGGATGCTTCAATCCGTCCGTGACCATCGCGCTCCGAACAAGCCCCCTCCCTGGCGATGGGAGCTGCGCGGCATGGATTCTTCGTTTCGCTCGATTGACAAAACTCAGTAAGAATTTTTTACTTATATGAATATTTTTTTCTAATAGGTGAAGTATCGAATAGGATTTCCGTTAACTGATAGGAGAAATGTGTATGTCGAGGCGTGATACGTATCCAATCCGCATATTTCTGACTGTCGTGGCCGTTACTTTCCTGTTTTCTTCGGCGCCACCAGCGACAGCGTTTGAAGACACCGGCAAATACCAGCCGATCAGCGAAACCGAGGCCGAAAGGACGATCACGCTGACGGGGCGCGACCTCACCTACCAGCAGGTTGTCGAGATCGCCCGCAACGGCGCCAGGGTCGAGCTCAGCCCCGAAGCGCGACGGCGCTCGGCCGATGCCTATGGCCTTCTGCTGCAGGGCGCCGCCGAGAACGTCACGATCTATTGGTTCAATCGCGGCGCCGGGGATCAGCGGGAGACGGTGATCTTCTCCGGTGATCCGACCACCCCGGAGAACACCAAGCTTTTGAAGGACCAGCAGCTCGCGCGGTTCAAGGACGGTGTCAGGGACGGTTATGGGCCGGAGATCCGGGAAGAGGCCCTGGTGCGTGCCATCATGGCCATTCGCGCCAATACGATGTCATACGAGGCCGCCAGTCCGCCCCTGACGCAGATCCTCGTCGACATGCTGAACAAGCGCGTCACGCCCGTCGTGCAGTCGCGCGGCACGCTCGGCGAGGGCGATCTGAACACCCTGGGCAATATCGGCGCCGCGATGGTCGGGGAGGGGGATGCCTATTACCGCGGCGTCCGGATGCCCGCCTCCCAGGCTCTCGCCCAGGCCGGCATCAAGCCCCTCGAACCTTTTGCCGCGGATGAAGCAGCATTGATCAGCACGAATGCCTATGCGCAGGCACAGGCGGTTCTGCTGCTCGAGGACTCCCGCAGGCTGCTGGAATGGACCGATCTCGTCTATGCGATGGACCTGCTTGGCATGAATTCCAGCGTCACGCCGATTTCCGCTCCGGTCCAGTCGATGCGCCCTTATGGCTGGCTCACCTGGAACGCCGCCCGCATCATGGACATGATCAGGGGCAGCTATCTGTTCGACGAGGACGCCGCCCGTATCATCCAGGATCCGGAGAGCATGCGGGCCTCGAGCCAGCGGCAGGGCTCGGCCTGGCAGGCCTGGGCGGATCTCAGGGATTCCGTCAGCCTTTCCATCAATTCATCGGATCACAACCCGGCGACCATACCGGGGCTCACCCCGGAAAGTTCCTGGGAACTGAGCACGCCGCAATTCATGAAGTACCACGTCAAGGGCGGCAAACTCAGCGGCGGCAAGTCGGGCTACATCTTCTCCAACGCGAACTGGGATCCCTACCCGCTCGCCAATCAGGTCGAAGCGTTCACCCTCGCCCTGACGAATATGGGCGTGGTGATCGCCCAGCGGATCGAACGGTTCAAGAACCCGTTCTTCACCGTGGTCAAGCCGGCCGATGTCCTGAACGCCGAAACGCGGAAGAATGCGCCGACATTCGGTGGTTACCTGCCGACCGACCTGTGGCAGGAGCTTGCCGAGATGGGCACGCCCGTCACGCCGGCCGGCCAGGCCATCGTCTCGACGGTCGAAGACCTCCAGGCGCAGACCAGGATCAAGACCGAACGTGCCCGCAAGGCCGTCGACCTCTCCTTCGAACTGCTCGCGCATGACCTGCTGACCGCGAGCTACTGGATGGAGATCCGCAAGATCCAGAATCCATCCCGCAATTTCGGCAAGGCACCTTCCGAAGCGCTCGCGGCGCTGCGTCAGGTCGTGCCGTGGCAGCAATCCGCACAGGATCGTCCGAAACGCCCGATCGGCATGGTGGTCTATGATTTCATGCAGGCCAACCCGGCATCGAAATTCTATGCCGGCGGACCGAAGCCACCGGAAGGCCGGCCATTGCCGAAGGCGGGGCCGCAATAACCGACAGGCGATGGGTGCCGCTCCGCGGCGGCACTTGCTGTATCAGATCGCGAACAGCCTGACCTGTCATTCCCTTCCCACCGCCTTTGGCGGTGCCGGGAATGACGGCACTTTCGTTTGCATAGAGGTCAAATTGCGTGACCCGGTGGCAATTCGCGGCGCTGCGAATCACGGTCCTGGCGAAGGGCGGTGTTTTGCCCGGCTGGTTCAGTAAGCCTTCTCGTCGAAGATCGGATCGATCTTGCCGCCCCATTCGCCGTGATAGCGGGCCAGCATCTCGTCGGCGGCGGTCACCCCGCTTTCGACGACGTCGTCAAGGCCGTCGAGGAAGTGCTCCTCGTTACGGCCTTCCCAATCCTCGATATTGCGGGCCTTGAGGCCCTGGCGCGCAATGGCGAGGGCGCGCAGGGCGATGTCGCGCACGCTTTCATTGCGGAACGGCGTTTTCAGGGCCTGCCGGCTGACGCTGTCGCGCAGGGCCTGGCGCTCGGCCTCGCTCCAGTCCTTGACCAGGTCCCAGGCCGCGTCGAGCGTGTCGTCGTTGTAGAGCAGGCCGACCCAGAAGGCCGAGAGTGCGGCGAGCTTGCCGGTTGGCCCGGCATCGGCGCCGCGCATTTCCAGATAGCGCTTCAGCCGCACTTCCGGGAACAGCGTGCCGAGATGGTTGGCCCAGTCCGACATGGTGGCGCGGACGCCCGGCAGTTGTGGCAGGGTGCCGGCCAGGAGGTCGCGGAACGAGGCGCCGGCCACGTCATGATAGACGTCGCCGCGCTTGACGAAATAGAGCGGCACGTCGAGGGCATAGTCGACATAGCGCTCGAAGCCCATGCCGTCCTCGAAGGCGAAGGGCAGCATGCCGGTGCGGTCGAGATCGGTGTGGCGCCACACTTCCGAGCGCAGTGACAGGAAGCCGTTGGGCCTGCCCTGCAGGAAGGGTGAATTGGCAAAGATGGCGGTGGCGATCGGCTGCAAGGCGAGCGAGACGCGCAGCTTCTTGACCATGTCGGCTTCGGAGGAGAAGTCGAGATTCACCTGCACCGTCGAGGTCCGGTACATCATGTCGAGACCCATCACGCCGACCTTGGGCATGTAGTTCGTCATGATCTCGTAGCGGCGCTTGGGCATGCGCGGTGTCTCTTCCCGCGTCCATACCGGCGACATGCCGAGGCCCAGGAAGCGGATGCCGAGCGGGCCGCCGATCTCGCGCACCTGGGCGAGATGGGCGTGGATTTCCGAACAGGTCTGGTGGATCGAGTTCAGGGGCGCGCCGGAGAGTTCGAACTGGCCGCCGGGTTCCAGTGAAATGGCACCGCCGCCGGTGATGTCGAGCATGCCGATGATATGCTCGCCTTCCATGATCGGTTCCCAGCCGAGCATGGCCTGCAGGCCCTCGAGCAGCGCACGGATACCGTTGGGGCCTTCATAGGGAACCGGCTGGTGCGTGCCGGCCCGGAAGGGAAACTTCTCGTGTTCCGTACCGATGCGGAACTGGGACGGAGGTTTAACGCCCTTTTCGATCCAGGCGACGAGTTCGTCGCGCGAGCCAATGGGAGTTGAATCGATTACGTCGCGGGCCATGCGGGCAGAACCTTACAAAACGGCCCGGACCATAGACAGTGCCATCCGGGAAAACAATCAGGCGCCGACACAAGATCGCGTCAAAAGTGTGAGGGGAAAAGGAGAAGGCAAGTCCCGCCCCTTCCTGCCGCGGCCGGTGCCATGTCTCAGCGCCAGTCTCCACGAGCGGCCTGCACCAGAGCAAGGGCCGCCACCGCCGCCGTGTCGGCGCGCAGGATGCGGGGGCCGAGCGAGAGGCGGGTATGGGACGATATCCGGCCGATCGCACTGCGCTCGACATCGTCGAAGCCGCCTTCCGGGCCGATCAGCACGGCCAGCGGCCCCCTGGGAACGCTGGCGAGCGCCTCGAGCGGGCTGGCGATCGCGGCGCTCTCGTCGCAGAAGATCAGGTGCACGCCGGGATCCCAGCCCCCGGCAAGGCGCATGAGGTTCTGTTCAGGCCTGATCTCGGGCACGGAAATCACGCCGCATTGCTCGGCCGCCTCGATGGCATTCGCCCGCATGCGCTCGAGATTGACCCGGGAGACCTGGGTGCGACGCGTGATCACCGGCTCGATGGTGCCGACGCCCATCTCCACCGCCTTCTGCACCATGTAGTCGAGCCTTGCATGCTTGAGCGGCGCGAACAGCCAGCGCAGCGTCGGCATCGGGGTCTGGGGCCGGGTCTGTTCCTCGACTTCCAGGCCGATGCGCTTGCCTTCATGGGTGACCGCGGCAGCGAATTCGCCGTCCGTGCCGTTGAAGACCAGGATGCGGGCGCCCGATTTCAGGCGCAGGACATTGCCCAGATAGTTCTGCTGCGTCTTGTCGAGCGCGACGGGCTGTCCTTCGCCGAGCGGCGCATCGACGAAAAGCCGGACGGAAAGAAAATCGTAGGCGGCCATGTACCGGGTCTTTTTTCTCTAGAGCAAAGCGCGTCCGCGCATGAACGCTCGTTTGCTGCAATTCTTTGTTTCGAAGCGTCTTTGCGGTTACTGCCATCACGTTCGAATTACAAAACACACCACAAAAACAGGGGGCGGACGTGCCATCAAGCTGCCCCGAACTTGCGAGATCAATAGTTCCTCTGTATCGAGAGTGTCACCACCAATCTTGCGGATGTCCTCATGTTGCGTCTCGTTTCGATTTCCCTCGTCGCCGGCACCTTGCTGGCTGCAGCGCCCGTCGCAGCGCAGGAGTCGGCGCCGATCGGCAATCAGTTCTGCAACAAGGACCTGCAGCCGATGATCGATCGCCGGACGAAGATCGCGACCGCTTTGCAGGCGATCAACAAGCGCGGGCGGCCCAAGACCTTCGAGCAGGCCAAGAAGACATTCAACGAGTTCTGCGGCAGCCTCTCCTCCTATATCGAGAATGACAAGAAGATGTTGGACTACATGCAGTCCAACAAGGAATTCTGCTCGATCACGGACGAGAACATCAAGCAGATCACGGCCGACCTGACTCAGACTCAGAAGACCAAGGCCAAGATCTGCTCCCATCCGCCGCGCCAGCAGGCCGCTCCGCAGCCCGGTCGTGGCGGCGGGGGCGGGCCCGCTGCGCCCAAGCCGCCCGTCAATCTGCGCCTGCAGTAAGGGGAGAGCGCCGGCATGGGGCCGCTTCCCGCCGAGGCTGGTCCAACCGGGCTGGCGAACAAGGTGGCCGACGCCCCTACCGGCAACTGGGTCGACCGCTATGCGCCGGCTGCCTGGCGGCCTTTTCTGCGCCTGTCGCGCGCCGATCGTCCGATTGGCGGCTGGCTCCTGATGTGGCCCTGCTGGTGGTCGGCGGCACTTGCAGCCCTCCACCACGGCACCGTTGGCCAGACGCTCTGGCATCTTGCCCTGTTCCTGATCGGCGCCTTCATCATGCGCGGTGCCGGTTGCACGCTCAACGACCTCGTGGATCGCGACATCGATGACAAGGTCGAGCGTACGCGCTCGCGGCCGATCCCGTCCGGGCAGGTCACCGCCCTTGCTGCCGCGGCCTGGCTGGCAGCCCAGGCCCTGGCCGGCCTTGGCATCTTGCTGCAGTTCAATCTTTTCGCCGTGCTGCTGGGCATTTCCTCACTGGCGGTGGTGGCTATCTATCCCTTCATGAAGCGGATCACCTCCTGGCCGCAGGCCGTTCTCGGTCTTGCCTTTTCCTGGGGTGCGCTGATGGGCTGGGCGGGCGCTGCGGCAGGGCTGGCTCTGCCGGCGCTGTTGCTGTTCGCCGGATCGGTGCTGTGGGTGATCGCCTATGACACCATCTATGCCTGCCAGGACAAGGAGGACGATGCGATCGTCGGCGTACGCTCGACGGCGCTGCTGTTCGGCGACAAGGCCCGCGGTGCGGTCGGTGTCTTCTACGCCGGCGCCGTGGTGCTGATCGGGTTGGCCCTGGCAGCCAACGGCGCCGGCCTGCTGTCCTATCTCGGCCTCATCGGTTTTGCGTTTCATCTCGCCCAGCAGGTCGTGCGCTTCGATCATCGCGACGGTGCGCTGTGCCTGAACCTGTTCCGCTCCAACCGCGATGCCGGTGCCATCCTGTTTGCCGGCCTGATGGCGGATTGCCTCTGGAACTGGCTCTGAAGCGGCCGTCAAGCCATCATCGCCGGCAGGGCCGCAGCCAGGGCATCGACCGTCACGCGCACCTTGCGCGGCAGATGCGGCGTTTCCAGCCATAGCGCATAGGCATCGTAGAGATAGTCCGGCTGATCCGGCAGGAGCTTGACCAGTGTCCCGGCCTCGAGGCGCTCGCGGACCAGCCAGGAGGGCAGCCAGGCCAACCCCATGCCGGCCGCCGCCGTGTCGGCGATGGCGGCGAGATCGTCCAGCCGCAACCGGCCGTTCGGCGTGAATTCCCGCGGCAGTCCCTGCGCCGCCGGGAAAAGCCAGGGACGGATCCGGCCTGAGCGGCGATAGATCACGCAGGCATGACCGGCCAGGTCCTCGACCTGTAGGGGCGTGCCATGATCGGTGAGGTAGGAGGGGGCGGCACACAGGATCATGCGCTGGCGCGCGACACGGCGCGCGATGATGCCGGCCCTGTCGTCGAGCATGCCGGTGCGGATCGCCAGATCGCAACCGTTCTCGGCAAGGTCGATGATGGGATCGCCCAGCGACAGATCGAATTCGAGGGCAGGATGCCGTTGCGCGAGTTCCAGCAGGACCGGCATGACGCAGTGGCGGCCGAACAGGGCTGGCATGGCCACCCGCAATCTGCCCCGCGGTTCGGACAACTGGTCCGCCGCGAGAGCGTCCGCGGCCTCGGCCTCCGCGAGCACGATGCGGCAACGCTCGTAATAGGCCCGGCCGAAATCGGTCAGACTATGGCGGCGGGTGGTCCGGTTGAGCAGGCGGACGCCGAGGCGCTCTTCCAGGAAGCGGACATGCTTGCCCACCATCGGCCCCGACAGATCGAGGGCGGCCGCCGCCGCGGCGAAGGAGCCGAGATCGACGGCCCTGACGAAGACGGCCATGCTTTCGAGGCGATCCATTATTCAAAACCAGCGGTTTCTTCTGCTCTGCCAGAACCATCATTTATCGCGGAAACTCGCTGACGCATAGCTTATTCAGTTCAATTGATTAGGAGTTGCGTCGATGTCTCGCGTCATTCGCTTCCATCGGCATGGCGGCCCGGAGGTCCTGCTCATCGAGGAGGCAGAGCTTCCTTTGCCGGGTCGGGGCGAGATCCGTATCCAGGTCAAGGCACTGGGGCTCAACCGGGCGGAAGCCTTGCTGCGCAAGGGCAGCTATATCGAGACGCCGGGCCTGCCGTCGGGACTTGGCCTGGAGGCAGCGGGCGTGGTCGAAAGCATGGGTGCCGGTGTCGACGGTTTCTCGCTCGGCGATGCCGTCAGCATCATACCGCCGCAATCGATGGTACGCTGGCCGGCCTATGGCGAGTTGGCAACCTTTCCTGCCGACCTCCTCGTCAAGCATCCGTCGTCACTCGGCTGGGTCGATGCCGCAGCGCTCTGGATGCCATATCTCACCGCTTATGGGGCCTTGATCGACATTGCCGGGCTCCGGCCGGGGGAGTTCGTGGCGATCACGGCTGCCTCGAGCAGCGTAGGGCTGGCAGCGATCCAGATCGCCAACCATGTCGGCGCCCGGCCGATTGCGATCACGCGGACTTCCGCCAAACGGCAAGCCTTGCTGGCTCAGGGGGCCGGCGACGTCCTTGCGGCCGAGGAGGAAGATCTCGAAGCGCGCCTGAAGGCGATCGCCGGGCCGCAAGGGGTGAGGGTGGTGTTCGATGCGATCGGCGGCCCGCTCTTCGTACCGCTCACGGTCGCCATGGCGCGCGGCGGCATGCTGATCGAATATGGCGGCCTGAGCAGCGAACCGACGCCTTTTCCGCTGTTCACGGTATTGAGCAAGAGCCTGACGCTGCGTGGCTATCTCGTCCACGAGATCACGGGCGATCCCGCGCGCCTGGAAGCTGCCAAGGGCTTCATCCTCGATGGGGTGCAGAAAGGTGCGCTTCGCCCCGTGATCGCCAGGACCTTCGCCTTCGACGAGATCGTCGAGGCTCATCGCTTCCTGGAGAGCAACCTGCAGCTCGGCAAGGTCGTGGTGACATTGTGAGCGATCTGCCCCGGTTCCGGTCGGAACGTGGTTCTGTCCGGAACCGGGGCAGATTTCCGAAGTGTTCAGTGTTCCTGCAGCTGTTCGGCGAAGCGGATCAGATTGCCGTGGCAATCCGTGATCGAGAATTCGCGCGTCCCCCAGGGTTTGGCCTCGAGATGACCCTTGCGGTGCACGATGTTGAGCGCGTTGAAATGCTCGTAGAGTGTCGCGATGCCGGTGACTTCCAGCCAGCAGCTGGTCGCCTGCGGTACCCGGCGGTTGCCTGTCAGCCAGAAGCTGAGGCGCACGCCGTCTCGATGCAAGAGCAGGAAGGAAATGTCGCTGTGCAGCACCTCGAAGCCGAGCTTCTGGTAGAACTGCGTGGTCTCCTCGAAGCTGAGCGAGGCAAGGGTTGGGATAGCGCCGGTGAGGCGTGCGGTCACGGCCTGGTTCATGAGGTCGCCACCTTTTCCAGGATGCCACGCCAGGCTGCCTGTTGAACGGCAGTGGCACCATCGTCGGCGTGCAGCCGCGCGGCCTCGCCGCCCGAGGCAAGGTGCAGCACCAGGCTCGGCCTGTCGCCGGGCTCGACGCTGCCGCCCGACAAGGGCTTCTCGTTGAGGTGCCAGTCGAAGCCGGGGTCGAGCACGTTCAGCCAGGGTCCCATCCTGACGATCCTCACCAGCGGCCCGCGATGGCTCTGCCTGACGCCGTGATTGGCGACTTCCAGCCTGACCGGAATGGCTTCGGCGGCTACGGCCTCCAGCACGGTCTGCAGGTCGACGGGCTTGCCGGCCGGGGCGGCATCGGCTGCTGCCGCGGCAGGTCGGGAGAAGGAGATGGGCTGCACGTCTTCAGGCCAGGCAAGGTCGGCCAGGAGCCGCTCGAAAGCGGCATGATCGGCCCTGTCACGGGCGTAGATCTTCCAGAGCGCGCCGCCTGCCGCATCGAACAACTGGATGCTGCGCAACGGTCCCTTGGGGTTGGCATCCTCTACATAGAAGGCATGCGCAACCGTTGATGGTATTAAGGTAAGGTCAAATCCTGCGTCGGTGAAACGAATCTCGCCATCGGATTCGACGCCAGCAGGAAAGGTCACATCCTTTTCGTGCACGGCCGACTCGTTGCGGATGAGTGACATGACGGTACCCAGGTGCGGCAAGGCAGCGCAGAGCGCGTCGATCCGGACGGCCAGGCGTTTCACACCTTCGTCGATCCGGGTCTCCAGCAGGGCGGCTTCCGAAACCCCCAATTGCGCCGCGGCATCGCGAATGCGCAATCCGGACTGACTTTCCCGGAGAGACTGCCACCGTTGTTTTAACTCGCTCATTTCCCTTCTTTCCTTCGGTTCTGATCGGCGCAAAATAGAAAAATTCAAAACTGGACGTCAGAAGGAATTATGCAGTTTAGAATAAAGAAAAACTGCGCAAATTATGCTAATAAAATCAAGCATTAATTCCTTGACACGTCCTGTTTGCTGCCGCAAATCGCTCAAAATTGTATGAAACGGCGTCTGCTTCTACAAGATAAATTATCTGTAGCGCAGTTTTGAATAATTATACGTTGCGGAGCCGAGATGGTCAGGTCGAATTACATGCGCAGTCGCAGCCTTGCGACAGTAGCTGCTCTTGCCTTGCTGGCGGGAAGCGTGACGCTGGCGCGCGCCCAGCAGGCTCCTGCCGGCCAGGCTGCCGCGGCCGACGAGCCGGTGGTGCTCGATACCGTAACGGTAACGGCGACCAAGACGTCGGAGAAGCTGATCGACACGCTGGGTGGTGTCAGTCAGATCACCCAGGCAGAGATCGACCGGGCCCAGCCCGCTTCGGTTTCGGATCTGTTGAAGACGGTGCCGGGTGTCGCCACGCAGGTGAGCTCGAACGACCCCATGCAGTCGATCAACATTCGCGGCATGCAGGACTTCGGCCGCGTCAATGTCTTGGTCGATGGGGCGCGGCAGGACTATCAGATCACCGGCCACAATGCGCAGGGCAGCTTCTATCTCGAGCCTGAGTTCATCAACAATATCGACATCGTGCGCGGGCCGATCTCCAACCTCTACGGCTCGGGCGCCATCGGTGGCGTGGCCTCCTTCACCACCCGCGGCATCGATTCCATCCTCACCCCTGACCAGAACTGGGGCGTGGAGCAGAAGGTCGGCGTGTCCTCCAATGGTCTTGGCGCCTTCACCTCGACCTCGGCAGGCATGCGCTTCGGCACGGTCGCCGACATCTATGGCCAGTTCATCTATCGCGGCGCCGGCGACTATCGTGACGGCAACAACGATCGCGTCACCTATACCGGCAAGAACAATTTCGGCGGCCTGCTGAAGTTCAACTATCATCCGGGCGACGGCCAGACCGTCAGCCTGAGCGCGATGAGTCAGAAGTTCGACTTCGACAACAACAATACCAGCCGCGGCAATTCACGCTGGCGCAATGACGTGGTTACCTCGACCTTCACGGCCGGCTACAAGTTCGAAAGCCCCGACAACCCGCTGATCAATTTCAACGCCAAGGTCTATTATTCGGAAACCGAGAACGAGAAGACGATCATCGTTCCCGGGACCTATGCCAGCCTGGGCGTGCAGGCGGGCGATAAGCTCTCCGACAAGGTCGGGACGTTCGGCTTCGACGTCTACAATACGTCGCGCTTCTCGACGGGAGCCTTCGACCATGCCCTGACCTACGGTGTCGACGCAGCCTTCGATCGGGTCGAGACGCGGGACGGTGCCGGTGGCTTTGTTACAGCCTTCACTCCGTCGGGCACGAGGCGTCTTCTCGGCGCGTATGTCCAGGACGAGGTCCGCTACGGCGACTGGCTCCGTGTAGTCGGGGGCCTGCGCTACGATCACTACCAGCTCGAAGGCGGCAAATACGAGTCCGACGGCAGCCATTTGTCGCCCAAGATCACCATCGGCGTGACGCCGATCAAGGGCATCGAACTCTACGGTACCTACGCGGAAGGCTATCGCTCGCCGTCGATCAGCGAAACGCTCATGGACGGTATCCATCCCATCCCGTCCTTCCCCATCAAGCCCAACCCGAACCTGCGGCCGGAAGTCGGCCACACCTTCGAGATCGGCGTGAACACGAAATATGACAATGTCTTCCGGGATGGCGATACGTTCCGAGCCAAGCTGAACGGCTTCGTCAACAATGTCGACGACTACATCGATATCGTTGCCGGGGCTCCTTATGTGCCGGGCTTCCCGGGCATTCCTGCCTTTGTCTGCAACGTTCCCAATCCAAATCCGCAGATCTGCTTTCCCACCCAGCAATATCAGAATATCGCTAAGGCACGCCTGATGGGCGTCGAGCTCGAAGCGGCCTATGACTGGGGCGGCGGCTTCGTGTCGGTCGCAGGATCGCATACCAACGGCAAGAACCGTGTAACCGACCAACCATTGAATTCTGTAGCGCCCAACAAGGTCAGCGGCACATTGGGCCTGCGCTTTCTGGATGACCGCCTGACAATCGGTTCGCGCGTCACCCTGGTCGGAGCGACGTCCCGCAAGGTGGACGAGCCCAGCGGGGGCTATGGCCTGGTCGACGTCTTCGCCAGCTACAGATACAGCGACAATGTCAGCGCCAGCCTGGCGGTCGATAACATCTTCGACCGCCGCTACAAGGCGTTCCTCAATTCCGATTACTCCACCGGCCTGGCGGCGAAGTTCGCGCTCACCGTCAAGCTCGCAGGCAAGTGAGGGGGCGGTGATGGGAAATTCCGAACTCAATCGTCGTGGTGTCCTAGGTGGAGCCCTGGCCGGTGCGTTCGCCTTGCTGGCCCTGCCGTCCGTCGCGCGCGCCGAAGGCATCCAGCGCGTGGTCTGTGCCGGCGCGGATGTCACCGAGATCGTGGCCAGGCTGGCCGGCGTCTCAGTCATCCAGGGCGTCGATTCCACGTCCAAGGCCCCGGCCGAGGTGACCAAGCTGCCTTCCATCGGCTATCTCAGGCAGATCTCGGTGGAAGGCATCCTCTCCCTCAAGCCGGACCTCCTGATCGCCAATCGCGATCTGGGACCGCCGACGGCGGTGGAGCAGTTGCGCAGCACGGGACTGCGCATCGAGATCGTCTCCTTCCCCCTGAACGGGGAGGGCATGGCGGCCAAGATCAAGCATGTCGGCGCCTTGCTCGGCCGCGAGAAGGATGCCGAGGCGCTGGCTGCGACGGTAAGTGCCACCATGGTTGATGTCGCCAAGCGCCTTGACGGCATCACCAGCCATCCCAAGATCGGCTTCATCCGCTCCATCGACGGCGGCACGCCGATGGCGGGCGGCAAGATGGGGCTGGTCGATGCCACTTACGCCCTGGCCGGCGGCGCCAATGCCTTCGGCGATTTCCCCTTGTTCAAGCCGGTGTCACGCGAGGTGCTCGCTGCCACGCCGCCGGATTTCGTCCTGGCCGACAGCGCGGTCGTTGCCAATACGGGCGGGGCGACGGCCTTTCTCGATCAATTGGGACTGACCTCGGCCTTTGCCGGCAAGCCCGACCGGCTGGTCGAGACCGACCTTTCCACGCTGTTCAGTTTCGGACCGTCGGCGGCCACGCAGATCCAGTCGCTGGCGCGGCGCCTGCATCCGGATCGGTTCTCGGGGTAGGATGATGAGTCTGGTGCAAGTCACACCGCGAAGCCTTGCCCAAGGCCTCTCCCCGCACCGGCGGGAGGCTTTGGTGCAGGCTGGCCTCGCGCTGCTGCTGGCGGCGGTCCTGGCCATGGGCCTCAGCTTCGGCGGCGTGCGCATTCCGGTCTCGACCTGGTTCTCGACGGCGACGGGTAGCTGGGATCTCTATTCGGGTATCCTGGTCAATATTCGCCTGCCGCGCGTGCTGCTGGGCATGCTGGTCGGAGCCGGCCTTGCCATGTCCGGGGCCGGTATGCAGGCCCTGTTCCGCAACCCCCTGGCCGATCCCGGGCTGACGGGGGCGGCGTCCGGCGGCATCCTCGCCGTGGTCGCCGGTATCGTCTTGCTGGAGCATGTCGGTGGCACCGGTGGCCTCGGCAGCTATGCGCTGCCCGCCGCGGCAGCGGCGGCCTGTGGCCTGTCCACGGTGATCACCTATCGCATCGCGCGCGATCGTGACGGCCATGTCAGCATCGCCAATCTCCTGCTGGCGGGCATCGGCATCAACGCTTTGGCCATGGCCCTGATCGGCCTGTTCATCACCATCGCCGACGACGCCCAGCTTCGCTCGATCCAGTTCTGGATGATGGGCTCGCTTTCGCGTGCCAACTGGATCGCCGTGCTGGCGGCGGGCGTGGCGCTCGCAATTGCGGCCGTGCTGCTCGCACAACAGGCGCGTGGGCTCGACGCCTTCACGCTCGGCGAAAGCGAGGCCTTTCTTTCGGGCGTCGACACCGTCCATCTCAAGCGCATGGTGATCGCGGCGACGGCCCTGGCGATCGGCGCGGCCGTCGCCTTTACCGGCCTGATCGGTTTCGTCGGACTGATCGCACCCCATTGCGTGCGCCTGCTGGGCGGGCAACGCTACCGCTTCGTACTGCCGGCCTCGGCCCTGCTGGGAGCTGCACTGGTGGTGGCGGCCGATACGGTGGCCCGGGTCGCGATCACGCCGGCCGAGCTGCCGATCGGTCTCGTCACCAGCCTGATCGGCGGGCCGGTCTTCATCGCCATTCTGAAGAAGGCCCAGCGCGCATGAGCCTTCAATTCGGCAATCTTCAAGTCCGCGATCTCCAAGTCCGCGATCTCAAGGTCGAGCGCAATGGCCGCCCTGTGCTGCACGACATCTCGTTCGCAGCCGTATCAGGCCGCGTTCTCATCGTGATGGGGCCGAACGGCGCCGGCAAGACGACCTTGCTCGCCGCGATCGGCGGAGCCATCAAACCGGCCGGCGGCGGGGTCGACTTCGGCGGGGTCCCGCTCACCGGCCTGCGCCCGCAGGCGCTGGCGGCCCAGCGCGCCTATATGGCGCAGCATTTCGATTGCCCCTTTGCCTACAGCGTCGAGGATATCGTGGCCCTGGGCCGGCTTTGCCATGCCGGCACGCCGCGCGCCGCGCGGGACAAGGCTGCAATCGCGGCCGCGCTTGCCAGCGCCGATCTCGCTCCCCTGGCCCGCCGCGCCGTCACCACGCTCTCGGGTGGCGAACGCCAGCGCGTGGCCTTCGCCAAGGCCGCGGCCCAGATCTTCGATCGCAGCACGGCGGGCGAGCCGCATCTCGTCATTCTGGACGAGCCGGTGTCCAGCCTCGATCCCGAACACCAGCATCGCCTGCTCGGCCAGGCCCGGCAGCTGGCCAAGCAGGGCGCGACCGTGGTGGTCACCCTGCACGACCTGACGCTGGCCTCGATCTATGGTGACGATGCGCTGGTGCTCGATCGCGGCCGCATTGCGGCGCAGGGCGCCATGGCTGAAACCCTTACTCCTTCCCTCATCGAGCGTGTCTTCAAGGTGCGTGTGGGTGCCGCCATCCAGGATGGCGGCCCCAGCATCATGCACGCCGTTCCACAGGACCAAGCCGCATGACGAAATTGTCCCGCTTCGCTGCCGTACTGGCACCCGCGACGATGCTTTTCCTGGCACCCCTGCCGGCCCTGGCTGCCGATGTGTCGATCGACCTCAACAAGCTCGAGACCCAGAACGGTAATTGCCGGCTGACCATGGTGCTGGTGAACGGACGCGCGGAAGCGGCGCAGAGCCTGCGTGCCGATCTGGTGATGTTTGGAGCGGACGGCGTAGTCGCCAAGCGGCTGGCCGTCGAGCTCGCCCCGATCCCGGCCAACAAGACCATCGTCAAGGCTTTCGACGTCGCCGGGCTCGCCTGCGAGGGCATCGGCAGCATCCTGCTCAACGACGTGCCGAGCTGCCAGTTCGCCAATGGCAAGGCAGGGGCTCCTTCCTGCCTCGAGGCGGTCAGTGTCAGTTCGAAGGCCGGACCCAAATTTTTCAAGTGAGGCCGAATTCTTCAATTGAGGCTTGGTTCAAACAGGCGTCGAAACAAAGAGTGAGAGCGAGAGTGCCATGACCGAAACCGCCACGCATTTTTCCTTCGTGAATATGCTGCTCAACGCCGATCCGGTGGTGAAGGCCGTCATGCTGATCCTTGTGATCTCCTCGGTCTTGTCCTGGGGCCTGAGCTTCGAGACGGTGAGGCGGCAGGCGAAGCTGCGTCGGCTGCTGAAAGCGGCAACGGCCAAGGGCCTCGGCGCGGCGCCGGCCGTAGGGCAGGCCTTGCATGCGCAGGGCGAGCAATCGGCCGGGCTCGCCGTGCCCGGCGAAACCGGCGGCGAATATCGAGCCCGGATCGAGCGAGCCATGCGCGAGGCGGCCGGCGGGCTGGTCGGCGCCAGCGATGCCGGTCTGTCGATCCTCGCCACCATTGCCGCCGTGACGCCCTTCATCGGGCTGTTCGGCACGGTGTGGGGCGTGATGAACTCCTTCTCCGCCATTGCCGGCGCCAACGACACCTCGCTGGCCACCGTTGCTCCGGGCATTGCCGAAGCGCTGTTCACCACGGCGCTCGGCCTGGTTGCGGCCATTCCCGCTCTGATCGCCTATAATCGATTGTCGCAGGGCATGGCCGGCCTCGGCCGCTTGTTCGAGCAGGTCCTGCGCCGCGAAGCGGAAACCATGGCGGCCCGCCGCGGAACGTCCGCCAAGGCCATTGGCTTCAGGGAGGCGGCAGAATGAGCTTCTCCCTTCAGGACCCTGAAGGCGGCGATGCGCCCGGTCATGCATCTTGGGCGCCCAAGGCCGTTTCGGACATCAATGTGACCCCCTTCGTCGACGTGATGCTGGTGCTGCTCATCGTCTTCATGGTGACGGCGCCCATGCTGGCGGCTGGCGTCAAGGTCGACCTGCCCAAGGCGAGCGGCGTGGCGGCGATGTCGCCGACCAAGGAGCCGCTGGTGGTTTCCATCAAGGCGGATGGCTCGCTCTATATCGGGCAGGACGCCCGCAGCGGCGAGGCTTTCGATGCCGATATCCGTGCCCGTCTCGCCGCCGATCCCAAGGTGATGGCGCATATCCGCGCCGACGCCAGCGTGCCCTATGAGAAGGTGCTGGATCTGATGGCCGATCTCAGCCGCAACGGTGTGAGCCAACTTGCCTTCATCGGCAAGGCCGACAAGGCGGCTGCCCAGCCATGACGTCGGCCGACATCTTCAGGGATTGGCGGGTCGGCATGATCGCGGGAGCGGCGCTCCTGCATCTGACGGCGTTCGCCGGTGCCTGGGTGATGGTGCCGCATGACGGCGTGGAAACGCACTTGAATCGCCCGATCGAGGCATCGCTGATGCCAGCGCCTTCGAATGATGCCGTAAACGAGGTAAGTTCGCCGCTGTCGCAGGAGGTCGTCTCGCCGGTAGCCGAGAGCGAGGCGCTGACCGAGGATACCGTCACCGAGATATCGCCCGATGCGGTCGCCGCCGAGCCCGCGGCGCCTCACGAGCAAAGCGCGGAATCCCCGCCCGTACAGGTGGCCGAAGAGGCTCTCCCGACGCCTGTCGAGCCGGACAGGATGGCAGCGTTGGTGCCTGACGTCGTCACCACGACGTCGACGCAGCCCAGTGCGACCGTTGCACCTGTTCCCGACACTGTGCGGAGCGAGACGGTGACGGAGCCGAAAGAGCCGATGATCGAGAAGCCCATTCCGGAAAAGCCCAAGAAAAAGGTTGAGAAGCCTAAAGAGCAACCCTTGAAGACGAAGGCGGTCGAAACGCCGGTCAAGGATAAGCCGGAGGTCAAGCGATTGGCCAAGCTCGACACGACCACGCAGACTCGTCATGCGCAGAAAGGCGGGGAGGGGGCGATGTCGGACATCGGTGTCGCCGACAGCGCCCGAACCAATGGTGCTGCGGTGAAAAAATACAATGCCATTCTTGTCGCGGCCGTGAATAGTCGCGTGAGGGCCATGGGCGGAATCGCGTGCCAAGGTGGCAGGCGTGCCACTGTTGGCTTCAATGTCTCCGCATCGGGTAGCGTTGGCAGCGTACGTCTCAGCAGCCCGTCGGGGGACTCTGCACTGGACGGAGCCGCGCTGGCGGCCGTCCGCGGAATATCGCCGCCGCCTCCACCGGGAGGCGCCGTTTCGCGCATCGTCCCCGTTCAATGTCCAAGATCCTAACAACGAAAGGAACCACCCATGTTCATCGCCATGAACCGCTTCCAGGTGAAGAAGGAATCCACCGCGGATTTCGAGACCGTCTGGCGCGATCGTGAAGTGCATATCGACAAGCTGCCCGGCTTCGTCTCCTTCCACCTGCTGCGCGGGCCGGAGCGGGAGGACCATGTCCTGTATTCCTCGCATGTGGTCTGGCGGTCCAAGGCCGATTTCGAGGCCTGGACTCAGTCGGAGGCTTTCCGCCTGTCGCATCGTAATGCCGGCAAGGGCCCGGCGCTGACGCTCGGCCACCCCGTCTTCGAAGGTTTCGAGGTCTTGCAGACTTTGGATGCGCCGACTGAGAGCAAGGCGGCCTGATCATCACGCATTTCCCCGCGCTACGAGGGGAATGACGGGCGGGTTTCGGCCTCGTCCTCCCGGGAGAAGGCGACCTCCAGCTTCCGGGGAGACCAGGGCAGGAACCCGCCCGTTTTCTATGCACTGCCTTGTGGGAGATGCTACTTCCGGGATCGCAGGCATCTCGGTGACATGCTTGCATGTCGCGATTGCCTGCTCTTCTTCTCCAACGGTCGAAGGGCTCTAAAGGCAGGCAGGGATGCCTGTGATCCCAGAAGTAGCGATTCCTCTCACAGCACCGTCCGCTTGAGGATCTCCGCCGTCTCGGCGTTGGCGGGGTAGAAACATTCCAGCGCCAGCTCCGACAGGGTGATGTCGACGGGCGTGCCGAACACGGTGGTGGTGGAGAAGAAGCACATCAGGCCCTGCGGTGTCCTGAGCTCGAAGGGCACGACGATGCCGCCGAGATCGGCGCGGGGCTTGCTGCGCGAAGCCGGAACCGGATAGGCGGAAAGTTCCTCGAGGAGACGAGCGAGGATCTCGTCGCCGCTGACGGCGATCTGCTGGCGCAGGCGCTCGAGCAGATGATCGCGCCATTCGGGCAGATTGGCGGTGTGAGGCGCGAGACCGCCGGGATGCAGGCCGAGGCGCAGCACATTGACCGGCGGCTCCAGCAGGCTCTTGTCGGCAACTCCGACCAACAGGGGTGCGATCGCCTTGTTGGCGGCGACCAGCGTCCAATGGCGGTCGACCGCAAGGGCGGGGTAGGGCTCATGCCCGCCGATCACCAGGTCGATCGCCTCGCGGGCCGGGGCGAGGGCCGGATCATCCAGCCCGCGCTCTTGATAGACCGGTGCGTAACCGGCCGCGAGCAGCAGGGCATTGCGCTCGCGCAGCGGCACTTCCAGCCTCTCGGCCAGATGCAGCACCATCTCGCGGCTTGGCTTGGAACGGCCGCTTTCCATGAAGCTGAGATGGCGCTGGGAGATTTCCGCCTCCAGCGCGAAATCGAGCTGGCTCATGCGGCGATGCTGGCGCCAGGCGCGCAGATGGTCGCCGACTCCCCGGGGGGCCCTCGCCTGCGGCGAGCCGCCCGGTCGGCGGGCGACCTGGATGCTGCCACGGGCGCTCATGCCGCTGCCGGGACCTGGTCGAGGAAGCCATTCACTTCGCGCAGCCGCCCCTGGTCGAGCCGGGCGAAGTCGGTGCCTTTGATCGGCCCATCGGCGCCTTCCGGACCGAGCTGCCAGGAGAAGCGGATCTGATCGCCATGGCCGTCCGCCTCGCCGATCAGGGAGAAGCGAAAATCGGGGAAGCGCTGCTGCACGGCTGCGATCAGGCCATCGATCTCGTCATGGCCCTGGCCGCGCATCAGCGGGTCGACATAGAGGGCGTCATGCGTCCAGGAGGCATCCAGCAGGGCGCGCCGGCGCCCAGGATCGGTCTCGTTCCAGGTGGCGATATAGATACGGGCAATGGTGGCGGGATCGGTCATCGACATGTTCCTATTGGCAGGCCTGATTGCTTCAGGCCCGCTCAGCATGGCCGGGAGAAGGGGGCGTCTCAATTACGCGCCAGGTAATCAAGGCGGTCTTTCTGGACGAATCTTTCCGAAGGCACATTATCGTCGTTGTCGACATGTCCTGGCCTTCCGGTCGCGCCTGTTTACAAGGTTACAGGAAACACGGAGTGTCAGCCTCCGGCTGACATCTTGCTTCCTTTCTTCAAGATGTCAGCCAGAGGCTGACACTCCAAATCCGCTTTCATGAAAACCGCAAGCGGCGACAGGGATGTTTCGGTCGGCAGGCCGCAATTTCGTGAGCGGAGAACACTGTGTCCCTCGATCCACCGCCCGCCGGCCTTGTCAGCGAACGTCTTCTGCTCAGGTCCTTCACACCCGATGACGCCGACGAGATCTTTGCCTGCATCACGCCGAGCCTGACGCGTTTCATGGCATGGGAGCCTTTGCCGTCACGCGAGGCCTTTGCCTCGATTTGGCGCAATTGGGAGACCTTGGCCGAGGTGGGCAGCGATCACATTTTCGTCGTCCGCCGGCGGGATGGACTGTTTCTCGGCCTGGCAGGGCTGCATCGGGCCGCGAGCAAGACGCCGGAACTCGGTATCTGGATCCGGGAAGACGAACATGGGCGCGGCTATGGCCGTGAGGCTGTCGCTGCGATTGCCGACTGGGCGTCCGAGGACCCGGCCGTGCGATATTTCGAATATCCCGTCGCAGAGGCGAATCTGGCAAGCCGCCGGATTGCCGAGGACCTGGGTGGAATCCCGGCGGCCGAGCGGCGTGACAGGAAATATACCGCCGTGATTTATCACGTGCCGCGGCGACGCCGCTGACACGCCTTGCGTGGCCAACCGCTCAGAACCCATGGTTCTCGCTTGCACGTACTGGCCGGCTCGCCTAAATCCGAGCCATGATCGAGAAGGATGGGGCAGGGCGTATGGCCCGGGGGTTGAGTGCGGGCGAGGCGTTGCCTCTGCTGATCGAGGCTGTGAGGGAAGCGGGCGAGATCGGGCTCGGCTTTGCGCGCGAAGGGGCCCGTGTCTTCGACAAGGCCGACAAGTCGCCGGTCACCGAGGCCGATCTTGCCATCGATGCCCATCTGGCCAAGCGGCTGCGCCACGTCTCCAGCGCGGTCGGCTGGCTGTCGGAGGAAGCCGTCGACACCACTGAGCGGCTGGACAAGCAGCAGGTCTGGGTGGTCGATCCCATCGACGGCACGCGCGGCTTCATCGCCGGCAACGGCGAATGGGTGATCTCGGCCGCGCTGGTCGAGGCCGGGCGTCCGCTGGCGGGCGTGCTCTTGCGTCCCAGCAATGGCGATCTCTATACGGGCGGTCGCGGCCTGGGCGCCTTCAAGAACGACGTTGCGCTCAACGCCAGCCAAGGAGCTCTCGCTGCCATTCGCACGCTGGCGGGCCCCAAGCCGATGTTCGATCTGGCCCAGCGCGCCTTGCCGCGGGTCGAGCGGGCCTCGTCGATGTCGTCCTTGGCCCTGCGCATCGCCATGGTGGCGGAGGGTAGCGTCGACGGCGCTTTCGCTTCGGGATCCTCGCATGATTGGGACATTGCCGCAGCCGATATCATTCTCAGCGAGGCCGGCGGGCTTCTCACTACCGTGGCCGGCAGGGACATCGTCTATAACCGCCCCGACCCCGTGCACCGGCCGCTCGTGATGGCTGGGCGGGAGCGTCAGGGCGCCCTGGTTGCCCTGTTCGAGGGCATGAACTGAATTTTACAGCAAAATGACTTTTCCCTGAATTGTCATTTTGATCTAACTATTTGTTTTAACGCGTTTTCTTGATCTAAGAGTCTGTCAGATTTTCCGGAAAACGCTATAGGAGCATGGGATGAGCGAACCTCAGAAACAATTGCTGCATCTGGTCTTCGGCGGCGAGCTGAGCTCGATCGAAGGCGTGGAGTTCAAGGACCTTCAGGGCCTCGACATCGTCGGCATCTACCCCAACTATGCCAGCGCCCAGGCGGCCTGGAAGGCCAAGGCCCAGGCGAGCGTCGACAATGCCCAGATGCGCTATTTCATCGTGCATCTGCATCGCCTGCTCGATCCGACGACCGACACGACCAAGCGCTGATAACCATGGTCGATGATAGGCCCCTGGAATGATCAAGAATATCGGCCGATCCCGCTTCGTGCAGAAGGCCATCGGCGAGGGCCTCGCCGCATGGCTGAAGCTCGTGCACGGCACCAGCCGCTTTGCCGACAGTCCGGCCGATCTCTACGGGCCCATTCGCGACCAATATCCCTATATCGTGGCGATGTGGCACGGGCAGCATTTCCTGGTGCCCTTCATGCGCCGCGAGGGGCATGAGTTCCGCATCCTGATCTCGCGCCATGGCGACGGCGAGATCAACGCGGTTGCGGTGACGCGTCTGGGGCTCGGCCTGGTGCGCGGCTCGGGTGGCAGGCCCCAGCGCCAGCACCACAAGGGCGGTCCCGCGGCCCTGCGCGAGCTGGTGGCCACCCTGAAGGACGGCCAGTCGGTGGGCGTGACGGCGGACGTGCCGCGCACCGGCGGCGTGGCCGGGCTCGGCATCGTCACGCTTGCGCGCCTGTCGGGACGGCCGATCGTGCCGGTCGCCGTGGCGACCTCGAACATGATCCAGCTCTCGACCTGGGACAAGGCCGTGATCAACATGCCGTTTTCGCGCGGCGCCTTCGTGGTCGGTGATCTCGTGCATGTGCCCGAGGATGCCGACAAGGCGCTGATGGAGGCGAAGCGCCTGGAGGTCGAGAACGCCCTCGATGCGGCGCATCGCACCGCCTATGCCATGGTCGGGCGAACCTTCGTGAAGGCAGGTACGTGAGCACAGCGCTTCCCCTCAGCCTCAGGGCCTACCGGCTGGCGACCAGCTGCTTTCGTCCTTTCGCCGGCCTGTTGCTGGACAAGCGCCAGCGCCGCGGCAAGGAAGATGCCTCGCGCCGGTCCGAACGCCTTGGCATTGCCGGCCGGCCTCGGCCCGAGGGGCGGCTGGCCTGGCTGCATGGTGCCAGTGTCGGGGAAGCCATTACCCTGTTGCCGCTGGCTGCGCGCCTGGCGGCGGAGGGCTATCGTATCCTGATGACGACCGGTACCGTCACCTCGGCGGCCCTGATGGCGGAGCGCCTGCCGCCCGGGGCGATCCATCAGTTCGTGCCGCTCGATATTCCCGCCTATGTCAGGCGTTTCCTCGAGCACTGGCGGCCGGATCTCGTCTGTTTCCTGGAATCGGAACTCTGGCCGGGAATGATCGCCGAGATCAAGGCGGCGGGCATTCCCCTGGCGCTGGTCAACGGGCGGATGTCGCCGCGCTCCTTTGCGCGCTGGTGCCGCGTGCCGCGCACCAGCGCCGCGCTGCTCGGGCGCTTCGACCTCATTGCCGCACAGAGCGAGGATGACGGACGGCGCTTTGCCTCGCTGGGGGCGCCGCGCGTCGTGGTCACCGGCAATCTCAAATTCGACGCACCGCTGCCGCCCGCCGATCCCGGCGTGCTCGAAGGTTTGCGGCAGGCGGTGGCGGGTCGCCCGCTCTGGCTCGCGGCGGTGACGCATGAGGGGGAGGAGGCTCTGGCGGGCGAGGTGCATGCCGCACAGAAGGACCGTTTCCCCGGCCTGTTGACGCTGATCGTGCCGCGGCATCCCGAACGTGGCGAGGCGATCGCCTCAGCCTTGCGGGAAAAGGGATTGAACGTCGCCCTTCGCTCGCGGGGCACTGCCCTGGAAGTGCGGCACGATGTCTATGTCGCAGACACGGTCGGGGAAATGGGCGTGTTCTATCGCCTAGCCCGCATCGTCTTCATGGGCAAGTCGCTGCTCGGCAAGGGCGGGCAGAATCCGATCGAACCGGTCAAGCTCGGCGCAGCCGTGCTGCACGGGCCCCATGTCCAGAACTTCGTCGAGGCTTATGGCGCGCTCGATGGCATGGGGGGGGCCGTGGTCGTGCACGGCTCGGCTGAGCTGTCCGGTGCCGTTGCGCGGCTGCTGGCCGAGCCGGCTGAGGTCGAGCGCGTCGCAGCCGGCGGCGCCAAGGCAATCGCGACGCTGACCGGGGCGCTGGAGCGGACGCTCATTGCCCTGCTACCGCTCGGGGCGGGGCGGCCATGAGCATGCGCATGAGCCTGAAGGCGCCGGCCTTCTGGTACCGGCCGCGGGGCTGGCTGGCCCGCCTGCTCATGCCGCTGTCCCGTTTCTATGGCGGAAAGGTCGCGGCGCGCATGCGCCAGCCAGGCAGCCGGGCCGGCGTTCCCGTGGTCTGCATCGGCAATTTCACGCTTGGCGGCGCCGGCAAGACGCCGCTGGCGCTGGCGGTTGCCGATATCCTGATCGCGGCGGGCCAGCGCCCGGCCTTCCTTACCCGCGGCTATGGCGGCAGCGAGAAGGGGCCGCTGGTGGTCAAGCCCGACGCCGCCGCCGACAAGGTAGGCGACGAGGCTCTGCTGCTGGCGCGCAAGGCCCTGACGGTGAAGTCGATCGACCGGCCGGCTGGTGCGGCGCTGGCCATCGAGCAGGGGGCCAGCATCATCATCATGGATGATGGCTTCCAGAACCCCTCTCTCACCAAGGATTGCTCGATCATCGCCGTCGATGGCGAGACGGGCATCGGCAACGGCCTGGCCTTTCCGGCCGGCCCCTTGCGGGCCGATATCCATGACCAGATCGGCTTTGCTTCGGCGGTAGTGGTGATCGGGCCCGGCGATGCGGGAACGGCCGTCTATGATTTCGCCCGCGGCTCGAGTGTCGCCGTCTTCCGGGCCCGCATCGGCCTCGATCCGCAGGCGCCGTCCCTGCGCGGCAAGCGGGTGCTGGCCTTTGCCGGCATCGGTCGTCCCGAGAAGTTCTTCAAGACCCTGGCCGATATGGGGGCCATCATCGCCGCGACGGAGGTCTTCGCCGACCACCATGCCTTCAGTGAGGAGGAGGCGGCCAGGATCGCGGCGCGGGCACAAGCGGCCAAGCTTATTCCTGTGACGACGACCAAGGATATGACGCGCCTCACCGGAGGCCCTGCGCGCATCGGCCTCGCCTCGATCAGCCAGACCGTGCCGATCCAGCTTTCCTTCGACGACGAGGAAGCAATGCACGATTTCCTGGTGAAGCGCTTCCGCCTGGCGGGGTGAGGACGCCTTGGAGCGCGGACATCCTGTCCGCTCTTGCTTGACTGCAAGCGCGCTGTTTCCAAGAGCGGACGAGACGTCCGCGCACCCGGATTGTCAGATCTCGCCGAGCCCCTTCAGCCGCTCCAGCACGGCCTCGCGGCTGGCATAGGCTTCCTGGCGGTCGACGTTCCAATAGCGCAACTCATCGATCGGGATATGCGTGCCGGTCACGGCGCAGCGCACATAGTTGCCCGGCTTGAGGATGCGGAAATCGGAATCGAGGTACTGGACCTGTGCTTCGCCGGGCAAAGTCATGCGGCTTTCGTGACGGTTCATGGAGGCGCTGGCCTATGTGTTGCTGATCTTGTCTAAACTATAACAGAGCCAATTCTAATCGTCGAACAGGCTCGGCTGCGGACCGGCCTGTCCGCTCTTCGGCTTGGCTTTCGCCACGCCTGGGGACGGCGGGGGCGCACCCTTGCCCACGATGAAATGGCCATCGGCGAATTGCAGGTCAAGGCTCGCTGCGGCCTGGGCTGCCGCGACATTGCGTATGGGGCTGCCTTGCTCGTCGCGCACCAGGGCAAAGCCGCGCTGCAGCACGCCCTGGTAGGAATAGGCTTCCAAGAGCACAGCGAAGCGGTCGAGCCTTTCGCGCTGGGCCGATGTGCGCGCGGCCGCGGCCTGCAGCAGGCGGCCGGCGAGGCTCGACAGGCGCTCGCGCCCGGCCTCGCTGCGGCGGGACAGCAAGAGCGGGGTGAGCTGGCCGGCTCGGCCGGCAAAGGCCTCGCGCTTGCGGGCGAGGGCGATGCGCGCCGAAGCCTCCAGGCGTTCGGCGATGGCGTGGAAGCGGTCGCGGCTGCGGTCGAGCCGGTTGGCGGGGCTCTGCGTCAGCAGCCGGCGGGTGAGCGCATCGTAGCGCTGGTGGTGGCGGCGGGTGTTGAGCGTGAGCGCGTGCACCAGGCGGCCGGCGGCAAGGTCGAGTTTCTGGCGCGGAGTCGCGAGCAGGGCCTCGCCACTGGGCAGGGCCCGGCCGAGATTGCGCAGGTCCTGGCGCCGGCGCTCGATCATGCGTAGCGCATGGCCGGTGAGGCGGGCGCCGAGATCGTGCAGATTGGCGAAGAGGTCGGCCCTGACCGGGACGGCCATTTCGGCGGCACCGGTCGGCGTCGGGGCCCGGCGGTCGGCGACATGGTCGATCAGCGTCCAGTCGGTCTCATGGCCGACCGCCGAGATCAGCGGGATCGAGCACGCCGCGGCGGCGCGCACCACGACTTCCTCGTTGAACGACCACAGATCCTCCAGGCTGCCGCCGCCGCGCGCCACGATCAGCACGTCCGGGCGCGGGATCGGGCCGCCGGCCGGCAGGGCATCGAAACCGGCGATGGCATTGGCGATCTCGGCGGCCGATGTCTCGCCCTGCACCCGCACCGGCCAGACGATGACCCGGCGCGGAAAGCGGTCAGTGATGCGATGCAGGATGTCGCGAATCACGGCGCCGGTCGGTGAGGTGACCACGCCGATCACGCGCGGCAGGAAGGGCAGGGAACGCTTGCGGCCCTCGTCGAACAGGCCTTCGGCCGCGAGCTTGCGGCGGCGCTCCTCCAGGAGCGCCATCAGCGCACCGAGGCCGGCCGGTTCGAGCCGGTCGATGATGATCTGATAGGAGGACTTGCCGGGGAAGGTGGTCAGCCGGCCATGGGCGATCACCTCCATGCCCTCCTCGGGGCGCTGGCGCAGCCGGGCGAGATTGCCCTTCCAGATCACCGCATCGATCTTGGCGCCTTCGTCCTTGAGGGCGAAATAGGCGTGTCCCGACGCCACCGGGCCGCGATAGCCCGAGATCTCGCCCCGCACGCGCACATAGCCGAAGGCATCCTCCACGGTGCGCTTGAGGGCGCCGGAGAGCTCGGAAACGGACCATTCAGGGGCGTTGGAGGGCTGAGAATCAGGAGAATTGTCGGGCATGGCGGCTATCTTACATGGAGCGCGGACATCTTGTCCGCTCTTCACTCTGAACGCTGGCGGTTCAAGAGCGGACATCCCAGCGACATAAGCATGTCGCTGGGATGTCCGCACTCCAAGGAAATGCCGGCGGGTACTATCCCGCGGCCCCGAATCCGGCCTAGAATTGTATGAACAATCAAAACAACAGGCGGAGGCAACGATGAAGGCGGTGCGGCTCGATGCGGTGGGAGAGCTTTTTCTGAAGGAGGTGGAAAGGCCGAAGCCTGGTCCGGGCGACCTGCTGGTGCGGGTCGAGGCCTCCGGCATCTGCGGCACGGACCGCCATCTGCTCAAGGGCGAGTTTCCCTCCAAGCCGCCGGTGACCCTGGGCCACGAATTCTGCGGCATCGTCGAGGAGATCGGCCCGGGTGTGCAGGGCTTGCGTGTCGGTATGCGGGTGACGGGTGATCCCAATATCGTGTGCGGGCGCTGCGTGCACTGCCAGAACGGGCGGATCAATCTGTGTCGCAATCTCACCGCCATCGGCATTCACCGCGACGGCGGGCTGGCCGACTATGTGATCGTGCCGCAGCAGCAGGCCCACGAGCTGCCGCTGTCCCTGAAGGCCAGCCATGGCGCCTTCTGCGAGCCGATCGCCTGCTGCCTGCACGGCATCGACATCGCCGACATCCAGCCGGGTTCGTCGGTGATCGTGCTCGGCGGCGGCGTGATCGGGCTGATCACGGTGCAGTTGGCCAGGCTTGCCGGCGCGTCACGCGTGGTGCTCTCTACCCGCCAGGCGGTGAAGCGCGAGCTGGCCGAGCGCGTGGGCGCCACCGCCAGCATCGATCCCACCCAGGGCGATTTCATCGCCAACGTCACCGGCCCCGACGGCCTGCTGCCCGGCGGCGCCGACGTGGTGATCGAATGCGCTGGCGTGGCCGAAACGGTGGAGCAGTCCTTCCGGCTCGCCCGTCCCGGCGGCACGGTGGTGATCCTCGGCGTGATGGCGCAGGGCGAGAAGGTGGCAGTCGAGCCCTTCGATATCCTGTTCCGCGAGCTGAAGGTGTTCGGCTCCTTCATCAACCCCTTCACCCATCGGCGGGCGGCCGAACTGGTGGCCAGCGGAGCCCTCAAGCTCGACGAGCTGATCTCGCGCGAGGTCAGGCTGGAGGAGGTGCCCGCCATCATTGCCAGGCCGGCCGGGCCGGGCGAGGTCAAGATCCTCTTCGTGCCCTGACAAGCCGCCGGACCGTAAACGTTTCGTGAACAAAAAGCTGGCGCGGGGCTGGCGACTCGGCCGGGAAGACCTATCTTGCAGGGCATGAAGGCTGGGAGCCTGCTCCCAGCCGCCCCGTATTCTGGCGAGATTGCATGCCCCGTAAACCGCCTTCCATCGACAAGACGCAGGCCCGGCGCATCTGGCTGAGGGCCCAGCGTCTCGACAGCCTGGCTCCCTTCGGCGACGGGCCGCAGGCGACTCCTGCGGCGACCGCGCATCTGGGCTATGTGCAGATCGACACCATCAACGTGATCGAGCGCAGCCACCATCACATCTTGTGGACGCGCATTCCCGACTATCGCCGCGACCATCTCGTCCAGGCGCAGAGCGCCGACAAGTCGGTGTTCGAATATTGGACGCATGCGCTGTCCTATATTCCCACCCAGGACCTGCGCTACTTCCTGCCCGACATGAAGGCCTATCTCGACCGGCCCAATGGCTGGTTCGAGAGCGTGTCGAAGGCCGATCTGCGCAAGGTCCTCAGCCTGATCCGCAAGGGCGGGGCTCTCTCCATCCGCGACATCGACGATGACGTGCTGGTGGAGAAGACCCATCCTTGGGCCAGCCGCAAGCCTTCGAAGAAAGCGCTGCAGCTTGCCTTCTATACCGGCGTGCTGACCATCAGCGCCCGCGTGGGCATGCTCAAGACCTATGAGCTGATGGAGCGTCATTTCGGCTGGGCCGAGCAGCGAGACCTCAAGCCCAAGCCGGCCACCGAGCGCCAGCGGCTCGACTACATCATCGACCGGGCGCTACGCTCGCAGGGGCTGATCAGCCTCGATTCGATCTGTCATCTCGATGCCGGCCGCAAGGGTGCGGTGCGCGAGCGCCTCGAAAGCCGGGTGCGGCGCAAAGACCTGGTGGCCGTGGAGGTCGAGGGGGCCGGCAAGACCGAGCATTGGGCCAGCCCCGAAACGCTCGACGCCGTCGCCGCGGCGCCGCCGGCCGAGCTCGTGCATATCCTCTCGCCCTTCGACCCCCTGGTGATCCAGCGCAAGCGGTTGAAACTCTTCTTCGACTATGATCACCGCTTCGAGGCCTATGTGCCGAAGGAAAAACGGGTTTTCGGCTATTTCGCCCTGCCGGTGCTGGTGGGCGAAGAGGTGGTGGCGGCCATCGATCTCAAAACGGACCGCGCCGCCGGCAAGGTGCTGATCCAGCAATGGAACTGGGTGGGTAAGGGCGATGCCGCCGCCCACAAGCCCGCGATCGAGGAAGCGCTGGGGCGCTTCGAGGCCTTCCAGCTGGCGGAGTGATGCCGGCACGTTATCGATGCTGATGGGCAGCATCCACTGTTGCCTAAAAGACATGTCATCCCGGGCGGGGTCTTCGGCCGCGCCGGGGATGACGGGAGTACTCGGACCGGATGCTCGTTCGTTCTGGTTTGCCGTGCCCTTTCACGGGCACGGCGTTACTGGTCGGCTATTTTGCGTCGGCGCGCAGCTTGTCGTTGCCGCGGTTCCCGTCGGGGATCTTGTGGTCGGGATCGAGGGTGGCCTGCACCACCTTCTTGCCGGGCTCCACGATGACGGTGGTCGAGGCTTGCCTGATCCAGCTTTCGGCGGGCAGACGATAGTCGCGATGGCTGCCGTCGGCGAAGTCGACCCGCAAGGTCACCGGCATGACCAGCTTGTCGTGGCTGCCGACGGTGATGGCCGTGCCCTTGGGCGCCTTGTCCTTGTTGTCCTTGTCGTCGGTCGCCGGCCCGATCTTGTCGATGGCGAGGTCGAGCGTCCAATTGTGGTCGTACCAGCCGCGCCACCACCAGGACAGGTCCTCGCCGGTGCTGCTTTCCATCGCCCGGAAGAAATCGTCCGGCTTGGGATGCTTGAAGGCCCAGGCCGCGGTGAACTGGCGGAAGGCCGCGTCGAAGCGCTCCGGCCCGAGGATCTGCTCGCGCAGCAGGACGAGGCCGAGCGCCGATTTGAAATAGGTCACCGGGTGGCGGTATTTCTCGATCACCGTGTCGGCGCGCGAGAGGATCGGCGGAGCCTCGCGGTCCTTCAAAACCTCGATGATCTCGTCGACGGGATTGCCGCCGCCCGGCGCATATTCGACATCGCGTTTGGGCGCATATTCGCCATGGTTGAAGTCGTCCGATTCATAGACGTCGATGAAGGTGTTGAAGCCTTCGTCCATCCAGGCGTCGCGCCGCTCGTCGAAACCGACGACCATCGGAAACCAGGTGTGGCCGATCTCATGGGCGGTGACCCAGAACAGGTCCTTGGTCTTGTCGCCGATGCCGTCGAAAAGCAGGCCGGGATACTCCATGCCGGCGAGATCGTCGGGCCCCGCGATGTTGACAGCGACCGGCCAGGGATAGGGATACCAGCGGGCCGAAAAGCGTTCGACGGCGTCCTTGAGATATTCGGTCGAGCGTCCCCAGCGCTCGCTGCCCTGGCTTTCAGCGGGATAGAAGGACATGGCGAGCGCCAACTTGCCGCCCGGTAGGTTGATGCGCGCCGCGTCCCAGGCAAAGGCGGCCGAGGCTGCGAAAACCACGTCGCGGCTGTTCTGCATGCGATAGTGCCAGGTCAGCGTGCCGTCCTTCTTCGGGCGTGACTTGGGATCGTCGATCTCCGGGACGCTGCGGATGGTCACGGTCTTGTCGCTGGCGCGGGCCTTCTTGAGCCGGCTTTGCTGCTCGGATGTCAGCACCTCCTGCGGGTTTACCAGTTCACCCGAGCCCGCCACCAGCATGGTGCTCGGCGCCGTCACCCAATAGTCGAAATTGCCATAGTCGAGATAAAACTCCTGGGCCAGGTAGGGCAGCGTGTCCCAGCCGCGGATGTCGTCATAGACGGCCATGCGCGGATACCATTGCGCGATCTCGTAGACGGGCCCGGCCTTGGCCTTGCCCCAGCCCATGCGCCCGCCCCATTCGCCGGGAATGGTGAAGTGATAGCGGATGTGGAGCTTGACCTGCCCGCCCTTGGCGGCCAGCGGCATCGGCAGGGCGATACGCAGGCGTGTGTCGCTGACGGTATAGGAAACGGGTGCTGCCTTGCCGCCGCCGATCGCGACGCTGTCGAGCACGAAGCCGTCCGTGGTGCCCTCGCGCGCCTTGCCGCTGGCGTAACCGCTGCGGCTGTCGGTCTTGTAGATGTTCTGGTCGAGTTGCAGCCAGAGCTCGGTCAGCCGGTCGGGGCTGTTGTTGGTATAGGTGATGACCTCATCGCCGCTGATGGCAGGCTGATCAGGCTGGAGCGTGGCATGGATCTGATAATCGGCCTTGTTCTGCCAATATTGCGGGCCGGGCAGGCCATTGGCCGAGCGATAGGCGTTGACGGCCTGCGCCGGCGGGCGCGGCGCAAAGGTTTCCCGGGGCTGATACTGTGCCAGGGCCGGCGTCGCAGCCAGACAAAGGAATGCAATCGGAAAAAGATGCGCGGGCCGCCGCCTATGATGCAAGAATCGTTGGTATATTTCTGCCGTATTCATGGAAATACCTGCTGTCGATGGACTGTCCCCTCCATCCCAATCGGATATCCCCGCTCACTTCTTAGAGCATGAACGCTGTCCTCGCCATGATTTGTACGACCGATGCAACAAATTGATGCCGGCGGCGGGACGACTGCCCGGTCCCGGCATCTTGCCGGGTGTCGTCGACATGAATAGGATGGGTGCGTCGATCGGATGTTACATGTGCGACGTCCCGGCACAGGGAGGCGCTGCGTGAGCGAAGCGGGGACAAGGAAGCCGGCTCGGTCCGAAAAGCAGGCGCCGCGGCTGTCCGTCGGCTTCATCCTGGCGCGTCACTTCACCCTGAACGCCTTTGCCAATTTCGTCGACGTGCTGCGCCTGGCGGCAGATGAAGGCGACCGCAGCCGGCCGATCCGCTTCGAATGGAGCGTGCTGTCCGACACCATGAGCCCGATCGCCTCCAGCAGCGGCGTGGTGGTCGCGCCCAGCGAGAGGCTGGGGGACCCCGGCAAGTTTGACTATATCGTGGTGGTGGGCGGGTTGATCGACGAGGTCCCGAAACTCAGCCCCGCCTATTCGCGCTATCTCCAGCGGGCGGCGGCGGCCAGGGTGCCGCTCGTCGGCGTGTGCACCGGCGCCTTCATCCTGCACCATGCCGGGCTGATGGAGGGCTATCGCTGCTGCGTGAGCTGGTTCCACCACACCGATTTCCTGGAGCAGTTCGACGGTCTCCAGCCGGTGTCCGACCAGATCTTCATCGTCGATCGTGACCGCCTCACCTGTCCGGGCGGTGCGAGCGCGGCCCATCTGGCGGCCTTTCTGGTCGAGCGGCATCTGGGCAAGGCCGCCGCGACCAAGAGCCTGCACATCATGATGATCAACGGGGCGGAGGTCGGCGAGGCGCCGCAGCCGAGCCCGACGCTCGATTTCAACACCTCCGATCCCTTCGTCAGGAAGGCGCTGCTGCTGGTGCAGCAAAGCCTGGATGCGCCGCTCTCCGTCGGCCAGATCGCCCGGCATCTGGGCATCACCAAGCGCCGGCTCGAGCGCCATTTCGAGAGCGCGCTCGCCACCTCGCCGCGCGCGGCCTTCATGGAGATGCGGCTGTCGCTCGCCCGGCACATGGTCGAGACCTCCAACAAATCCTTCGCCAAGATCGCCATCGAATGCGGCTTTTCGGATTCCGCCCATTTCAGCCGGCGCTTCCGCCAGCGCTTCACGACGACGCCGAGCGAATTCCGCAAAGAGCGGCAGGAAGGGATGGCTCAGGCATGAGGTTGGGCGGCCCGGCAGATGGTCAGCCGCCGATCTTGCGCTCTGTGGTGGGGGTTTCATGCCCGCAACGCCCATCATCCGCGCAATCGAGCATCCACTGCACGCCAAAGCGATCGGTCAGCTTTCCGTAGAAACTTCCCCAGGGCTGTACCGCGAGCGGTGTCGTCACGGTGCCGCCATCGGCAAGGCTGGCGAAGAGCCGGGCGGTCGTGCTGCGGTTAGGCATGATCAGCATGTGGGCGGAGCCGCGCATCGGCTCCGCGTCATGATTATCCGAGGCGAAGAACAGAATACCGGGGCCCTCGAAGCGGGCATGCATCACCTTTCCCCGCATTGCCTCATGGGCCAGAGGGGGGGCCGAGGTCGCCATGGCGCAGCAGGATCGAGGCCCGCCCCAAGCCGCATTGGGCGTAGAAGGCGAGAGCCTCCTCGCAATGCCGGGTGAAGAACAGGTAATTGGCAAGCTGCATGGTTCATCCCTGCCGAGGTGCCGGACCTTCACGATCAATGGCTTGCCGGGTATCCGTGGAGGAGGCCTGAGGCCGCTCCCCGGCAGCCTGGATGGCATCGACGAGGTCGTCATTGCCGAGGCTACGGCCGGCGATGCCCCAGGCCCATTCGGGCGCGTAGACGATGTTGGTCCAGATGTGCTCGCGCTTCAGCCGGCCTTCGCCTGCCTGTTCCAGGATATCCGTCGCCTTTTCGATGAAGGCTCTTTTCGTCTCGGGAGACGCCAGGGCGATCTCTGGCAGCTTGAGTTCGATGAAGGCGGCGGGCGCCGGTCTTCCCGCTGCTAACACGTGGTCCCGCGCAAGCACGTTGACCGTGCCGACGATATTGGCTGTCATGAAGCTGTTGCCGGTGAGGCCGGAGACCTCGAGGAGCGCGTTCGTCAAGGCGGCAAAGGCCTCGGCCTGAGCCTGCGGGGACAGCAGGCCTTCTGGCAGGGTGAGCGTGATCGGCATCGAAATCTCCTTGTTCGAGGGATGGTTGGCATCTTATATATCGATTGCTCTCTATGGATATAGACCGATCACTCTCTTTGCAAGCAATAAAGAGTAATCGCTCTCAATGGGTGACATCATGCGCTATAACGCCGAGCATAAACGGGAAACCCGGGAGCGGGTAATCGCGGCGGCAGGACAGATCTTTCGCAAGGAAGGCTATGGCGGCGCCGGCATCGATGCGCTGACCAAGGCGGCTGGCGTGACCAACGGCGCGTTTTACGGCCATTTCAAATCGAAGAGCGAAGCCTTTCGCACGGCCGTGCTGACGGGGCTGGAAGAGCTACGGCAGGGGATAGCAGCCTTGAGAGCGGAGCAGCCGCGCGGATGGCTGAAGAGCTTCATCGGCTATTATCTCGGCTACAAGCGCACCTGCGGGCTGGGCGAAAGCTGTGCCCTGCCAAGCCTCTCCCCCGACGTCATGCGCGCCGATGACGAAACGCGGCGTGCCTATACGGCCGAGTTGAAGCGCATCGTCTCGGAGGTTGCCGGCGGTCTGTCCGGGGATGCGGGACAGGTGCGATCAGGCCTTTCGAAGGAGGACAGGGCCATCCTGCTGCTCGCCGTGCTCAGTGGCGGCGTGACGCTCGCCCGTGCCGTTTCCGATCCGGATCTGTCCGAGCATATTGCGGGTCTCATCACGCGAACGGTACTGGCGGTCGAAAGCCCGGACCAGACGTTTCCATGATCCGCCCCTGATCCTGTTCCGGAGCGGAGCCGGGCGACGTCAAGGTAGGGCGCCTGTCCTGAAGCATAGGCGAGCCACACGAGTTCGTCTCATCGCGGCTATAGCCCCATGACATATCTGAACAGGCGGGCCAGGTCCCTTTGGCTGGTCCGCAGACTTTCCTTCGGGGTGTTGGGCAAAGGCGATACGGAGTCGTCCAGGCAGACGACGTCGCTGCCCTGGAATACGCCATTGGCAATATGAAAGCCCAAGGCGCGATAGGCCTCGAACTGCTCCTCCGAGAAGAACTGATCGCCGGTGGTCTCATGGGGAAAGGCTCCGTAGCGGCGGCCGTAATCGCGGATATAGTCGTTCTCGTCGCCGGTCAGCGAAGATTTGAGATAGAGCAGGCAACCCTTGTAGCCATCGCCATAATCGATGGTGCCGAGTGCCGCGTGAGGCCCGCTCCTGCAATCGCCGGCGCCGGCATTGGCGCCCATATGGCTTAGCGTGGTGGCTGCAATGGCCTGCCAGGGCAGTGAAATGCGGATGCCCAGATCGATGCGCGCGTAACGCTGCAGCCTTACGAAAGAACCGAAGGTCATGCCGGCATCCGCTTCGGCGTCGGCCAGGATGATCACCCGGCAGCGCCGACGCAGCAGTTCATAGATACCCAGATTGTCGATGTGGCCGCCGTCGGTCAGATAGATCGAATCCATCTTCTCCGACAGCAAGCCGAAGACCTCCGCTCCGAGATAGAGCCAGCCCTGCCGGTTGAACCAGCCCTTGAGGCGCTGCCAGCCATGAAGAGAGGGGGGCGATGCGGTAAGCTTATACGGATTGGTAAGCCAATAACCGAGGCGGGCATTGAGAAGCGCAAGCGTGAAGGTCAGCGGGCGGATGGAGTTGGCGCCCATGTTGGAGGAAACTGCGGCCCCTG
This sequence comes from Labrys sp. 22185, assembly GCF_052045555.1. NCBI lineage: Bacteria > Pseudomonadati > Pseudomonadota > Alphaproteobacteria > Hyphomicrobiales > Xanthobacteraceae > Labrys > Labrys sp. 22185. The sequence continues at coordinate 192,973 of NZ_JBQEPH010000006.1, read as the reverse complement.
AAATGGCGATCGCGCGCGCGAGGTCCAGTGAGGTCTCGCTCCGCTCGAATTGCTGCATGCTGGCATATCCGGTGGCTGCACTACCGGTGTACAGGGGCGAGAAGATGAAGAAATCCGCATCACGGCCTCTCTTGTTGAGGTAGTGCGAACCCTGCAGGTTCACCGTGGCGTTGATCAGGTGATAGGGCGCGTAGACTGGGTCGAGGCTGCTCACCTTCCGGGTGTCGTCCGGCGGAAAATCGGGGCTCCGCGGATCGAACAGGAAGGCCTTGCCGATACGGTCGCGATAAAGTTGGTGAAGCGAATTGGCGTTTCCGCGCAGGCGAAAGACGCCGATGAGGCCGAGCAGGCCCAGTACGCCGTAAACGATGGCGGTGTCGTAGCGGCCCGCCGCTGCCAGCCAGCCGGCGAGCCAGGACAGCCATGCCGGCCGGTGCAGCGTCGGTTCATGCAACGACAGGCCGGCCATGCCCCAGTAGCAGAAGTCAAGGTAAAGCAACCACAGCAGCAAAGGCAGGACCAGAGCGGCCACCCACACCACGGCCTTGCCGGCGACACGGCCGATGATGGCGCTCAGGCTGCCGGCAACTTTGGCACGGTCGAGCAGCGGGACCAGCTTGTCGTAGAACAAGGTGACGGCGGCTGCGATCGGCACAAGGATCGACTGGGTCCAGGTCGTCAGGGCGCCGAAGCCTTGATGTTCGAACAGAATCTGCAGAGCTAGGCGCTGGATGTCGAGCGCGAAGACGGCGAGTGTTGCGCCCAGGAGCCAGACGGGCGCGACGCGTCGCTCGGGTGCGCCTCTTTGGCTGATTTGTGAACGGTTGATCGCCCATATCGCATAAGCCAGAAACAACACGCCAGCCGCGACGAGGCTGGGTAGGAGATGCGCAGGCTTCCCAAGCGGCAGCCGCCAGCCAAAGATGTGCAGACTGTCGAGTTCGAGTGCACTGGGATTGAAGAACACCGTAATGGCAGCAAGGAGGAACAGTACCGTCAGCACGATGAGTCCATTGGCGGCGATACCGCGCAGGACGACCGTGGCGGACCGGAAGACGTCGGGCAGGCCGTTGGGAATGAGGTAGTTGGAATAGTCGCGGATGCGTCCGACCACCTTGGTGTCGGCGATCTCCTGGGGCGCCGGTGTCACGGGAGAGGGCGCGCTGGCAAGGAGGCATTTTCCATTGCTGCGTGTCAGGGTCGAGGTCAGGGCGCCACCGGTGAAGCCGCCGCCCGATACCGTCGACAGGTAGTCTATCCGTTTCAGAAGGCGGTTGGAGGTGACGGCCTGCACGACGCCGAGCGCGAAGGCTGCGGACCGCACGCCGCCGCCGGACAGGGCCAGCCCGACGAGTTCGCGCTTTTCGTCTGGGGGCACCGTGGGCGCGTTTGGATCGCGCGGGGGAGGTGTGGGCGGCGCTGGCATGCCCAGCGGCGGGGGGCCTTGCCATGGCGGACCGGGGTCTGAGGGCCAATCCGACCCGGAAGGGGGCTGCGAAGGCTGTTTGCGCCGGCCGAGTATGGCTTGATATTCCTTGTCGAGAACGAGGCGAAGGGGGTCGTCTTCCGCAATACGCTCCAGGCCTCTTCGAGTGGCCGTGGGCAGCGGATCGTTCGCCAATTTGGCAATGGGAGGACGGGCTTCCACTTCGGCCTGGAGCCGTCGGAAGTGCTCGCTGCCAGGCTCGGCACCGCCTTGCGCTTCGGTCCCTCGGTCTTCCGGTTCGGCCACTGCTCCCTCCATCCGGGTTGGGGACAGGCAGTTCGTTCGAAGATGGTCGCGTACCGGAAAATCTTTGCCAGACTCGGGCGGAATTCAAGGCTCTGCAATCTCGGCGGAAGGACGATGTCACGGACGGTTCACGCGGCGGCTCCCCACGCGTGGTCGTCAGCCAGCTTGCGCTGCCGTCGTCGCGTTCGCGTAATGCTCTGAAAAAGCGCAGTCGCGCACGGTTCAGGGCACCAGGTCGGTGTCCTTGACCGATTCCATCACCACGAAGGTGGAGGTGTTGGCGACATGGGGCAGGCTGGAGATACGCTCGCCCAGTACCTGGCGGTAGCGGCGGATATTGGCGGTCCGCACTTTGAGGAGATAGTCGTAGGAGCTTGCGATCATGTGGCATTCCTCGACTTCCGGGATCTTGAACACGGCCGCGTTGAAGGCCTTCAGCGCGGCCTCGCGGGTGTCCGAAAGCTTCACCTCCGTATAGGCGATATGGTCGAGGCCCATCTTGCTGGAGTCGAGAATGGCGCGGAAGCCACGGATATAGCCCTCGTCGATCAAACGCTTCAGGCGCTGATGGCACGGCGTCTTGGAAAGCCCAATCTTTTCAGACAGTTCGGTGATGGAGATGCGGCCGTTTTCGACCAGCGCATCGATGATCTTGCGGTCGTAACCGTCCAGATTTCCTGTTTCTGTGTTTTTTGCCATCTAAAAATCCTACGAAAATCAAAAACAAAAGATCTAATACCTATGGATGCACATATCGTTGGTAAAAAAGCAACATCGCGCTGTGCTATCTGATCGTCGAAACGTCAAAGCGTTTTGCTTGAGGTATCATCGCCAATCCGGGCCAATGGCACCTGACGTTTTCAAGAGCGAGACCGCCATGACGACATCTGCCGCACTCAGCCAAAATCCTCAGCCAGCCGCCAAGCCCTTCGCCGATTTTGCGCCGCCGATCCGGCCGCAGACACCGCTGCGCCAGGCGATCACGGCGGCCTATCGGCGCTCCGAGGAGGAATGCGTGGCGGCGCTCCTGGAGCAGGCCAGCCTGCCGGCGGGTGTCAGGGAGGCGATCAGCGCCACCGGCCGCAAGCTGATCGAGGCGTTGCGTTCCAAGCGCCGGGGCGGTGGTGTCGAAGCGCTGGTGCATGAATATTCGCTCTCCAGCCAGGAAGGCGTGGCGCTGATGTGCCTCGCCGAGGCCCTGCTGCGCATCCCCGACATGGCCACGCGAGACGCCCTGATCCGTGACAAGATCGCCGATGGCGATTGGCGCTCCCATGTCGGCGGCGGGCGCTCGCTCTTCGTCAACGCCGCGACCTGGGGCCTGGTGGTTACGGGCAAACTCTCGAACACCGTCAATGACCGCGGCCTGTCGGCGGCGCTGACCCGGCTGATCGCCCGTTGCGGCGAGCCGGTGATCCGCCGCGGCGTCGACATGGCGATGCGCATGATGGGCGAGCAGTTCGTCACCGGCGAGACCATCGCGGAAGCGCTGAAACGCGCCCGGCCGCTGGAGGAGAGGGGCTTTCGCTATTCCTACGACATGCTGGGCGAGGCGGCGACCACCGCTGCCGATGCGACGCGCTACTACAAGGACTACGAGACCGCCATCCACGCCATCGGCCGCGCTTCGGCCGGCCGCGGCATCTATGACGGGCCCGGCATCTCCATCAAGCTCTCGGCGCTGCATCCGCGCTATGTGCGCGCCCAGGCCGAGCGGGTGATGGCGGAATTGCTGCCCAAGGTGAAGGCGCTGGCCGCGATCGCCAAGCAATACGACATCGGCCTCAACATCGACGCCGAAGAGGCCGACCGGCTGGAGCTCTCGCTCGATCTCCTAGAGAGCTTGTGCGAGGACCCCGACCTCAAGGGCTGGGACGGCATCGGCTTCGTGGTCCAGGCCTATGGCAAGCGTTGTCCGTTCGTGCTCGATTTCATCATCGACCTGGCGCGCCGCACCGGGCACCGCATCATGGTGCGCCTGGTCAAGGGCGCCTATTGGGATGCCGAGATCAAGCGGGCGCAGGTCGACGGCCTGCCCGACTTTCCGGTCTTCACCCGCAAGGTGCACACCGACGTTTCCTATATCGCCTGCGCGCGCAAGCTGCTGGAGGCCACCGACGCCGTCTTCCCGCAATTTGCCACGCACAATGCCCAGTCGCTCGCCACCATCTATCATCTGGCCGGTTCCGACTTCAAAACCGGCCAATACGAGTTCCAATGCCTGCACGGCATGGGCGAGCCGCTCTATGACGAGGTGGTCGGGGCGCATAAGCTGCGCCGGCCGGCCCGCATTTATGCGCCTGTCGGCACGCATGAGACGCTGCTTGCCTATCTCGTGCGCCGTCTCCTGGAGAACGGAGCGAATTCCTCTTTCGTCAATCGCATCGGCGACCCCAATGTTTCGGTCGACGAACTGATCGCCGATCCGGCCGAGGTGATCAGCGCGATGGCGGTGGTCGGGGCGCGCCACGACCAGATTTCCCTGCCCGCCCAGCTCTATGACGAGCGCGCCAATTCCGCCGGACTCGACCTTTCCAACGAGACGACGCTTGCCGAGATCGGCGCAATCCTCAAGGAGAGCGCCGGCCGGGCCTGGACGTCCGTGCCGCAGCTTGCTGGCGCTCGCAGCGCCGGAGAAAGCCGGCCCGTGCTCAATCCCGGCGACCATGAGGATGTCGTCGGTGAGGTGACCGAGGCCACCGAGGCCGATGTCGCCACGGCGATGGCGAACGCGCAAAAGGCGATGCAGGGCTGGTCCCGCTGGACACCGGGCGAGCGCGCGACCGCATTGGAGCGCGCCGCCGACATCATGCAGAGCGAGATGCCGGTGCTGCTCGGCCTGATCATGCGCGAGGCGGGCAAGTCGATGCCGAACGCCATCGCCGAGGTGCGCGAGGCCATCGACTTCCTGCGCTATTACGCCGACCAGGCCCGCCTTACGCTGGGCGTCGCCCATAAGCCGCTCGGGCAGGTCGTCTGTATCAGCCCGTGGAATTTCCCGCTGGCGATCTTCTCCGGCCAGGTTGCCGCCGCTTTGGTGGCGGGCAATGCCGTGCTCGCCAAGCCGGCGGAGGAAACGCCATTGATCGCCGCCCAGGCCGTGCGCATCCTGCACGAGGCCGGTGTCCCGGCCGATGCCCTGCAGCTCCTGCCGGGCGACGGCCGGGTCGGCGCGGCACTCGTCGCCGCGCCGGAGACCTCTGGCGTGATGTTCACCGGCTCGACCGAGGTGGCGCGCCTGATCCAGGCCCAGCTTGCCACGCGCCTTGGATCCAATGGCAAGCCGATCCCGCTGATCGCCGAAACCGGCGGCCAGAACGCCATGATCGTCGATTCATCGGCCCTGGCCGAGCAGGTGGTCGCGGATGTGATCGCCTCTGCCTTCGATAGCGCCGGGCAGCGCTGTTCGGCCCTGCGCGTGCTCTGCCTGCAGGAGGATGTCGCCGACCGCACCCTCACCATGCTCAAGGGCGCGCTGAAGGAGCTCAGCATCGGTTCAACCGACAGCCTGAAGGTCGATATCGGCCCCGTCATCACCGCCGAGGCCAAGGCCACCATCGAGGGCCATGTCGAGGCCATGCGCGGCCGCGGCCGCAAGGTGGAGCAGGTGGCGCTGGGCGAAGCGACGCAGGCCGGTACCTTCGTGGCGCCCACCATCATCGAGATCAACGAGCTGGCCGATCTCTCGCGCGAGGTCTTCGGGCCGGTACTGCATGTGGTGCGCTACAAGCGCGACGATCTGGAACGCCTGATCGATGCGATCAACGCCACCGGCTACGGCCTGACCTTCGGCCTGCACACCCGCCTCGACGAGACCATCGCCCATGTCACCAGCCTGGTGAAAACAGGCAATGTCTACATCAACCGCAACACCATCGGCGCGGTCGTCGGCGTGCAGCCCTTCGGCGGGCGCGGCCTGTCGGGCACCGGTCCCAAGGCGGGCGGCCCCCTCTATCTCGGACGTCTGGTCGACACCCCGCCAATCCCCCCGCGGCACAGCTCGGTCCATACCGATCCGGTGCTGACCGACTTCGCCAAATGGCTGGGACAGCGCGGCATGAACAATCTGGCCCAGGATGCGCGCGAAATCGGCGGCGACTCCGCCCTCGGCCTGGAGATCGAGCTGACCGGCCCCGTCGGCGAGCGCAACCTCTATGCCCTGCATCCCCGGGGCCAGATCCTGCTGGTGCCGCAAACCGAGATCGGCCTGCACCGGCAGCTCACCGCGGCGCTCGCCACCGGCAACAGCGTGGTCATCGACGCCACCTCCGGCCTGCAGCCCGTGCTCAAGACCCTGCCGGCCAGCGTGGCGGCGCGGGTGAGCTGGAGCAAGGACTGGAAGAAATCGGGACCGTTCGCCGGTGCCCTGGTCGAGGGCAGCGCGGAGCAGATCCAGGAAGCGAGCAAGGCCATCGCCGCCTTGCCGGGGCCGCTCGTCCTGGTGCAAGCGGCCTCCTCGCAGGAACTTGCGGCGAAGGCGGACGCCTATTGCCTCAACTGGCTCCTGGAGGAAGTTTCCACCTCGATCAACACCACGGCCGCCGGCGGCAATGCCAGCCTGATGACGATTGGGTAGGGGACAGGCAGATGCTCGCCTTACCGTGCCCGAATGAACATCGCCTTGTTCCCCCGGAAACCTCTATCCCCAGCCGAGCTTGAAACTTCGCTCCATGGCGATTGTCTTGTCGCCGCGCGCCGATATCTTGGCGCCTGCGCCGATCCCATGAATCGGCAGCAGTGGAGACGACAATGACGGATGGACGGCGGGCTGTGGCGAATACCGGGAAAGGCCGGACTTTCCTCGCGGCATCTTTGGCGAGCGCGTTGATGCTGGGCGCCCCGGCGGCCATGGCTGCGGCGATGGGCATGGGGGACGAGCCGCCCTCCACCAGCAGCGAGGTCAAGGGCGTGGCATTCCGCCTTCTGACCACCCTGCCGCGTGCCCCCCGGGCGGTGGAAGGAGCAGACGAGTGCAGCCAGCTGGTTGTCAAGCCTGCCTCTGAAGCCGGCCGCGTCGTGGCGGAGCGCGGCTGGGCCGTGACGGGCGAGGCCAAGCTGGGGGCCTCCCTGCGCGCCGTCAGCTTCGCCGGCGGCTTCGAGCCGGGCACCAGCGGCACCTGTCTCGTCAATGACGGCAATGTCGGTGTTTTCGACGGCGGCAAGCTGGTTGCCCTGCTCTATGCCGAAAAAGGCTCCAAGCAGTCGCTGGGCCGCGTCCAGGCTCTCGAAGGGGGCGGGGTGCGTGTCATCGACGGCGATTATCTCGCCACACCGATCGGCGATATCCGCTCGATCGACGACTACAAGTTCGAGTTCAACCCGGTGGCGGCCAGTGACGGCGTCTGCGGTGGCCGTGCCAAGGTGCCCAACATCAACAACATGCCGATCGACAAGGCGCGTGCTGCGCTGAAGGCGAATGGCTGGGAGCCGGTGCCTTCGAGCGAGCAGGATCGCACCGACAGCCGCGTCGCCGAACTCGTCAAGCTCGGCGTGATCGAGGCGGAAGCCTGCTCGGGCACCGGCCTCGGCTATTGCAATTTCAATTATCGCGGCGAGGCGGGCACCCTGTCGGTCACCACGGCGGGCGACAACGACTACCCCTCGGTGTCGGACTATGACGTGAAGTGCAATTGAGGCTTCGGCCGGCGCAAGCGGGCTTGAACTCACGCGACCATTGTCATTGTCGGGCTTGACCCGGCAATCCAGCTCTTTTCTCGCCATTGCGTAGGGCATTGCAGTGGGTGCCCGGGTCAAGCCCGGGCATGACAAAGCTCAGCGCCGCCCTTCATGGACGGGTCCTCACACCGTCGGGTCGACCCAGCCGAAGGGCGGTTCGAAGCCGGCCATGGTCGACGGGCCCCAGGTACCGGGCTGGTAGGGGGTAACGGGCACGACATTGCCGATGACGGGATCGAAGATGCGCCAGGCGATTTCGGCGGCGTCCTGCCGGGTGAACAGGGCGTTGTCGCCTTCCATGGCGTCGCCGATCAGCCGCTCATAGGGAGCGAGGTCGCCGGTGCCGTCATCGACGGCGACGAGTTCGACCGGCTCACCCACCAGGTTCTCGCCGGGCGCCTTGATACGCGAGCCGAGTCCGATGGTGATCTGCGGATTGATGCGGAAGCGAAGCTCGTTGGAGGGCCCCTGCAACCGTTCGGCGAACACGTCGTGCGGCGGCTTCCTGAAGCGGACCACCACCTCGGTGCAGCGCACCGGCAGGTTCTTGCCGGCGCGGATATAGAAGGGCACGTCGGCCCAGCGCCAGCTGTCGACGAACATCCTCACCGCCGCGAAGGTCTCCACGGTGGAATTCGGTGCCACGCCGGGCTCGTCGTGATAGCCGACGAACTGGCCGCGCACCACGTCCTGCGGCGTCAGCGTGCGGATCGCCTTGAAGATCTTGACCTTCTCCTCGATCAGATCGTCCTCGAGCCGGCCGGCCGGCGGCTCCATGGCGAGCAGGATCAGCACGTTGACGAGATGGTTCTGGATCACGTCTCTGATGGTACCGACCTCGTCATAGAACTTGCCGCGGCCCTGCACGCCGAAGTTCTCGGCCATGGTGATCTGGATGCTCTCGATGAAATTGCGGTTCCAGACCGGCTCGAGGAAGGCGTTCGCGAAGCGGAAATAGAGCAGGTTCTGGATGGCTTCCTTGCCGACATAGTGGTCGATGCGGAAGATGGCGCTCTCGTCGAAGAAGCGATGCAGGACGGCGTTGAGTTCCTTGGCGGAAGCCTCGTCATGCCCGAAGGGCTTTTCCACCATCAGCCTGGCATTGGCGGCACAGCCCGATTGCTGCAGGCCCTCAGCCACCGTTTCGAACAGGCTCGGCGGGATCGCCAGATAGTGCAGGGGGCGGCTGGCCTGGCCCAGGGCCGCCTTCAGCTTGGCGAAAGTCTCGGGGCTGCGATAATCGCCGCTGACATAGCCGAGAAGATCGGAAAATCTGGCGAATACGCTCTCGTCGAAGGCATCGCCATAGGCCTTCACCGCGCTCTCGCGGGCCCGGGCGCGCAGCTTCTCCACGTCCCAGGGATCGAAGGCGACGCCGATCACCGGGACGGAGAGGGCGTTGCGCCGGACCATGGCGTAGAGGGCAGGAAAGATCTGCTTGAAGGCGAGATCACCCGTGGCGCCGAAGAGAACGAAAGCGTCGGAATGCGGTGCCGGCATGATGTCTTCCCGAATTGAACTGCCACCCAGCGGAACTACCAGTTGGTAAAACGGAAGAGGCCTGATGGGAAGTCGGAAAGACGTTACGTCAGCGCAGCAGGCGACGGACACCGGCAGGATGGACCTTTTGCCCGCCAGCGCCCCTATAGCCGCATGCCCATATAGATGCTTGCCGGTCGTGCGATCTCCCGAAAACCCAGTTTCTCGTAGAAGCCGATCACCTTGGCGTTGCCGGCGCTGACGCCGAGATGCAGGCCCGGCACGCCTTTGGCTCTGAGAGCCGCGAGTTCGGTCTCGACCAGGCGGCGGCCCCAGCCGCTGCTTTGGAACGGCGGCAGCAGATTGATGTGGAGATGGGCCGGATAATCGGCGATCATGGCAGGATCCTTCCGCTCGGGGCGGCGGATCAGCGACAGGGCTCGTTCGTCACTGGCCTTGCTGGGCGTCAGGTGGGCAACCTCGAGGCGCACCTGCGGCCACCATTCGCTGTCCAGTCGGTCGGCGAAGGCGGTGGTGTCTGGCGCGGCCACGACATAGCCCACGGCTCCGCTGCCGGCGTCGAGGACGAAGGCAAAATCGGGTGCCAGGGCCTGGTAGGGTACGGCCCAGATGAAGCCCGGCAGGCGCGGCTCGGAATAGAGATGGCCGGCATCGGAGCCGTTGTCGGCCGTACGCAGGCAGATTTCAAAAAGGGCGGGGCGGTCGGCCTCGGTGGCGGGGCGGATGACGGCGGTGTCGGCCAAGGAGGAACTCCGTGCGGAACCGGCGGGGAGGGGAGGTATGGGAAAAGGCTCCTGGCCGGCCATTCAGCCACTATCGTCTTACCAATACGTAATTGCAACTTGCCAACGGCCTGCTTCCCCGTGATGGTAGCGCCAACCAAGAATGGGGCGCGGCCGTTCGCACGTCCAATTCGGACAGGCGACCAGCGTCCAGCATAGCGCAACGCAGAGGGGGACCACCGATGTTGCGGACTGGGACATCTTCTTTGAGAACCAATGCTCTATTGCGCCGGCTTGTGCCGCCGCTGGCAGTTGCTGCCCTGTGGTGGGGAGGTACCATTCAGGGCGCCGGTGCGCAGACTCTGACGGTCTGGGACGACAATGCGCTGCCTTCCCAGGCCAAGGTCATCACCGATATCAACGCCAAGTTCGAGGCGGCGCATCCGGGTGTGAAGATCGCGCGCACGGCCCGGACCTTCGATGATCTCGCCATGACCCTGAAACTGACGCTCTCCACGGGCGAGGGGCCCGCGGTGACCAAGGCCAATCAAGGCGCCCAGGAAATGGGGGCGATGGTCAAGCAGAAGCTCTTGCTGCCTATCGACGACTACATCAAGAAATATGGCTGGGACAAGAAACAGTCGGACAGCGTGCTGGCGCGCGACCGCTGGTCCGAGAAGGGTGAGTTCGGCACTGGCCCGACCTATGGCATTTCGGCCCTCGGCGAGTTGGTGGGCCTCTATTACAACGCCAAGGTGCTGAAGGAGGCCGGTATCGACAAGCCACCGGCCACGCTGGACGAACTGGCCAAGGACGTCGAGACCTTGAAGGCCAAGGGGGCCGTGCCCTTCACCATCGGCCTGACCAAGGGCCACATGTCGCTCCATATGTACGCTGCCTTGTCGCAGGCCATGATCGGCGCTGCCGATCGCAAGGGGCTCGATGACCTCGTCTATGGCCGGGGCGGCAGCTGGAATACGCCGAGCTATATCGCCGCTGCCAAGCAGATCCAGGATTGGGCCAATGGCGGCGCCTTCAACGATGGCTATCAGGGCATTGCCGATGACGATGCCGTGCAGCTCTTCGTGGGCGGGCAGGGCGCCTTCCAGGTCACCGGGACCTGGCGTTTGGGCGACATGCAGGCCAATCCCGACATCCATTTCATGGCGCTGCCGCCCGCGGCCGGCGTGAAGGACCCGCTGGTGGTCGGCGGGGTGGAGCTTGCCTGGGCCATCACGGCGCTCGCCAAGGACAAGGCGACGCAGGATCTTGCCGGCGACTATATCAACTATCTCCTGTCCGACGATGCCGCGGCGGCCTGGGCGGCGGCGGGCTACCTGCCTGTCGCGGCGCTGGAGAAACCCGACAAGGTGCAGATCCCGGCCCTGCTCGGCGAGACCATCAAGGTGTGGAACACGGTCAACGCCGCCAATGCCCTCGGCCATTATCCGGATTGGGCCAGCCCTACCATGCTGAAGACGCTCTCCGATGGCCTGACTCGGGTGATTGCCAAGGAGGATACACCCGAAGTGTTCGTCGCTGCGGTCGACAAGGACTATCAGGGCTATATTGCGAGCCTGAAGAAATAAGGCGGCCACCGGGATCATTCCCCAGAGAGGCGCTGTCAGCCTTCTCCCCTTGCGGGAGAAGGTGGACCGGCGAAGCCGGGCCGGATGAGGGGTGTTGGCGCATACCCCGGTGAGGTCGCGTATCCCCCTCATCCGCCCCCTTCGGGGCACCTTCCCCCGCAAGGGGAGAAGGCTCCGCGCGTCTCACTGGATCGGACCCGAGACAGCCCCATGCTCGACGCCTCCAAATACCGCAATCTTCTCTATGTGTTGCCGTCGCTCCTGATCTATGGCGCTTTCGTTCTGGTGCCGATCCTCAGCTCCATCGTCCTTGGTTTTACGGCCTGGGACGGTATCAGCGCGCCACGTTTCGTCGGCTTGGAAAACTATATTGCGCTGTTTTCCGACCCGGTGTTCACCATCGCGCTCAAGAACAATCTCCTGCTGCTGGTCTTCTACGTGGCCTTGCCTTTGCTGCTGGGCCTGGTGATGGCGGCCATCGTCACTTCGATCCGAAGCAGTGAGCAACTCGTTCTCCGCACGCTCTATTTCATGCCTTATGTGATGCCCACGGCCGTACTCGGCATCATCTGGCGCTGGCTCTACAATCCCGCCTTCGGGCCGCTCAACCAGGTCTTGAAGGCGATCGGCCTCAAATCGCTTGCTCTGCCCTGGCTCGGCAGCTTCACCTTTGCCCTGCCGGCCGTCGGCTTCGTCGCCACCTGGTATTATGCAGGGTTCTGCATGGCCATCTTCATGGCGGGCCTCGCGCGTATCGAGCCCTCGCTCTACGATGCCGCCAAGGTCGACGGCGCCACGCCGATCCAGTCCTTCCGCCACATCAGCGTGCCTTCGCTGCTGCCGGAAATGCGCATCGTGCTGCTCCTGACCGTGATCGCCTCGATCAAGAGCTTCGATCTCGTCTTCACCATGACGCGTGGCGGCCCCGCCAATGCAACCCTGGTGCCCAACCTCTACATGTATCAGCTCGGTTTCGATCTCGGGCGCTACGGCTATGCCTCGGCGGTGGCGGTGATCGGGGCGATCCTGATCTTTGTGGTGAATGCCGTCATCCATCGCTTCATGCCAGAGCGGGGAGGGGATCGCTGATGGCCGCCTCACCACGCCGCGCCGCCTCCATGCTGCCGCTACGGGCCTTGCTCTGGCTGTTTGCCCTGCTGACGGTCTCGCCCTTTGCGCTGCTGCTGCTGACTTCGCTCAAAAGCCAGAAGGACCTTCTGGCCGGCGCTTTCGTCCTGCCCCAGCAGCCGCATTTCGAGAATTTCGTGCGGGCCTGGGTAGACGGGCATTTCGGCACCTATTTCCTCAATTCCGTGCTGGTGGTGGTGCCCGTGGTCGCCATTGCCGTCATGCTCGGCATTCTCTCGGGCTTTGCCTTCGCCTTCCTCACATTGCCGCTCAAGCGCACGCTCTTCGTGATGCTGACGATCGGCATGATGGTGCCGACCGAGGCCTTCATCATTCCCTTGTTCTACGAGTTCCACTGGCTCGGCCTGCTCAACACCTATTGGGCGCTGATCCTGCCGCAGATCGGCATGTCGATCCCTTTCGCGACCCTGTTCATGGCAAGTACCATGCGGCAATTGCCGACCGAGCTCGTCGACGCCGCGGTGATCGATGGCGCGACGCGATTGCAGGTGCTGCGCCATGTCATCCTGCCCTTGATGAAGCCGGCGATGTCGACGCTCGCACTTTTCCTGTTCATCTGGACCTGGAACGAATTCCTGATCCCGTTGATCCTGGTCAACAACGATGCCGTGCGCACGCTGCCGATCGGCATGCTGTTCTTCCAGGGCAAATATATCGTCGACATCCCGACCCTGACGGCGGGCGCGGTGATCATCGTGGCGCCGATCATCGTGGTCTATCTGATCTTCCAGCGAAATTTCATCCAGGGCCTCACGGCCGGAGCGGTCAAGTGAGGTGCCTCCAGGCTGTGGGGGAACGTCCGTTGCCACCAAGGATGTGTTCAATCGCTCGCGGAAGCCCTGTAGGAATTGTCTGAACAGTCATGGAGCGAAACGATGAAGGTCGGCATTATCGGGCTCGGCTATCGCATGGGCTATCTCGCCCGCATCTTCAGCCTGATGGTGCCGGGCTTCACCGTGGTCGGCTATGTCGACCCGGCGCCGGCGGGCCTCGGCTACATGAAGGAGCATGGCATCGAGGCGGGACGCGTCCATGACAGCCCCGAGGCCTTGCTCACCGCCGAAAAACTCGACCTCCTGATGGTCGGCTCGCCCAATGCGATGCATCTCGGCCATATCCAGGCGGGACTCGAGCATGGCGTGAAAGTCTTTGCCGAAAAGCCGGTGGTGACCTCGCAGGAGGACACCTTCAAGCTGCTTGAACTCTTGCGCATCCATGGCACCAACAGCGTGATGGTCGGCCTGGTGCTGCGCTATGCCTCGCTCTATCGCGATCTCACCCGCATGCGGGACGAGGGTGTGCTGGGCGACATCGTCTCGATCGAGGCGTCCGAGCATCTGGCACCCTATCACGGCGCCTTCTTCATGCGCGACTGGCGGCGCTACCAGCATTATTCCGGCGGCTTCATGCTGGAAAAATGCTGCCACGACATCGATCTCTACCAGGGCCTGGTCGGCTCGCGCCCGGTGCGGGTGGCAAGCTTCGGCGGCCGCCGCACCTTCCTGCCAGGCAATGCCCCCACGGCCGTCGGCATCAACGACATGGAGGTCTATCACCGCAAGCCGAGCGGCTGGCTGAGCACGGACAAAGTGTTCGATTCCGATGCCGACATCATCGATTTCCAGGTGGCGATCGTTGAGTTCGAGAACGGCGTTGCCCTCAATTTCCACACCAATATCAACGTGCCCGACCAGTTCCGGCGTTTCTGCGTGATCGGCTCCAAGGGCATGGCGGAAGGCGATTTCGTGCGCAACTACTTCCGGGTGCACGATGCGCGCACCTCGCAGAAACTGATCGACAAGAGCTATGAGGTGACCGAGCTTTCCGCTCATTACGGCGCCGACGAGCAGATGGCCGCCGATATCGGCAAGCATCTGATCGACGGCGCGCCGCTGCCGGTCTCGGTGGTGGACGCGCTCGCGGCGGGCCTGACCGCTATCAAGATGGACGAGGCTCGCGCCAGCCGCGCCGTGCTCGACCTTACCGACAGCTGGCGCCGCTTCGATGAGGCGTTGACGGGCGCGTAGCGCCCTATAGCTCCACCACGCGGTTCGGCAACTGGTTCCGCGGCTGGCTCTCGGGCGGAAAATGCTGCGCCAACAGGTTTCCGCATTGGGCGATGGCGGTGACCAGGCCCTCGGCGAGACGCCCGGTCGCAGCAGCCTCGGTCAGGCCGGCGATGGTGTCGTCCCAGACCTGCTGCTCGACCTTGGCGTCGATACCATCATCGGCGATGAGCACGGCCTGCCGCTCGGCCATGGCGATGAACAGCAGAAGGCCGGTGCGATCGGCTGTCTGCTGCAGGCCCTGGGCCAGGAACTGGCTGCGGGCTGCGAGCATCACCTTGTGCCGGCGCATGGGCGGCGGTGCGAACCAGAGCCGCACGCGCTGCGGCCAACTCAGGGCCATCACCACCGCAAAAACGGCGATCTGGATCAGGCTGAGGGTGAGCAATCCCCTTCTGAGGGAGGACGCCATGTCGGCCTGGCTGAAATTGCCGCTGCTCCAGTCCGCGCCGAACAGTGAGGCGTGCAGCAGCCCGGGCGCCAGCAGGCCGATCAGCACGGGAGTGAGCAGGACGGCCACCGCGCCCAGGGTTACCGGGATCCAGCGATAGCTCGCCACGGCATGGCTGACGACGCAATAGATCTCGCCGGACGTGCCCGCTTCCGCCGCGGTGATGGCCGCTGCGATGTGCCGATGATCGTCCTGCGTCAGCACCCGGGTCATCTCACCAGCTCCCACTCGAACCGCCGCCGCCAAAGGAGCCGCCTCCGCCGGAAAAGCCGCCGCCGGACGATCCTCCCCCACCGCCCCAGCTCGAGCCACCACCCCAGCCCGACGAGGTCGGGATGAAGACGGGACCGGAGCCGCGCCGCCTGGCGCCCGGTCCTCGCGGGCCGCCGCGCGAGGAATCGATCCAGCCCGAGGCGATCACGAAGATGAAGAACAGGATGAAGAGAATCACGAAGACGGTCTGCGGGTCGAAACCCTCGTCGCTGCGGGCGCCATCCCTGGCGCGCTGCTTCCATTCGCTCTCGTTGTTGAGCAGCACGTCCTCGATGGCGGCGACACCGGCCTTGATGCCGGCTGGCATGTCCCCAGCCTTGAATTTGGGCAGGATCGCCTGCTGGATCACCACGCTGGAGAGTGCGTCGGTCAGGGTGCCTTCCAGCCCGTAGCCGACTTCGATGCGTACCTTGCGTTCGTTGGGGGCGACGATCAGCAGCACGCCATTGCTGAGCTTGCCTTGGCCGATGCCCCAATGACGGCCGAGCTGATAACCGTAATCGGCGATCTCCAGGCCTTCCAGGCTCTTAAGGGTGACGACGACGAGCTGGTCGCTCGATTTGTCCTCCAGAGCCTTCAGGGACTGGTCGAGGCTGGTGCGTTCGCCGGCGGGAATGATGCCTGCCTGGTCGACCACGCGATCCGTCAGTGCGGGAAAGTCGATCGCGAAGGCGGAGGAGAGGAAGAAAAGCAGCAAGGCGAGCGCAGCAAGCAGCGATGTGCCGATCTTCTCGGCTCCACCGAGAGATGGAGCGAGACCGGCTTGTCCTGCAACGCATGTCGGTCTGACGACCGGCACAACGAAGAACGCGCGATCGCTCATGCCGATTCCGGCCTCAGTTGAAGTTGACCTTCGGGGCCGCCTGGTTCTCCGGCGCCGCGCTGAAGGTCTCCATCGGCTTGGTGGAGCTGTAGAAGATCGCCTTGTAGATGCTCTGCGGGAAAGTGCGCAGGTCTGTGTTGAAGACCCGGACCGCCTCGATATAGTCCTTGCGCGCCACGGCGATGCGGTTCTCGGTGCCTTCGAGCTGCGACTGCAGCGACAGGAAGTTCTGGTTCGACTTCAAGTCCGGATAGGCTTCCCGCAAGGCGATCAGGCGGCCGAGAGCGCCGGACAGGCCCTGCTGGGCTTCCTGGAACTGCTTGAATTTCTCGGGATCGGTGATGGTGCTGGCGTCGATCTTCACGCTGGTTGCCTTGGCGCGGGCTTCGACCACCTCGGTCAGGACCTTTTCTTCCTGCTTGGCATAGCCCTTCACGGTTTCCACCAGGTTGGGCACCAGGTCGGCGCGGCGCTGATACTGGTTCTGCACCTCGCTCCAGGCAGCCTTGGCCTTCTCCTCGTCGGTCGGAATGGTGTTGATGCCGCCGCTGACCACCAGGCCGACGACCACCACGATAACGGCAAGGATCGCAAGAATTCGTGCCAATCCCGACATGTAAGGCCCCCTTTGTCGCGCCGGCGATGAGCCGGCCATCATGTCCTTATATCCACGCGGCCGGCGGGGGCAAAGCATCCCGAAGAACAGCCCACAGCCCCGTATGTCGTTGTCACGGCGCGATAACGCCCGCCATTGCATGACAACAGGCGGAACGTTCGGCACGACGGCAGGCAGGGGGAGGTCATGAGATCCTATGTCATTCTGCGTCGACCCAAGGCGGCTCCGCCCGGTCGGATGGGGCTGGAGAGGCTCAAGCCCAAGCCGCCGGAAATCACGGTTGAGAACCTGCCGGACCATGCCCTGCGCGAGCTGGAGGCCGATCCCGACACCTCCTATGCCGAGAACATGCCGACGGCGCTGATAGAACCCCTCGACAGCCCTGCGCCGGCGGCGGCCGAGGCTGGCGCAAGCTGGGGGATTGCGGCCGTCGGCGCCGATACCAGCCCGTTTAGCGGCGCCGGGGTCACGGTTGCCGTGCTCGATACCGGCATCGATGCGGCCCACCCGGCCTTTGCCGGCGTGGCGCTGGTGGAGAAGGATTTCACCGGCATCGGCAATGGCGACGTCAAGGGCCATGGCACCCATTGCGCCGGCACCATTTTCGGCCGCGACGTCGGCGGCCGGCGTATCGGCATCGCGCGCGGTGTCGGCAAGGCCCTGATCGGCAAGGTGCTCCGCGATGACGGCAAGGGTGATTCCGGCATGATCTTCGAAGCCCTGCAATGGGCGTTGACGGAGAAGGCCGACATCGTCTCGATGTCGCTCGGCTTCGATTTCCCGGGGCTGGTGAAGCGCCTGATTTCGGAGGGCTGGGACATCGAGCCGGCCACCTCGATGGCATTGGTGGGCTATCGCAGCAATCTGCGCATGCTCGACACTATCATGGCGATGCTCAAGGCCCATGGCGCCCTCGGCACCTCGCCGTTGGTGGTGGCGGCGGCGGGCAATGAGAGCAAGCGGGCCGCGGCGATACCTTATCGCATCGCCGCATCCCTGCCGGCTGCGGCCGATGGCGTGATTGCGGTGGCTGCGATCGGGCGGGACGCCGACACCTACAAGGTGGCGGCCTTTTCCAACATGCTGGCCGCGGTGGCGGCGCCCGGGGTCGACATCACCTCGGCCTGGCCAGGTGGCGGCCTTCACACCATCAGCGGCACCAGCATGGCCTGCCCGCATGTCTCGGGCGTGGCTGCCTTGTGGTGGCAGGCGCTCGAGCAGAAGGGCGTCAGCGGCAGCGCCGCCAGCGTCGGCGCCCGCATTCTCGCCAGCGCCCGCAGGACCGTGTTCGCCGCTGATGTCCCCGAGGTCGATATCGGCCAGGGCATGGTTACGGCACCGGAATGAGATGTTCGGAAGTCGATTGTGATAGTCGGACTTGACCCGGCTATCACAAAGGTCGTGCGAACTCGAAGACGCCTAAGTGAACCGCATTCGAGGTCAAGGCCTACTTTTTAGCCTCGAGTGCGGCCTGTGCGGCGGCCAGCCTGGCGATCGGCACGCGGAAGGGCGAGCAGGAGACGTAGTCGAGCCCGCTGCGCTCGCAAAAAGCGATCGAGGCCGGGTCGCCGCCATGCTCGCCGCAAATGCCGAGCTTGAGATTGGCCCGCTGCTTGCGGCCACGCTCGACGCCGATCTCCACCAGCGCGCCGACGCCTTCCTGGTCGATCGAGACGAAGGGGTCGGTAGCGAAGATGCCCTTCTGCACATAGGTACCGAGGAAGGAGGCCGCGTCGTCGCGCGAGATGCCGATGGTGGTCTGGGTGAGGTCGTTGGTGCCGAAGGAGAAGAATTCGGCGCTTTCGGCGATCTCGCCGGCGCGAATGGCGGCGCGCGGCAGCTCGATCATCGTGCCGACCTGATAGACCAGCTTGACGCCCTTCTCCTTTTCCACCGCCTGCGCCATGGCATCGATGCGGGCCTTGACGAGGTCGAGTTCGGCCCGGGTCGCCACCAGCGGCACCATGATCTCGGGCGTCACCGGCTGGCCGGTGGAAGCGGCAGCCTCCACCGCCGCCTCGAAGATGGCGCGCGCCTGCATCTCGGCGATCTCCGGGAAGGCGATCGCCAGGCGGCAGCCGCGGAAGCCGAGCATCGGGTTGAACTCGTGCAATTCCTGGGCGCGGGCCCTGAGCTTGGCGGCCGAGGCTCCCATCGCGGTCGCGACTTCGGCGATTTCCTCCTCCGAATGGGGCAGGAACTCGTGCAGCGGCGGGTCGAGCAGGCGGATGGTGACCGGCAGGCCCGACATGATCTCGAAGAGCTGGCGGAAATCCTCGCGCTGCATCGGCAGGAGCTTGGCAAGAGCCGCGCGCCGGCCCTTCTCGTCGTCGGACAGGATCATCTCGCGCATGGCGACGATGCGGCCCTCGTCGAAGAACATGTGTTCGGTGCGGCACAGGCCGATGCCTTCGGCCCCGAAACTGCGGGCCTGGCGGGCATCGGCCGGGGTCTCGGCATTGGTGCGCACCTTCATGCGCCGGACACCGTCGGCCCAGGTCATCAGCTCGGCGAACTCGCCGGAGAGCTCAGGCTGCACCATGGCGATCTTGCCGGCCAGCACCTGTCCGGTCGAGCCGTCGATGGTGATGACGTCGCCCTTCTTGTAGGTCTTGCCGCCGGCCAGCAGCGTGCCGGCGGCGGTGTCGACGCGGATGCTGCCCGCGCCGGAGACGCAGGGCTTGCCCCAGCCGCGCGCCACCACGGCGGCGTGCGAGGTCATGCCGCCGAGGCGGGTGAGGATGCCCGAGGCGGCCAGCATGCCCTTGATGTCCTCCGGGCTGGTTTCCTGGCGCACCAGGATGACGGTCTTGCCGGCTGCCTTGCCGGCTTCGGCCTCCTCGGAGGTGAAGACGATCTCGCCCGAAGCGGCGCCGGGGGAGGCCGGCAGGCCACGGGCGATCTCGATGCGCTCGGCCTTGGGGTCGATGGTGGGGTGGAGAAGCTGGTCGAGGGCGCCGGGATCGATGCGGCCGACCGCTTCTTCCTCGCTGATCAGGCCTTCCTTGGCCATCTCGACCGCGATGCGCAGCGAGGCCTTGGCGGTGCGCTTGCCCGAACGCGTCTGCAGCATCCACAGCTTGTTGTCCTCGACCGTGAACTCGATGTCCTGCATGTCGCGGTAATGCTTCTCGAGCACCTTGGTGATGCCGACGAATTCGGCGAAGGCTGATGGCATCGCCTCTTCCATCGAGGGCTTGTTCGAGGCGCCGGCCAGGGCCGCCGCCTTGGAGATCGGCTGCGGCGTGCGGATGCCGGCCACCACGTCCTCGCCCTGGGCGTTGATCAGGAACTCGCCATAGAGCGCGTGCTCGCCGGTGGAGGGGTTGCGGGTGAAGGCGACGCCGGTGGCGGAGGTATCGCCGCGATTGCCGAACACCATGGCCTGCACATTGACGGCCGTGCCCCATTCGGCGGGGATGGCGTGCAGCGAGCGATAGGTGATGGCGCGGGCGTTCATCCAGGAGGCGAACACGGCGCCGATCGCGCCCCAGAGCTGCTCCTGCGGATCCTCCGGGAAGGGCTTGCCGAGCTCTTCGAGCACCAGGGCCTTGTACTGGCCGACCAGCGTCTTCCAGTCGGCCGCCTGGAGGTCGGTGTCGAGCACATAGCCCTTGCGTTCCTTGTAGGTGTCGAGGATCTCCTCGAAATGGCCGTGGTCGACGCCGAGAACCACATCGGAGAACATGGTGATGAAGCGCCGGTAGGAGTCCCAGGCGAAGCGCTCATTGTTGGAGGCGGCTGCTACCGCAGCGACTGTGGTGTCGTTGAGGCCGAGATTGAGCACGGTGTCCATCATGCCCGGCATCGAGGCGCGCGCACCCGAGCGCACCGAGACCAGCAGCGGGTTCCTGGCATCGCCGAAAGCCTTGCCGGTGATGCGGCCGATCTCGGCCAGGGCCGCTTCGACTTGGGCCCGCAGCTCCGGTGGGTAGCTGCGGTCATTGGCGTAGTAATAGGTGCAGACTTCGGTGGTGACGGTGAAGCCGGGCGGCACCGGCAAGCCCAGATTCGACATCTCCGCCAGGTTGGCGCCCTTGCCGCCCAGCAGGTTCTTCATGCCCTGTTCGCCTTCGGCCTTGCCGTCGCCGAACCCATACACCCACTTCGTCATTGCACTTCCTCAGTGATTTCGGATTGGCCGATTGTGCCGGCACGTATTTGGCGCAGAGCCTTTCCACAGCTGGCCGATAAATTCAATTCTTCAAACGTCTAAATCGATAGGTTGGGCGGATAACAAAATGTGTCAGAGTGTAATAATTGCGCCTGATCCCGCTTTTGTCTGAAGAACTGGCATGTTTGGGGCGCAATATGTCGGATTAATCCGGTCGAACGCTCGATGATGGCTTTGCCTGTCGCTTGTTTGCCGGACGAGCGCGGCGGTTCGCCGGACATGCGGCCATTTTTCCGCTTGCCATAACCGGCCCGGGCCTTGAAAACGCCAGGATACGATCTGGACACCAGACAGCAATTGCAGGAGCGTGCATGTCGACTTTCAAGGCTCTCGTCGTCACCAAGCCGGATACCGGCTATGCCTGCAACTTCGCCGAATTCGACGAGCGCGATCTGATGGACGGCGATGTCACGGTCCGCGTCACCCACTCGACCGTCAACTACAAGGACGGTCTTGCCGTCACCGGCAAGGGGCCGGTGGTGCGGCGTTTTCCGATGATCCCGGGGGTCGACTTCGCCGGCGAGGTGATCGCCTCCTCCTCGAAGGACTGGGATCCCGGCGACCATGTCATCCTCAATGGCTGGGGCGTGGGCGAGACCCATCTCGGCGGCTATGCCGAGCGAGCCCGCGTCAAGGGCGAATGGCTGGTTAGGGTGCCCTATGGCATGACCCATGCGCAGGCGATGGCGATCGGCACGGCCGGTTATACCGCCATGCTCAGCCTGATGGCGCTCGAGGCCCATGCCATCACCCCCTCGCGCGGACCGGTGCTGGTGACTGGGGCGGCCGGCGGTGTCGGCTCGACCGCGGTCGCCTTGCTCGCCCGGGCGGGCTACACGGTGATCGCCTCCACGGGACGCCCGGAGGAGGCCGATTATCTCAAGAATCTCGGCGCCTCCGAGGTGATCGACCGCGCAGAGCTGACCGGGCCGGTGCGCCCTCTCGGCAAGGAACGCTTTGCCGGTGCCGTCGACACGGTCGGCTCGCTCACCCTGGCCAATGTGATCTCGCAGATCAAATATGGCGGCGCCGTCGCCGCCTGCGGCCTGGCCGGCGGGGCCGACCTGCCCTCCAGCGTGATGCCCTTCATCCTCCGGGGGGTCTCGCTGCTCGGCATCGATTCGGTGCAATGCCCCCAGGTGGTCCGCCAGGAAGCCTGGCGGCGTCTGGCCAACGAACTCGACCGCGACAAGCTCGACGCCATGACGAGCTCGATCCCCTTCGACGAAGTCCGCGAGACCGCTGCCAACATCCTGGAAGGCAAGGTCAGGGGGCGCGTCGTGGTGGAGATCGGCTGAGGCGCGGCAAGGACCGCTTGCGCGACCTTTGTCATTGCCGGGCTTGACCCGGCAATCCAACCGCGACTGCCGAGCCCCTGGATGCCCGGGGCAAGCCCGGGCATGACAAAGGTTGCGTTTTGCCCCCAAGCACTCTCCGCAATGGGCAAGCCAATCAGACGCGTCATTTACGAGGCACCAGCCTCGACGCTCATTCTCCCTCATGCCAAGGCCGCCATGCGCAAGGATCTCTTTGTGGGCATCGTGCTCGTCCTCATCGGGGCCTCCTGCTATGGCCTGCAGTCGACCTGCGTGAAGCTCGCCTATGGCCAGGGCTATTCGCCGGGCGAGGTTATCGGCACGCAATTCGTCATCGGCGCCGTCGTCCTCGGGCTGATCAAGCTGGCCAGCCGGATGCGGCCGGCCAGGCCCGGCAGCCTGCCGGTGCGCTGGCCCGACCGGCTCAAATTGATCGCCGGCGGTGCCAGCATCGGCTTCACCGGCTCCTTCTATTATCTGTCGGTGGCCTATACCTCGGTCTCGGCGGCGATCGTGCTGCTGATGCAGAGCGTGTGGATGGGCGTGGCGCTCGATGCGGTGCTGAGCCGGTCCTGGCCGTCGTCGACCAAGCTGGTCTCGTCCCTGCTGGTGCTGCTCGGCACCGTATTGGCGACCAATCTCCTCGGCGATGCCGCCCATTTGAGCGTGCTCGGCGTCGGTTTCGGCCTGCTCGCTGCCGTGAGTTACACCGCGGTGATCTGGTGTTCCAACCACGTGGCGGTGCATGTCGACGTGATCAGCCGAAGCTTCCTGATGGTGTTCGGCGGTGCGGTGGTCGCAGTGCTGATCGCCCTGCCGCAATTGTCTGTGCGGTTCGATCCCAGCATCATCTGGGGCTGGGGCCTCGTCATCGCCCTGTTCGGCACGGTGCTGCCGCCGTTCCTGTTCAACAAGGGCATTCCGGCCACCGGGGTGGGCCTGGCGGCGATGCTGTCCTCGGTGGAACTGCCGGTGGCGGTCGTCATGGCCGGGCTGATACTGCACGAGGCCTTCCTGCCCTCGCAATGGGCGGGCGTCGGCATCATCCTCGGCGCCATCGGACTAGCCAATGTCGGCGCAGGGCGGGCGGCGGCGTAGGACGAAACCGGTGTGCGGGTCTTCGGACCGGCAATCCTGGCAACGCGGCGTTCCGTCCTGAGGCAGGCGCCAGTCTGAAGAGGCGCACGGCAATTCCAAATCCGCGATTTTCGTGCTATCCAGCCGCTTCGGAGGGATAACCGAAGCGCTGCCTCGAAACCCGATCTCACATATCGGGAAGACCAGATGGATCGGCGCGTCCTGCTCCTCGCACTTGCCACTTTCGTCACCGGCACCGCCGAGAACATCGTCATCGGCATCCTGCCCGACATTGCCGGCAGCCTCGATGTTTCTCTCGGCCTGGCCGGCCAGCTTACCACGGCCTTTTCCATCACTTTTGCGCTGGCGGCGCCTGCCGCACTGCTGCTGACCGCGCGTTTCGAGCACAAGGCAGCCTTCCTCGCTGCCCTGGCCGCCTTCGCTCTTTGCAATCTCCTTGCAGCCGCCAGCCCCGGCTACGGCGCGCTGTTTGCCGCCCGTGTCGGCATGGCGGCGGCGAGTGCCACCATCGCGCTGCTGGCGACCATGCTCGCCACCGAGCTCGTCGACGAGAGCATGAAGGGCCGGGCGATCGGCGTGATCTTCATGGGGGTGAGCGGCTCGCTGGTGCTCGGCGTGCCGATCGGCATGCTGGTCTGCTCGCTTGCGGGCTGGCGCAGCGTGTTCCTGGTGCTTGCCGCCCTGGCCGTCATCGTCCTGGTGGTCTGCCGCTCGAAGCTGCCCGATGTCGGTGCCCGCCGGCAGGGGCCGCCCGACTACCTTGCCCATTTGCGGTCTCCTCCCCTGATCTGTGCCCAGCTCGTCTCGATCCTGATGATATCAGGCCATTTCGTGCTGTTTGCCTATCTCGCCCCCTATCTAGGTGCCGTTCTCGGCATTGTCGGCATGGGTACCGTGCTGGCCTTCATCGCCTTCGGCATTGCCGGCGTCTCGGGCGGCTATCTCGGCGGTCTCGCCGCCGACAAGCTCACGCCGCGCCGGGCGATCATGCTGGTGCCGGCGGGCTACCTCACGGCCCTGATGTTGATTCCGCTGGTGACGGGCACGAGCCTGTCCTTCTTCCCGGTGATGATGGCTTGGGCCTGCCTGAGCTGGATGATTTCGCCGGCAGTGCAGAGCTTCCTGATCGCGATGGGGCCTGACACCGCGGAGGCTGGGGTGAGTCTCAATCTTTCCGCCATGCATGTCGGTGTCGGCCTCGGCACGGCGCTCGGCGGCGTCGCGGTGGAGCGGGTGCCGATCGCCTATCTGCCGGGCATCGGTGCGGCTCTGGCCGCCATGGCCCTGATCGCGGCAGCGCTGGCCCATCGTGGTACTGCAAGGCCAGCGGAGATGGCCGCGCAGAGGGAAGCAGGCGATCGCCTTGCTTGAAGGGTAGAGCGGCGATCGAGCCTGGGGAAACGGAGCGCGCTCAGACCTCTGCCGTTCCCTCCAGCACGGGCCTGAGCTTCGTCAGTGCTTCCCAGCCATGGTCCATGAAGGCGCGAACCTTGGCGGAGTGCTTGAGATCGGGATGGGTCAGCAACCACAGGCCGGCGCCGACGCCCGGCAGCGGCTCGGAAAGGCGCGGCAGCGGCAGGGCGTCGCCGATATAGCAGGGCAGCAAGCCGACCCCGAACCCTGACCGCAGGGCCTCGGCGACGCCGAGAATTGTGTTGAGGCGCATCACGATGCGCTCGTTCGGCACTTCACGTTCCACCCAGCGTGCCGGCGGAATGTTGGAAAGACCTTCGCCGGTGGCGATCCAGCGCTCGGCGAAGAGGTCGGCGAGCTCGGCACCCTTCAGCCGCTCCGGGCCGTAAATGGCCCAGGCAATGGTGCAGACCCGCCGCCCCACCAGCGTGTCCGGCGGCGCCGAGGTGGCACGGATCGCCACGTCCGCATCCCGCTTGGACAAGTTCAGCGGCAGGTTGGAGACGACGACGTCGAGGCGGATGTCGGGAAAGCTGGTCAGGAAACTGGTGAAGACCGGCATGGTCAGGTGCGCCATGATGCTGTCATTGGTGGTGACGCGCAATTCCCCGGACGGCTTGACATCCCGGCCCGCCACACGGCGCTCGAAGCCGCTGATGTCGTCGGCCATGCGGCCGGCGAGGGCCACCATCTCCTCCCCCGCCGCGGTAAGGGCGTAACCGCTGCGCCCTCGTTCGAACAAGCGGGCGCCGAGCAATTCCTCGACGGCATTGATGCGGCGGAAGACAGTAGAATGGTTGACGCCGAGGGCCGTCGCGGCGCCCACCAGGGATTTGGTCTCCGCCACGGCGCGGACATAGCGGTAGTCATCCCAATTGGGGGAGGGACGCTGTAGGGCAGAGTCAGAAACGGTCATGCAGGCGTCCCCGGCGACAAGAAACGCAGATCCGGTGAAAGCTTTCTAGTGTTAGCACCGGCGAGCAATGGTGCAAGATCGTCTTGTGGAGACGAGCTCGGCCTGTGTTTTCATAGCAAGGATATCCGTCATTGCGAGCGCAGCGAAACAATCCAGCCTTCGCAAGATCGCTGGCCTATAGCCCCTGGATTGCTTCGCTGTGCTCGCGATGACGGGTCGATGAGGCTTGTTGGGGCCGAGTAGGAGAGCAAAGTGCGTTTAGGCGAAAACGCGTGTTTGCTCTCCCTCGTTGGTTCCAAGCCAATCCTGCGGATTGGCTGGAGCGTCTTTGCGAATCTTGGCGATTCCGCCAGATCGCAAAACGCTTCAGCCCTCGATGCGCGAGAAATCGGCGACGCTACGGGTTGCCGTGCGGATCTCTTCCAGCAGCTTCAGGCGGTTGAGGCGCAGGGCTGCATCGTCGGCGTTGACGAGGATCTTGTCGAAGAAAGCGTCGACGGGCCGGCGCAGCTGCGAAAGGGCCGTCATGGCGCCTTCATAGTCCTCGGCGGCAATGGCAGCCGATGCTGCCTGCCGGGCCGCCTGCAAGGCGGCCTGCAGCGCCTTTTCCTCCGGCTCGGTGAGGCGAGAGGCATCCGCGCCGCCGGCATAGGCACCCGCGCCGTCCTTCTTCTCCTCGATGCGCAGGATATTGGCGGCGCGCTTGGCTCCCGCCAGCAGGGCCTTGCCGTCCTCGCTGCCGAGGAAGCGGCCGAGTGCCTCGACCCGCCGGACGATGAGCAGGAGATCGTCCTGCCCGCCGAGACCGAAGACCGCGTCGACGAGATCGTGGCGCGCGCCCTGTTCACGCAACTGCACCTTCAGGCGGTCGGCGAAGAAGGCCAGAAGATCGTCGGCGATGTCGTTGCTCTTGGCGAAGGGAGCCTTGGCGACGGTCGTGAGGAGGGGCAGGCGCAGCCTGTTGTCGAGCACCAGGCGGATGACACCGAGGGCGGCCCGGCGCAGGGCATAGGGATCCTTGCTGCCGGTCGGCTTCTCGTCGATGGTCCAGAAGCCGATCAGCGTGTCGAGCTTGTCGGCGAGCGCCACGGCGACCGCGACCGGATCGCTCGGCGCGCCGTCACCGGCGCCCTTGGGACGGTAATGATCCTCGAGCGCGGCGGCGATGGCGGCGTCCTCGCCCTGGGCGGTGGCGTAATAGCGGCCCATCAGCCCCTGCAGTTCGGGAAACTCGCCGACCATTTCGGTGGCAAGATCCGCCTTGGCGAGCCTGGCCGCCCGCTC
Source organism: Labrys sp. 22185 (assembly GCF_052045555.1). Classification (NCBI taxonomy): domain Bacteria; kingdom Pseudomonadati; phylum Pseudomonadota; class Alphaproteobacteria; order Hyphomicrobiales; family Xanthobacteraceae; genus Labrys; species Labrys sp. 22185. The sequence goes on along the minus strand of NZ_JBQEPH010000006.1, from coordinate 166,175 downwards.
GGCCTTGGCGGGGTCGGCACCCACGACAGGCGCTAGCGCCTTGGCCAAAGCGGCGATGCGCTCGATGCGCTGGCCCTGCGTGCCGAGCTTCTCGTGGAACACCACATTCGAGGCGATGATCTTGGCGAGGCGCTGGTCGAGCGGCTTGCCTTCAGCTTCATAACCGGGCAGGGGTTTCTGGTCGGTTTCCCAGAAGAACTTGGCGTCGGAGAGGCGCGCGCGGATGACGCGCTCATTGCCGGCGACGATGGCCGCTCCGCCGTCGACAGCCTCGATATTGGCGATCAGGATGAAACGGTTGGCGAGGCGCCCCGTCTTGGGATCGCGCACCACGAAGCATTTCTGGTTGGCGCGGATGGTGGCCTGGATCGCTTCGTCCGGTACCGAGAGGAAGCTCTCCTCGAAGGAGCCCATCAGCACCACCGGCCATTCCACCAGGCCGGCGGCCTCATGCAGCACCGCGTCGTCCTCGACCAGTTCCAGCCCCTGGGCGAAAGCGAGGTTGCGGGCATCGGTAAGGATGATGTCGCGTCGGCGGGCCGGATCGAGCACCACCTTGGCGGCCTCCAGCTTGGCGACATAGTCTTCGAAGCGCCTGACCTGGATGGTCCCCGGCGCCATGAAGCGATGGCCCTTGGTGGTATCGCCGACGGCGACGCCCTCGATCTCGAAGCGCACCACTTCCGGGTCCTCGGTCTCTGGGCCGAAGGTGCAGAGGATCGAATGCAGCGGACGCACCCAGCGCAGGCTGCCCGAACCCCAGCGCATGGATTTGGGCCAGGGGAAGCTGCGCACCACTTCCGGCACGATCTCGGCGATGAGGTCGGGTAGGGCCCGTCCGGCCTTTTCCACCACCGCCACGTAGAACTCGCCCTTCTTGGGATCGCTCTCGATGCGGGCCTGGTCGAGCGAGGCGAGGCCGGCGGCCTTTAGGAAGCCCTGGATAGCGCCGTCGGGGGCGCCGACACGAGGGCCCTTGCGCTCTTCGCGCGTATCGGGCTGGCGGGCCGGCAGGCCATGCACGGTCAGGGCCAAGCGGCGCGGCGTGGCATAGGCCGAGGCGCCCTCATAGACGACGCCGCGCGCAACGAGCGCATCCGTCACCATTTTCTTGAGGTCCTCGGCCGCCTTGGCCTGCATGCGGGCGGGGATTTCCTCGGAGAAGAGTTCGAGCAGGAGGTCGGGCATGGGATCGGTTTCGAAAGCTGGTGACCTGGAAGGCCGGAAAGGGAAGGGATGGGGAGCGCGGAGAGGGTCTACGATCAGGCCCCGCCGGCTTCGGTCTTGACCCAAGCCTCGCCGCAGGCCTTGGCGAGGTCGCGTACGCGCAGGATGTAGCTCTGGCGCTCGGTCACCGAGATAGCGCCGCGCGCGTCGAGCAGATTGAAGCGGTGGCTCGCCTTGATGCACTGGTCATAGGCGGGCAAAGCGAGCTGATGCCGATTGCCCTTGTCGCCGGCGGCAAGCAGGGCCTTGCACTCCTTTTCGGCATCGATGAAGTGCTGCTTGAGCATCTCGATGTCGGCATGCTCGAAATTATGGCGCGAATATTCCTGCTCGGCCTGCAGGAAGACATCGCCATAGGTGACCTTCTCGGCGCCGTCGCGGCCGTTATAGTTGAGATCATAGACGTTCTCGACGCCCTGGACATACATGGCCAGGCGCTCGAGGCCATAGGTCAGCTCCCCGGAGACAGGATTGCATTCCTGCCCGGCGACCTGCTGGAAATAGGTGAACTGCGACACTTCCATGCCATCGCACCAGCACTCCCAGCCCAGGCCCCAGGCCCCGAGCGTGGGGCTCTCCCAGTCGTCCTCGACGAAGCGAACGTCATGGACCAGGGGATCGAGCCCGATGGCGGCCAGCGAGCCGAGATACAGGTCCTGCAGCTCCGGCGGCGAAGGCTTCAGGATGACCTGGAACTGGTAATAATGCTGCAGGCGGTTGGGGTTCTCGCCATAACGCCCATCCTTGGGGCGGCGCGAAGGCTGCACATAGGCCGCTTTCCAGGCCTTGGGGCCGAGCGAGCGCAGGGTGGTGGCGGGGTGGAAGGTACCGGCGCCCACTTCCATGTCGTAGGGCTGCAGCACGACACAGCCGTGATCGGCCCAATAGCGCTGAAGGGTCAGGATCAGGCCCTGGAAGGAGCGTTCAGGGCGCATATGGGCGGGGGTAGCGTCGGCCATGACGGTTCTCGAACTAGAGCATTTTCTCCAGAAAGCCGGCCGGCTTCTCAATTGAGAAGATGCGTCAAAACAAAAGAGACCGAGAAAATTGCGGTTCAGGGAAATCGCACTTTTCTTCAGCTGAGCCGTGCCGGAGAAACTGTTTCCGCCGGTACAGACCAGGGCCCGACCCTTAGAGCAAGATCGACACTGGGGAAACCTGTTTGTGCGGCGCGCGGCCTTGTGCCTGTCCGCACAGATGCCGGGAAGCACTCATGAGACAAGGGACGCAACGGGACACCACAACCGATCCCGTCCAAACCAAAGCTCAGGAGAGTAAGTATTATGTCCAGGCAATCCCTTCTTCGTACAGGACTTATCGCGGCCTTGATCTTCGGCTCGGTAGCCGGCTCGATCTCCACGTCCTTCGCCGCTACGACCGGCCCGGGTGCTGGCGGCAATGGCGGTGGCCGAGGCGCCAGCTCGGGTGCGTCCGGCGGCGGTGGTGGCGGTAATGGCGGCGGGACCTCGCCGGAGGCCCGTGTGATCATCACGAACCCGCCGCCCTGCCGCACCCATGCCTGCAATCCGCCGCGACCCCGCCCGGCCGTGGCTCCCGTCAAGGTCAAGTTCGTCGATCAGCAGCGCTGCACCAATGTCTGGCGCCAGGTGGTGCTGGACGACGGCTCCATCATGGAGGACCGCAGCGCGCCGATGCGCAAGCATTGCCGGATCATTCGCAACTTCGATTGATCCAAGCCCCGCCAAAAAAGCAGAAGCAGGTTCGCGAGAACCTGCTTCTTTGCATTTGGCGGATCTGCATGAGGACCCGCAACCAGAACGGCCGCGCCGCTTTATTCGGGGCGATAGACGCCGCTACGCGGGTCGCGGCGCAGGTTGATGGCTTCCTGTCGCACGGGCTGGGGTTTGTAGAGTTCGTTGTTCACTCGCTCCCATTCGCGCTTGACCAGGCGCGCGAGAACCACGGTCCCGACAAGGCTGGCGACGGCTAGAACGACAGGATGCATGGCAGGTCCTCTTCATTCATCATTCCGTAACTATAAACCGAAACGGGCACGAATTGCACGCCCTTCGAGTGCGGCAAGAATGCCTTCGGTTAATTGCTCGCTTTCAGCAGCCGAGAAATGGGCGCCAAGGCCGAAGCGCCGGGCAAGCAGGCCACGCGGTTCCGACACGGTCTTGAAGCGTACCTTCTCGCCATAGCGCGCGCGCATGGTGGACCTCACATCGCCCATGGCATCGGCAAGGCCGAGCTCGATGGCCCGCGGCGCGAGCCAGAACTCGCCCGAGAACAGCAGCTCCTCCTCGCCCTTGAGCTTGCCGGCGCGGCGTTCCCGGACCAGGGCGATGAACATGTCATGGATGTCATGTTGCAGCGCCGCCAGCCTTTCGACATCCTCGGGCTTTTCGGGCCGGAAGGGATCCAGCATCGTCTTGGAGCGCCCGGCCGTGTGAACGCGGCGCTCGACCCCGATCTTCTCGATCAGCTTGTCGAAGCCGAAGGAGGCGGAGACCACACCGATGGAGCCCAGGATCGAGGCGGGGTCGGCAACGATCTCGTCGGCGGCGCAGGCGATCATGTAGCCCCCGGAGGCCGCGACGTCCTCGACGAAGGCAAAGACCGGCAGCTTTTTCTCGGCGGCGAGGGCGCGGATACGGCGCATGATCAGATGCGATTGCGCCGGCGAGCCACCGGGTGAATTGATCACCAGCGCGACCGCCTTGGCGCCTTTCACGGCGAAGGCACTGTCGATGAGCTTGTCGAGCTTGGTCATGTCCAGGCTGCTCGAGAACCGCGAGCCGGCACCGATGGTGCCGGAAAGCGGAAGGACGGCAACCACGGGCGCCGGGTGACGCCATTTCTCGGGCAGCAATTGTCGGATCCGGCCGATACTTCGCTTCAATGGATTGGTCGATTGCGGGATATCAGGTGTCGTCAACGCAGCTTCGCCTCTTCCTGTGCAGCATGGGCGGCAGTCCTCACGAGAAGGTGATGAACGCCTTTGCCGCATATAGGCATGAAATCCTGGCGGTACGATAGGTTGCCGCGCCGGCTGAATGCAGGATGAACGGGTCGATCAAGTCGCATTCAGCCAATGCCGGGATAGTGGAAGCGGGAAGGGACGAACGATAATCGCCGCTCCCCCCGGAACCTTCACGGTTTCGGCAGTTAGTATCATAGTAAGCCGGCCCGTCGGGGTCGGGTCGAGCTTTCGCCGATTTGAATCGCAGGAGGAACGAATGTTTCGCAAACTCGCTCTGGCAGCCGCTCTGGCTTTCGGCATGGGGGGCGCTGCAATGACCGCCCAGTCGGCCCAGGCTGCGGTGATCCATCCCGCAGCCAATGCTGGCGTGATCCAGGCCATTGAACAGTCGGCCCCGTCACCGGATGCCGCGCAGAAGGTCTATCACCGCGGCCGCCCGCATTATTATCGCCCGCACTATTACCGCCCGCATTGGCGTCCGCGTCCGGCACGTTACTGCCGCTGGCAGCGTGTACGCGTCCACACCTATTACGGCTGGCGCTGGGTGAACCGTCGCGTCTGCTGGCGCTGATGAAAATCGTCTCCGCTGCCTGACGATCGACACCCCCGAACTTGGTTCGGGGGTGTTTTTCATCGGGGCCTCGGTCGATCAGAACGCATCGATGCCGAGCGCCCGCCAGGCTTCGGTCAATTGCAGGGAGATCGGCAGATTGAGATTCTCCCCGGTCGGCGTCGGCTGGAGGAACCATCTGCGATAGGTCCTCACCAGCCTGCCCTGCTCGGCCATGGTCGCAAAGGCGCGTTTGACGGCCTCGGCCATCAGGGGATCGTCCTTGCGGAACATGATGCCATAGGCGTCATAGGTGATGAAATCGCCGACCACGACCAAGGTCTTCTGGGCATGGTTGCGCGCGATGAAACCATAGAGCAGCACGTCGTCTGTGGCGAAGGCATCGGCCTTTCCGGCCGCCAGCATGTCGTAGGACTGCTGATGATCGGGCGCCGAAGCGATGGTCATGCCAAGATGATATTTGTCGTTGAGCTGCTTCAGCGCCGCTTCGTTTGTGGTGGCCGCCGTCACCACCAGGGTCTTGCCCTGCAGATCCTTGTAGGAGCGGATGCCCGAGCCGCGCTTGACCAGCAGCTTGGTGCCCGCGACATAGGTGACGGGCGAGAAGGAAACCTGCTTCTCGCGCTCGCGATTGGCCGTGGTCGAACCGCATTCGAGGTCGACCTCGCCCGAGGTCACCGCCGCGATGCGGGTGTCCGAGGTGACGAGCCTGTAGTCGATGCGAACCGGCTTGTCATGCAGCTCGCGCGAGATCTCGTCGACCACGCCCTTGCAAAACTCGATGGCGTAGCCTTGCGGTTCGGCCTGTTCCGGCTGTTTGAAGGAGAAGGGGAAGGAGGCGTCGCGATAGCCGATCATGATGGAGCCCGTCTGGTTCGCCTTCAGCAGCGTGCCGGATAGCTCCAGCGGAAAGTAATCCTGCTTCGGTGCGGCCGTCAGGTCCTGCCCGATCATGTCCTCGGCCTTGGCGGGGACATTTGCCGCCAGAATGACGATGGCCGCTAGCGCCAAGAGTTTATGCAAGACTCTCTCCTGAAAAATCCGGACAGCGGGTGGATTGGCACCGCCACGCTGGAGCAAAATGGCTTTTTCGTGAGGTGCCATTTCCCCTAACTCTTTGTTTTGGCGCATTTTCCTGGTCGAAAAGCCTGTCGACTCTTCTCAAAAATGCTCTCGGATGCTCGACGACGGCAGGCGGCGGCACGAGCCGTGCCGCCGCCATTGGCTCAGGCGGGTGCCGCTGCGGGTGCCACTTCCGGCGCGTTGATGTCGTCCTTTTCCGGACCGAGGCCGCCCTCGAACTTGGCGACTGCCGACGCCGCCAGCGAGTTGCCGATCACATTGGTGGCGCTGCGGCCCATGTCGAGGAACTGGTCGATGCCGATGATCAGATAGAGCCCCGCATCCGGGATGTTGAACTGGTGCAGCGTCGCCAGGATCACCACCAGCGATGCCTTGGGCACGCCGGCCACGCCCTTGGACGTCAGCATCAGCGTGCCGGCGATGGCAAGCTGGGTGCCGAGCGAGAGTTCCATGCCATAGGCCTGGGCGACGAACAGGGTCGCGAAGGTCGTATAGGCCATGGTGCCGTCGAGGTTGAAGGAATAGCCGAGTGGCAGCACGAAGCTGGCGATGCGCTTGGGGACGCCGAACCGCTCGAGCTGGTCGAGGATCTTGGGATAGGCGGCTTCCGAACTTGCCGTCGAGAAGGCGAGCAGGAAGGGCTCGCGCATGCGCCTGATCAGATTGCCCATGCGGGCACCGAGCAGGAAATAGCCGATGGCGATCAGGAACCCCCACAGGATGAGCAGCGTCAGGTAGAAGCCGCCGAGGAACTTGACGAAGTTCAAGAGCACGCTTGGGCCGGACGTGGTGATGACGGAGGCCACGGCCGCGCAGACGGCCAGCGGCGCCAGCGTCATCACATAACCAGTGATGGTCAGCATCATGTGGGCGACGTCATCGGCAAGGTGGACGAGAGGCTTGCCGCGCTCGCCCAGGGCCATGATGGCAACGCCCGCAAACAGCGAGAACACAACGATCTGCAGGATCTCGCCTTCGGCCATCGCCTTGAAGATCGAGGTCGGAACCAGATGTTCGATGAAATTCTTGAAGCTGAAGGAGGCGGTCGCGATATTGGCGGTATTGCCGCTCTGGTCGGCGATCACGATGCCGTGGCCGGGCTGGATGAGATTGGCCATCACCAGGCCGAGCAGCAGCGACACGATCGACGCCGAGATGAACCAGCCCATGGTCTTGGCGCCAACCCGTCCCAAGGTGGCTGCGTCGCCCATGTGGCCGATGCCGACGATCAGGGTCGAAAGCACCAGCGGGCCAATGATCATCTTGATCAGCTTCAGGAAGATCGTGCTGACGAGGGACATGTAGTCGGCGATCGTGGCCGCGGTTTTCTTGTCGGGGAAGGAGTAGAAACAGGCGATACCGATCGCGATGCCCAGCACGAGACCGACCATCACGTAGATGAAGTTCCTATTCAAGTTGACCCCCCTCATTTGACCTAACGGTTGCATCTGGCGGGATGCAGACAAGCGAGATTCCCCTGGGCAAATCATCAGACAAACGACGCTGGAGAGACGCGTATGCCAAAAGTTTGCAACAGATTTGTCATGTTATTGACATAGTTGCACTCCAGCCGGCGGCCCGAGTCAAGCCTTTTCAAAGCGCTTTTGCAGATGTCGACCGACACATTTCCTGCCGAATATTGACAGGGTGTTTTGCTCGAAAAACAGGAGCGTTCATTTTGGTCAACGCGAGGCAGCACCATACCGTCCGCGTGGAAAGGCGCGCGGGAGGCGAGCAGAGCCGATTTGTATATCAGGAATCCTAAAGGCCACCCCGTCATTGCGAGTGAAGCGAAGCAATCCAGGGGCCGTAAACTCTGTGCCTTCAAGCCTCCGGATTGCTTCGCTTCACTCGCAATGACGGAACGGGTAAATCAGACGTCATCCGCGTTGGCCCAAGCTTGCGGCGACGGCCCATGCCAAGTCTTTGACACTTCCTACGATGTCTTTGACACGTCCTACGATCGCGGGAAGGCCGTGCTTCGGCACGTCGGCATCCCCGAGGCTTGGTATCAGCCGATACTCTCGCCGCCGTCGACGACCAGAGCCTGGCCGGTCATGAAGGCGGAACGATCCGAGACCAGGAAGAGAATGGCCTCGGCGATCTCTTCCGCCGTGGCCCAGCGGCCCATCGGGATCTTTTCGCGAACATAGGCCTCGATGGCGGCACGGCCGCCCATCTGGGCAATGAAGGGCTCGTTGAAGGGGGTGTCGACCCAGCCGGGGCACAGGGCGTTCACCCGGACCTTGTGCCGGGCATAGTCGAGTGCCATCTGGCGCGTCATCGCCACCACGGCGTGCTTGGACGTGGCATAGGCGATCATTTCCCGGTCGTAGAACACGCCGGAATTGGAAGCCGTGTTGAGGATGACACCGCCGCCCGCCGCGATCATCGCCGGCATGGCGAGCCGGGCCGCCAGGAAATGGGCGCGGACATTGATGCGCCAGGAGGCATCGAGCCCGTCGAGGCCGACTTCGGTGAGCGGCCCACCGACCTGGATGCCGGCATGATTGTGCAGGATGTCGATGCGGCCGTGACGGTCGAGTGTGCCGCCGATGAGGCGCTCGACGGCCGCGTCATCCGCCACGTCGGTGGCGACAGCATCGGCACGCCCGCCTCGTGCGCGGATCATGCTGGCGGTCGCCTCGCCGGCGTCCTTGTCCCGATCGGCAACAATGAGGATGGCGCCCTCGCGCGCCATGGCAAGGGCGCCGGCCTGGCCGATGCCGGAGCCGGAGCCGGTGACGATGGCGATGCGGTTTTCGAGGATCATGGTCATTCACTCGGGAATTGGTGGCGCGAGGGCCGTTATCGGCGCTTGCGCAGCAGGAACTGGGCCAGCAGCACCATCAGCACCGAGGCGACCAGCACGAGCGTGGCGATGGCGTTGATCTCGGGGGTTACGCCGCGGCGGATCGAAGCGAACACATAGATCGGCAGGGTGGTCTGGGGACCCGCCACGAAGAAGGCCACGATGAAGTCGTCGAAGGAGAAGGTGAAGGACAGCAGGAATCCCGCCAGGATGGCCGGGAAGATCTGCGGCAGCACGATGGAGCGGAAGGTGGTGAAGGGCGTGGCGTAGAGATCGCTCGAAGCCTCCACCAGGTCTCGGCTCAGGCTGCCGAGCCGGGCCCGCACGATCATGGTGACCAGCGCCATTGCGAACAGGCCATGGGCGGCGATGATCGAACCATAGCCGAGGCCGAGCCGGGGCGGGGTCTCGCCCGGCCAGATCGCCGCAAGCAGCGGGTTGGCGAAGGCGAAGACCTGCACCAGCGCCACCAGCGTGGCGATGCCGATGACCACGCCGGGCACCACGATGGCCGCGCCGAAAAGGGCGTCGAAGACGAGGCGGGTCCGTGCTCCCACGCGCGACAGGCCAAGGGCGGCGGCCGTGCCGAATACCGCGGCCAGCAGGGCGCTGCTGGAGGCGACGATCAGGCTGTTGCGCAGGGCTTCGGTGAGGAAGGGGTTGGCGAGCGCCGTGCCGTACCACTTCGTCGAGAAGCCAACGATCTCACTGGCATTGCGGCCGGCGTTGAAGGAGAACAGCACCAAAAGCCCGATGGGCAGATAGAGGAAGGCGAAGACGGCGGTGACGAAGGCTCTCATCAGATCAGGTCCACCTGCCGGGCGCCCGAGACGCGTGCGGCGATACGGTTGGCGATCATGAGCACCACGACCGAGGCGACCACCAGTGTCACGGCGATGGCCGAGCCGAACGGCCAGTTGCGCGATTGCAGGAAGAGGTCGACCAAGGCGTTGCCGATGAAGAACACCTTGCCGCCGCCGAGCAAGGTCGGGATCAGATATTCGCCGAGCAGCAGGATCATCACCAGGCTGAAGCCGGTCATCACCCCGGGCAGGGACAGCGGCAGCGTGACGCCGAAAAAGGTCGAAAAGGGTGTGGCGCCGAGATCGGCCGAGGCTTCGAGCAGACGGCGATCGAGCCGTTCGAGGCTGACATAGATCGGCAGGATCATCAGCGGCAGGTAGCCATAGACGATGCCGATCAGGACCGAGCCCGGCGTATTGAGCAGCCTGACATCGGGAATGCCGACGAGGTCGAGCAGGGCCGGGATGCCGCGCGAGCCCAGGATGTACATCCAGGCATAGGAGCGCATCAACAGGCTGGTCCAGAACGGGATGACCACCAGTGCCAGCAGGATCAGCCGCCAGCGCGGCGGTGCCTTGACGGCCAGATAGTAAGCGACGGGATAGGCCACCAGCAGGCAGGCGAAGGCGCCGGCGGGCGCCAGGATCGCGGTGTTCCAGAAGGCGGTGGAGCGTGCGCCGAGATTGGCATATTGCGCGAAGGAGAGTGCGGCCTGGTAGCCGCCTTCCGGCGCCCTTTCGCCGACGCTGAAGACGAGCACGGCGATGAAGGGCAGTACCAGGAAGACCACGAGCCAGGCACTCGCCGGTGCGAGCAGCAGGGTCGTCACGAGTGTGCGGCGGGCGCGTGAGGAGACCACTGGATCGTTTCCGAGGGAAGGATGGAACTGCACTGGCGGAATAGGTTCTCAGCGTGAGGGATGCAGTCATTCCCGGCCGAGCCGCTCGCGAGCGAAGCGAGAGAGGGTGAGAGGGAGGGAATCCAGGGGCAAACACGGCGCCCCTGGCCCCTGGATTCCCTTCCCGCCACCTGCGGTGGCGCCGGGAATGACGGAGCGACCTTACCTCCAGCCATCCTGAGGGGGCCGGTCAGGCCGATTTGAAGCGGGCCATCAGCTCGGCGCGGCCCGGATCGGTCAGTGTCGCCGCTGCCCCGAATTCCAGCGGCTTCAGCAGTTCGGCGGCCGGATAGAGAATGGGATTGGACAGGAAGTCCTTGGGAAGCAGGGCGTTGACGCGCGAATCCGTGCAGGGCGCGCCATTGGCGATGTGCTCCTTCACGGCATTTTCAGGCGTCATCAGATAGTTGAGCAGGGCATAGCCGGCCGGCTTGTTGGGCGCGTCCTTGGGGATAGCGTAGAAATCGGTCCAGATCTCTCCGCCTTCCTTGCCGAGGATGTATTTGATGTGGGGCAAATCGCGGTTGAGCTGGGCCCCGTCATTGGTCCAGCACATCGTCATCCAGGCATCGTTGGCGCGCATGGGCGGCTGGTAGTCGGAAGACACGGCATAAAGATGCGGCTTGGCCTTGATCAGCAGTTCCTCGGCCTTGGCGAGCTCATCCTGCTTCAGGGAATTGAAGGAATAGCCGAAATATTTCAGGGCATTGCCGATGGTGGTGAGCTGGTAGTCATGCACCATGGTGCGGTTGGAGCCCTCGGCCATGGCGGTGTCCCAGAAATCCTTCCAGCTCGCCAGCGGCTTGGTGAGCTTCTGGGTATTCACCGCAAAGCCTGTGGTGCCCCAGTTCTTCGGCACGGCATAGACCGTGCCGTCGACGGTGCCTTCGGCCGTGAAGCGGGCATCCTCGGTCGAGGCGCTGTAGGCCGGCAGCTTGGCAAGGTCGATGGCGTCGATGAGGCTGAGCTTCTTGTAGGTGGAAATGGTGTAGTTGGTCGGCACGAACAGGCTCCAGCCGGTGGCACCGGCCTGGAGCTTGGCCAGCATCTCCTCGTTGGAGCCGAAGACGTTGACCTCGACGGCGACGCCCGTCGCCTTGGTGAAATTCACGAAGGTCTGCGGGTCGTGATAATTGGGCCAGGTGGCGATCGACATCTTGTCGCCGAGTTCGCCGGCCGCGTAGGCGGGGGCGGGCAGCATGCCGTTCTCGCGGCCGAGCACGGCCATTGCCAGGCCGAGGCCGGTGGCGCCGAGGAAATGGCGGCGGCTGATCGAGCCTTTGCGGTAGCGCAGGAGCTGGTCGACAAAGCCCTGGGCCGAGATTGGCAGGTCGTCGCGATAGGATTTCGACATGGCTCATTTCCCTCTGGTGGCGTCGCTTTTTGCGGCTTTTCAGGTCGTTCAGGCGGCGAAGGCGAGTGGAGCACCCGGTGCGAAACCGACCGAGACGCTATCGCCCGGCCCCTTGAGACCGGGACCGTGTGCCAGGTGGTCGGCCGCGACCAGGATGGTTCCGACATCCCGGATCTCGATGGCGTATTCGGCGGTCGAACCGAGAAAGATGCGGTTGTGCACGGTACCCTGCAGCCTCGGTCCGTCACCGGTCTCCAGCCGCATAGCTTCGGGGCGGATGCTCACGCGGGCCGCCTGGCCGGGTCGTAGTGGCATGTGGGTCCGGGCCTGAAGCGTAGTGCCGTCGGCCAGCACGATGCTGGCCGCCTTGCCCTCTGCCGCGGTGACCTTGCCGTCGAGGAAATTGGACTTTCCGACGAAATCGGCGACGAAGAGATCGGCCGGATCGTCATAGATCTGGCTGGGAGCCCCGGTCTGGACGACACGGCCCTTGTTCATCACGCAGACGAGGTCGCTCATCGACAGCGCCTCTTCCTGGTCGTGGGTGACCAGCACGAAGGTGATGCCGAGGGACCGCTGCAGATTCTGCAGTTCGAGCTGCATCTCGGTGCGCAGCTTCTTGTCGAGCGCGGCGAGCGGCTCGTCGAGCAGCAGCACGGCAGGCTTGTTGACCAGGGCACGCGCCAGGGCGACGCGCTGCTGCTGGCCGCCGGAGAGCTCGTGGATGCGCCGGCGGCCATAGCCGGAGAGACGCACCATGGCGAGCGCCGCGTCGACGCGCCGGGCGATCTCCGAACCGGCCAGGCGAGGGCGGGCCTGGCGCAGGCCATAGGCGATGTTGTCGCCGACGCTCAGATGTGGAAACAGGGCATATTGCTGGAAGACCATGTTGACCGGGCGGCGAAAAGGCGGCGTTCCGGCCATGTCCTGGCCGCGGATCAACACCTGCCCGCTGCTCGGCTGCTCGAAGCCGCCGATCATACGCAGGCAAGTGGTCTTGCCGCAGCCCGAGGGGCCGAGCAACGCGACAAAGGCACCGTTGGGGATGGCAAGGTCGATGCCATGAACCGCGATGACCTCACCGTAGCGCTTGGCGACGGCGCGAAATTCGATATCGGGCGAGGTCGTGTCGTTCATCTGCGCTTGTCCCCTCGATCGGTGCCGAGCCGTTTCGTTCTGGCCGGTTCGTTCTTGCTTTTCGGCCCTCGACGAAGAGAAAGCTAGCAGAGCCGATTTCCTCTCGTATATACCTACCCGGGGGTATATGCTGCATGTTTGTTCATCATAGGGGGTAGAAATCGGCAGCTCCAGGCATAATTTGGCGGCATCCACGGCGCTGGCGGAGGCGATAAAAGTGGCGGGCCACGCTGGGCCGGGCGAGTTCGAGCGTGCCCTGCTGGCCTGGCTCGGCCTGCATGCGCGCTTCGATCACAGCGTGGTGTTCGCCTATCGCGGTTCGGCGCGGCCGCCGATGCTGTACGAGACCTTCTCGCCTGCCGAGAGCCATGTCTTCGTCGCCCTCTACCAGGATGGCGCCTATCTGCTCGATCCCTTCCACCGGGCTGCGATCGGGGGATGCGAGGGCTTCCGTCGCATGCGCGAGCTGGCGCCCGACCGTTTCTACACCAGCGAGTATTTCCGCTCCTATTACAGCCAGACCGGGCTGGCGGAGGAGGTCGGCTTCTTCGTGCAGCTTCCCGAACAGACCTCGGTGGTCTGGTCCCTGATGCGCCTGGCCGCCTCCGGCCCGTTCGGCACGGCGGAGGTGCGCGGCCTGCGCGACCTGACCCCGATCGTCCTCGCGCTCTGCGCCCAGCATTGGCGCGACCTGCCGGAGTTCGGCGAGGCCGGCAGCCGGGTGACGACCTTGCCGCTGCCGGGCAGCGATCTCGACCGGGCTCGGCTCTGGGCCAGCCAGTCGCTGACGGCGCGGGAGGGAGAAATCGTCAATCTGGTGCTGCAGGGGCATTCGTCGGATTCGATCAGCCGCCTGCTTCATATCTCGACGGGCACGGTGAAGGTGCATCGCCGCAACATCCGCCACAAGCTCGGCATCCATTCCCAGGCCGGCCTGTTCGCCCGTTTCCTCTCGCTTCTGAACGAGGCGGGGTAGGTCCGATGCGGCTCATCTCAGAAGGAAACACTGCGAATTGTCATAGCCGGGCTTGACCCGGCTATCCAGAAGCTCGGGGCTGGATTGCCGGGTCGAGCCCGGCAATGACAAAGGTCGTGCAAATCCGAAGAGCTTAGTGAACTGCATTGGGGTTATGCCCGCTGCTAGGCTTGCCATTCGATCGAGGCTTCGCCGCGATGCAGGGCGTCCGCCTCGGCGGTGAAGCCGCCGTCCTCATCATGCAGGATCAGTGGCGGCAGCAGGAGGAAGGGCGCACGCGAGCCCTTGATTGCACGAATGAGCAGGCGGGCGGCCGGCAGGCCGACGCGCGGCTGCACGGGCTTGACCCGGATGTCGCCGAAGCGGCGGTCGAGGCTTGCCAGAAGCCGGGGCAGGGCGTCGGCCCGGTGGATGAGGGTGAGGCTGCCCTTGGCGCGCAGGAGGGCGAGGGCGCAGAGGATCCAGGCCTCCTCGTCGGCCTGGCCGTGCACATGTGCACCGGCGCGATAGGCGTCGGGCGCCGGGCGAATCGTGCCCGGAAGATGGAAAGGCGGATTCATGATGACGTGGTCGGCCGTGCCGGGCAGCAGGAGCCCCTCCTTCGACGGCCTTTGCGTGACGTCGGCCTCGAGCGTGGTTACGCGTTCTGTAAGGCCGTTGCGTGCTGCATTCTCGACCGCCAGTGCTGCGATGGCCGGATCGATCTCGACCAGGACGAGGCGGCATTGCGGGCAACGGACGGCAAGGCCGAGGCCGGCGGCGCCGATCCCCGCGCCGAGGTCGTAGACGGTTTCTCCTGCAGAGGGCGAGAGGCAGGCCGAAAGCAGGGCCGCGTCGGTTCCGACACGATGACCGCTGGCGGGTTGGGCGATTTCGAGCCGGCCGCCCAGAAAGGCCGAGAGCGTGGTCCCGGCCGCGGTCCCAGTCGTAGGCTTGGTCACGGCGTGCGCAACTCCTTGCCGAGGCCTGCTTCGGTCAGCCGCTGGCGGGCCAGCACGCTCTGGTCGGTGTCGACCAGGATGCGGCGCTGGATCATGCCGAGCGAGCCTTCCAGCACGCTCATATGGGTGTCGAGCACCAGGTGGACGACGCCCGCCTCGGTCAGCAAGGCCTCGATATAGGAGATCAGCACGGGATCATTGGTACGAACGATTTCTTCCATGCCGCAATCGTTGCGATTATCGCAACAATTGCAACGAGCTTGTTGGCGCGACAACAGCAAGCTTGTATGGGGAGCCGCGCATTTCTATGGTGCCGGCAAAACGGAGTGCATGTATTGGGCGTCGTTGTCGCATTCGAGGACAAATCCGGGTCGCAAGGCTCGCTTCAGCCGATCGTCGACCTGACCAAGGCGGATATGGCGCGGGTCAACACCACCATCCTGTCGCGGACGGGATCGGAGGTGACGATGATTCCGGAAGTCGCCAACCATCTGATCTCCTCCGGAGGCAAACGCCTGCGCCCGATTTTGACCCTGGCAACCGCGCAACTCGCCCGCTATCAGGGCGATGGCCATGTGAAGCTCGCGGCCTCGGTGGAGTTCATGCATACGGCCACGCTCTTGCATGACGACGTCGTCGACGAAAGCGACATGCGGCGTGGCAAGCCGGCCGCCCGCATGCTGTGGGGCAATGAGGCGAGCGTTCTGGTCGGCGATTTCCTGCTCGGCCAGGCTTTCAAGATGATGGTGGAGGTCGGCTCGCTCAAGGCGCTCGACATCCTGTCCACGGCCGCGACCGTCATCGCCGAGGGCGAAGTGGCCCAGCTTGCCGCCGCCAAGAACACGGCGACCACCGAGGACGAATATCTGGCGGTGATTCGCGGCAAGACGGCGGAACTCTTTGCGGCCGCCTGCGAAGTCGGCCCGGTTCTGGCCGAGCGCCCCAAGGACGAGCAGGCCGCCTGCCGCTCCTTCGGCATGAATCTCGGCATCGCCTTCCAGCTCGTCGATGATGCGCTGGATTATGGTGGTTCGGACGCCAAGCTCGGCAAGAATGTCGGAGACGACTTCCGCGAGGGCAAGATCACCCTGCCGGTGGTGCTGGCCTTCCGGCGCGGCAACGAAGCGGAGCGCGATTTCTGGCGCCGGACGCTGGAGCGCGGCGAGATCGCGGAGGCCGACCTCGAGCATGCCATCGGCCTGATGCGCCGCCACAAGACGCTGGAAGACACCATCGAGCGCGCCCGCCACTACGGCGCCATGGCCAAGGACGCCCTGGCGCTGTTCGCCGACAGCCCGATGAAATCAGCCCTGGTCGATGTGGTGGAGTTCTGTATCGGCCGCGCTCACTGAGCCCGGTCGGTCGCTTTCCGGCCGGATGCGGAACTCTCCACGCGTAATGCGGACGGTTCGAGGCCGTCCAGGGAAGCAAGCCCATGGCTGATCTCTTCGACGTTTCCGTACCGGTTTTCCTGCGCTATCTCACCAATCTCGACGCGATCCTCGACAAGACGGCCGAGCATCTGCAGCTCCAGGGCACGGAGCAGGCGGAGGTCCTCAACCTCGCTTTGCAGCCGAACATGTTCCCCTTGAAGTGGCAGGTTCGCATCGCGCTCGGCTTCTCCATCCGGGCCATCAATCCGGTGCTGCAACAGCCGATCATGCTCGATGACGGCCCGATCGAATCGATCGAAGATATCCGCCTCCTGCTGGGAAACACCATTGCCCGGCTGAGGAACGTCTCACGGCGCGATTTTGCCGGCGGGGAAGCGAGGCTGGTGCGGGAAAAGGCCGGCCAGGCCGTGTTCGAGGCCAAGGCCGTGGACTTCGTCACCCAATATGCCCTGCCGAACTTCTTCTTTCATCTCGGCATGGCCTATTCGCTGCTGCGCCTCGCCGGCTGCCCGATCGGCAAGGGCGATTTCGACGGCTTTCATCAATATGAAGCAGGCGTCAACCTGGTGCGGGAGGTGCAGCCGGAGCCCAGGCCGCTGATCCAGCGGCTGCCTGGTTGAAGCGTAGGTGCTTGGCTTCGAAGGGAGCGCGAGCCCTTCGTCAAAGTGCGGTGATCAGCTTTCTGAGCAGGCTATCGAGGGTTTCCTGCTCGGCCTGCGTCAGCACCGACAGCAGCCGCTGCTCATTGGCAACATGGCGCGCAATGGTCTCATCGATCACGATCTTGCCGGCCTCGGTAAGGGCGATCAGCTTGCCGCGACGGTCATTGGGATCGGGACGCCTCTCGACCAGGCCGGCGCGCTCCAGCCGGTCGAGGCGATTGGTCATGCCACCCGAGGAGATCATCGCCGCTTCGTAGAGGCGGGTCGGCGACAGCATATAGGGCTCGCCCGAACGCCTCAGCGTGGCCAGCACGTCGAACTCGCCCGGCTGCAGGCCTGCGGTGGCGAAGAGCGGGTTCATGTGGTCGCGCAGCATCCGTTCGGAGGCATCGGACAGGCGGCCGAATACCGCCATCGGCAGGGAGGGAAGGTCGGGTCGCTCGCGGGCCCATTGTTCGACGGCTGTGTCGGCGCGGTCCATTGGCAGGTTCTCTTGGCACAAAGTATCTTGACATTAAGATACTTTGTGCTTACTAACATCATAGCGAGACAATAAATCAACTCGCCCATTCGGTGAAGGAGGAAGTGATGGCCAAGATGATTTTCTTGAATCTGCCGGTGCGCGATCTTGCCGCCGCGACCGCATTCTATGTCGCCTTGGGCGGCGAGGTGAACCCGCAATTTTCCGACGAGCAGACCAAATCGGTGATGCTCTCCGACGCGATCGTCGTGATGCTGCTCACTCACGAACGCTATGGACAGTTCACCCAGCGCCCGATCGGCGATGCGCGCCAGTGGAGCCAGGCGCTGATCGCCCTCAATGTCGATACGCGCGATGCGGTGGACGCGACGCTGGCCCGCACAACGCAAGCGGGCGGAAAGGCCGACCCCAACCCGGCGCAGGATCACGGCTTCATGGTCAGCCGCAGTGTCGAGGATCCCGACGGCAATGTCTGGGAAATCGTGTGGATGGATCCTGCCGCGATGGCGCCGCAGGGCTGAGGCGCGAATTCATCACTCTCCCCCTCCAGGGGAGGGTGAAACTTGCGCTTGGGCTTCACTTGCATCCAGCAATTTAGGGTGCGTCCTGGGGATGTGCGGCGCGGCCCGCCAGGATGCGCGTTCCCGCAGCCAGGATGATCGCCACCACGATCAGGAGCGCGGCGGTGCCGAATGTTGCCTGCATGCCGAAGGCGACGGCCTCCGGCGGGGCCTTGGCGATATCACCCGTTCCCGCGGCGAAACGGAAGATGGCGCCCATGGCCGATGCCCCGGTTATCAGGCCGAGATTGCGCGACAAATTGACGAGGCCTGATGTCACGCCTCGCCGGTCCGCTGGGACACTTGCCATGGCGGCGGTGTTGTTGGCGGCCTGGAAAAGCTGGTAGCCCGGCGTCAGGATGACGATGCCGGCAATATAGCCCGCGACGCCGAATGCCGGGCCCATTGTAGACAGGACGATGGCTCCGACCGCCATCTCGGTCAGGCCGATGAGGATCAGGCGAGGCGCACCCAGGCGATCGACGATGCGTCCGGCAAAGACCCCGCTCAGGACGGAAAGGACGGGGCCGATCGCCATCACCGCGCCGATTTCAGCCTCGTCGAGAGCGAAGACGCCGGACAGGTAGAATGGCCCGACGACGAAGGTCGTCATCATTACCGTGGCGACCAGGGCGCTCGTCGCCAAATTGGCGCTCAGCCCCTCGCTGCGGAAGGCGGCCAATTGGATCAGGGGTGGACTGATACGTGCCTCGACCAGCAGGAAAAGGGCGCCGCCGATGACGGTTGCCAGCAGTAGGCTCGCACCGGTCCAGGCGGGAGCGCTGCGCCCCGTGGTCATGGCCAGGGCGTAGGCAGCGAGCGTTGCGGCGAGCAGGAATGTGCCGAGGCTGTCGAATCTGTTGCGGGCATCCCGGGATTTGCCGCCATCCTCGCGCAGAAAGCGACGAGCAAGATAGAGGGCCAGGAGGCCCAAAGGGATATTGAGAAGAAAGATGCTCCGCCAGCCGAAGGCGGAAATCATGAGGCCTCCGAGCGATGGCCCCAGGGCGGTGCCGACGGCCGACATCGTGCCGAGCAGCCCCATGGCACTGCCGGTCCTTTCCCTCGGAACGGCTTCGCCGATAATAGCCATGCCGAGAGCCGCCATGATGGCGGCGCCGAGGCCCTGTGCAGCGCGCGCCGCGACCAGCAGCCCGAAGGTCGGCGCTACCGCGCAGCAAGCCGAAGCCAATGTAAACAGCAAGAGACCCGACAGCAGCAGCCTTCGCCGCCCGACGATGTCCCCCAATCGCCCGACGCTGACGACCAGGGTGGTCATCGCCAGCAGATAGGCCAGCACGATCCACTGCACCTGCTCGAATGAGGCCGAGAACGCCGCGGCCAAAGTCGGCAAGGCGACATTGGCGATGCTGGTGCCCAGGGAGGACAGCAGGATGCAGAGGCTGAGGCAGGCGAGGGCCCCGTGGAACGGAGGCGTGGGTTTTTCATGCACCCGTCCATCATCTCTCGTCGCTGATTTCGGCATGGATTGCGTCTTCCGTCGGTTCGAAGGGGGGAACCGCTGAAAGATAGGCCTGTGCCTGATATGGCGGAATGCGCATCATTTGCACTTCATTGGTGCATCGAACGCCATGCCATAATTACCCTTGGATGCTATGATCGGTCCATGACGCTGCCCGATTTCAATCTTCTCATCACGCTCGACGTCCTGCTGACGGAAGGCAGTGTCGCTCGAGCGGCCCGTCGTCTCAGGCTCAGCCCCTCGGCGATGAGCCGAGCCCTGGCCCGATTGCGGGACACGACCGGCGATCCGCTGCTCGTTCGCGCCGGCCGCGGCCTCGTACCGACACCGCGGGCCTTGGAACTGCGCGAAAACGTCGGCCAACTCGTCCAGGCGGTCGAAAGCGTCCTTCGTCCGGTGGAAGCGCTCGACCTGAAAAAGCTCACGAGAACCTTCACCCTGCGCAACAGGGAGGGTTTCGTCGAGAATTTCGGACCCGATCTCATCGCTTATGCCCGCGAACAGGCGCCGGGGGTCACGCTGCGTTTCGTGCCGAAAGCCGACAAGGACAGCACGCCCCTGCGCGACGGCAGTGTGGATCTGGAGACGGGTGTCATCGGCGACTCGATGGGGCCGGAAGTGCGCGCGCAGGCCCTGTTTCGCGATCGTTTCGTCGGTGTCGTCAGGATGGGCCATCCTCTGAGCGAGGCTCCGATCACGCCGGCCCGCTATGCACAGGCAAGCCATGTCCTGATCTCACGCCGAGCCCTCTATAGGGGGCCGGCCGATGGCAGGCTCGAAGCCCTCGGTCTCGAGCCGAACATCGCCACGATCGTCAGCAGCTTTTCCGAAGCGCTGGCCCTGGCCCGCTCGACCGACCTGGTCGCCACGGTGCCCGAACGTTCGACCGGCCGCCTGCGCGCCGGCCTGTTCTGCTTCCCGCTGCCGTTTCCCCTGGCGGAGATCACGATCTCTCTGCTCTGGCACCCGCGGCTCGATGCCGATCCGGCCCATCGCTGGTTGAGGGACTGCGTCCGGAAGGTCTGCACCGAGCAACTGGCCGGCTAGGTAGGCGCGTTTCTTCCGGGATCGCAGGCATCCCAGTGAACGGTGTTTTATGGCGCCATCGCCGGCTTCAGGCCGGACAGCAGCTTGGCGAGGCCGGGGTCGTCCACGATGATGGAAGCGTCGCCCAGACCCATCCATTGCACACGGCGCTGGGTCTGTTCCTTCCAGGCCGGCAACATGCCGGTGACGCGCAAGGGATAGACATTCACCTTGATCAGTTCGAAGCGATCGGTCAGGCGCTTCCAATAAACGAAGGAGCCGAGCGCCTTCTTGCGTGGCTTGCCGGTTACACCGGCCTCCTGCTCGGCCTCGATGCGGGCGGCGACATGATCCTTGCGGCCCTTGATCGGCCAGCCCTTCGGCACGGTCCAGCGATGGGTGGTACGGGTGGTCACCAGGCAGACCTCGATGCGGCCGTCCTTTTCGCGCAGCGGCAAGGCCGCAACCTGGCGGCGCGTCGGATTGGGCAGGATGTCGATGGCGATACTCGGCATGGTACTCTCACGCTCTTGATTGGAGCAAAGGCTCCTACGCGACTGACTTGCCGATATCCTCGCTCAAATACCGCTATGCCGGCGTGACATGGCGCACGTGGTGGGCGAGTCTCCAGACTCGCCTTTTTCAAGGTGTTTGACGCGATCGAGTCAGGTCTGATCGTCGAGGTCGCGCTGCCCCTCACCTTACCTCTCCCCGTAAGGACGGGGCGAGGAGGCGCAAGCGTTGTGACTGATTCTCGGAGCATTCATCTCGCCCAACCGTCGTGCGAGATGAAAGATTTCCCGAATATGATTCGACGTCAAAGCCCCCTCGCCCCGTCCTTACGGGGAGAGGTAAGGTGAGGGGCGGCGCCATCCAGCGTATTTATGGACTATTTTACAAACCTTTCCCGGTTCGTTCCAAACACTTTGAAAGGGGTGGTCATCAGACCCGCCCCCCGCGGATTGGATCGCAGCCTGGCATCACTCCTCGGCCGGCAGCACCTGCTTGCGCTTGCCGATGAGAGCCAGGATCGCGGCGCCCTTCACGGCAAGGGCCAGGACCAGCGTGATCACGATGATCAGGAAGGCGGCCGCCGCGATGGCCGGGCTGATGTTCTCACGGAGCGAGGAGAACATCTGCCGTGCCAGCGTGGTCTGGTTGGGGCCGGCGACGAAGAGGGTGATCACCACCTCGTCGAGCGAGGTGGCGAAGGCGAAGGCCGCACCGGTGAGGATGCCGGGCAAGGCGAGCGGGAAGGTCACGGCCCGGAACACCGTGCCGGGTGAAGCGCCGAGGCTGGCCGCCGCCCGTTCCAGAGCCGGATCGATGCTGGCGAGCGAGCCGGAGACGTTGACCAGCACGAAGGGCACGCACAAGACGGCATGGGCGATGATCACGCCGGCATAGGAGGAGGCGAGGCCGAGCCTAGCATAGAGGATCTGCATGCCGACGCCGAGCACCACCGCCGGCACCACCATGGGCAGCAGGAATATCGAGCGCAGAATGCCCGAGAACGGCACCAGATTGCGCCTCAGGCCGAGCGCGGCGAGCGTGCCGACCACGGTGGACAGCACCGTCGCGCCGGTGCCCACGATCATGGAATTGACGATCGAACGCTGCCAGGCGTCGCTGGTAGCGAGCGTATCGAACCAGCGCGTCGAGGGCCCCGTCATCGGATAGGTCAGGAACACGCTGTCGGTGAAGGCGAGCGGCAGGATCGCCGCCAGCGGCACGACCAGGAACGCCACGATCAGTGCGCCGAAGGCAAGGCGCAGGGCGTTGAAGGAGCTCTTGCCCAATCCCGTCATGTCTGCACCATCGGCGTGCGCGAGAGCCGTCCATAGACGAGATAGAGCACCGTGGTCGGCACCAGCAGGAAGATGCCCAGCGCCCCGGCCATGCCCCAATTGGCGGTGCCGGTGGCATAGAAGGCGATCACCGAGGAGATCATCTGCTCATTCGGGCCGCCGACCAAGGCCGGGGTGATGTAGTAGCCGAGCGCCACCATGAAGACGAGGAGCGAGCCCGAGAGCACCCCGGGCATGGCCAGCGGCAATAGGACATGCCGCATGGCCCGCAGCGGCGGAGCGCCGAGCGAGGCGGCGGCCGGCATCAGGTTGCGCGGGATTGCGACGAGGCTGGCATAGGTCGGCAGCACCATGAAGGGCAGCAGCACATGGGTCATGGCGATGAGAATGCCGGTGCGGTTGTAGATCAGCGGCAGCGAGGCATCGATCAGGCCGAGGGCCTTCAGCGTCTGGTTGATCAGCCCGTTCTCCTGCAGGAGGATCATCCAGGCGGCGGTGCGCACCAGCAGCGAGGTCCACAGCGGCAGCAGCACGGCGAGCAGCAGGAGATTGCGCTTCCAGCCGGAGACGCTGGCGGCCAGCATGGCGAAGGGCAGGCCGATGGCGACGCAGAGCAGCGTGACCTGCAGGGCGATCATGAAGGTCCGCAGCATGATCATGCGGTTCACGGCCATGTCATCAGGTACATTGGCGACGCTGCCGTCATCGGCCCGCTTGAGATCAACGGCGGCCAGCAGGTTGGCGTCGGTATAGGCCGGCATCGAACGCCTCAGCGCCAGCCAGAAAGCGGGCTGGTTCCAGCGCGGATCGATGGTGGCGAGGGCAGGCGGGCTGTTCTCGGGCGCGTTGCGGATGGCGGTCGCGGTCTTGGGCAGCAGCGTGCGGAAGCCTGCCTGCTGGCTGTTGAGGGCGCGCACGGCATCGCCGAACTGCTCCTGGGGGATCGTCGTGCGCAGATCCTTGGCGAGCGCGGCCTGGACCTCGGGCGGCGGCAGGCCTTCGCCCTGCCAGCCGGCGATCGCCTCGGCCGTCTGCGGGAAGGCGTGCCGCACGGTGCCACCCTGCACGGAGGTGACGATCATCATGCCGAGCGGCCAGAGGAAGAAGATGCCGAGGAAGGCGATGAGGGGCAGCACCAGGAGAGCAGCCTTCAGGCGCGGGGCCGCCGTCATGGCAGGACCAGCGTACAATCGTCGGGCGCGAAACCGACATGGGCATCGGAGCCGATGGGGCGGCTCGCCTCGCGCCTGTCGGCCTTGGCCACCAGGCGGCGCTCGCCGCTCTTGAGGTGCAGGCGGACGTGATCGCCGTGATAGACGTCGTCCTCGACGCGCACGGGCAGGCTGTTGGCCAGGGCCGGGGCGTCGCTCAGATGCAGCCTTTCCGGCCGCACCGAGACCAATACCGGCGCACTCGGCTTGGGCGAAAGCTCGGTGCGGCAGGAGACCGTCGGCCCCAGGGCCAACTCGACGGTCGCCAGGCCGTCCGAACAGGACTTCAGGGTGCCGTCGAGCAGGTTGGTCTCGCCGATGAACTCGGCGACGAAGCGCGTGCGCGGACGGTCGTAGAGGCCGGACGGGGTGTCGAGCTGCTCGATCTTGCCGAGATTGAGCACGGCGACCCGGTCCGACATGGTCAGGGCCTCGCCCTGGTCATGGGTGACGAAGATCACGGTAAGGCCGAGCTTGCGGTGGAGCTCGCGGATCTCGAGCTGCATGTGCTCGCGCAACTGCTTGTCGAGCGCGCTGAGCGGCTCGTCCATCAGCACCACCTTGGGCTCGTAGACGAGGGCGCGCGAGAGGGCGATGCGCTGCTGCTGGCCGCCCGAAAGCTGGGAGGGCTTGCGATCCTTGAGATGGCCGAGCCGGACGAGATCGAGCGCCTTGGTGACCCTGGCGTCGCGCTCGGCCCGGCCGATGCCGCGCATCTTGAGCGGGAAGGCGACGTTCTCGGCGATGGTCATGTGCGGAAACAGAGCGTAATTCTGGAAGACCACACCCATGTTGCGCTTGTAGGAGGGCAGGGTCTCCACGCGGGTGCCGTCGACGAGCAGGGCGCCGCTGCTGGGTGCCTCGAAGCCGGCCAGCATCATCAGGAGGGTGGTCTTGCCGGACCCGGAGGGGCCGAGCAGGCTGACGAATTCACCCCGGCCGACATGGAAGTCGAGATTGTCGACGACCTTCATCGTGCCGAAGGATTTGCTGACACCGTCGAAGTGAATGAACGAGTCCATCGGATCCGAAAAGCTCCTTCCAGGTGCGGGCCTTGGGACGTTGGAATGAGCGATGCCCGGGCGGACATCGAGACACAACCCAGCCGGCATTAACGCAGCCTTGTCATGCCCGGGCTCGACCCGGGCATCCAGTGCCTCGCCTCAACCTTGAAAGCGATCCTGGATTGCCGGGTCAAGCCCGGCAATGACAAAGGTCGGTATTTGGGGCGGGAGAATGCCGTCGGACGGCTATTGCCCCAGCCAGGCGTTGAAGCGCTTGGTCAGGTCCTCGATGTTGTCGTTCCAGAACTCGGTGTCGATGGAGACCGAATCCGTCATGTTGGCCGGAGAGGTCGGCAGGTCGACCGCAAGGTCGGCGGGCACCGCGGCGGCAGCGGCCTTGCTCGGCAGGCCGTAGGCGATGTCCTGCGGCAGTTTGGACTGGTTCTCCGGCAGGCTGGCGAAGGCAATGAAATCCATCGCCGCATCCTTGTTCGGGCTGCCCTTGAGGATGACCCAGCTGTCTACGGCATAGATCGAGCCCGGCCACACGCCCTTGAAATGGGTGCCTTCGGTCTTGTTGATGCCGGTGATGCGGCCATTATAGGCGGAGGTCATCACCACCTGGCCCGACTTCAGGAGCTGGAGCGGCTGGGCCCCCGATTCCCACCAGACCATGTCGCCCTTGATCTCGCCGAGCTTCTTGAAGGCGCGATCGACGCCCTCGGGCGTGCGCAGCACCGTATAGACGTCCTTGGGCGCGACGCCATCGGCCATCAGCGCGAATTCGAGGGCATATTTCGGGCCCCGGCGCAGGGCGCGCTTGCCCGGGAACTTCTTGGTGTCCCAGAAATCGGCCCAGGATTTCGGGGCTTCCTTCAGCTTGTCGCTGTCATAGGCGAGCTGGGTCGACCAGACGATCGCGCCCACGCCGCAATCGCTGACGGCGCTGTCGATGAACTTGTCCTTGCCGCCGAGCTTGCTCCAGTCGAGCGGCTCGTAGATGCCGTCGGCGCAGCCGATCGCCAGTTCCTCGGCTTCGACCTGCACGGCATCCCAATTGGGCGTGCCGGCCTTGACCTTGGCCTGCAGCACGCCGATGCCGCCGTCCCAGGCTTCGTCAAGCACGGGCTTGCCGGTCTTCTCGGAAAAGGGCTTGAAATAGATCTTGCGCTGGGCGTCCTGGTAGTTCCCGCCCCAGGATACCACGGTCAGGTCGCGCGCCGAGGCGCTGGCGACGCCGGCAAGGGCGGTACCCAAGGCAATGCCGGAGGCAAGAAGGAGGTGTCTGAAGCGCATAGCGGTCTTCCCCACTGGTTCGGTCTCTGGTTTGCGTCGCGGTGTCTCTTTCCTTTGGGAAAGGACCCGTCTCTTCCGTTGCACGCGGCTCGCCGCCGCATGGGATTGTCGCATCGGAACCTGCGAGGCCGCCAATGGCAATGGCGGCGCCCGCGTCCGGTGAAAAAATTAGACGCCGATCTCCGCAAGCAGCTGCTTGGGAGAAAGGCGCAGGGCTGCCGCCCGGCGATGGCCTTCCAGCCCCTCGCTGGCGCTCTGCCGGATGGCCGGCGGGGCGACGGCGGCGATGCCGCGATCGTCCAGCCACTGATGGGTACAGGTCTTGAGGTAGGATCCGACCCACAGGCCTCCTGTGTAGCGCCCCGCGCCCATGGTGGGCAAGGTGTGGTTGGTGCCGCAGCACTTGTCCGAATAGACGACGCTGGCCGAGACGCCGATGAACAGCGAACCGTAATTGCGTAGCCTGGCCGCGGTGGCGTGGGCATCGCGCGTATGGACCTGCAGGTGTTCGGCGGCGATGAAGTCCGAATAGGCCAGCATGGCCGCTTCGTCGTCGCACACGACGATCTCGCCATAGTCGCGCCAGGCCGGGCCGGCGACATTGGCGGTGGGCAGATTGGCGAGTTGGCGCTCGACCTCGGCCAGGGTCGCTTCGGCCAGAGCCCTGTCGGTGGTGATCAGGCCGACGCGGGTGCGCACGTCGTGCTCGGCCTGGGCCAGCAGGTCGACGGCGATGGTGACCGCGTCTCCGGTCTCGTCGGCCACCACGAAGATCTCGCTGGGGCCGGCGAGCTGGTCGATGCCAACCAGGCCGAAGACCTGGCGCTTGGCCTCGTTGACGAAGGCATTGCCGGGCCCGAAGATCTTGTCGACGGCCGGGATACTTTCGGTGCCATAGGCCATGGCGGCGATGGCCTGGGCACCGCCGACCCGGAAGATGCGGTCGGCGCCGGAAAGGTGGCAGCCGGCGATCATGGCCTGGTGGGCGCCCGGCGGCAGGCAGGCGATCACCTCGTCGCAGCCGGCGACCTTGGCGGGCACGATGGTCATCACCGGTGCCGACAGCAGCGGATAGCGCCCGCCCGGCACATAGGCGCCGACACGGGCAATCGGGATGATGCGGTGGCCGAGATGCAGGCCGGGCAGGGCCTCGATCTCCAGGGGCAGCAGCGTGGCGCGCTGGGCTTCAGCAAAAGCGCGCACCCGCTCGATGGCGAATTCGGTATCGGCACGGGTCTGCGGATCGAGGGCGTCCACGGCGGCCTGGCGTTCGGCGGCGGTCACTTCGAAATGCTCGACATCGATTTTGTCGAACTCGCGCGAATAGTCGCGCAGCGCCGCATCGCCACGCTTGCGCACCTCGTCGATGACCTGCTTCACGGTCGCTTCCACGGGGCCATTGTCGGTCAGGGCGCTGCGTCCCGGTGCCTTGATGGAGGTGATGCGGGCTTGGATGGCGGGGTCGAGCATTGCTGGCCTTTTCGATCGAATGAGATGCCGAAAGACTTGCCGCCGCAAGCGCCCGGGGCAATTGCCCCGGATAGCCTCGTTCAATATATTCACCACATGAATGGTGCGAAGCCCGGAGAGGGACGATGAAGATCGGAGACAAGCTGCGCGAATTACGCCACCGGCGCAAGCTCAGCGTCAGGGAGGTCGCCCTGCGCTCGGGTGTGTCGCATTCCTCGGTCTCGCTGATCGAGCGGGACCTGATCAGTCCTTCGCTCGACACGCTGCGCGCGGTGCTCGACGCGCTCGGCACCACGCTGCCGGGCTTCTTCATCGACCTCAAATCCGCGCTGCCGCAGAGCCCCTTCTACCGGGCTGGTGACCTGACCGAGATCGGGCAGCCGGATGCGATCTCCCATCGCGTCATCGGCCTCGACTATCCCAACAAGTCCATGCTGCTGCTGCACGAGACTTACGCGCCCGGTGCCGATTCAGGCGAAGCCTATGCCCATTCGGCGCAGGAAGGCGGCATGGTGCTGAGCGGCGCCATCGAGATCACCGTCGACGGCAAGGTCGAGGTGCTCCACCCCGGTGACGGCTACTACTTCGACAGCCGCCTGCCGCACCGTTTCCGCAACATCGCGGACGGACGCAGCGAGATCGTCAGCGCGATCACGCCGCCGACCTATTAGGGCCCACCCTTTTCAAGATGTTTCGAGCATGCCGGGAAAGGTTGATGGAGTAGTGCATAAATACGTAGGACAATGCTGCCCCTCACCTTACCGCTCCCCGTAAGAACGGGGGGAGGTAAGGTGAGGGGCAGCGCGACGTCGACGACAGGTGCTTTGGTCGATTTACCGATCATTGCGCTGGCTCTCCCGCCAGCCGGGGGTTGCGTTGCCGCCTGAGGGATGGGAGAGGGAGGGGCCATGGCGCTTCAGCAGACTTCGACCGTTCTCTCCACGCCGGCTCCGCCTGTTTCCAAGGCGCGTGCCGAGGCCATCATCCGTGATCATTACGGCCTCGACGTCGAGGCCTTCCCGCTGATTGGCGAGCGCGACAGCAATTTCCGCCTTCATGCGGGCGACGGGCGCGAATTTCTCCTCAAGATCGTCAATCCGGCCGAAGACGTGTCGGTGACCGATTTCCAGACGGAGGCTCTGCTGCACCTCGCGCGAGGCGACGCCGACCTGCCGGTACCGCGGGTGGTGCGCACGCAAGCGGGCGAAGCCTATTTCTGGCTGCGCGAACCGGACCAGCAGCCGAGCCTGGTGCGCGTGCTGACCTATCTACCCGGCACGCCGCTGGCCAAGCTCGAACGCGGCCCCACGCTTCGCCGCAATCTCGGTGCGGGCCTGGCCCGGCTCGATCGCGCCCTCGATGGCTTCGAGCATGCCGGCAGCCCGGCCGATCTGTTGTGGGACCTCACCCACGCCCCCAGCCTGCGGCCGCTGGTCGTGCATATCGAGGATAAGGATCGCCGTGGCCTCGTCATCGCCGTGCTGGATCGGCTGGAGACCCATACATTGCCCCTGACGGCCGGGCTCCGGACCCAGGTGATCCACAACGACTTCAACCCCTCCAACATCCTAGTCGGGCCGGGGAGGGAGGGGGCGCTGGATCAGCTCGCCGGCATCATCGATTTCGGCGACATGGTGCGTGCGCCGCTCATCAACGAGGTGGGCGTATCGGCCTCCTATCACATCGGGGAGGGAGAGAGCTTCCTGGAGCCGGTCAAGGAGTTCGTCGCCGGCTACAACCGCGTCCTGCCCCTCGCGGACGAGGAGATCGCCTGCCTGTTCGACCTCATCCAGGGACGCATGACGCTGACGGCCATCATTACGGCTTGGCGCTGCACGCTGGAGCCCGAGAACCGCGACTACATCCTGCGCAATGCCGGCCGGGCCTGGGCGGGATTGGCGGCTGCGCGCTCGCTCTCGCCAGCCCAGGCGGCGGACGAATTCCACCTTTATTTGAGCAAGGATCGCCTCCCATGACGATGGTCAATGCCTTCGATCCCAGCAACACGGCCGGCTTCGCCGCCGAGGAGGCAGCCCTGATCGAGCGTCGGCGGCGCGTGCTCGGCCCGGCCTATCGGCTGTTCTATGCCCATCCGGTGCATGTGGTCAGGGGCGAGGGGGTCTGGCTCTACGGGCCAGATGACACCGCCTATCTCGACGCCTACAACAATGTCGCCAGCGTCGGCCATTGCCACCCGCATGTGGTGGCGGCGCTGGCGCGCCAGGCCGGGGTGCTCAACACCCATACGCGCTACGTCACCGACGGCATCCTCGATTATGCCGAGCGGCTGGTCGCGACCATGCCGGCCGAGATCGCCAACATCATGTTCACCTGCACCGGCAGCGAGGCCAACGACCTGGCCCTGCGCGTCGCCAAGGCCGTGACCGGCGGCACGGGCGTCATCGTCACCGAGAACGCCTATCATGGCGTGACCGACGTGCTCGCCCACATGTCGCCCTCGCTGGGCGCGGGGGCCCCGATCGCCGAGACGGTGCGGGTGGTGCCCGCACCCACCTCCGCCGACACGAGCGGCGAAGCCTTTGCGCAAGGCGTGAAGGCGGCGATCGCCGACATGGGGGCGAACGGCATCCGCCCTTCGGCGCTGCTGGTCGACACCATCTTCTCCAGCGATGGCGTTTTCGCCGACCCGTCGGGCTTCCTGCGCCCGGCGGTGGAGGCCATCCGTGCCGCCGGCGGCCTGTTCATCGCCGACGAGGTCCAGCCCGGCTTCGGCCGCACCGGCGCCGGCATGTGGGGCTTTGCCCGGCATGGCCTGGTTCCCGATCTCGTCACCATGGGCAAGCCGATGGGCGATGGCCATCCGATGGCCGCCATGGCCGCGAGGCCCGAGCATCTGGAGGCTTTTGGGCGCGAGGTGCGCTATTTCAACACCTTCGGCGGCAATCCGGTCTCCTGCGCTGTGGGCATGGCCGTGCTCGACGTCATCGAGGACGAAGGCTTGATCGCCAATGCCCGCGATGTCGGCGCGGCGCTCAAGGGTGGCCTGGAGGATCTCGGTAGGCACGATGGCCGTATCGGGGAGGTGCGTGGTGCCGGCCTGTTCATCGGCGCCGACATCGTCGATGCCAAGGGCGCCCCGGATGCGGCCGCGGCTGCCGCCATCGTCAACGGCCTGCGCGAGCGCCAGGTGCTGATCTCGGCCACCGGCCGGCAGGGGCACAGCCTGAAGATCCGCCCGCCCATGGTGTTCTCGCATGAGAATGCGGCCCTGCTGATCGAGCGATTGAAGGCGACCCTGGCGGACCTGTAGGGGCGGCTAGGCAGGAGGCACCACCCACAAAGAACGAGCGGGCACATAACCGCTACGCAAACAGAACGAGGCGCGACTGACTTCCCCACTGCGTGGAGAAGGCAATGGCGTCTCATTCTGCGATGAAGTCGCAACTCTGTCTCTGCACCACCCGTGCGTTCGCGCACGGTCCCCTCCCGGCGCCCCTGGTCCAATACCCTGTCGCGAGCCGGCGGGGTGGGAGGCCGTAGAAAAATCTTTTCTCAACCCGCCAAGGAAATCGCCTCGTCCTGCGTCTGATGGAACGGTCAACAACTGGCCGGGAGATTGGAATGCCATCATATCATCTTGACGGGGCCGGCTCGTCCGGTGCCGGCGGCGGGGGAGAGTGTCATGACGGCCCTGGCAGCAAGCTTTGATGCAAGGAACCTTGGCCTCTCGCCGCCAAGGCTGCAGGCGTGGCCGCCGCGGCTGGCCTGGCTCTGGCTGCCGACATTGGCATCGGAGCCACCCGAAAGCCTGGGTGCGGTGCGTACGAGCGAGGGCACGGCGGATGGCGCCGATGACGACGACGCCGGTCTGGCTGCCCGGGCCTGCAGGGGCGACAGCCGTGCCTTCGAGAAACTGATCCGGCGCCACCACGCCATGATCCATCGGGTGGCCTGGCGCCAGACGGGCTTCATCGAGGAAGCCGAGGACATCGTGCAGACCGTGCTGATGCAATTGGTGGAAAAGCTGGCGAGCTATCGCGGCCAGGCGCGCTTCACCACCTGGCTGATCGGCATCACCATCAATGCCTGCCACGATCATCGCCGGCGCAAATCGAGCTTCGGACGCATGAGGCAAGCGCTGTCGAGCTTCGTGTCCGTTGGCGGAGCGGCGAGCGATGACGGCGATCTCGTCCGGCAAAGCTGGCTGAAAAGTGCGCTGGCCGGCTTGTCGCCGGAACTGCGTGCCACTGTGGTGCTGGTGGCGGGGGAAGGGCTCAGCCATCGCGAAGCCGCCGCCGAGCTCGGTATATCCGAAAATACCGTGTCCTGGCGCATGCACCAAGTGCGCGAGCAGCTCGCTGAAGCAGCCGGACACGAAGCGGCGGCCACGGGCCGCAAGGAGATCCGCGATGAGCGTTGATCACGAAGACCGCAAGATCGAACTGCCCGATGCCATCGCCTCCGAGACGGCGCGCGAGAAGGCGATATCGCAGGCCATGATGGCCTTCGAGGCCAGCCGGCCCAGGCAGGGCGCCGCTCCAAAGTGGTGGCAGGGCCTCGGCTTGGCGCGGTTGGGCGCACGCCCAAGCTTGCGCATGGCGTTGGTGACGGGAGCGGCTCTGCTCGTGATGGTGCCGATCGGCACGTATATGCTGAAGCGGCAGGAGGCACTGCTCAGTCAGGGCGGCACCGACATCGAAGCAATCACCCAGGTCCAGGTCGAAAGACTGCGTAGGCCGGACGACAACCAGAACGTGGCTCAGCAGGCACCGGCAACACCGACTGAATCGGCGCAGGACAAGACTGTGCTGGCCAGGCCCGTGGCGGCGCCGCCGCCCAGTCCCAGCGCTGCGCGCGACACACGGATGATGCCGGGGATGATCGGAGGCTATTCGGCAGAAAACCGCTATGAGGCTTCCGACGCTTTCGGCCCCAGGGCCTCGCAGGAAATCGGCCGCGACAAATTCTCCAACGCGCCGCAGAACGCCTTCATGGCTGTGTCTCAGGATCCGGTCTCGACCTTCTCGCTGGACGTCGACACCGCGTCCTATTCCTATGTACGGGCTGCGCTCAACCAGAACCTGCTGCCCCGGCCCGAAGCGGTGCGCGTCGAGGAGATGATCAATTATTTCCCCTATGACTATGCTGCCCCTGCCAGTGCCGAGGAGCCGTTCTCGACGGCCGCCACGATGATGCCCAATCCCTGGCAGCCAGGGCACAAGCTCCTGCGCATCGGCATCAAGGGCTACAGCCTCCAGGCCCAAGAACGGCCGGCTGCCAATCTTGTCTTCCTGATCGATACCTCCGGCTCGATGAACGAAGCGAGCAAGCTGCCTTTGCTGGTCAAGTCGCTCGGCATGCTGGTCGATACGCTGCGGCCGGAGGACAAGGTCTCGATCGTCACCTATGCCGGTTCGGCCGGCGTGGTACTGCCGCCGACCAAGGCGTCCGACAAGGCCTCCATCCTCTCGGCCCTCGACAGGCTGCAGGCCGGCGGCTCGACGGCCGGCGGGGAGGGGATTCGCCTCGCTTATCAGCAGGCAGAGGCGAATTTCGACCCCAAGGCGGTCAACCGCGTGCTGCTCGCCACCGATGGCGATTTCAATGTCGGCATCACCGAACCCGGCGAACTGCGCGGCTTCGTCGAGCGCGAGCGCGGCAAGGGCATCTTCCTGTCCGTGCTCGGCTTCGGCATGGGCAATCTCAACGACCAGATGATGCAGGAACTGGCGCAGAACGGGAACGGCGTCGCCGCCTATATCGACACGCTGAACGAGGCCCGCAAGGTGCTGGTCGAGGAGGCGACGTCGAGCCTGTTTCCCATCGCCAAGGATGTGAAGATCCAGGTCGAGTTCAATCCGACGGCGGTGAGCGATTATCGCCTGATCGGCTACGAGACCCGCATGCTCAAGACCGAGGATTTCAACAACGACAAGGTCGATGCCGGCGATGTCGGCTCGGGGGCGAGCGTGACGGCGATCTACGATGTCGTGCCGGCCGGTGCGACGCGCCCGGTCGACGGCAGCCGTTATCAGGCAGCCCAGCCGGTCCTGCCGTCGGACAAGGCCGACGAATATGCCTTCGTGAAGATCCGCTACAAGCTGCCGGAATCCGAGACGAGCCGGTTGATCACCACCCCGGTGACGCATGCCGGAGAAGCCGTCACGCTGGCGCAGGCACCCAGCGACGCGCGCTTTGCCGTGGCCGTGGCGGGTTTCGGCGAATGGCTGCGTGGCGGCAAATATGCCGGCACGCTCAAGCCCAACGACATCATCGCGCTCGCAGCCGGTGCCAAGGGCGACGACCCCTATGGCTATCGCGCCGAGTTCGTCAATCTGGTGCGGGCGGCCAAGACGGCGAAGGGCTTGCCGCAGCAGCCGTAATGTGGTCATCGCCCATCAAGATAAAATACCTTCTCCCCTTGCGGGAGAAGGTGGCGGCAGCCGGATGAGGGGTGGACGCGCCATACTCGGTATGCGCAGCAAAACCCCTCATCCCCCTACCGGGACCTTCTCCCGCAAGGGGAGAAGGGATCCGATTTTGCGCGCTTTCCGCAAAAGAAAAAGCCGCCCGGCCTTTCGGCGGGTGGCTTTTCAAGATGTTGTGCCAGTCCTGCTCAGTTGAGCTTGGCGCGCACTTCGTTGAGGGCAGCCGACATCAGATTGCCGGCGCTGGCAGCGGGCTGGTCGGCAAGGATCGTGGTGGCAGCCTTGACGGCGGCATCCGCAGCGGCAGCCTTGACCTCGGCAACGGCCGACGACTCGGCTTGCGCGATCTTCTGATCGGCCAGCTTGGTGCGGCGGGCGACGAAGTCTTCGATCTTGGCGATCTGCTCGGCCTTGAAACGCTCGGCCTCGGCCTTGGCAGCTTCGATCATTGCAGCAGCTTCGGCTTCCGCTTCCTTCTGCTTCTTCTGATAGTCGGCCAGCAGCTTCTGGGCTTCCTCGCGCAGGGAGCGGGCCTGCTCGAGTTCGGCACGCACGGCATTGCCGCGGGCGTCGAGGCCCTTGCCGATCTGCCCGAAGGCACCGAGCTTCCAGGCGATGGCCAGGAAGATCAGCGTGGCGATGAGGATGTAGAACTCCGGCCCTGCAGGGTTGAAGAGTTCGTGGATCATCTCGGCGAAATATTCGATCACGCCCGCCTCCTTACTTGGCCATGGCGGCGTCGACGGCGGACTGAACCGTCTGCGGCTCGGGCGCCTTGCCGAGCAGTTGCTCGACGATGGCGTTGGTGGCGTCGACGGCGATGCCGTTGACGTTGCCGAGCGCAGCCTGCTTGGTCGCCAGGATCTTGGCCTCCGCTGCAGCCAGCTTGGCCGAGAGATCGGCTTCGAGCGACTTGCGGGTGGTATCCGTTTCGGCGGTCACGGCAGCACGTGTTTCGGCTGCAATGCTCTGCGCCTTGGCGCGGGCCTTGATCAGCGCGGTCTGATAGGAGGCCACGGCCTCGTCACTGTCCGCCTTGGCCTTCTGAGCAGCCGCAAGGTCCGCCACGATCTTAGCCGACCGCTCGGAGAGGATGCCGGCGATGCGCGGCAGCGCGATCTTCGACATCAGGATGTAGAGAAGCCCGAAAGCGATGACCAGCCACACGAGCTGTGAGGCAAAGGACGAGCTGTCGAAGGGCGGGAATGCGCCCTTGGCCCCATGTGCATCGCCGGGAACCTCGGTTCCTGCGTGACTTTCAGCCATGAAACACCTTCAACGGATGTGCACTCACGTCTTTGCAGGCCAAGCTACAAACAGATGGAGCCACAAACAGGGGATTGCTGCATTCCAGCCAATCAAACGATGAACGGCCTCGCGATTTCTGATCGCGAAAGCCGTCCCGTTCGGCGTGGCTGGCGCGGATCAGACTGCGAAGAGGAGCAGCAGAGCGACGAGCAGCGAGAAGATGCCGAGAGCTTCGGTCAGAGCGAAGCCGAGGAGCAGCGTGCCGCGCTGGCCGTCGGCAGCCGACGGGTTACGCAGGGCGCCCGAGAGGAACTGGCCGAACAGGTTGCCGAGGCCGATACCAGCGCCGGCCATGCCGATGCAAGCGAGACCAGCGCCGATATACTTAGCTGCGACGGGATCCATGGAGAACTCCTGTTGGTGTAGGTTTTGTTGGATTTAGACGGGATCAATGGCCGGGGTGAAGGGCGTCATTGAGGTAGATGCAGGTCAGCGTGGCGAAGACATAGGCTTGCAGCACGGCAACCAGCACTTCGAGCGCCACCAGGGCGATCACGAGAAGCAGGGGCAGGGGCGAGAGGATTGCCGTCGCCACGCCGGCACTGGCGAGCATGACGATGAAACCGGCGAAGATCTTGAGCGCGATATGGCCGGCCAGCATGTTGGCGAAGAGACGGACGGAGAGGCTGATCGGGCGCGAGACGAAGGAGATGATCTCGATCGCCACCAGCAGCGGCAGCAGCACGGCCGGTACGCCGGAGGGCACGAACAGCTTCAGGAAATGGGCGCCGTTCTTGTAGAAACCGTAGAGGATCACCGTCGATATCACCAGAGCCGCCAGCGCAAAGGTGACGATGATGTGGCTGGTGACGGTGAAGAAGCCGGGAATCAGGCCGAGCACGTTGCAGAACAGCACGAACATGAACAGCGAGAACACCAGCGGCATGAAGCGCATGCCCTCGTTCCCGGCCGAGGAACGCACGGTGCCGGCCACGAATTCGTAGAAGGTCTCGGCGAGGGACTGCCAACGGCCCGGCACGGTGGCGCGGGAAGAAGTCGTCGCGATCATCACCAGCGCGATGAGGATCACCGCCAGGAACATGAAGAGAGCCGAATTGGTGAACGCGATGCTGCCGATATGGAAGAGCGGCTTGATCTCGAACTGCGTAATCGGACTATGCATCGCCAGCGAGGCCCTGTCTTCTAGTGTGGCGCGAGGCGCCGGTTCATTCCTGTTTGTCGGGCGTTTTGCCCAACGTATTCGAGGCACGCAACAAGTTCCGGACACCTGCCGCAAAGCCCAGCATCAAAAAGATGATGAGCCCCCACGGCGAAGTACCGGCAAACCGGTCCACGACCCATCCAAGCAGACCACCGGCGACGATGCCACCGACGAACTCGGACGAGAGGCGCATGGCCTTACCGATCGCAGAAGGATCGCCCTCCTGCTTGCGCACCTTGGCCGCTTCGGCTGCTTCCCCGGCCTTGATGGAACCGAGGCGCTCGTCGAGACGGCGCAAGCGTTCGTTTAATTCACGATCGCGGGATTCGTCTTTGCCGGATTTGCCGGCCTGGTCCGCTTCGTCGCTCGCCATTGCGGCAACATGCTCCCTGGCCGGCCAAAACAGAGCCGGACGCCCCCCTTGAAAACGGCGGGACCATACCCACGCCCCCTTGCGGTGTCAAGGCGAGGCGAAATTATGCCAAGTCTTTGAGAACAAATAAAAAATGGGGAGAATGGCATCGGCTGCCGGCTTTTCTTCACGGGACAAGCCATGGTTGCGACGTCACATTTGGCCATGTCGGCCTGCGCAAGCCCGCCTTGAAGCAGCCGCGACGCCGCCACAGATGGGCGGCGGGGCGGAAATCGGCACGAGAATCAGGCCCTCATGCCACCTCCAGGCGTTCCGGCGCAACGTGATCCACGAGGCCCCAGGCCTGGGCTTCGTCCGCCGACATGAAATTGTCGCGGTCCATGGCCGCCTCGACCTCCGCGACGGTGCGGCCGCAATGCTGGGCATACAGGCCGTTGAGGCGAGCTCTCGACTTGATGATGTTGTTGGCGTGGATGAGCATGTCGCTGGCCTGGCCCTGATAGCCGCCGGAGGGCTGGTGCACCATGATCGAGGCGTTGGGCAGGGCGAAGCGGCGGCCGGCCGTGCCGGCCATCAGGATGAAGGAGCCGAGGGAGAAGGCCGATCCCATGCACAATGTCGAGACCGGGCTCTTGATGAACTGCATAGTGTCATAGATGGCAAAGCCTGAAGTCACCGATCCGCCCGGGGAATTGATGTAGAGCGAGATCTCCTTCCTGGAGTTCTCCGCCTCCAGGAACAGGAGCTGGGCGCAGACCAGGGCGGAGACGCCGTCATCGACGGGGCCGTTGATGAAGATGATGCGCTCGCGCAAGAGGCGGGAGAAGATGTCGAAGGCGCGTTCGCCGCGGGTGGACTGCTCCACCACCATGGGGACGAGAGAATTCATCACGGGTTCCTCAAGCCGCCTTTAACAGCATGGTCGGCTGGTTGAGATTGGCGGCGACGGGCCGCAGGACGAAGCTGCCCTGGGTAATGCGCAGCAGCGTGGAACCCTCACCATGCGGCGCGAGCTCGAAGGTGACGACGCTGTCGAGGATGCGCTCCTGCATCTTTTCGCTCCAGGCATAGCGCAGCATTTGCGGGGCCTCGGCGGCGAGCAGACGGCAATCGACCAGTTCCGGCTCGCTGGAATCCCGCCGTGGCGAACGGGCGGCATCGGTGCCGTTCTCGGCCGGCCTCAGCCAGGCGGCGACATAGTCGGGAATGGTGAGAGCACGCCAGACCTTGGCAGGCGGGGCTTCCAGCACGCTCTCGAAGTGGAGGTCGTCCGGCGCCGCCTTGTCTTCCATACTCTTGGTCGTCGCGTCGCGCAGGATCGTCATTGGTCCATCTCCTTCAGCACGGCCTTGAGTCTGTCGATGCGCCCGGGCCAGAAGCTGGCATAGCGGTCGACCCATTCGGCCAGAGGGGCGAGGGCCTGGGGGGCGGCGCGGTAATGCACCATGCGCCCCTCGCGCCGCTCGGCCACCAGGCCAGCCTCGCGCAGCACGGCCAGGTGCTGCGAGATTGCCGGCTGGGAAATATCGAAGCCGGCCTTGATCTGTGAAACGCTCATCTCGCCGTCGGCGAGCCGCTCGAACACGGCACGGCGGGTGGGGTCGGCGAGGGCGCGGAAGAGGTTCGTCTGCATCATGCAAAACACATAAGCATTTACTTATGGATTCGGCAAGGGAAGATCGTGGGTTCGGTGTGCCGGTCTTCCGACCTGCAGGGCAGTACGATATTTGGGTAGAAAGTTGTGCCGGTCCCGCTCCATCTCTCGATAGAGCTGAGGAGGGGGGACACGGGGCGCATTTCCATGCCGGTCTCAAGACCGTCACAACAGGATTACACCGCTTCCAGGAACTTCTCGGCTTCGCTCAGATTGACCGAGACCAGCTGGCTGACGCCGCGTTCGGCCATGGTGACGCCGAACAGGCGATTCTGGCGCGACATGGTGATCGGGTTGTGAGTGATGGTGACGAAACGCGTCTCGGTCTCGCGAATCATCGCATCGAGGAGATCGCAGAAGCGCTCCACATTGGCGTCATCGAGTGGCGCATCGACCTCGTCGAGCACGCAGATCGGCGCCGGATTGGTGAGGAACACCGCAAAGATCAGCGCCATCGCCGTGAGGGCCTGCTCGCCGCCCGAGAGCAGGGACAGGGTCTGCGGCTTCTTGCCGGGCGGACGGGCCAGCATTTCCAGGCCCGCTTCGAGGGGGTCGTCCGACTCGGTGAGCTGCAGTTCCGCCGTGCCGCCGCCGAACAAGGTCTGGAACAGGCGCTGGAAGTGACCGTTGACCACGTCGAAGGCGGCGAGCAGCCTCTCGCGCCCTTCGCGGTTGAGGCCGGCGATCGCCTGGCGCAGGCGCTTGATCGCCTCGACCAGATCGTCCCGCTCGCTGACGAGGCCGTCGAGCTGGGTCTGCACGTCCTTCTGCTCGTCCTCGGCCCTGAGATTGACCGCGCCGAGGCGCTCACGCTCGCGCTTGGCATCCTCCAAAGTGCGCTCGACCGCACGCCGGTCGGGAATGGGTGCGTCGGCTGCGAGATTGGCGAGCTTCAGGAGGCCCGTCGGGGCAACGTTCAGCGCTTCCTCGATCTCGGCTACGATCTGGGACCGGCGCGCGCGCAGGGCGTCCAGCTTCTCCTCCGAGCGCACCTGCTCCTCGCGGGCCTGGCTCAAGGCAACCAGCGCTTCGCGGCCCTGGCGATCGGCCTGGGCCAGGCGGGTCTCGGCCTCGGCCAGGCGATCGGCGGCAATCTTGCGTGCCTCTTCCGCGGCTTCGGTCTCCGCGATCAGGCCCCGCCGCCGTGCCGCGAAGACGACCGGTGCGTCGTCAAACTCCGCCCGTTCGATTTCCAGCTCCGTCAGGCGGCTGGTCAGCGTCTCGATCTGGGCCGCGCCATTCTCCTGGCGGTCTTTCCAAGACTGGCTTTCCTGGCCGATGGCGGCAAGGCGCCTTGCGCGCAATTCGTCCTCGCGCGCCAGCGTCTGGGCCTGGGCGCGTGTCTCGGCGACCTCGGCACGGCCTTCCGCCACGGCCTGGCGCAATTCCTGCAAGCGGGCATTGAGGGCGCTGCCGTCGGGCAGCGCCGACAAAGTCCGTCTTGTCTGCTCGCAGGCCTCGTGCGCTTCGGCAAGGTCGCTGCCGAGGCGGCTGCCGGCCTCGTCCAGAGCCGAGAGCCGGCTGGCGAGTTGAGCAGCCTGACGCTCGGCCGCGACGGCGCGCTCACGCAGCTGGTCGGCTTCGCGGCTGAGATTGCGCCAGGCGTCGCGCGTGGTGCGCTCGCGATCGGCGGCCTGCCGCGAGGCGGCCTGCGCCATCTCGGCTTCGCGGCGGCGGGGCGTGACGGCATCCCGGGCCTCCAGGGCCTGCTCTTCCAGTTCGGCCAGACGGTTGCGCTCGGCCAGGCGTCGGGCGGCGGGAGAGGGGGCTTCCGCCGCGGCCACGAAGCCATCCCAGCGCCATAGATCGCCCTCGCGGCTCACCAGCCTCTGCCCTGGGGCGAGCAGGGCCTTGAGGCGGGGACCATCGGCTCGGTCCACGATGCCGATCTGCGCCAGGCGGCGCGCCAGGCCGTCGGGGGCCTGGACGAAGCTCGCCAGCGCCTCGGTACCGGCGGGCAAGGGCGGATCGCCGTCGGCGACGGCGGCACCCGACCAATGGGCCGGCGCGTCGAGATCGGTGGGGGCGTCGATATCCTCGCCGAGTGCGGCGCCGAGCGCGATCTCATAGCCCTTGGCAACCTTGAGGGCGTCGGCGATGGGAGGGTATTTGGCACCAGCCGGTGTCAGCACCAGCTTGGCCAGGGTCCGCGCCTCGGTTTCCAGGCGGTTGGCCGTGCGTTCGGCTTCCTGGAGAGGCCCGCGTGTTGCAGCTTCGGCGTCCCGCGCCTCGGTATGGGCAGCCTCGGCTTCCATGGCGGCCTGCTCGGCCTGGCTGCGCCGCTCCTGCAGCTCGGCCAGCTGTTGCTGGAGCTGCTCGGCGATGGCGGCGGCATTGGAGCCGGTGCGAAGGGCTTCGCCCTCACGCTGGATCTCGGCGAGCTGGCGTTCCAGACGGACCATACGCTCCCCGGCCTCGCGCTCGCTGCGTTCGGCCTGGACGCGCGAGGCCTGGAGTTCGGCCAGCGCGCTCTGGGCCTCGCCCATCGCCCTTTCCTCGCCGGCCAAGGCGGCTTCGGCGTCCCGCAACAGGCCGGCGGCCTCGGAGGCCCGTTCCTTGCTGCCGTCCTGCTCGGCCCTCAGGGCGGACTCCTCGGCCGTCAGACGCTGCAGCATGGTGCCGGCATCCGATATCATCGACTTCTCGCGCGTGATGTCGGCGCCGGCCTGGCGGATACGGTGGTCGAGCTCGATGCGCCGCTCGCCGGCCCGCCGCTCCTCCTGGTCCAGCTGCTCGCGCGCCAGCACCAGGCGATGCAGGGCGGTGCCGGCAGCATGTTCGGCCTCACGCAAAGGCGGCATCTCATGGGCGGCGATGGCGGCGAGGCGGGCCGTCTCGGCCTGTGCGCGCGTGCGCTCGGCCACGGTGCGGGTATCGAGGTCGAGGCGTTTCTCCGCCTCGATCACCAGCCGCCCCGCTTCCTCGAAGGCGATGTGGAAGATGAGGGCTTCGGCCTGCCGGATCTCGTTGGAGAGGCCGCGATAGCGAAAAGCCTGGCGGGACTGGCGCTTGAGGCTGTCGAGCTGGGTTTCGATCTGGGTCAGCACGTCCTCGAGCCGTTCCAGATTGCTTTCTGCCGCCTTCAATCGCAGCTCCGCCTCATGGCGGCGCGTATGCAGGCCGGAGATGCCGGCCGCCTCCTCGAGGATGCGGCGGCGCGATTGCGGCTTGGCGGCGATGAGTTCGGCAATCTGTCCCTGGCGCACCATGGCGGGCGAGCGCGCGCCGGTGGAGGCGTCGGCGAAGATGAGCTGCACGTCTCGGGCGCGCACTTCGCGGCCGTTGATGCGGTAATTGGAGCCGCGATCACGCTCGATGCGGCGGGAGATTTCCAGAATGTCGGCGTCGTTGAAGGCAGCCGGGGCGGTACGGTCCTTGTTCTCGACCGTCAGCATCACCTCGGCCATGTTGCGAGGCGGCCGGTTCCCCGAGCCGCCGAAGATGACATCGTCCATCTCGGCGGCACGCAGGTTCTTGTGGCTGCTCTCGCCCATCACCCAGCGCAGGGCTTCGACCAAGTTCGACTTGCCGCAGCCATTCGGCCCGACGACGCCGGT
The DNA here is from genome assembly GCF_052045555.1 of Labrys sp. 22185. Taxonomy (NCBI): domain Bacteria; kingdom Pseudomonadati; phylum Pseudomonadota; class Alphaproteobacteria; order Hyphomicrobiales; family Xanthobacteraceae; genus Labrys; species Labrys sp. 22185. Next base: position 124,590 of record NZ_JBQEPH010000006.1, on the reverse strand, counting down.
CAAACCGGGTTCGATCAGGAAATCCGTCGGTTCGACGAAGGACTTGAAGCCGAGAAGCCTGAGCTTGGTTAGTTTCATCCATCACCCCGCAGTCCGGCGGGGCCGGGACTGCTTTCAGGATTTGAGGAACGGATCGACGACCTGGGAGAACTCGTCGATCGTGATCTCGCCGCCCTTCCTGATACCGTTGATGAAGAAGGTCGGCGTGCCATCGATACCGAAAGCCGAAGAACCACGCTCCTTCACGGCATTTACGCCAGCATAGAGCGTCTGGTCTTTCAAGCAGGCCTGGAACTGTTCCTGTGTAAAACCGGACTGCTTGGCGATGCCGAACAGGGCCGGAAGCACCTGCTTGGCGTCGTTGACGAACGCCCAGCTCTCCTGCTGCGAGAACAGCACGTCGAGCATGGTGTAATATTTCTCAGGCGGTGCGTCCTTGGCAATGCAGCGTGCCAGCATGAAGGCGGCCGTGGCACGCGGATCGAGCGGGAACTCGCGCATCGTCCACAGCACCTTGCCGGTATCGATGTATTTTTGCTTGATGGCCGGGAACACGTCCTTGGCAAAGCGCGCGCAATGAGGGCAGGTCATCGAGGCATATTCATAGACCTTGACCGGCGCATCCGGCTTGCCGAGCGCGATATCGGGGATGGGGCCGGGCACGGCCAGTTCGAGCAGGCTGACCTTGTCGTCGGCCGCGAGGGCGGGCAGGGCCGCAAGCGCCGGACTCGCCGCAAGGGCTGCGATCAGGGTACGGCGGGAAAGCATCGGGCTCATCGGCGACTCATGTCCTTTGTCATTGCGCGCGTCGGCGCACTCTATGTGTGCGGTACTTGAGCCTTGCAATTATGGCAACAGGCAGACCGACCACCTTCACGTAGGTGTGACCGGCTTGACTGTAGCCGGCTTGGTGCGGCGGGACGAACCGCGAACCTGCCGCCCCAGCCGTTCCAGCGCCTCGCGCAGGCCGGGGTTCTCGATGCCGCTGAGATCGTCGGCCAATTGGCGGGAGGCCTCGGGGGGCAGGTCGGGAATCCCGGGCCTCTGCCTCGGTGCCGGATGGTCCACCGGCCCCTGCTTGAGGCGCAGCTTGCCGACGCAGCGCCAGCCGAAGACGGCATTGATGCGCTCGATGATCTGGCCGGCCGACATCTCGACCTCCAGCGCGAAGGCGCTCTCGACCCGCAGGATCAGGGTCGCGGCAGCAGGCGCCGCATCGGAGGCTTCACCCTTGGGGCGAGGCGGCCACTGCATCTTCACAGGCAAGGAATGGGCCGAAAGGCGGGCGCCGACAATATCCGGCCAGTGCCCGATGATATCGGCCGTGGCGAAGCCGCGTGCCTTGAGGGCGTCGGCCAGGGCCGGGCCGACGAGATCGGCGAAGGGGCGAGCCGACCTTCGCTTGATGGACACCCGCTGTTGAGATGCCTGTTGTGAAGAGTTGGGCTTGTTGATCATGGCCGATCTGTGGAATGAGGGGCCATGCTTAATAGTGTCGCTCCCGAGGTCAAGTCCCCAGAAGGCCTGCACGCAGATGCCCTGCTCGCCTGGTATGACAGGCATCGCAGGAGGCTGCCCTGGCGGGCGCTGCCCGGCGAGAAGCCGGATCCCTACCGCGTCTGGCTCTCCGAGATCATGCTGCAGCAGACCACGGTGAAGACCGTCGGCCCCTATTTCCAGGCTTTTCTGACACGCTGGCCCACGGTCGACGCCATGGCCGAGAGCGATGAGGAGGATATCCTCAAGGCCTGGGCCGGGCTCGGCTATTATTCGCGAGCCCGCAACCTGCATGCCTGCGCCCGTTTCGTCAGTGCGAGGCTGGACGGTCGTTTTCCCGACACGGTCGAGGGCCTGAGGCAGCTGCCGGGGATCGGGGCCTATACGGCGGCGGCCGTGGCCGCGATCGCCTTCGACCGGCGCGCGGCCGTGGTCGACGGCAATGTCGAGCGGGTGGTGACCCGGCTCGAAGCGCTGGAGACGCCCCTGCCGCAGGCCAAGCCTCGGATCGCCGAAATCGTCGACGGCATGACGCCGGCCGACAGGCCCGGCGATTTCGCGCAGGGCATGATGGATCTCGGGGCGACGATCTGCACCCCGAAACGCCCGGCTTGCGGCCTGTGCCCCTATCTGCCCTTCTGCAGGGCGCGCCGCGAAGGGACGCAGGAGACATTTCCGCGCAAAGCCCCCAAGGCCAGGCGTCCTTTGCGCAAGGGCGCAGCGTTCTGGATCGTCAGGCCGGATGGCTGGGTGCTGGTGCGCAAGCGCCCCGACAAGGGTCTGCTCGGCGGCATGACGGAGATTCCCTCCAGCGTGTGGAGCGAAGACTTCGATTCAGGCACTGCCGTCAACTACGCGCCGCTGAAGGCGAAATGGCGCAAGCTCCCGGGCGAGGTGAGCCATGGCTTCACTCATTTCGAGCTCGCCGTCAGCGTCTATGCCGCCGATGCCCTGCTGAGCACCAAGGCGCCCGCCGATTGCCGCTGGGTTCGCCTCGATGAGCTCGACGGCGAAGCCCTGCCCACCGTGATGCGCAAGATCGTGGCACTGGCGCGGGGGAGTTAAATACGCGCGGGCGGGATACCGTTCGCGCGTCTTCCTTGCTACGGGCGTTGGTCAATTCCGGTGCCCGTTACCGTTCTCGATCGCGGCGATCATCAGATCCACCGCCGAGCCGATGGGCGCGATGATGGGGATGTCGAATTGCGTGCGCAGATATTCCGCTGCCTCGCCCAGCGGCCCGCCGCCGATGATCACAGCTTCCGCGCCGTCCTCGATGCACTGCCTCACCGCGGCTGCCAGCTCGCAGCGCAGGCGTTCCGCATCATCGGCAAGCTTGACCGGATCGCCCGGCGTGCAGCGTATGCCCGTATAGAGGTGTTGAAGCCCCAGGCTGGTCGCGCGCGCGGCGATGGCGTCGGCCAGATCTGGCGTGACGGTGGCGACGCCGAATTTGCGTCCGCCCTGCGAGGCGTCGATCATGGATGCCTCGCAGATGCCCATGACCGGCACCTGCAGGTTTTCCTTGAGGTGGACGACGCCGGGGTCGCCATAGGCACTGACGATGATGCCGATGCAGCCCGCATCCTGCGCCCGGCCGATCTCGATGACCTGGCTTGCCGAGGCGGTAAGCTGGGTTTCGTTGACGATCATCGAGGGGCTGCGGGTTGCCGTGGCGGCTTCCAGCCGAAGCCGCCCATCCGCTTTGCGGCGGGCAATGGCCAGCATCATCCCCGTGGTCGCTTCCGAGCTGTTGGGATTGATCAATAGGACATGAGGGGACGATGCTTGCATTGTCAGGCCTGTTCTCTGGCAGTTTTGGTAAAATCGACGGTCGGGGTTTCGGATTCGGCCGGCTGGGTCAGGTCTTCCATGGAACGGCCATAGGTCTCAGGCCCGAGCTGAATGCAGAAGGCGAAGACCGCATACATCGAGGCAGCGAGGCCGAAGACCCCGAGCATGCCGAGATTGTCGAAGAGGAAGCCCGCCAGGGTCGGCACGACCGAGCCCGCGGCCGAGCCGCTCGCCAGGATCAGCGCCACGCCGAAGCCGCGAATGCGGGTTGGATAGAGTTCGGGCGCATAGATCCAGATCGAGGTGTTGAGCAGCAGCACGAAGAACTGGAAGAGCGCGCCGAAGAACAGCACCAGATAGAGACCGTTCCCCAGACAGACGATGGCCAGGGCTGCCGCGCAGGCACAGACGGAGCCGATGCTCAAGACCCTCTTGCGCGGGAAGTAATAACCGAACATCGAAGCGGTGATCGCCCCCAGCACGCTGCCGCTCTGGATGATCATGCTGAAGAGCAGGCTGCCGGAGAGCGTGTGGCCCATCGACATGAAGATCATCGGCATGAGGGTGAGCACGGAAAGCTGTGCCCCGTAGCTCATCAGGATCGCGATCGCCACGGGAATGGTGCGTCCGAGATAGCGTACCTGGAACAGCTCCCGCCAGCTGCTTTTCGCAGGCTGGTCGCTGCCGTCTTCGGGTTTCGACAGATAGGCCTTGATCCGCAATTCCTTCGGGCGCAGCGAGCCTGAGGCCAGGATGGAGAGCACCTTGTTGGCTTCGTCGATCTTGCCCTGCGAGGCCAGGAAACGCGGTGTTTCCGGAACGTAGCGGCGGAAGAACACGACGAGGAAGGCCGGGATCGCCAGCACACCGAAAAGCCAGCGCCAGGCATCGTCCCCCGCGAACAGGGTGAAGACCACGAGCCCGAAGGCCGGGGCGAGGAAATTCCCAAAGCCGCCGGCGCCGACATTGACCAGGCCAGCCGCGGTGCCGCGGAATTTCGGCGAACAGAACTCGGCGAGCATGGTGACGGCCGTGGAGATCTCGCCGCCGACTCCGAAGCCGACGATGGCGCGCGCGATGCAGAGCACGCCGAAGCTCGGCGCAAGCGCGCAAAGCGCGGACCCGAGCGTGAACAATAGCAGATTGATGGTCAGCATGACACGGCGGCCGTAGCGATCGCCGAGGATGCCGGAGAGGAGGCGACCCGCAGCCGCACTCGCAAACGTAATGGTGTTCAGGAAACCGATGTCGGCGCCGGTGAGGCCCCATTGCGCCTTCAGCATCGGCGCGATCAGCCCGATGGTGTTCTGCTCGAAGGCGTCGAACAGACATCCGATCAGGATGAGTGCGAGAATCTGCTTGTGGGCCGTGGTGACGCCGATCGTCCCCAACGCCTGTTCCATCTGCTTTTGTACCGGCGACGATGCGCCGGATGGGATCATCTGTTCCCCTGCCATGGCGATTTAATCCTTTGGATGATGTCTTGAAATTATTTTTTCATAATTAAACTCAAAGAAAATATTTTTGCAATTGGTATTTTTGTTTTCGCTTAGGGCATCAATTTGCGAGGATTTGGGACGATAAGATTGTGCAAACGGTCAAAATCTCCTACTGCTCGGAATGTCATGAAAAAGAGATTTCAGCAGCCTCGGTCATGCAATCTTCCGAAAGATCCTTCCTGACCCGCGTGCGGGACGTCCTCGACGAGCTTCCGCCAGCCGAACGGCGGCTCGGGGAATTCGTGTGTGACTTCCCCGGTGAACTGGCGAGCTATTCGGCATCGGAGTTGGCGGCTTTGGCGCATGTCTCCAATGCCACGGTGACGCGGTTCGTGCGCCGGCTGGGCTACGAGAGCTATGAGGAATCGCGCCGCCACGTGCGCCAGGAGAGGCAGACCGGGTCGCGGCTGTTTCTTTCCAGTGCGGCCGACGCTGCCGTTGGCCAGTCGCTTTCCAGCCATGTCGGCCAAGCCATCACCAATCTGGAGCAGACCTTTCTGTCGATCCGCGAAGCCCAGATCGATGCGGTGGTGGATGCCATGCTCGGCGCGCGCAGGACCTGGGTCGTGGGTTTTCGCTCCAGCCAGCCCTTTGCCGCCTATCTGCAATGGCAGATGCTGCAGGTCATCGACAATATCGTCGCCATCCCCGGCCCGGGCCAGACACTCGGCGAATATCTGGCGAGCATCGCAGCGGACGACGTGGTGGTGGTTTTCGCCTTGCGCCGCCGCATTGCCAAGCTGGACGATATCCTGGCCGCCATCGAGAGGCGGGGCGCCAAACTGCTCTACATCACCGATGAGGGTGCCCCTCTGCGCTCCTCGGCGCAGTGGCATTTCTACTGCCAGACCCTGGCGCCCGGCCCCTTGTTCAACCACACGTCGGTGATGGCGCTCTGCCATCTCATCACCACCCGCGCCATCGAGAAAGCCGGTGCCGCCGGGCGCAGGCGCCTGCGCGACATCGAAACCTTCGGGGATGCGCTCGAGGAACTCTAGCTGCGTCAGGAGGGCCGGTGCCCAGAGCAGTGCAGTTGCCTTGGGAAAGACGCTCCGATTTGTCACAGCCGGGCAGGTTTTGACCGAGACCGACACTTGCTGACCTTAGAGATTTGAAGCCAGCCCCCGCAACCGCTTCCTGCATAAATCAAGCGCCATCTGGGTCTAACCGCCCCGGTGGCGTTTTGCGTTTGAGATTCGTGAACTCGGGGGGAGTTTCGCCACGAATGACGATTTGGCGCCTCTATTCGGTCGTTCGGAACTCCTGCACCAACAACTTAGAAGCTGCCGTTTGGCTCAGGATTTGGATCTTGTTGTCGAATGCCCAGTAAAGGCACTGCTGCTATTCCGCGATGTCGGGCAATCAACTCAGCATGCCAATAGACGACCTCAAGTGACTCGCACGACCCCAAAACGATGCTTCGCCGTAATCGAGTGTCTTCATGATACCCTCGACACTTGGTTGGCTCAGACCGGGGCAGCCCGCGCCGCACAGCCCCGGAACTCGGTCAAGAACGCTGTCCGACCAATGTGATGCCAGAGAGACACAGTCGACTTCACAGACTGGACGCTGCCGGTTCAGCGCCAGTCATGTTCCTTTGGCAGGAACACGGGCGCAACCTCATCAATTGTTGGGCCGCACCCTGGCCGCCGATTTGTCGGCAAAGGCCGCAAGACGGGCGCGGGCGTCAGGCTGGGTGTTCACCACGCCCGCCACCACCGCCTCGGCATAAGCTGCATCCAGCGCCGACATGTTCTGCATGTGGCTGACTGCCGAGCAGATGGCAAAGTTCGAAAGCGGCAGGTTCTGAGCCGCCTTGCGAGCCAGTTCCATCGCCCTTTCAAGGCTGGAGCCTTCGGTGATGTACTGCGCAAGCCCCAGATCGACTGCCTCCTGCCCCTGATAGACACGACCCGTCAGCATCATGTCGATCATTCGTGACTTGCCGATCAGGTCGGTAACGCGGATCGTGGCGCCGCCGCCCGTGAAAAGTCCACGTTGACCCTCGGGCAGCGCGAAATAAGTCGTCTGGTCCATTACCCGGATATGGGCCGCGCTGGCGAGTTCCAGGCCACCGCCGACAACAGCACCCTTCAGTGCAGCGATGACGGGGACACCGCCGTACTCCATCTTGTTGAACGCCTCATGCCAACGCATGCAAAGATGCATGAACTCGGCCGGGCTGCGGTCGGCCTGATGATGTTCGACCAGGTCCAGCCCGGCGCAGAAATGATCCCCGTTGGCGGCCAGCACAATAGCGCGGATCCCGGCGCGCGGCGCGGCCGAGAAGAACTCGACGAGCTCTTCGATCGTGTGCGAATCCAAGGCGTTCCGCTTGGCGGGACGGTTCAGGGTGACAACCCAGACGCCATCCTCATGCGCATCTACGGCCAGGTTCGCGAAGCGGGTGCGGTTGATCTCAAGAGTCATTCTGCGGTCCTGTTCAAAGAGCAAGGGGATTAGACGGCGGCGTCCAGGAGGCTAGCCGCCCCCTGGATGACGCGGGCGCGCTGGAGACCAGTCTCGGGCAGGATGTGATGGGTGTAGAATCGCGCGGTGGCGGTCTTGGTGATCATGAAGTCGCGGTCGCCCGCGAATGCTTCGCCCGCAAGGACCGAGCGCGCCATCTGCCAGCCTGCGACCAGGTTTCCGGCGAGCAAGAGATAGGGCACGGCACCGGCATATGCTTCCTTCGGGGAGGCAGTGAGAAGGTAGGCGACGGTGGCTTGGAAGTCTTGCCGCGCTCCGCCGAGCCGCGCCGCGATGTCCCGAGCGGCCGGTGAGCCGTCGCTGAGCGCCGCTTCCGTCTCTGCGACCATCTCGACGATACGGGTTGTCGTGGCACCGCTGTCGCGCAGTGTCTTTCGGCCCAGAAGATCATTGGCCTGAATGGCAGTGGTGCCTTCGTAGATCGGCAGGATGCGGGCATCGCGGTAGTGCTGGGCGGCGCCGGTTTCCTCGATAAAGCCCATGCCGCCGTGGATCTGTACCCCGAGAGAGGTGACCTGCACGGCCATTTCGGTGCAGAACCCCTTGACCAGCGGCACGAGGAATTCCGCCATTGCGGCATCGCCACGGTCCTGCCAACCCGCAGCAAAGACCGCCAACGCACGGCAAGCTTCGGTTGTGGCGCGCATATGCGAAAGCATCCGGCGCACATCGGGATGCTGGATGATGGCGACTGCTCCGGGGGCGCTGCCGTCGACCGGGCGGCCCTGGAGACGGGATTTCGCGTATGCCAGCGCCTGTTGGCTCGCGCGTTCCGAGATCGCAACCCCCTGGACGCCGACCGCAAAGCGGGCGGCGTTCATCATCGTGAACATGTACTCCAGCCCAGCGTTTTCGGACCCGATCAGAAACCCGGTCGCGCCTTCATAGTTCAGGACGCAGGTCGGGCTGGCCCGGACGCCCAGCTTGTGCTCGATACTCTGGCAGGTCACACGGTTGCGGGTGCCATCGGGAAGGACCTTCGGCACCAGGAACAGGCTGATTCCCTTGACGCCCCGCGGGGCATCGGGCGTGCGGGCAAGGACGAGATGGATGATGTTCTCGGCCAGGTCATGTTCGCCATAGGTGATGAAGATCTTGGTCCCGGTGATCCGATAAGTGCCGCCGCCTTGCGCCTCGGCACGTGTTCGCAGGAGAGCTAGATCACTGCCCGCCTGCGGTTCCGTCAGGTTCATCGTACCGGTCCAGTGCCCCGCAACCAGCTTCGGCAGGTAGAGGGCCTTCATCTGATGCGATCCGAAATGGCGTAAGGCTTCGATAGCGCCATCGGTCAGAAGAGGGCAGAGCGCAAAGCTCATGTTCGCGGCATTCAGAATTTCGCCCGCCGCAGCGCCCACCGTCCGGGGCAGACCCTGGCCACCGTACTCTACGGGATGCGGCAAACCTTGCCAGCCCATTTGAACGAATTTGTCATAGGCGGCGCGAAAGCCTCCAGGTGTGGTCACCCGACCAGCGTCGCAACGGGATCCTTCGCGATCGCCCGGGAGGTTTAGCGGTGCGATTTCCTCCGCACAAAAGCGGCCGAGCTCCTCAAGCACGGCGGCAGCCGTGTCCAGATCGATTTCGGCCGGCGCCGCAAGGGCGATGTTGAAAAGCAGGTCCTTTACGGGAGCTTCCCAAGTCATGATTTTGGCCCCAGATCGCGGGCGGCTGCGCGCAGAACGAACTTCTGGATCTTACCCGTGGCGGTCTTCGGCAGCGCGCCGAAAATCACGGTTTTCGGCGCCTTGAAGTGAGCGATGCGGTCGCGGCAAAAGGCAATGAGTTCGGCCTCGGTCAGGGGCGCCCCGTCGCGAAGTTCGACGAAAGCGCATGGGCTTTCGCCCCATTTCGGGTCCGGGCGGGCCACGACGGCCGCCGCAAGTACGGCCGGGTGGCGATAGAGAATGGCCTCGACCTCGACCGAGGAGATATTCTCGCCTCCGGAGATGATGACATCCTTCAATCGGTCGCGGATTTGCAAGTAGCCGTCGGAATGGATCACGGCAGCGTCGCCTGACCAGAACCAGCCGCCGGCGAAGGCTTCGGCGGTGGCGGAGGGGTTCTTGTAGTATCCCTTCATCACGGTGTTGCTCCGGATGGCGATTTCGCCCTGGGTCAGGCCGTCGCGCGGCACGTCGGCTCCGGTCGTGCGGTCCACCACGCGGATGTCCTCGACCATGGGAAAGGCCACGCCCTGCTGCGCCTGCTTCTCGGCTCGGGCACCGGCGGGCAGCCTGTCCCATTCCTCTTGCCACAGGCACTGCGAGATATGGCCGTAGGTTTCGGTCAGGCCGTAGACCTGCATTACGTCGAGGCCGAGGGCCGAAGCCTTTTCTAGGATAGCGGGCGGCGGCGGTGCGCCTGCGGTCAGTACCCTGATCTTAGGATCGAAGGGCCGGGCATTGGGGCTGTCGCAAAGCATCTGCAGCACGATCGGCGCCGCGCCCAGATGGGTGACCCGATGCACTGCCATGGCGGCCAGCAATTTCGCCGGGGCGATGTCGCGCGTGAAGATTATATGGCCGCCGACGATGGCCATGGCCCAGGGGTGATTCCAGCCATTGCAATGGAACATGGGCACGACCGACAGGTAAGTCGGATGCGGTGGCAGGGCCCAGCCCGCAACCGTTCCCATCGCCATCAGATAGGCGCCCCGATGGTGATAGATCACGCCCTTCGGCCTTCCTGAGGTGCCTGACGTGTAATTCAGCGCCAATGCCTGCCATTCATCTTGCGGCAGCGCCCAGTCCATCGGTGGATAGGCGGTCAGATCGTCAAAGGTGGTCTGGCCAAAGCCCGTGTGGTCCGGAAGGTCAGTGATATCGACCACCGGAAGGTCTCTACCATTGATCTCGAACGCACGACGCAGCAGAGGAGCAAGCGCGGTATCGGCGATCACCAGCCTGGCGTCCGAATGGTCGATGATATAGGCGACCGTTTCGGGTTCCAGCCGCGTGTTGATCGTGTTCAATACGGCGCCGAGCAGCGGAACGGCGTAGTGCAACTCGAACAACTCGGGGATGTTGGGCGACAGAACCGCCACCGTATCCCCCGCCTTGACGCCCAAGGCCGCCAGCCCCGCGGCTGCCGATCGACAACGCGCAGCGGTCTCATGCCAACTGCGGCGAGTGTCGCCATAGGTCACGGCAGGGAGGTTCGCGTAGACCGTTTCGGCCCGCTTCAGGAAAGACAGGGGCGACAGCGCCACGTGATTGGCGGCGTTCCGCGTATGAGCGTCAAGTTGCTGGTGCATGTCGAGACTCAGAGGAAGGGAAGATCGACCAGCTTGGCGGCAACCGGCCCATGATCGCGCAGAACCTGCACCGTTTCGCCCGTGCGAACGCTTGCGTCGATCAGCGCATAGCCGATGTTGGCTCTCATGCGCGGCGACCAGACGCAGTTCGTCATCATTCCAATGCGCTGGCCATTCCGGATGATCTCCTCGCGGCGGAATCCGAGCGGTGCGGGGACCTCGCCTTCCAACACCAGGCCCAACTGGTGTCGCCTTATCCCTTCGGCTTTGATCCGGCGCAGGGCCTGAATTCCCACCACATCGTCGGATACGTCAAGGTCGACATATCTGCCCAGACGCACTTCGAACGGATTCGTCGCCTCGTCCGTGTCGCCACCGATCGAGACGAGGCCGCTTTCGGTACGTTCTGCCGTGGCGGGCGCGCCAGGGCCGATGTCCCAGGGTCGGCCCGCCTCCTTGAAGATGTTCCACAGCGCTGTGCCGCGCGTACCGTCTTTCAGATAAATCTCGAACCCACCCTGCTTCGACCAGCCCGAGCGCTGCACCGCAACGGGGATACCCTCGATCTCGGTCTCGCGGAACCAGAAGTATTTGAGGCCCCGCACCCAGTCGCCCAGCACATGGGCCACCACGTCCTCGGCCTTGGGGCCCTGAAGGGCCATCGGCGAGACGTCGGGCTCACTGACCTCGACATCCAGGCCGCGCTCGGCGGCGATGGCCCCGGCCCAGAACCAGATGTCGCTGTCGGCGATCGAGAACCAATAGAGGTCGTCGGCCAACTTCAACAGGATAGGGTCATTGATGATCGTGCCGCGATGATTGCATAGCGGCACGTATTTCCCCTGTCCCGCCTGGCAGGTCGAAAGGTCGCGCGGCGACAGGATCTGCGCGAGCCGACCCGCGTCTGGGCCCTTCAGCTGTACCTGCCGCTCCACGCCCACATCCCATTGCGAGACCCCGTTGATCAGCCGCCAATACTCCGCCTCCGGGTTGCCATAGGAGGTCGGCATGATCATCCGATTGTAGATGCTGGCAGCGGTCATGCCATCGGCAACCGCGCAGGCATAGAAGGGCGAGGGACGCAGGCGCGCCGTCGGGAATACGTTGAACATGGGGCCTCCCTGGATGCCTCCAAAGACCCCTCTGGCGCGAATTGGTCAAACGACGTATTCGGGGGGAACGCCTATACAAATAGTTATGCCTGCGTTTTGGAGCCGTGATGAACCTGGATCTCCCCCCGCTGACCTGGCTCCGTGCCTTCGAGGCATCGGCCCGGACGCTGAGCTTCACACAGGCGGCAGCCGAGCTGCATCTCACCCAGGCCGCTGTCTCGAAACACGTGAAGGCGCTGGAGCAGCACCTGCGGCGTCCCCTGTTTATCCGCCGGCCGCGCGGGCTGGAACTGACCAAGTCTGGCGCCGCCTATCTGCCCAAAATCCAGGACGTCATGGAGCGCCTGGCCATCGGCACGCGAGAGGTCTTTGGCCAGCGCCGCAGCAGCGTCCTGACCCTGCGCTGCGCGGTTTCCTTCGCCGTCAACTGGCTTGCCCCGCGCCTGCCCGACTATCTCAACCGATATCCGGGCAAGACCATCCGCCTTTTGTCCAGTGTCTGGAAAGATGCCATCGACAGCGACGATTTCGACCTCGACATCCAATATGGCAACGGGCAGTGGCCTGGATTCAACAGCCGTCGCCTGACTTGGGAGACGATTACGCCACTCTGCGCCCCTTCGAGCCCGCCGCAAGTGACCGACGATCTGCGACACCACAGGCTCCTGCATGTGCTTGGCTATCACGAGGGCTGGGGCATCTGGTTGAAGGCAGCCGGAGCTCTTCATGTCGACGCAGGCTCCGGGCTGCATCTGGACACGTCCCTGACGGCATTCGAACTGGCGGCGCAGGGCGGCGGTATCGCGCTTGGGCGCAAATCGCTGGCCGAACATGCTTTGGCCTCGGGACGGCTCGTCGCGCCGTTTGACCTCGCCCTGCCGATTGACGAAGCCTTCTACCTGGTTGAGCCCGCAGGCAACAGCACGCATCCCGACGCCGGCTTGTTTGCCGACTGGCTTCTGACTGTTGCGCAAGCATCTGGAAACGTGCGCAATCGCGCCACCTGATCGCGCCCGCGCCGTCGTTTTTCAGAGGTGTTGCTTGCCGACAAAGACCTGCCGGGTCTGGCCTATGATGTAAGCGCCCATGCCTGTAACATGACGCCAAGATATCCTGCGCCTCGCGCGAATGACAGATACCAGGACGCGGCGTGTCGAACGTCTCGTCTGGCAAACGCCCGCTAAAAGGCCGGAGTAGCTGCATCTGTCGATAGGGACAAAGACCGTATTTATAGGCTGCTGCCGAACTTGCTCGTCAGCAGGCGGCTCCGGAGATGGCGAGTGGATTCTTGGCACGAGCCACCCGGCAAGCTATCTGATCACAAACATGCGAAGCCGGCCAGTCCGCTGACGGCCCCATTTCAGACATTCGACAATGTGCGTCTCAAGGTTTGCACTTGGCGCTCGGAAACCTTGGTAGCCGCTGTGGAGTGTCGCGGGTTGATCAAAACCGGGGCTTGACCCGGCTATCCGGAAGCCATGTGCGCAAGCGGCCAAGACGCCGGATTACCGGGGCAAGCCCGGCAATGACAAAGCTCGCGCCAACTCAAAGATCCGTAGCTCAATTGCAGGGGTTCTAGGGGCGATATTGGAACCTGTTGCCGAGAAGGTCTCCTCTCCCGCGAATGGCTATTGCCTTTATACCATCCTACCTCCAGCATGAGGGCTCATCGGCACAGGGGGGCTGCATGTCGTTGCTCGGCGCTTTTCTGATCGGCGTGGTCGCGGGGCTGCGCACCTTCACCGCTCCTGCCGCCGTGAGCTGGGCGGCCTATCTGGGCTGGCTGCCGCTGGACGGCACGCCGCTGGCCTTCCTCGGCCATCCCGTCACAGCCTATGTCTTCACGGCGTTGGCCCTGCTGGAGTTCGTCGGCGACCAGTTGCCCTCGACGCCCAGCCGCACGGTGCCGATGCAGTTCGGTGCCCGCCTCGTCAGCGGTACCTTCAGCGGGGCTGCGATCGGATTGGCCGGCGGTTCCTGGCTGGTCGGGCTCCTCGCCGGCGTGCTCGGTGCCATCGTCGGCACGCTGGGCGGCCATGAGTTCCGCCGGCGCCTGGCGCTCGCCTTCGGGCGCGACCTGCCGGCCGCCCTTGTCGAGGACGCCGTGGCGGTCCTCGGGGCGCTTCTGATCGTCAGGGTACTGCTATGAGCACCGCGTTCGACGCCATCATCATCGGGGCAGGCCAGGCCGGACCGTCCCTGGCTGGCCGCTTCAGTTCGGTGGGGCAGCGGGTTGCCGTGATCGAGCGCAAGCATGTCGGCGGCACTTGCGTCAACACCGGCTGCATGCCGACCAAGACCCTGGTCGCCAGCGCCTATGCCGCCCATCTCGCCCGCCGAGCCGACGACTATGGCGTGGTGCTGGGCGGCGGCGTCGGCGTCGACATGAAGAAGGTCTGGGCCCGCAAGCAGGCGGTGACCATGAACGCCCGTACCGGCCTGGAGGGCTGGCTTGGCGGCATGCCGGGCTGCCGGCTGATCCGGGGCCATGCCCGCTTCACCGGCCCGCACGAGATCGAGGTCGATGGCGAGCGCCTGAGCGCGCCGAAGATCTTCCTCAATGTCGGCGGGCGAGCCCTCGTGCCGGAGATGCCGGGGCTTGCCGACATCGACTATCTCACCAACACTTCGATCGTGGAGCTCGATGCGTTGCCCGAGCATCTCGTCGTGATCGGCGGCAGCTATATCGCGCTGGAATTCGCGCAGATGTATCGTCGCTTCGGCTCTGAGGTCACGGTGATCGAGCGCGGGCCACGCCTGACCTCGCGGGAGGACCCCGATATTTCCGACGCCATCCGTGACATCCTGGCGAGGGAAGGCATCGATATCCGCCTTGGGGCGACGCAGCTCTCCTTTGCTCGCGATGGCGGCGGGGTTGCCGTCACCGTGGCGGGGGAGGGGCAAAGTCCCATGCGGATATCGGGCTCGCATGTGCTTGTCGCCGTCGGCCGGGTTCCCAATACCGACGATCTCGGCCTGGACAAGGCCGGCGTGCACACCGATGAGCGCGGCTATGTCATCGTCGATGATGAGCTGCGCAGCAACGTCGAGGGCATCTGGGCGCTCGGCGATTGCAACGGCAAGGGCGCCTTCACCCATACCTCCTACAATGACTACGAGATCGTCGCCGCCAATCTGTTCGATGCCGATCCGCGCCGGGTCAGCGACCGCATCACCGCCTATGCCCTCTATATCGATCCGCCGCTCGGACGCATCGGGCAGACCGAGGAGGAGGTACGCCGGTCCGGACGGAAGGCCCTGATCGGCAAGCGGCCGATGACGAGGGTCGGCCGGGCGGTCGAGAAGGGCGAGACGCAGGGCTTCATGAAGGTGATCGTCGATGCCGACAGCCATGCCATTCTCGGAGCGGCCATCCTCGGTGTCGGCGGTGACGAGGTCGTCCACGGCCTGCTCGACGGCATGTATGCCAAGGCGCCCTACACCACCATCCAGCGCGCCGTGCATATCCATCCGACCGTTTCGGAGCTGGTGCCGACCATGATCGGCGAGATGCAGCCGCTGGTGTAGCGGCGCATTTCATGAATGATGGAAACGGAAGTATTGGGAATCGATTGTGGAGAGGGTGGACGCATGCGCTAGGCCGGTTGCAAAACTGGTTCGCGGAAACAGGCTTTTGCAGCCGATCTCCACAACGCCAGCACCGCCAGCATTTGATGTAAACGCTTCGGAAATCAGTAATTTAACGGAAGGGGGATGATAAAAATGGTCCCTGTAACAGACATTGAATCGCAACGTGAAGTACATAACAATCTGTCATGGCTCCCGATAAACGCGCTCTCGAAATCTTGACCAGCATGTTCTGGTCTTCTTCAGGCTGGAAGCGCGCCCCCTCGGTGTCTCCCGAGGACTTCGCCTATGCCAAGGCGCAAGGATTGATGTTCGATCCGGTCGAATTTTCGCATGACGAGGTAGTAGACGCGGTGGTAAACGCCGTGGCCGGAACTAGCCGTAAAGCAATTGCTCACGCTTTTATATCGAGTCTTGGATCGAGACGACTTGATCTTCGCTCGGCGATGGGAAGCTACGCAGTTGGCCTACATATGAAAACACATTCGAAGGCCGTCTGCTGCGGAAACCAAAGTTGCGCTTATTGTGGCGCGTACGACAAAGCGAATGCAGATCTCAATGTCTTGAGCTTTGAGCGAATTAAATGTGGTGGGGTTCGTCACGACAATCCCCGCTACATAGCATTCGATCTTGAGGCGTTTGCTGCGAGCGAGAGTGTCGCTCCGAAAGAGGCCGATTATTTGATTCTCCGATCCGTTCTCAATGTGGCGAAATCCATGCCCCCGACAGCGCGGCTGGGTGATTTGGAACGGGCGCTGTCCAAGCTGTTGCCTTCCAACAATGCGGAGCGGCGTATTCTGATCGGCATCCTTGGATACGCAGGCATTCTGGTAGATCCCAGTCGACCGGACTTTCGGCGACAATTCGTATCGAGTGCAGAACGCGAACGGACCCCTTGGCATAAGGATGACTGGCCTTATCCGGTCCAGTGGTGGAATGGCTCTTGCGGCGTGAACCAGGCGGCGATCAATGAATGGTTTCCCGGTCTCTGACGAATAACTACCTTCCTTCAATCCGAGACCTTTGTCGCCGCAAAATCTCCGATTAAAGCTGCACTTCTATGCCTGAGTTTTGCAACCCATTTAGCTTAGGATTCTGCCCTCTCCCACAAACGGGCCGGCGTTGTCCCCATTGAGCCACTCTGCGGCGAGGGAAGTAGATGCTAGAGCATCTCTCCGCAGACAGCCTCTCAATCCCCCAGAGGTTCCATCTCCTTGCCGGCGCGGCGGATCTGCACATTGTATTTGATGCGGCGCAGCGTCTCGCGGGCCGAGCCGCCGAGCTTGTAGCCAGTGGCCGTCGCCATCAGGTCGATCAGGGTCAGGAAGGCAAAGCGCAGGGCCGTGGGCTTGAGCGTGTCGGGGAATTCGGGCACGGCCACGGTCAGCCTCACGTCGCAGGCGCGGGCGAGATCGGTGTCGGGCGCGGTGACACAGATGGCGGTGGCCCGGTACTGGCGGGCGATCTCGACCGCTTCGACGACCTCGCGCGTGCGCCCGGTTGCCGAGATCGCGATCACCACGTCCCTCGGCTTCAGGGTCGAGGCCGTCATGCGCATGACATAGGGGTCGCAATGGGCCGATACCGCGACGCCATAGCGAAACAGGCGATATTGGGTTTCCTGCGCCAAGGCGGAGGCGCTGCCGCCCAGGCCGAAGACGGCGATCTGGTGGGCACCGGCGATCAGGTCGCCCGCCTTCTGCAGTTCAGCGGGATCGAGCTGGCGCTCGGTTTCCTGGATGGCACGATGGGCCTCACCGAATACGGCATTCCAGTACGGCAGTTCCGGGGCCTGGTAGCCGGCATTGGTGCCCGGCTTGCCGAGATAGAGCGCGCCAACCACCAGGCTCTGCGCCAGGCGCAGCTTGAAGTCCCTGACGCCCTCGCAGCCGATGGCGCGGCAGAAGCGAGTGACGGTGGGTTCGCTCACTCCGGCTCGCCTGGCAAGCTCACCATTGGAGGCGGCGACGGCGGCCTCGACATCTTCGAGCACCACGTCTGCGACGCGCCGCTCGGCCGGGCGGAGCTCGCGATAACCGTCCTTCACCAGGGAAATGATGTCCGGGATATGGGTCATGCGCTCGGAAGCGGCGCTGCCCGGCTCACTCGCCTTGCCGTGCCGGGACGCTCGCTTCCTGTCCTGGCTCATCAGGCGTTTCTCCCTGGGATTAAAGTGTGCACCATCGTGGGACAGCGTGATCCATGTAGGAAAGTAACACAACCTTCATGTTGCAATAACACAAGATAATTCCGATAGATAGAAGGTATTTCGGTGCGCTGGTCCTGCAATGGTCCTACCATATGCTTGACACTAAAGTAGGATAGTTACACAGTGCCGGCAGCGATGAGATGGCCCTTGAGGGCCACGGCGCATTCTCCGAGGGATGGAATGAAAACGGGGCTGGCATCACACCCGAAGCTTGCCGTGCGGGAGGCGAGCAAGGTCTATCACACCGCTTCGGGCAATCTCGTTGCGCTGGACCGCTGCAGCATCGACATTCAGGCCAACCAGATCGTCTCCATCGTCGGTCCCTCCGGCTGCGGCAAGACCACCTTGCTGTGGTCGATGTCGGGTCTTCACCGCCTCTCCAGCGGCGAGATCAGGCTGGACGGGAAAGCGATCACCGGCCCGCATCCCGATATCGGCCTCGTCTTCCAGGAAGCCAACCTGCTGCCCTGGCGCAACCTCGACGCCAATATCGCCTTTCCCTTCGAGATCAAGGGCACCCGTCCCGACCGGGCCTGGATCGAGCATCTCCTGCAACGCGTCGGCCTTGCCGGCTTCGGCGGCAAGTTCCCGCGCGAGCTTTCCGGCGGCATGCAGCAGCGGGCCTCCATCGTGCGCGCTCTAGCGCTCAAGCCTTCGGTCTTGCTGATGGACGAGCCCTTCGGCGCCCTCGATAGCTTCACCCGCGAAGAGATGAACCGCTTGGTCGAGGAGATCTGGCTCGATCGGCCGACCACCATCGTCTTCATCACACACAGCATCGAGGAGGCCATCTTCCTCTCGGACCGGGTGATCGTGATGAGCGCCAGGCCCGGGCGGGTGGCAAGGGAATATCAGGTGCCCTTCGCGCGCCCGCGCTCCCTGGAGATCATGGCCACCAAGGAGGTCTTCGACCTGCAGAACGCCATCAAGCTCGACATCGTCGGCGGCCGCGCCAGCCAGACGCAGGCGCCGCTGCGCAGCGCCGTGGCCGCAAGCTGAGGATATCGCCGTGAGTGACGCCGTTCCCCAATTTTCCAAGGCGAAGTCCGGCGATGGCCGGGATGTCAGCCTCACCAATCTGTCGGCCTTTTCCTCCGGCCCCGGCATCAAGTCCGGCTTCGAGATTGCCGCGATCATCGCGGTCGCGGTGATCCTGATCGGCGGCGCGGAGGTGGCGCTCCGGCTGTTCAAGGTGCCGCTCTATATCATGCCGCCGCCGAGCGCGATCGCCGCGGCGCTGTTTACCGAGTTTCCGCTGATCCTGCCGCATCTGGGCTATACGCTGGTGGAACTGGGCGGCGGCTTTGCCATCGGTGCCTGCATCGGCCTGATCCTTGCCGCCTTGATCACCCAGTTTCCTTTCGCCGAGAAGATCATCGCACCCTATATCCTGCTGCTGGTCACCACGCCGATGCTGGCCTTGGTGCCGCTGCTCATCCTGCGCTTCGGCTTCGGCTATACGCCGAGGATCATCGCGGTGGCGCTTGCCGCCGGCCCGATGGTGATGATCAACGCGGCGACCGGCTTCCGGCGGGTCGACAATGCCAAGATCGCGCTTGCCCGTTCCTATGGTGCCTCGACGCTGCAGATCTTCTGGAAGATCCGCGCACCGATGGCCCTGCCGATGATCCTGGTCGGCCTGATGATCGGCGCCATCTTCGGCCTGCTGACGGCTGTTGGGGCCGAGATGGTCGGTGGCGGCTTCGGGCTCGGCAACCGTCTGACCACCTATTCCTCCATGATCCAGATGCCGCAATTCTTCGCGGTGGTGCTGGTGCTCTCCATCCTCGGCATCCTGATCTATGTGCTGTTCTTCCTGATCGGCAAGAAATGGGCGAGTTGGGAAGCCTGAGCAGGAAAGCGGGCGATGGCAAAGCGTTAGAACGAACAAACCACACACCATTCGAACTGCCGGAAACAGGCGGGATGCAACCGGAGGAAAGCCGTGACGAAGAACGAGATCGTATCGACAATGCCGGGCATCAACCGGCGCTATTTCCTGCAGGTGGGTGCCGGCGGCCTGGTGACGGCGACGGCCCTCGGTGCCTCCGGCCTGCTGGCGCCGGCACGGGCTGCAACCTATGAGAAGTTCACCTGGATCTCGCCGCGCGGCACGCTGGAAGTGCTCGACGACTATCCCTATTGGGCGGCGAAGAAGGCCGGCTATTTCGGCGATCTTGCCACCGACATGCAGCCTGGCCCCTCCGACGGCACGGCGACGGTGAAATTCGTCGATGTCGGCCAGGCCGACATGGGTTTCCCATCCCCGGGCGTATTCTCCTTCGCCATCCAGAACGGCATGAAGCTGAAATCCGTGTTCCATATGGGTGCACGCGACACGTTCAGTTTCGCCTTCCGCAAAGGCGAGGGCACCAAGGATCTCAAGACGCTGGAAGGCAAGACCATCCTGCTCGGTTCGGCCGCTTGGCAGGCGATCACCGATCCATTGCTCGCCGCCCAGGGCGTCGACGTCAAGAAGGTGAAATATGTCGAGGCTGGCTGGCCGACCTGGGGCACGGCACTGGCCGGCGGGCAGGGCGATGCCGCCCTGTCCTGGGAAGGGCTCAGGGCGGAATGGATCGCCAAGGGACTCAGCTTCGACTACTGGCTCGGCGTCCAGCATTCGAAATTTCCGGCCAATACCTTCGTGGTGCGCAGCGCTGACCTCGAGGATCCCGACCGCAAGACCTTCCTGGAGAAATATCTGCGCGGCTGGGCCATGGGCCTGGAGTTCGGCTACCAGAACCCGCGCGCGGCGGTGGAGGCGGTGTTCGAGCAGTTCCCGACGCTCGCCAGCAATCTCGGCCCGGAGCTCGGAACCACCTCCATCCTGCAGCAGGTCAACGTCTTCCGCGGCGACATGGACAAGCGCGGCGGCTGGGGCTGGCACGACATGGCGAGCTGGCAGGGCTTCTTCGACCAGATCCACAAGATCGGCCAGATCACCTCGCCGGTGAAGGCGGAGGACGTGCTCACCAACGACCTGATCAAGCCGGCCAATGATTTCGACAAGGCCAAGGTCAAGGCCGACGCTGACGGCGCCAAGCTTTCGGACGGCTTTGCCAAGGTCGACGTCGAGAAGATCAAGGCGAACCTGTTCAACGGGGCGCTGTAGGGGGAATGCGGTTCACATAGGGAGGTAACGCTGCGATTTGTCATAGCCGGGCTTGACCCGGCTATCCAGGATCCACGCGAAGGGGCTGGATTGCCGGGTCAAGCCCGGCAATGACAAGGTAGCGCAAGCTCCAGGACGCTCAAGTGAACTGCATCGGCCCTCTAAAGGGCGCTTTTGCAGAGCTTTGAAATCCGGCGCGGATCCCGGTCTGCGTCGGACCATGTGATTGGCAGTGGGGGAGGGCGCATGTCCGACAAGGTTAGGATTCTCGTGGTGGGGCTCGGCAATATGGGGGCCTCCCATGCCAGCGCCTATCATCGCAATGATGGCTTCGAGATCGTCGGCATCATGAGCCGTTCGATCAAGTCGAAGCCCGTGCCGGCCGAACTCGAAGGCTATCCGCTGTTCGAGGATTACGAGACCGCGCTGACGGAGACCAGGCCCGATGCCGTCTCGATCAATTCGTGGCCGAACACCCACGCCGACTACGCGCTGAAGGCGATCGAGGCCGGCTGCCATGTCTTCATGGAAAAGCCGATCGCCACGACGATCGAGGATGCGGAGAAGGTGGTCGCCGCCGCCCGCGCCAAGAACCGCAAGCTGGTGCTCGGCTATATCCTGCGCGTGCATCCCTCGTGGGTGAAGTTCATCGAGATGGGCCGGACCCTCGGCAAACCCCTGGTGATGCGCCTCAACCTCAACCAGCAGAGCAGCGGCCCGGCCTGGCATTGGCACAAGAACCTGATCGATTCCCTGATCCCGATCGTCGATTGCGGCGTGCATTATGTCGATGTGATGTGCCAGCTCACCGGTGCCAGGCCGCTGCGCGTGCACGGCATCGGTGCCAAGCTCTGGCAGGAGGCGGCCCAGCAGAATTACGGCCACCTGCACGTCACCTTCGATGACGGTTCGGTCGGCTGGTATGAGGCCGGCTGGGGCCCCATGATGAGCGAGATCGCCTATTTCGTGAAGGATGTGATCGGGCCGGAAGGAGCCGTGTCCATCGTCGCCGGGCAGACCGAGAGCGCCAAGCAGGGCGAGGAACTTTCCGATTCCGCCGACATCGATCGCCACACCAAGACCGATGCCATCAAGATCCACTACGCCAAGGTCGACGCCGACAAGAACTTCGCCAAGCCGGACGAGATCTTCAGCATGGAGGACGAGCCGGGGCACCAGGAATTGTGCGACCGTGAGCAGGCCTATTTCCTCAAGGCCATCCGCGAGGATCTCGATCTCACCGAATCCATGGCGGCCGCAGTGAACAGCCTGCGCATCGTGCTGGCTGCCGAGCAGAGCATCCGGGAAAAGCGGGCGATCGAGCTCGGCTGACCGGCCCGGCGCGCGCGATTAGTGCGCGCCGTCCCTTCGATTTTCATCACCAAGGATTGATTGTCATGACGTCATTGCTGGAGACCTATGTCGAATCCGATGCGCTCGGCCTGGCCGCGCTCGTGCACAGAGGCGAGGTGTCGCCT
Source organism: Labrys sp. 22185 (assembly GCF_052045555.1). Taxonomy (NCBI): domain Bacteria; kingdom Pseudomonadati; phylum Pseudomonadota; class Alphaproteobacteria; order Hyphomicrobiales; family Xanthobacteraceae; genus Labrys; species Labrys sp. 22185. The sequence goes on along the minus strand of NZ_JBQEPH010000006.1, from coordinate 102,555 downwards.
GTCGAAGTGGCGGAAACCGCCATCACCGTGATCGAGCAGGTCAATCCGAAGCTCAACGCCGTCATCCACCGGCTCTACGACATGGGACGGGCAATGGCCGCCAAGGTCGACCGCAAGGCGGCTTTTGCCGGCGTTCCCTTCCTCGCCAAGGAACTCGCCAGTTCCTGGGAGGGCGCACCGCTCACCAATTCGTCGCGCTACCTGAAGGATCTGGTGGCCGAGAGCGATTCTGTCTCGGTGCAGCGCATCAGGGCGGCCGGCCTGGTGCTGCTCGGCAAGTCGAACGCGCCCGAGAATGGCTGGTCGATTTCGACCGAGCCCAAGCTCTACGGCGCCACCATCAATCCCTGGAAGGAAGGCATCACCGCCGGCGGGTCGAGCGGCGGCACGGCGGCAGCCGTGGCCTCGCGCATGGTGCCGATCGGCGAGGCGAGCGACGGCGCCGGCTCCATCCGCGTTCCCGCCTCCTGCTGCGGTATCGTCGGCCTGAAGCCCTCGCGCGGCCGCGTCACCCTCGCTCCGGCGGGGGACTTCTGGTATGGCGGCGCCTATTTCCTCTGCCATTCGCGCAGCGTACGCGATACTGCCGCCTATCTCGATGCTGTTGCCGGCGCCCTGCCGGGCGATCCCTATACGCCGCCGAGGCCGGCGCAGAGCTGGCTGGAACTGTCGAAGCGCGCGCCTGCGCGGTTGCGCATCGGCTACACCATCACGCCGGCCAATGGCACGCCGATCGATCCCCAGGTGAAGGCGACGGTGCTGGCGACGGCGAAGGTGCTGGAAGGTCTCGGCCATGTCGTCGAGGAACATGACATGGCCTTGGACGGCAATGACGCCTGGAAGACCTATACCCATATGTCTCCGGTCGAGACGGCCGCGATGTTCGACGGATTGGCCGGCGTGATCGGGCGTCCCGTCACCCGGGACGATGTCGAGCCGGTGACCTGGGCGGTGATCGAGCGCGGCCGGTCGATCAGCGGCGTGGAACATGCCCGCGATGTTTGGAAATTGCGTGAGCTCAGCCGCGCCATCGCCGAGGACCTTGCGCCCTACGACATCTTCATCACGCCGACCCTGACGCAATTGCCGCGTCCGATGGGTTATTACGACATGTCGATGACCGATCTCGACCAGTACAACGCCAGATGGACGGATGCGGTCTTTGCCTTCCCGTTCAATCTTTCCGGCCTGCCCGCGATCTCGCTGCCGCTGGGCTCGACGCCGGACAGCATTCCGATCGGTGTGCAGCTGGTCGGGCGTTATGGCGACGAAGCGAGCGTGCTGGCGGTGTCGACGCAGCTGGAGCAGGCCATGCCCTGGAAGGACAGGCGCCCGGCTATCAGTGCGTGAGGTGATAGATGCCTTCTCCCCTTGTGGGAGAAGGTCCCGGCAGGGGGATGAGGGGTGTTGGCGCATAGGCCGGTGAGGCAGAGTTGCTCCCCTCATCCGTCATTGCATTCGCAATGCCACCTTCTCCCGCAAGGGGAGAAGGAAGCTCACCCGGCTGCCGCTAGTTCCTTGCGCAGAATGGCGCGCAGCTCGTCGATCAGCACCGGCTTGCCGCCGTCGTCATAATGCCAATAGGTCCAGCCATTGCAGGCGGGCAGGCCCTGGGCGAGGGCGCCGATCTTGTGGATCGATCCGACGATGTCGCCGAGCATGATCGAGCCGTCGACCCGCACGCGGGCCTGATGGCGGCCATTGGCATCGGTCAGGATGGCGCCGGGCTGCAGGAGCTGGCGTTCGATCACGTTGGCGAAGGGAATGCGCGGTTCGGAGCGTTTCTCGGCCGGTGCCAGCATGGCGGCATCGTCGACAGGCGCGGCGAGGGCGATGCGTTCGCGGGCATGGGCGATATAGGCCTGGTCGCGTTCGATGCCGACGAAGTGGCGGCCGAGCTTCTTGGCGACGGCGCCGGTGGTGCCCGAGCCGAAGAAGGGGTCGAGCACGACGTCGCCCGGCTTGGAGGCGGCGAGCAAGATGCGCCCCAGCAACGCCTCCGGCTTCTGGGTCGGATGGGCCTTGCGCCCCTCGTCGTCCTTGAGCCGTTCGGAGCCGGTGCACAGCGGAATCAGCCAGTCGGAGCGCATCTGCACATCCTCGTTGCCGGCCTTCAGCGCCTCGTAATTGAAGGTGTAGCGTGAGCGCTGGTCGCGCGAGGCCCAGATCAGGGTCTCATGCGCATTGGTGAAGCGCTTGCCGCGGAAATTCGGCATCGGGTTGGATTTGCGCCAGACGATGTCGTTGAGGATCCAGAAATCGAGATCCTGCAGGCTGGCGCCGACCCGGAAGATGTTGTGATAGGAGCCGATCACCCACAGCGTGGCATCCGGCTTCATCACGCGCTTGACGGCGGCGAGCCAGGCCCTGGTGAAGTCGTCATACTCGCGCAGGGAGGCGAACTTGTCCCAGTCGTCATCGACGGCATCGACCATGGAATTGTCGGGCCGCTGAAGATCGCCGCCCAGCTGAAGGTTATAGGGCGGGTCGGCAAAGACGAGATCCACGCTTGCGGCCGGCAGGCGCTGCAACGCGGCAATACAATCGCCTTCGATGATGGTATCGAGCGGTAGAACCGCGCCCGCCACAAGCGACGAACGCGATTCTACACGCTTCAACCCAGGGCTCATCCGAAGCGCTTGGGCGGCTCCGGTACGCGAGATACTCATGGGGTACTCATACGCAACGCTTACTGACAACACGTTGGATCCTGGGCTGGTTTGGTAAATTCCGCGTTGCCGCCGCGATAAAAATTTCGTGCCGGAACGGGACGCCTGTGTCGTGGCCGAGCTTGGTTGTGATTGACCGGGTTCTGCTCAAATTGATGACTTGACGCGGTTCAAATTGTCCGACCATTCTAGCCGCCGACCCTGGCGCGGAAACTGCGCTGCCATCGGTCCGGGCCCGTCGGAACAAGGGCCCAAACGGGAGAGAAAAATGATCACGCGTCGTTCCTTGCTGCAGATCGCGGCCGGCAGTGCTGCGTTCACCGGCCTCGGGCTGGTGCCGGCCTATGCCGACCTGCCCAAGCTGAAGAAGAAGGATACTTACAAAGTCGGCTTTGCGCAGACGGAGAGCAACAATCCCTGGCGCCTTGCCCAGACCGCCAGCATGAAGGACGAGGCCCAGAAGCGGGGCTGGCAGCTCGTCTACACCGATGCCGCCGGCTCGGCCGCCAAGCAGGTTGCCGACGTACGCTCGATGATCGCCCAGAAGGTCGACGTCATCCTGCTGTCGCCGCGCGAGGAAAAGCCGCTGGTGCCGGCGGTGATGGAAGCCAAGAAGGCAGGCATCCCGCTCTTCCTCATCGATCGCGGCGTCGATGTGAATCTCGCCAAGGGCGGCAAGGATTATGTCGCCTTCATCGGCTCGGACTTCATCAAGGAAGGCGAGATGGCTGGCGAATATCTGGCCAAGGCCGTCAATGGCAAGGCCAAGATCATCGAATTGCAGGGCACGGTCGGCTCTTCTCCGGCCAATGACCGCAAGACGGGCTTCGAGAAGGCGATCAAGGCCTATCCCGACATGAAGATCATCGCCTCCCAGTCGGGTGACTTCGCTCGCGACAAGGGGCGCCAGGTCTTCGAGACGCTCTACCAGGCCCATCCCGACGCCACCGCCCTCTATTCGCATAATGACGAGATGACCATGGGCGCCATCGCCGCCATGGAGGCTGCCGGCAAGGTGCCGGGCAAGGACCTGATCCTGGCCTCGATCGACGGTACGCGCGATGCGGCCCAGGCCGTTTCGGATGGCAAGATCCTCGTCCTGATCGAATGCAATCCGAAATTCGGTCCGGCCGCCTTTGATGCCATCGTCAAATATGCCGCCGGCGAAGCCGTGGCGCCGCGTCTCGTCAATACCGACCGGCTGTTCAACAAGGACAACATCGCTGCTTATCTGCCGGAATCCTATTGATCCGGCTGTTGTAAGGCACTGACCCCCGTCGCTGCCGGGCTTGGCTCCTTGCGGCTCGTCCACTTGGAGTTGGCGCGACCTTTGTCATTGCCGGGCCTGACCCGGCAATCCAGTCCCTGTTGCCCGATCGGCTGCGTGGCTTCTGGATAGCCGGGTCAAGCCCGGCTATGACAAAAGGGAGCGTTTCCTCCTTGAGTGGGCCGCATTGGGTCTCGATCGGCAATCCAGCTCTTCTTTTGCGATGGAGAGCCTGGATGTCCGGATCGAGCCCGGACATGACAAAGATTGAGTCTGTGCTCGATTGTTTACAATGATAGAGGCGGGTTTTGCCGCCATTATGAGCCGGAGACCGAATGGCAGCATCGTCTGCGCTTCTTTCCATGGAAGCCATCACCAAGAGCTTTGGCGGTGTCAAAGTCCTGCATGGCGCGACCCTCGAGATTGCTCCTGCCGAGGTCATGGCCTTGGTCGGCCAGAACGGGGCCGGCAAGTCGACCATGATCAAGATCCTCAACGGTGCCCATTCGCATGATGGCGGCGCGATCACCTTTGGAGGGGCGCCCTGGCAGGCGAGCTCTCCGCAGCAGGCCCAGCGCCTGGGGGTGAGCACCATCTTCCAGGAACTCAACCTGATCGGCTATCGCTCGGTTGCCGAGAACATCTATCTCGGTCGCGAGCCCAAGCGTGCGGGCCTGTTTATCGACTGGAAAGCGATGAATGCCGGCGCGCGGGAACTGCTGGCCCGTTTCGACGTCAATATCGACGTTACCCAACCCTTGGGGGGCTTCCCCACCGCCATCCAGCAGATGGTGGCGATCGCTCGCGCGGTATCCTTCAAGGCCCGCCTGGTGATCATGGACGAGCCGACCTCCTCCCTCGACGAGGCCGAAGTGGCGGTGCTGCTGCGCACCATCCGGCAATTGAAGAGCGATGGGGTCTCGGTGCTGTTCGTCACGCACAAGCTCGACGAGCTCTATGCGGTCTGCGACCGGGTGACCATCATGCGGGATGGGCGCACGGTCGCCGTTTCGGCCATGCAGGAGATGCCCAAGCTCACTCTGGTCACCACCATGCTTGGCAGAGCCCTGGCCGAGGTAATGGCCGGCCCCACCGCCGCCGAGCGCGACGAAGCGCCGTCACGCCGGGAGGAATTGCTCGGCGTGCGTTCGCTTGCGGTCGGTCGGCGGGTGAGCGACGCTACGCTTTCGATCGACAAGGGCGAGATTGTCGGACTGGCCGGCCTGCTCGGTTCGGGGCGGACCGAGACCGCTCGCGCCATCTTTGCCGCCGATCGCCGGGCCAAGGGAGAGATCGCCTTCGGCGGCGCCAGGACGGATTTCCGTTCGCCCGCCGAGGCCATCAAGGCCGGCATGGGTTTCTGCTCGGAGGATCGCAAGGTCGAGGGCATCATTCCCGACATGTCGGTTGCCGACAATCTCACTCTTGCGCTGATGCCTGCCCTCTCTCGCTCCGGCCGCTTCGACCTGGCCGAGCAGAGGCGGATCGTCGAGCGCTTCATCAAGGAAATCGGCATCAAATGCTCGAGCCCGGATCAGAAGATCCGCGAATTGTCCGGCGGCAACCAGCAAAAGGTCCTGCTCGCTCGCTGGCTGTGCATGAATCCCAAACTTCTCATTCTGGATGAACCCACCCGCGGCATCGATGTCGGTGCCAAGGCGGAAATTCTCAACCTGATCCGGCGCTTTTCCGCCGAGGGCCTCGGCGTGCTGGTGATTTCGTCCGAACTTGAGGAAATCATCGAGGCAGCGACCCGCGTCTTCGTGCTGCGCGACGGCTTGAGCGTGGCGGAACTGCGTCCGCCCGATATCAGCGAGGACAGCATCATGGCCGCCATGGCCCACGGCGCCAGCCCTGTCGCCGAAGAGACTGGAACGCCAGCCCACGGAAAACCCGGCCATGCGTGACGTTCCTGCGTTCCTGCAGCGCTACGGTGTCTTCATCGCGCTGCTGCTTCTGATCGGCTTCAATTTCGCCGTCACCCCCAATTTTGCCACCACCCAGACCTTGCTGCTCAACCTCACCCAGGTCTGCACCATCGTGATCGTCGGCATCGGCATGACGCTGGTGATCGCGACCGGCGGCATCGACCTGTCGGTCGGCTCGCTGATGGCGATCGCCGGTGCGCTGTCGCCGATGATCTTCACCGGCAAGCTCGTGGATTTTCCCAGCCTCTATGTCGCGATCGCCTTCGGTATCGTTATTCCGGTGCTGGTGGCCGGCCTGTTCGGCCTGTTCAATGGCTGGCTGATCACGCGCTACAACATCCAGCCGATCATCGCGACGCTGATCCTGTTCATCGCGGGCAGGGGGCTTGCCCAGGTCTCCACCAATGGCGACCTGCAGGTCTTCAAGGTCCCTGAATTCCAGGCGATCGCGCTCGGCAAGGTGCTGGGATTGCCGTTCCAGGTCTGGATCATGGCTGTTCTGGTGATCGCGGCCGCCTATGTGCTCAAGGGCACCGTCTTCGGCCGCCAGGTCCTGGCGGTCGGCGGCAATGAATCGGCGGCCCGGCTCGCCGGCGTGCCGGCGGCTCGGGTCAAGGTGCTGGTCTATTTCATCTGCGGGCTGTGCGCCGGCATCGCCGGCCTCATCGAGATCGCCATGAATTCGGCGGCCGATGCCAATCTGATCGGCATGGGCAAGGAACTCGATGCCATCGCCGCGGTGGCGGTGGGCGGCACCCTGCTTTCGGGCGGCCGGGCCACCATCGTCGGCACCCTGTTCGGAGCCCTGATCATCCAGCTGGTGCGCTATACCTTGCTTGCCAACGGCGTGCCGGATGCGGCGGCCCTCATTGCCAAGGCGGTGCTGATCGTGCTCGCCGTCTGGCTCCAGCGGCAGGGAACGGCGTGATGAAGAAATTCCAGTTCACGCCGGTGATCGGCGTCCTGCTCGCCCTCGTGCTGCTCGCGGCCTTCGGCGCCTGGCGCTATGACGGCTTCCTCGGCACCTACAACATCCAGACGGTGCTGCGCTACAACTCGATGTTCATGCTGGTGGCCCTCGGCATGTGCTTCGTGATCATGACCGGCGGCATCGACCTGTCGGTCGGCACCACCGCGGCGCTGGCGAGCGTGGTCTCCGCCTATCTCAGCTCCTATGGTCTCCTCGCCGGTGCGGCCGGCGGGCTTGCGGCGGGTGCGATCGTCGGCCTCATCAACGCTCTGATCATCACCCGTTTGAAGATACTGCCTTTCATCGCCACGCTGGCGACCATGCTGGCGGCGCAGGGAACAGCCTTGCTGCTGGCCAACAACCAGTCGGTTTCGGCTTCCTACGATACCGCCTTCACCGTGCTCGGGCAGGGCGATCTGTTCAGTTTCGTCAGGCCCGAATGGGTGGATGCCGAAAATGCCGGCATTGCGGCCAACATTCTCGGCTTCATCCTGAGTTTCCCGACGCCCGCCTGGATCGCCTTGGCGGCCTATATCGTAGGGGCGGTGACCCTGAACTCCACCTCCTTCGGCCGGCACGTGCTGGCGGTCGGCGGCGGCACGGAAGCCTCCCGTCTGATGGGTTTGCCGGTCAACCGCACCATCTTCGCTGTTTATGTGATCTCCGGCGTGACGGCCGGCATGGCTGGCGTGATCCTGGCCTCGCAATTCGGGGCGGGGCAGCCGATCGAAGGCATTGGCTGGGAGCTGATCGCCATTGCCTCGGTGGTGGTGGGCGGCACGCTGCTGACGGGCGGCAAGGGCTCGATCGGCGGCACGCTGGCCGGGGCCTTGCTGCTTGGCCTGATCTACACCATCCTCAATTTCGAGAACGGCATGGGCTGGATCTCGCTCTCGGCCTATTGGCAGTCGGTGGTGCGCGGCGCCTTCCTGCTGGTCGTCGTCATCCTGCAGGCCAAACTCATGCAGACCAAGCCTGCGCAGATCGCAAAATAGGAAAACACCATGCTCAAGAACATCGATCCGTTGCTGAATGCCGATGTGCTCTATGCCCTCAGGGCGATGGGGCACGGCGATACGCTGGTGATCTGCGACACCAATTTCCCGGCCGATTCGGTTGCCCGCGAGACGGTGCTGGGCGATCTCCTGCGCATCGACGGCGTGACGGCGGCGCGGGCGGTCGAGGCCGTGCTGTCGGTCGTGCCGCTGGATACTTTCGTCGACGACTCGGCCCGCCGCATGGAGATCGTCGGTTCGCCTGACGAAATCCCGGCGGTCCAGCAGGAGGTGCAGGCGGCCATCGACAAGGCGGAAGGCAAGTCCTGGCCGATGACCTCGATCGAGCGCATGGAATTCTACGAACACGCCAAGAAGGCCTATTGCGTAATCGCCACCGGCGAGCGTCGCTTCTATGGCTGCTTCATCTTCCGCAAGGGCGTGATTGCGCCGTAGGAGGTGTTGCACCTCTCATCCCCCTGCCGGGACCTCTAGTCAACTCAAGGGAGTTGACGGCACCCGCAAGGGGAGAAGGAGCCTTTGTGGGACAGGCCGCGCGATGTTGAAGCGGCCGGATGTGGCAAAAGCGAGCCCGATGAAATCCCTTCTCCCCTTGCGGGAGAAGGTGGCGGCAGCCGGATAAGGGGGACGCGCTGTCCCTCCTCTTCAAACCCGATAAGCCTTGAGCCTGCCGAATGTCAGGCGGTGGTGCGGACAGGGGCCGTGCGTGTCGATGGCGGCGGTATGTTCGGCGGTACCGTAGCCCATATGACGCTCGAAGCCATAGAGCGGGTAGGTGGCCGCGAGCTTGATCATCAGGCGGTCGCGGGTGACCTTGGCGATGATCGAGGCGGCGGAGATGGCCGGCACCAAGGCGTCGCCATCGACGATGGCGCGGGCTGGAAGCTGCAGGCCGTGCGGCACGTCCTTGCCGTCGATCTCCACCGACGAGGGGCGCAGGGACAGGCCCCTGACCGCCCGCCGCATGGCGTCGAGCGTGGCGCCGCGGATGTTGAGCCGGTCGATCAAAGCCGGGCTCGAGAAGGCAACCGACACCGAAAGCGCCGACGCCATGATCTCCTGATAGAGTTCCTCGCGCCGTGCTGCGGTGATGACCTTGGAATCGGCCAGGCCGACGGGCACTCTGTCAGGATCAAGGATGACCGCGGCTGCCGAAACCGGGCCGGCCAGCGGTCCCCGGCCAGCCTCGTCGACGCCAGCGAGAAGAAGTTTTGTCATGAACTGGCGTTAGAAGATTCCCGCCGACAGGTCCAGCGCGGAGGATGGTTCGAAGCTGTACCGATACAAATCGTGACTTGCTTTGTATCTCTGCCGTGTCAAGTTGAGCCGCAATATTTCACGGCATGTTGCCGACGACGGTAGCTGGCGTCTGGGCAGATAGCGTTTGTTGCAGGGCGAGGTGGAATGCAAAAGAACGTGACCGATATCGAGGCAGTTGCGCCTTCTCAGGACCATCAACCCAAGAGCGAAGTGGCATCAACTCCGGCTCCGGCCAAGGCCGGCCTGGCCTCCGACAATGTTTTCGATCGTCTGGTGCATGACGAGGAGGATGTCGTCGGCCTCCTCGCGTTCTCCCTTTCCATGCAGAACAAGCGTGACTGGCTGGTGGCGTTCAAGAAGGAAGTCGGTCGTGACCCGACACCCCAGGAACTCGCCGCCTATGACATCGGCGAGCGGATCGATCGTCGCCTGGCGACCTATCGAAAGCTCGCCGAGCACGCCTTGGCCGGCAATTCCTTCTGGGCCTCGGCCACCCTGACACCGGTGAGCGAATTGCCCGGCCCCACCGTGAGCGAGCCTTCTTCTGCCCCGGCCAAGCCGCAACGCTCGTCCTGGTTCGGCAACAGCAAGGGATGATTGCCGCCCGCTGGCCAGATGGCGGGCAACGCGACCGATGGACGAAAGAGTGGCCTGATCAGAACAGCGCCAATTGTTCGCCCATCCGCACCGGGCGGGTGAACAGGTCGGTGCGCAGTTTCAGCCGCCTGGCGTTGATGCCGAGCCGCGCGGCTGCCAGTTCGAAGCGCCGGCCGATCATCCAGGCATAGGGCCCGGTGCCGGACATGCGCAGGCCCCAGCGTGAATCATAGTCCTTGCCGTCGCGGCTCGAGCGCATCAGCGAGAAGACATGGTTCATGGCATCGGGGCGATGCTCGTTGAGCCAATCGCGCATCAGGCCCGAAATTTCCAGCGGCAGGCGCAGCATGACGTAACCCGCCTCGCGGGCACCAGCCGCACGGGCCGCCTCGAGGATGCGCTCGATCTCGGCATCGTTGATCTTGGGGATGATCGGCGCCACCATCACCGTTACGGGAATGCCGGCATCGGCCAATTGGCGCATGGCCTTCAGCCGCAGGGACGGCGTGGCCGCGCGCGGTTCGAGCGAGCGGGACAGCTTGGCGTCGAGGGTGGTTACCGACAAAGCGACCTTGACGAGGCCACGCCGGGCAAGACGCGCGAGAATGTCGATGTCGCGCGTGATCAGGCCCGATTTGGTGACGATGCCGACCGGATGGCTGGTTCTATCGAGAACCTCCAGGATGGAACGAGTGATGCCGCGCTGGCGCTCGATCGGCTGATAGGGATCGGTATTGGTGCCCATCGCGATGGTGCGCGGCTGGTAGTTCTTCGCCGACAACTCCTTTTCCAAGAGAGAAGCGGCATTCGGCTTGGCGAACAGCTTGGTCTCGAAGTCGAGCCCCGGCGAGAGGCCCATATGCGCGTGCGTCGGCCGGGCGAAGCAATAGACGCAGCCATGCTCGCAACCGCGATAGGGGTTGATCGAACGGTCGAAGGAAATGTCCGGCGAGTCGTTGAAGGTGATGATCTTGCGGGCCTGCTCCTCCTGGATTTCGGTGCGCAGGGTCGGCAATTCCTCGATCGAGTTCCAGCCGTCATCCTCGATGAAGCGCGACAGCCCCTCGAAGCGCCCGCTGGCATTGGAGCCGGCGCCGCGCCCCCGCCGTCGCTCGATGTCGACCACGGTCGTGCCCACCGGCACCGCATCGGTGAGAGAGACCTTGCTTATCGGCACGCCCATGGCCGCCTCCGCGAATCAAATTTCTCTGTTCTCATTAGAACAAAAAGAGAACATCCGGGCAAGCGAAACCAAAATGCCAATCATTTGAGCAGGATCGCGCCTTCGCGCCCCTCACGTCGGGCGGTGGTGCATGATATGCGGACCTTTGAAAAAAGTGACCGTTCCAGTCGGACCAGACTTGCCATGATCAGTGTCGTCATCGCCGCAAACGGCCAGGAAGTCGCGCTGGCGGAAACGCTGGCTGCCCTTGTCCCGGCGGCGGCGGATGGCTTTGTGCGCGAGGTGGTGGTGGTAGCGGAATCCGGGCCGTCGCAGGGCACGCGGCTGGTCGCCGACGCGGTCGGTTGTGTCATTGTCGAGGGCGATGCCAGGGCCGGGCTGGAGGCTGCCCGCAGCGACTGGGTGCTGGTGATGGCGCCGGGCGTCCGGCTGGAAAGCGATTGGTTCCGCGAAGCCGGCGTGATGATGCAGCGATTGCAAAGAGCGAACGACCGGCCGGTTGCGATGCTGTTTCGTGGCGCTGTCGACGATTATGGCTGGCGCGCAAGGCTCTGCGAAATCGTGCTCAAGCTGTCGCGTAGCCGCAGACGGAAGCAGGCCATGCTGGCGCCGCGCAAGGCGCTGCTGGCGGGGGGGCGCTTGGGGACTCATGCCTTGCGCGCGCGTGCTTTTACGGGTGGAGTGGGGACGGTGCGGTGAGGCAGGCGCTCCTGGGACCGCCGGCTTCCAGCCGGCTCTTGGAACCGTCGCACGTGCGGAAAGGAAGAGCCGGCCGGAAGCCGGCGGTCCCAGCGAATCTAGCGCCGCAGCGAAGCTCCACCGCTGTCGAAGACATGGCAGAGGGCGGGGTCGGCGCGTAGCGGCACGGTTTCGCCATGGCGGACCCGCAGCTGGCCGGGGGCTGAAATGGTCAGGTTCTCGCCGCCCGTGGTGGTCGCATAGAGCACCGTCTCGCCACCGAGATGCTCGACCAGATGGACCTTGACCTCGCCGAGCGGCTCGCCGGCCTCGCCGCCGACCAGGATATGCTCGGGGCGGACGCCGAAAGTGACGGGCGCCGTTGCCGCCGCGCCCGGCAGCGGCGCGCCGAGGCGAACCGATTGCCCGGCGACTTCGATCGCATCGCCGGTCCCGGTCAGGCGGCCGGCCAGGAAGTTCATCTTGGGCGAGCCGATGAAGCCGGCCACGAACTGGTTGGCCGGTGCGTTGTAGAGGTCGAGCGGTGCACCGACCTGCATCACCACGCCGTCGCGCAGCACCACGATCTTGTCGGCCATCGTCATCGCCTCGACCTGGTCGTGGGTGACATAGATCATGGTGTTGCCGAGGTCCTGGTGCAGCTTGGCGATCTCCACGCGCATCTGCACGCGCAGTTCCGCGTCGAGATTGGAGAGCGGCTCGTCGAACAGGAAGATGCGCGGTTCGCGCACGATGGCCCGCCCGATGGCGACGCGCTGGCGCTGCCCGCCGGACAGGGCCTTGGGGCGGCGCTGCAGATAATTCTCGATCTTGAGGATCCGGGCGGCATGGTGCACCCGCGTCTCGATCTCGGCCCGCTTGTAGCCGGCGGTTTCCAGGCCGAAGGCGAGGTTCTTGTACACCGTCATGTGGGGGTAGAGAGCATAGGACTGGAACACCATGGCGATGCCCCGGCGCGAGGCCGGCACATTGTTCATGCGCTCGCCGTCGATGAGGAGGTCGCCGCCCGAGATCGGCTCGAGCCCGGCGATCATGCGCAGGAGGGTGGACTTGCCGCAACCGGATGGGCCGACGAACACCGTGAACTCGCCCGGTTCGATGACGAGGTCGACGCCGTGGATGACGTCCAGCGAACCATAGCGCTTCACCACCTTGTCGAGCCTGATGCTGGTCGCCATGCCGTCCTCCCTACAAACCATTCGCACTTGATTGAACCCAAGGGACTGTCATCCCCGGCGGGGTCGTAGACCCCGGGAAGGGGATGACACGTCCTCATTTGCGGGCGGTTCTCTAAGGCCACCAACCGCGATATTTCGGATGATCCGGGCCGATCGGCAGGTCGACGTCGCTGCCGGTCTGGGCGGAGTGATAGAAGGCGGTCGCCAGTTCCAGCGCCCGGCGCGCATCATCGACCGTGACCGGCACCGGGCCCCGGCCATGCAGAGCCTCATGGAAAGCATCCATCTGCCCGAGGAAGCGGCGGCCGACCGGGGGCAGGTCGGCGACGAGATCCTTGATATCGGCGGCCACGGCCTCGTTCGCCGGCAGGATGGTCCAGGGTTCGTCGCCCGGCGAATAGGCCTCGCCGCCGCTCTCGAAGGTGACGTTTTCGAAGCAAAGGCGCAGTCGCGAAATCTCGTTCTGCGAGCCCAAAGTGGCGCTGGCGGCTACCAGCGCGCCATTTTCCATTTCCCAGGAGGAAGAGACGCAATCCTCCACCTCGATGGCGTTGACCCGTGTCGTCGCCCGTGCGAACAGCCGCCGTACCGGGCCCATCAGGTAGGTCATCATGTCGTGCTGGTGGATGGCATGGGTCATCAGCACGCCGCCGAGTTCTGTGTCCCATTTGCCGCGCCAATAGACGGCATAGTAATCGGGCGTGCGCTTCCAATGGGTTTCCACCGTGCCGAGATAGGGCTTGCCCGCCAGCCCCGCCTCGATGACGCGCCTGGCCTTCTGCACGCCCTCGCCGAAACGGTACTGGAAGATCGGCATCAGCATCTGCCCGCTCTGGGCCTGTGCATTGGCGAGCAGGTCGGCCTCATGCAGCGAGCCGACCAGCGGTTTCTCGCAGACGACATGCTTGCCGGCCGCCAGGGCGCGGCTGACCAGCTCGAAATGGGTGGCTGGCGGCGTGGCGATGTCGATCACGTCGATATCGTCGCGCTTGAGAAGTTCGTCGAAATGCAGCGTGCGGCTCTCGGCCGAGAATTCGTCGGCCACCGCATCGAGGCGCTCCTGGTTGCGGTCGCAGACGGCGGCGAGCCGCCAGCGTTCGGGGCGGGCGGCATAGGCCTCGGCGATGTGGGAGCGGCCGATGTTCAGCCCGACCACGGCGACGGATTTGATCTCGCCCATCACGCGGCCTCCTCGGCGTGCTGCTGGGCCCTGAGGGCGAGTTCCATCGCCTTGAAGCAACGGGCCTGCGGCATGGCCGTCTCGGTGCGCTCGAAGACATCGGCGATGAACTGCCGCCCGAAGGGGAGCTCGACCGCCGAGCAATCGATATGCTGCATGCCCTTGCGGTCGGTCAAGAAGAGATGGTCTCCGCCGGGCCGGCCGGCGACGTCGACATATTTGCGCAGTTCGATGGTGCCATGCGTGCCGGTGATGAAGAGCCGCCCATCGCCCCACACCGGCAGGCCGTCCGGCGTGAACCAGTCGACGCGGATATAGCCGGTGACACCCCCGGGAGTGCGCAGGTGGACATCGCCGATATCCTGCAGGCCCGGCTTGTCGGCATTGGCACGATTGCCGACGGCGGCCGAGAGGATGTCGGCATCCTCGGCACCGGTGAAGAACAGGAACTGCTCGAACTGGTGGGCGCCGATATCGACGAGGATACCGCCATAGCGCTCGCGCTCGAAGAACCAGCCTGGCCGCTGGGGCTTGCGCAGGCGATGCGGGCCGAGACCGGTCATGGTCACGACCTCGCCGATGGCGCCGGAGGCCACCAGTTCGCCGGCCTTGACGGTGGCGGGCACCTCGAAATGTTCCGAATAGAGGATGGAGAAAATGCGCCCGGTTTCGGCCTGAACCAGGCGCACGCTTTCGAGCTGGTCGAGGCTGGTCATGCCCGGCTTGTCCAAAAGCACGTCCTTGCCGTGGCGCATGGCCGTGATGGCGATGTCGGCGCGGTCACCCGGAATGGCGGCGGTGACGATGACGTCGATCGCAGGGTCCTCATAGAGCCTGTCCGCTTCGGCAACGCACGGGATGTCAGGATAGGCCGCGGCAAAGGCGGTGGCGAGATCGTCCTCGGCGGCATGAAAGCCGGTGCAGACGGCACCTGCCTGCCTGAGTGCCCTGATCTGGCCGTGGATATGGTCGTGGTTGATGCCGATGACGGCGAATTTCAAAGGTCTCATATCAATTTTCCGCAAAAGTGTGGCGTCAGCGTTTCATGCCGGTGGTGGCGATGCCTTCGATCAGAAGGCGCTGGAAGAACAGGAAGACCAGGAAGATCGGGATCAGGGAGAGCACCGACATGGCGAACAGGGCGCCCCAGTCGGAGGTGCCGCTGGCATCGACCAGCGAGCGCAGGCCGAGCTGCACGGTGTAGGTGTGGATGTCGCCCAGATAGATCAGCGGCCCGAAGAAGTCCTCCCAGGTCCAGATGAAGGAGAAGATCGCAGCGGTGGCGAGCACGGGAACGGAAAGCGGCAGCACGATTTTCCAGTAGATGCGCCAGGCGCTGCAGCCATCCATCATCGCGGCCTCGTCGAGCTCGCGCGGCAGGCCGCGGAAGAACTGCACCATCAGGAAGATGAAGAAGGCATCGACCGCGAGGAATTTGGGCACCACCAGCGGCAGCCAGGTGTTGACCCAGCCGATGTTCAGGAACAGCACATATTGGGGAATGAGGGTGACGTGATAGGGCAGCATCAGTGTGCCCAGCATCAGCGCGAACCAGAAGCTCTTGCCGAAGAACTGGAGCCGCGCGAAGGCATAGGCCGTCAGCGAGGCGGCCATGACATTGCCGATGGTCGCCAGCACGGAAATGGCCAGCGAGTTGAGGAAGAAGGTGCCGAAGCTGACCTGCAGGCCGAACCAGCCGGTTTCATAGGCCCGGATCGAGACCTGGGAGGGGATCAGCGAGGTCTGGCCGCCGAAGATGTCGTCGGCCGGCCGCACCGAGCCCGCCAGCATCCAGAGCAGGGGGTAGAGCATCACGAAGGAGGCGGCGATCAGGGCGGCGTGGATCAGGGCGGAGCGCAGGACTGATCGTTCCGGCGCGTGCATGGCGGCGGCATCAGTCATCGTAATGCACCCAATAGCGCGCGGTCAGGAAGGAGAAAGCGGTGAAGAAGGCGATGATCAGCACCAGGATCCAGGCCAGTGCCGAGGCATAGCCCATGCGGAAGAAGCCGAAGGCTTCCTGGTAGAGATAGAGCGTGTAGAACAGGGTCGAGTTGATCGGGCCGCCATTGCCCTCGGAGATGATGAAGGCGGGCGTGAAGGCCTTGAAGGCCTCGATGGTCTGGATGACGAAGTTGAAGAACACCACCGGGGTGAGCAGCGGCAGCGTGATCTTGAAGAATTGCCGGGCCTTGGAGGCGCCGTCCAAGCTGGCTGCCTCGTACATGTCCTGCGGAATCTGGCGCAGGCCCGCCAGGAAGATGATCATCGGCGAGCCGAACTGCCAGACCGAGAGCGCTACCAGTGTATAGAGCGCATAGCGCGGATTGGAGATCCAACTCGGCCCGTCGATGCCGGCGAGGGCAAGGAGGGAATTGACGAGGCCGTCGGCGGCAAAGAGCTGGCGCCACAGCACCGCGATCGCAACGGAAGCGCCGAGCAGCGAGGGCAGGTAGAAAATGGCGCGATAGAGCGGAAGCCCCCTGATGCCGCGATTGAAGGCCATGGCCAAAGCGAGGGCGAAGATCAGCTTGAGCGGCACCGACAGGATCACATAGGTGAAGGTCACCTTCATCGCCGCCGCGAATTTCGGATCGGCGGTGGCGATGCGCACATAGTTGGCGGGGCCGACGAATTGCGGGCTCTGCAGCAGGTCGTAATCGGTGAAGGACAGATAGAGCGAAGCCAGAGCCGGCCCCAGGGTGAGGCCGAGAAAGCCGATCAGCCAGGGAGCCAGGAACAGATAGCCGGCACTATTGCGGCGCAGGGCCTGCCGCAGCCAGCTTTCGGAGATCTCGCTGGGGTGGGCCAGTGTCGTCGAGGCCAGAGTGGTCGGGGGCATGGCACTCAACCCCGTTTGAGGATCGACTCGGCTTCCGTGACGAACTGCTCGCCCCCTTGTTCCGGCGTCGACCCGAAAGCGACTTCCTGGCTGATACGCTGCAGCACGAAGGAGATCTCGCCGGCTCCCTTGGGCGGGGAGGGCGGCAGGGGCCCGACATAGGGATCGAGCTTGCCGACATAATCGACCATCTGCCTGCTGACATCGTCGAGCGAGGCGGCCGCAAGGTCGCGCATGGCGGGGGAGGCGGGCACCCCTCGTTCCACGCCGAGGATCTTGACGCCGGCGGGATCATGCACAGTGAAATTGGCCAGCTTGACGGCAAGCTCCGGTGCCTTGGCGTCCGAGGAGATCGACCACATCTGCGAGGGCTTGAGATAGTGGCCGGGCTTGCCACCGGTCATCACGGGATAGGCCGTGATCGACAGTTTGGCCTTGCTGAGCTGCTGGGCGCCGATGAACTGGTTGGAATGCAGGAAGCTGGCAGCGGCATAGCCGAGGGCTAGCGGCGAGGTCTCCAGCGTGAGCTTGTCGAGGGCCTGGATGTCGGCGGTGACGCAGCCGCCGGAATCGCGCAGGGCTCCCCACAGCTTGAACCAGTCGGCCGCGTCCTTGGCGTCGAAGGCGACCGAGCCCTTGTCGTCATAAAGCGCCTTGCCGCGCTGACGCAGCCAGAGCTCAAAAGCCGGTTCGAGGCCGCTGGCGTCGACGGAAGCGTAGAATTTCTTGCGTTTGTTGGCCTTGCCGAAAGCTTCGCATTTGCTGGCGAATTCCTCCCAGCTCGTGCCGAATTTCGGCGGCTCGACGCCTGTTTCCTGCCAGGCCGCCGCGTCATAGGCCATGGCGGAGGAATTGACCCCCAGATTGATGCCGTAGAGCTTGCCGTCGACGCTGCAGGACCCCAGATTGGTCTTTCCGAAATCGGCGATGTCGAGAAGGTTGCCCAGATACTGGTCGAGCGGCACGATGGCGCCGCGGCGGGCATATTCGAACATGTAGCGGTAGTCCATCTGCACCAGGTCCGGCGCATTGCGCCCGGCGACGCGCGTGGCGAGACGGGGCCAGTAGTCGCTCCATCCGGTGAATTCGGTCTTGGTGTCGATGCCGGCGTTGGCCGCCCGGAAGGCATCCACTGCCTTGTTGGTGCGGTCGGCCCGCTCCTGCGAGCCCCACCAGAATACCCTCAGTTGCTTGTCCTGGGCCCGGACCGGGCTGCCCAGCGTGATGGAGGCGGCAAATCCGCATCCGGCTCCCAGCATGGCACGACGACTGACGAGATGGGCACTCATGGCTTCCCCCCTTTTCCGGTCCGTTTGGTTGCTCGAAGGCCGGTTTTTCTGCGTTCTTGTCTTTGTACTCGTGCGTTTCGATATCGATATGACGTTACGTGACATTACGCGCCGCTACGGCATGCAATGTCAGAGTTTGTAGGCGCGCTTGGCGAGGTTATAGGCAAGGTCCACGGCTATCTCGGCGGCCTCGTCCTCCTCCAGGCGATGATCGGCGACCAGCCGGGCGAGGAAGGCACAGTCGACGCGGCGAGCCATGTCGTGGCGAGCCGGGATCGACAGATAGGCCCTGGTATCGTCGTTGAAGCCGACCGTGTTGTAGAAGCCTGCCGTCTCGGTCGCGAGTTCACGGAAGCGGCGCATGCCCTCCGGGCTGTCGAGGAACCACCAGGGCGGCCCGAGCCTGAGCGCCGGATAATGGCCGGCGAGGGGCGCTAGTTCCCGACTGAAGGCCGTCTCGTCCAGGGTGAAGAGCACGATGGTGAGACCGGGCTCGTTGCCGACGGCGTCCAGCAGAGGCTTCAGCGCCTCGACATAGCTGGTTTGCCTCGGAATATCGGCACCGACATCGGGACCGAAACGGGTGAACAGCGCCGGATTGTGGTTGCGATGGGAGCCGGGATGGAGCTGCAGCACGAGCCCGTCGTCGAGGCTCATCCGTGCCATTTCGGTGAGCATCTGCGCCCGGAACAACTCGGCATCGGCGGCGGAGGCTGGGCCGGCAAGCAGACGAGCGAACAGTGCCGTAGCATCGGCCCTGTCGAGATCGGCCGTGCGGGCGCTGGGGTGACCGTGATCGGTCGAGGTCGCCCCCAGCGACTTGAAGAAGGCGCGGCGTTCGCGATGCGCCATCAGATAGCCGTCCCATGTGGCTGGCTGTCCGGTGAGATCGAGGAGATGGCGAACCTGGCTGCGGAAATCGGCGCGGTCGGCGTCGACGACGGCATCGGGGCGATAGGCCGGCAGGACACGTCCCTTCCAGCCGGAGGCACGAATGGCCTGATGGGCCTTCAAGGCGTCGGTGGCGCTGTCCGTGGTGGAGATCGCCTCGATATTGAAGCGGTCATAGAGCGCGCGCGGGCGGAATTCCGGCCGTTGCAGCGCGGTCGCGATCTCGTCGTAAAGGCGGTCGGCATTGCCGGGTGCCAGGCGCTCGGTGATGTCGAAGCCGCTCTCCAGCGAATGCTCGAACCACAAGCGGCTCGGCGTGCCCCGAAACAGGTACCAATGGTCCGCGAACAGCCGCCAGATCTTGCGGCCGTCGGCTTCGACATCAGTCCCATCGCGGCTGGGAATGCCGAGCGCTTCCAGCCGCACGCCCTGCGAATAGAGCATGCGGGTGATGTAGTGGTCCGGCTTGACGAACAGGGTGGCAGGGTCGGGGAAGGCCGCATCCTCAGCATACCAGTTGGGGTCGGTATGACCATGCGGGGAGAGGATCGGCAGGCCTGCCACCTGCCCATAGAGGCGGCGCGCAATGGCCCTGGCGTCCGGTTCGATCGGCAAAAGCCTGTCTGGATGAAGTGCCATGCGGGGCTCGGCCCTGTTCTGGTTGGCGTCTCCTCTTGACGGAGGCTTTAACACTAAGATACTAGTGTGTCAAAATCTGATCATCGCGATGCCGCGAGAGGTCGCATCAGGCCGGGGCCATGGAGAGCCAGGACACGAGCCATTCGCTGGAAATCCTGACGGCGCGAGGCAAGGCGGCGCAGTCCGGCGTTCGCCCGAGGCGGCCGCGCGTCACCACGGCGACCCTGATCTATGACGATCTGCGCGAGGCAATCCTCGGCATGCGCCTGGTGCCCGGCACGCCTTTGCAGGAGAAGGCGCTGACCCAGCGTTTCGGCGTGAGCAAGACGCCGGTGCGCGAGGCCCTGATCCGCCTGGCAGAGGACGGCCTGGTCGATATCTTCCCGCAATCGGGAACCTTCGTCTCGCGGGTGCCGGTGGCCGCTATTCCGGAGGCGGTGGTGATCCGCCAGTCCCTGGAGGACACGGCGGTGCGGCGCCTGATCGAGATCGCCACGCAAGCCGATATCGCCACGATCGACGCCATCCTGGCGCGCCAGCGCCTGCTGGCCGATCTCGGCGACAAGGATGCCTTTCACGAGGCGGACGAAGCCTTTCATCAGGCCATTGCCCAGATCGCCGGCTATCCCAGCATTCCGCGCCTGCTGCGCCAGATCAAGGTCCAGATGGACCGGGCTCGGCGGTTGACCCTGCCGGTGGCGGGCCGGATGCATCAGGTCATCGCCGAGCACAGCTTCATCCGTGATGCCATCGCCCGCCGCGACGTCGAGGTGGCCAGCAGGGCCATGAAGGCCCATCTGAGCGCCGTGGTTCCCGACATCGACCGGTTGAGGGTGCAATATCCCGATTATTTCGTCTGAGCGCCCCGGAGAAAGATCCCGTTCCCGGACGCCGTCAACAGCCAGAACCGCATGAGGAAACGCTATGACGATGCAAGCGACGAGACATGAGGAAGGGGCCGAGCGGCATCGGGTGGCCCTGGTCGGCACCGGTCATCGCGGCGCGGGCATGTGGGGCAAGGAATTGCTGCAAGGCTGGCGGGACCGGGCCGAGTTCGTGGCGATCTGCGACGTCAACGAGATGCGGGCCACGGCCGCGCGCACCGCGATCGGCACCAATGCGCCCGTCTACACCGACGTCGACGAGATGCTGGCGAGCGTGAAGCCGGAGATCGTCATCGTCTGCAGCCGTGACGACACCCATGACGAGATCATCGTCAAGGCGCTCGAGGCGGGCTGCCGGGTAATCACCGAAAAGCCGATGACCACCACGCCGGAAAAGTGCCGGCGCATCCTCGAAGCCGAGGCACGCACCGGCCGGCCTGTCGACGTGACCTTCAACTATCGCTTCGCGCCCACGGCCGCCCGCATCAAGCAGTTGCTGCGCGAGGAGGCGGTGGGCACCGTGACCTCGGTCGATTTCCATTGGTATCTCGACACCCAGCATGGTGCCGATTATTTCCGGCGCTGGCACGCCAAGGAAGCCCATTCGGGCAGCCTGTTCGTGCACAAGGCCACCCATCATTTCGATCTGCTCAACTGGTATCTGGACTCGGTGCCTCGCGAGGTCTCGGCCTTCGGTACCCAGCGCAATTACGGCCGCAACGGGCCGTTCCGCGGGGAGCGTTGCCAGACTTGCGTCCATGCCCAGGATTGCGATTTCTATTTCGACATGAGCAAGGATCCCTGGCTGACCATGCTCTACGAGGACCCGTCAGCCGAGGACGGCTATGTGCGCGATGGCTGCGTCTATCGCGAGGACATCGACATCGCCGATACCATGACGGCGATGCTGCGCTTCGAGAACGAGGTGATCGTGTCCTATTCCCTCAACACCTTCATGCCGATCGAGGGCTATCACCTGGCCTTCAACGGTACCAAGGGGCGCATCGAGGTCCGCCAATATGAGCGCCAGGCCTTCGAGACGCCCGACCATGACGAGATCCTGCTGATGCGCAATTTCGGCGACGTCGAGCGGATCAGCGTGCCACATGCCGGCGGCGGGCATTTCGGCGGCGACGACCGCCTGCGCGACATGCTGCTGCGCCCCGGCATGACCGATCCGCTCGGCCAGCGCGCCGGCGCGCTGGCCGGCGCGATGTCGATGCTGTGCGGGGCGGCGGCTGTTGCCAGCATGAAATCGGGGCGTCCTGTCAGGCTTTCCGAACTCGGAGGCCTGCCGGCCTGAACGGGAGGATGGGTCCTCGTTTTCTGACCTGAATCTTTGCATGCCGCCTGAAATCGAATGAGTTTACGTGGGCGATGCTGCCCCTCACCGTACCTCTCCCCGTAAGAACGGGGCGAGGAGGCGCAAGTGTTGCGATTGATCTTCGGAGCTCTCATCTCGCCCCACCGTTGGGCGAGATGAGAGGTTTTCGGCATAAACTCGACGTCAAAGTCCCCTCGCCCCGTTCTTACGGGGAGAGGTACGGTGAGGGGCTGCGCGACCTCAATGACAAGGGAGTGAAGTATTCCCCTCAGATGGCGCCGGAGGTGTCGCAGGAGCGGATCTGGCCGCTCTTCAGGCCGGTAACGAACCAGCGCTGGCGCTGGGCAGCCGTGCCATGGGTGAAGCTGTCGGGCACGACATAGCCCTGCATCTTCTTCTGCAGCATGTCGTCGCCGATGGCCTGGGCAGTCTGCAGCGCGCCTTCGATGTCGCCCTGTTCGATGAACTTGAAATCCTGCTGGGTACGGTTGGCCCAGACGCCGGCCAGGCAATCGGCCTGCAGTTCCTGGCGCACCGAAGCGCCGCCGGCCCCGGCCCCGCCTTCGCGCAGGAGGCCGAGTTCGTCCTGCACGTGGTGGCCGACTTCATGCGCGATCACATAGGCCTGCGCGAAGGCGCAGGCGCCCTGGCCGGCCGGGCAGGCGTTGAAGCGGTTGCGCATCTCGTCGAAGAATTCCGTGTCGAGATAGACCTTCTTGTCATTCGGGCAATAGAACGGGCCCATGGCCGATTGCGCCGTGCCGCAGGCCGAACGCGTTACGCCGCTGAACAGCACCAGCTGGGTCGGCTGGTAGCTCTTGCCCCGGACCTGTTCCTGGAACAGCTTGGTCCAGGTATCTTCGGTCGAGCCCAGAATCTTGCGCACGAAGGTTCCCGAAGCGTCGTTGGCGCCGCCTGCCTGGCTGGAGGGGCGTGGCTGCTGCTGTTCCTGGACCTGCGGCTCGCCTCCGCCGCTGAGGCCCTGCAGGGCATTGAAGGCCGCTTCGGGGCCGACGAGGAAATAGAGCGCGGCCACGATCACCAGGCCGCCCAGGCCGATGCCGCCTCGTCCACCCGGGAAGCCTCCGCCGCCGCCACCGCCGCCGAAACCACCGCCTTCGCCGCGACGATCGTCGACATTGTCGGATGCGCGCATATCGTCGAGTTTCATCGCCCTGTCTCCTGCTCCCCGGATGCCGGCCTTTCACCGATGTCGGGCCGGCACGGTGATTTGTGCTGTGCAAGCCATACCCAATAAATATGTCTTCGCAAAGCCTGTTACAGGGGTTCTAGGTGGTGCTTACGTAAGGAAATATAGTTTTCCCAAAATGTGCCCTCTTGTTTGGTACAAGCAGCGGTAAACGACAGCACTCTCCCGGCGAAAAAAGGAGGCAAAGGGGCGTTTGCCTCAGGGCGCATCCTGCTCCAGGGCGGTGCGGATGGCGCGGAAGTCGCGCCAGGCCAGGCGCTTCTGCACCGGCTGGCGCAGCAGATAGGCCGGATGCAGCGTGGCGATCGCCCGGATGCGCTGGCCGCCGAGATCATAGTCGAGCCAGCGCCCGCGCAGTTTCAGGATACCGTCGGTGACGCCGAGCAACGCCTGGGCGCTGCGGGCGCCGAGGCAGACCAGGACCTTGGGGGCGACCAGCTCGATCTGCCTTTCGATGAAGGGACGGCAGATCGTGGTTTCCTGCGGGGTGGGATCGCGATTGCCGGGCGGACGCCAGGGCACGACATTGGCGATATAGGCCTTGGTGCGGTCGAGCCCTATGGCAGTCAGCATGCGGTCGAGCAACTGGCCGGAGCGGCCGACGAAGGGCTTGCCCTGGATGTCCTCGTCGCGTCCGGGTGCCTCGCCCACGAACATCACCTTGGCGTCGGGAGCACCGTCGGCAAAGACGAGACGGTTGGCCGTGGCCTTGAGGGCGCAGCCGTCGAAGCGCTCGAGCAGGTCCCGCAATTCGTCCAGCGTGCGGGCACTGCGCGCCTGTTCGCGGGCCGCCAGTTCCACCGCGTCCGGAGAGGTGGTGAGCAGGGTCGGTGCCGGGGAGGCCATGCGGGGCTGCGCCGTGGCAGCAGGAGGCCTGCGCGCCGGATCGGGATTGGGCGCGGAACGCATGAGGGAGGAGGCGGGGGTAGCCTGGGCGCTCTCGGCAAAGCGATCGAGCGGCTCGTCCCCGATCGCCACGTCCACGCCCATATCGGCATACCATTGCAGCAGCGCGACGATCTGTTCGGGAGGCATGGACGCGGACATCATAGCGAAAGGATAGAGCAAAGCTTCCAGAGTTGGAACAGGCTGGCAGCCTCTGTTAACTCCCCATCAAGGTTAATGCATCATCAATGGGCTCATCGGCGACGCCGTGTTGGTTGAACCTGTGAGTCTCGTCCATGCTGCTGCGCCGGCCCGTCATCATCGCCCTTCTGCTCTGCGCCGGAGCCACCAGCACGATGATGTATCGCCGCTCGACAGCCGTGCAGGCGAGCCCGGCCGTTGCCGCCAGCATGCATGGCGCCTTGCAGGGCGGCGTGGGTGTGCTCGGCGCCCGGCGTGCCTCGGTGATGCGAGCCGGCCTGTTCGCGATGCCGCAGCTCAGCCTTGCCGATATCGGCTCGGCGCCGCAGGCGGCCTTCGGAGACGGCTTCACGCTGCGCGCCATGCCGGCCAGCCTGACACTGACGCCGAGCCGAAGCGATTTCATGCCGCTTCCCGACGATGTCGGTCCACCCAGCGCGCCGATCCGTGACGCCACCAAGAAGGGCATGACGATCTGGCCCGAGGTGATCCGGACCGCCAAGGGCGACCGCCGGCCGGACCGGGGTGCCGGAGAGAACGTCGCCTATATGGTATCGGGCGATCCGCATGTGCTGATGCCCAAGACAGGTGCAAGGCCGATGGGGCGTCTGTCGCGCAAGCTCCAGCCGCCCGAGACCGCCGAGGGCCTGCAGCAATTCCAGCCGTCCCGGCTCAGCGCCATCGTGGTCACCAAGCTTGCCGAACGGCTCTCGATCGCCGACGCCGAGCTCGGCGGGCACGACGGCGCCGTCCCTCTCGATCATTCGCTGGCGCCGGCCGGCGGCATGTCGCCGGCGGCGAGCCGTCCCGATCTTGCCAGTTTGACCAGCAGCACTACCCGTGCCGACGAAGCGCTGCCTGTCGAGCTCGCCATGGCCGAGCCGGGTGCCCTCCAGCCGGTGGTGGCCCAATCTTCCATGACCTTGGCGAACGTACAGCCGGTGATGACGCCCGACGATGCCCAGACCCTGCCTGAGATCGGCAGCGACGAAGGCTTGACCGATGCGCAGAAGAAATCGCGCATCGCCGGCCTGCCCGGGCTGGACGACGGCAAGGCCCGCCCGCTCGACCTGCCGCCGGCCGCGTTCACCAAGGCACAGATGTGTCTGGCGACGGCGATCTATTTCGAGGCACGCGGCGAGAGCCGCGAGGGGCAGGTGGCCGTGGCCCAGGTCATCATCAACCGCCTGCGCTCACCCTTCTATCCCAAGAATGTCTGCGACGTGGTCTATCAGGGCGCCAGCAACAAGCGCTATGGCGGCTGCCAGTTCTCCTTCGCCTGCGATCTCGTCGCCGACAAGGTGATCGAGAAGGAGCCCTGGGAACAGGCTCTGGTCCTTGCCGAGCGGGTGATGAACGCCAAGGACTGGATCCCCGAAGTCGGCAACGCCACGCATTATCACGCCAACTATGTCCGTCCGCGCTGGGTGCGCGACATGCGGGAGAAGGACAAGATCGGCAAGCATATCTTCTATCGCGTCAAATGGTGGGCGTGACCGGCAAGTCTCCTGGAGAGGACGTCCACAGGTCCTGTATCCGGCGGGATACCCGGGAGCCGAATTCTCGCGTATGGCTGGCATCGAAGTTGCGTTTGTGGATGGCATGTTTATCGCATCGTCGATGCGAGCGTCGTGAAGCAAACCCAAGATCATCGATGCGGCAATTGTTGCTGCTGCATTGGCGCGCTACGCTTGCAGTGACGGCAAAGACCTTGTCCGTGATCAAGCAACCTCGATTGCCGGGCCGATCGTCGGCGATCACATCCTGACTCCGCGCGGAGCCCGCGCTGTAATGATCTGCCACGGGTGAGCATGTCCGAAGAAAGTGCCTTCCTCCTCATCGGCCTCCTGGTGCTCGCCTTTCCGGTGCTGGCGATCGTTGCCTTTGTGATGACGCTCGGCCTCAGGCCCAGGGTGCAGGCGCTGGAGGAAAGGGTTCGCCAGCTGGCGGGCCAGCGCCCGGTGCCGGTCGACGCCGTCAGGGCCGCTACGCCGGCCTCTCCGGCGCCGACCGAGGGGAAAAGGGCCGCTGAACCCGTACGGGAAGCGGTTGCGTCGGTTCCCGCTGTCGCGCCTGTCGACAAGCCGTCGACTGTCGAACTGGCGCCGGCTCGGCCGGAGCCGGCGGCTTCCGCACAGACTGCACGCCGCGCGGCGCCGGACAGGCCCAAGGTCAGCCTCGAGGAGAAGCTCGGTACGCGCTGGGCCGTCTGGGTCGGAGGGCTGGCGCTTGCGCTCGGCGGTGCCTTCCTGGTGCGGTATGCCATCGAGGAGGAGCTTCTCGGTCCCGGTGCGCGCATCCTGGCCGGTCTTGTCTTCTCCCTGGCGCTGATCGCTGGCGGCGAATATCTGAGGCGCCGGCCCGTGGCGCCCGCCGCGAAACAGGCGGCCTACATTCCCGGCGTGGTCACGGCCGCGGGCACGGTCGCCCTGTTCGCAACCATCTATGCCGCCTATGCGCTCTATGACTTCCTCAGCCCGGCGCAGGCCTTCGTCCTGCTCGGCCTGGTCGGCATCGCCACCATGTATGCGGCGGCGCTGCATGGTCCCTGGCTCGCCGGCCTCGGCCTTGTCGGCGCCTATGGCGCGCCCCTGCTGGTGTCCTCGAACCAGCCCAATCCCTGGGCTCTCGCCCTCTATGTCGTGGTGGTGACGGCAGCCGCCTTCATGCTGGCCCGTATTCGGCTCTGGCGCTGGCTCGCTATCGCCGCTGGTATCGCTGCCTTCTGCTATGGCTTCGTCCTGGGAAGCATCATGGGCGAGGACACCGGCGCCATGGTGTTCTACATCCTCGCTTTGTCCGCCTTGGTCGGCGCGGTGCTGATCTACGAGCCCCATCACGGCAAGACCTATCAGCGTTTCGATCCTATCGGCCTCGGCGCGGTCGCGGGCCTTGCGGTCCTGGCCGTCTCCTTTGCCGGCGCGGATGTGTTCGGGCATGCCTCGCTTGCCATCTTGCTGATCGTGATGGCACTGGCGCTGGCGGCTGCGCTCGCTTTCGACGCGCTGGCCCCGGCGGCCGTAATCGCAGGCCTGGCAGGGCTTGCCTGCCTGTGGATCTGGCCGATGGGTGGGCAGATTGCCGCCGAACCATTGGTGGTGGTGCCAGGCCACCTCTATCTGCCCTTCCTGATGCCGGACGCGCTCCAGGCCTATCTTGAGATCGCGATCATTCCGGCTGCCGTGCTGTTGCTGGCCACCACGATCAGCCTGATGCGCCATCCAAGGCCGCAACGGCCGGCATTGGCGCTGGCACTGGCGGGGACGGCAACCCCGATCTTCGCCCTGGCGATCGCCTATCTGCGCATCGAGAGTCTTCGTGCCAGCCTGCCCTTCGGGGCCGTGGCGGCCGGGCTTGCGCTGCTGTTTGCCGCGACGACCGAGCGTTTCCTGAGGCTCGAGGGGCAGGCGGCGCAGGACGGGACACCGGGGGCGGGTTCCTCCCTCCATGCCGTCGCGAGCGCTTC
The DNA here is from genome assembly GCF_052045555.1 of Labrys sp. 22185. Classification (NCBI taxonomy): domain Bacteria; kingdom Pseudomonadati; phylum Pseudomonadota; class Alphaproteobacteria; order Hyphomicrobiales; family Xanthobacteraceae; genus Labrys; species Labrys sp. 22185. The sequence goes on along the minus strand of NZ_JBQEPH010000006.1, from coordinate 74,977 downwards.
GGCAGTGGCGCTGACGCTCACCTTCCTGATCACCGATTCCCCGCTCACCCTGGCTTTCGGCCTGTCGGCGCTCGGTGCGGCCTGGGTCTCGACCCTGCGGCCGCTACCGGCCCTGCGCTGGTGCGCGGCCGGATTCGTCCTGCTGGTGCTGGCGCGCATGGGTGGAGCCTGGACCCTGGCCGGTGCCAGCCTCGAGCGCTTCCCGGATTGGCCGGATATCGTGCTGCGTTATGCCGTACCGGCCGCGGCGTTCTACTATGGCGGCATTCTCCTGCGCCGGCGCAAGGCGGACATTCCCGCCGCCATCCTCGATCTCGGCGCCATCCTGCTCGCCTGCGTGGCGGTGGTCTTTGCCATCCGCCTCGGCCTGCGCGGCGCCGAGGAAGCTGCCCATCCCGGCATGTCCCTCGCCGAGGCCGGGCTCTACACGGCGCTCGCCTTTGCCGCTTCGATGGCGCTGGTCTATCGCTCCGGGGCGACCACCAGCGTGGTGTATCGAGCGGCGGCACCGATCAGCGTCATCATCGCGCTTTGCCTGACGGTCTCGGGGCAATTGATCACCGCCAATCCTGCCGTCAGTGGCGAGATGATTGGCGGCGGCGTCCTCTTCAACACCTTGCTGCCCGGCTATGCCCTGCCGGCACTGCTGGCGGGAGCGGCGGCGCTGTTCTGGCACTGGTATGGCCGCGCCGTCGGCCAGGGTGAAAACAAGAATTTGGGCATGGAGAATGCGCCCTTCGCCCTGCTATGCGGGGTCTGTGCCTTCGTGCTGGGCTTCGTCTATGTCACGCTCGAGGTGCGTAAGATCTTCGCCGATGGCGTGCCCGATTTCGACGCGATCTCTTCGGCCGAGAATTGGGGGTACACCATCGCCTGGCTGCTCTACGGCCTGATGCTGCTCGCCCTCGGCATCTGGGCGAAGGTGCGCGCCATCCGTCTGGGTTCGGCCATCGTGATCATGCTCGCGGTCGCCAAGGCCTTCCTGTTCGACATGTCGGAGCTGGAAGGGATCTGGCGTGCCTTGTCCTTCATGGGGCTCGGCGTCGCCCTGATCGGCATCGGCCTCGTCTATCAGCGCCTGTTGTTCGGACCCAAACTCGGATCCGGGCAGGAACCGCGGCAGTAGCAGTGGATGGCTGGTATCGAACCATATCCCGACAATGTCTTGCAGCGTCTCAAGCCGGGAATCGTCTTGTTGAACTTTGCCGCAAGCCAGTTCGCCCAACAGCACCAAAACCATGGCAGGCTGGCCGACGACATCTGGCTGGACCGGACGCAAGGCAATCCGCCACCCGAGGAGGTTGCTCGGTTCGAGGCCGCATATGAGGCGAGACGCGCGGCCTGGACGGCGGATCCCGCCTTCCTTTCGGCCATCGGGCGGCTGCAGGGTGTTGGCGTGGACTGGGCGTTCAGCCATGAAAGCGATGTCAGCGGCGAGTTCTCCCTGCTGCGCCTGTACATCGCCGCCGACGATCTCGGCGCTCTGGAAGCGCTGGCCGCCGAGAATGCCGGCTACGTTACGCTCGAGGCAAAAGCCTCGGCCGCCGAACGCTTCCGCATCTTCATGCTGCGCAACTATCATCCCGACTGGCGGCGCAACCGCCAGCTCTATGCCGATGTGGGTGGCTCGCCCTATGCGGCTTCGGCGTCGCGGCGGACCGAGACCAGATCGTAAGCGGCGCACGCTGCTGCGCGAAGCGGCGTCATCGGCGCGTCATTGATCTGCGCCATGGTCACGGCCATCGAGCTGTCCGTTCCTCGACAGCATTGCGATGTTTGACCTTCCTCTGGCCTGGCACCGCGCCGGGCCTCTTTTTTGGCGGGCCGCCGAGCGGCGCTTTCCTGTCGATACGCCCTACAACTGCAAGGCGAAAGGCACGCCTTCGAAGCAATCCTCGCCACGGCCGATGGCGTCGATGGCGGCCAGCATGCGGCCATTGCGGCCGAGCCGCATGTCCGCCAGCGCCACAATGCGTCGGTTGGGGGTAGCGGTCGGCGACAGCCGGCGGATGGTCTGCGCCAGCTCATGCTCGTCGAGCGAGGGATTGAGGGCGCAGGCCGCCGTGAAGGCCGCGGCGGTCGAACGACTGACCCCGGCATAGCAATGTACCACCAGCGGCGTCGCCTGGTCCCAGTCCCTGACGAAGGCGAGAAGCTGGGAGAGGTGGTCGTCGCCGGGCAGGATCTGTCCTTCTTCAGCCACCTCGACGATGTCGTTCATGCTGAGAAAGAGATGATGCTTCTCCTCCACCGTGACAGGCCTGATCACCTTGGTGCCGGCATTGATCAGGGTCAGGATCTGGCGGGCACCGGTAGCGGTGACGGTGGCTTCGAGACGGGAGAGCGAGCAGACATTGATTTGCATGGTGGCCTATCTGAAGATCTGGGTAAAACGGTCGAGGAAGGCCTGTTGCGCCTGCTCCGCCGGCAGAGGTTCCAGCCTGGCCTGGTCCATCGGACGGGGCAGGGGGCGCGGATCACCGAAGATGCGGCAGGATTCCTCGATGCCGAAGCCGGCAAGCTGGGTTGCTTCGAGAAAGGCGGCCACCATGTCGGCTTTCTTGGTCATCACCTTGATTGCCGGTGGCGGGATGGCCGGCAGGCCGAAGCGCAGATGGATGGCGCCGAGCAGGCGGGCCTCCACGCTTTTGTAGCTCTCGCCGATCACCGCCTTGAAGGGCGAGATCATGTCGCCGATGACATATTCAGGCGCATCGTGCAGCAGCACCATCAGCCTCACCGTGTCGGGCTGGGCGGGCTCCATCGCATCGAGCACGTCGAGGACGAGCACGCTGTGCTGCGCCACCGAGAAGATGGCCTTGCCGCTGGTCTGGCCGTTCCAGCGCGCGACCCGGGCCAGGCCATGAGCGATATCCTCGATTTCGATGTCGAGCGGGGAGGGATCGAGCAAATCGAGCCGCCGGCCCGACAGCATGCGTTGCCAGGCCCGATGGGGAGCCGCTTTCTTCACGCGTGCCATGGTCAGCCCGGATGTCCCGCCTTGCCGAGCTCGGCGCATTCGGCATGGCGGAAGCAGTCGACGAGATGGTCGTTGACCATGCCGACCGCCTGCATGAAGGCATAGACGATGGTGGGGCCGACGAATTTGAAACCGCGAGCCTTGAGGTCCTTGGAGATCTTCTGAGACAGCGGCGTCTCCGCCTGGACATCGGCCGTGGTGCGCAGGGTGTTCTGCAGGGGGCGGCCGTCGAGGAAGTCCCATAGATAGTGCGAGAAGCCCTGGCGTTCCTCGATTTCCAGCCAGAGGCGGGCGCCGATGATGGTGCCTTCCACCTTGGCGCGATTGCGCACGATGCCGGGATCGGCCATCAGGGCTTCGACCTTTTCCGGCCCGTAAAGCGCGATCTTGGCCGGCTCGAAATCGTCGAACACCTCGCGGAAGCGCTCGCGTTTGCGCAGGATGGTGATCCAGGACAGCCCCGCCTGGAAGCCGTCGAGGATGAGCTTTTCATAGAGGGCGCGGCCGTCATATTCCGGCACGCCCCATTCCTCGTCGTGATAGGCGACATAGAAGGGATCGAGCCCGGGCCAGGGGCAGCGCTGCTTGCCGTCGGCATGAAGAATGACTGTGCGTTCCATGCCGCCTTCTTGCCATGGCGAAAGCCGACTCGGGAAGAGGGAAGAACATTTCGTGATCGGGTTGGGGCCGGAAAAGCCTTCTCAGAAGGCCCTCCGAGCCTTTCCTTGCCAGGGCGGCAATGCCACCTATATTAGTTCGATCGCCATCGAATTTTGTCGTGCCCTTTTCATGATCCCGATTTCAGTCCTCGATCTTTCGCCCATCGCCGTCGGCAGCAATGCCGGGCAGGCCCTCCACAATTCGCTGGACCTTGCCCGCCATGTCGAGCGGCTCGGCTATAACAGGCTGTGGCTGGCCGAACATCACAACATGCCGGGCATTGCCAGCGCCGCCACGGCGGTGGCGCTCGCCCATGTCGCCTCCGGCACTTCCACCATCCGCCTGGGAGCCGGCGGCATCATGCTGCCCAACCATGCGCCCTTGATGGTGGCCGAGGCCTTCGGCACGCTGGCGGCCCTGCATCCTGGCCGTATCGATCTCGGTGTGGGCAGGGCTCCCGGTACCGACCAGATCACCGCCCAGGCGCTGCGCCGCAATCTCAACGCCGAGATCGACGCCTTTCCGCGCGATGTCATCGAACTGATGAACTATTTCAAGCCGGCGAGCCCGGATCAGCGCGTGCAAGCCGTTCCAGGCGCGGGGTTGGCAGTGCCGGTCTGGATCCTCGGCTCCAGCCTGTTCGGGGCGCAGCTTGCCGCCATGCTCGGCCTGCCTTTCGCCTTCGCCTCGCACTTCGCGGCGGCCGATCTCGAAGGGGCGATCGCCATCTATCGCGGCCGTTTCGAACCCTCCGAATATCTCGACAAACCCCATGTCATGCTGGGCATGAACGTAGTCGCCGCCGACACCGACGAGGAGGCCCACTTCCTGCAGAGCTCGCGGCTGCAGGCCTTCGTCAGCCTGCGCACCGGGCGGCCGGGCCTGATCCAGCCGCCGGTGGAGAATTACGAGGAGACCCTCGATGCCATCGGCCGTGCGACGCTGCAGCATATGAACCATGCCTCGGTGGTGGGCTCTCCGGCAACCGTCAAGGCAGGCATCGAGGCATTCATCGAGCGCACCGGCGCGGACGAGATCATCGCCACCAACATGATCTTCGATCATGAGAAGACCAAGCGTTCCTATGAGATCCTCGCCGAGCAGCTGATCGCCGCGCCGGCTCAGGTCAGCGTGTCGTAAAGGCCTAGGGCCCAGCCGATCTCCGCGATCAGCGCGATGATGGCAAAGGCGAGCTGGAAGCGCTGGTTCGAGACGACGATCGCAGCCGCACTGGTGACGACGAAGAAGGCGATGCGCACCCAATATTCCGGGCCGAGCGACTGGACATAGTCGCCGCCCTTGATGAGGGTGTCGATGATGTCGAGGAAGAAGGTCCCGATCAGGATGCCGAAAAACCATTTCCGGCGGGACATGAAATAGTCCTCGAAGCCCTTGTACTCATACATGGTGTCCGGGAAGAGCATCGTGCACATGAAGAAGAACACGCTCGCATAGAAGGCGACAAAGCCATAGAGCGGGAAGGTCCACTGTACGTTGACCAGATGGAATTCCCACCACCAGAACGAGATGATGTGCAGCAGCATGAAGAAGGTCCACGCCAGGTGGACGCCGTAGATCTTGTGCTGGCGCGGATGCTGGACAAAGCGGGCGAGGCCGGTGAGCAGTCGGCCCATGCTGAGGCCCACTATGATGCTGATCACCGTGCGGACATGGCTGAGAACGGTGGGGTCGAAGGCGTGGGGCTGGTTCACGGAGGCATCCTCGCGCTTGAGGGCAGCAGCATGCCATTGCAACCACGACGCCCGGCATACTCACGAAGAGTCCCGCGCTCGGGCGGGTATGAAACTACTTTCCCAGCATTGCCCGGAATCACCACGGGAGCAAGACAGGCAGGGCAAGGTGTTGGGGAAGACCTTCTCGCGACGTGTAAATACGGTGCCGGCCGAGATTTAGTTTGGGCAGGAGTCACATTCTTGGGTCGTCATCTCGTCTTGAGGGCAGGACGATCAAACGAGAGAGGACGGCGTGCTCGACCTGCCCATTCAGGACACCAACCTGTTCAACGCATTCTGGCCTCGTCTCAAGAGCCTGGCCTACAAGATGCTCGGCTCGATCGCGGATGCCGAGCATGTCCTTCAGGATGCGTTCCTTCGCTGGCTGCAGGCTGATCGCAGCCTCGTACGGGAGCCTGAAGCCTATCTCAGGCAGGTGGTGACCCGCCTGTGCCTGGACGAACTGAAATCGGCGCGGGTACGGCGGGAGGCCTATGTCGGCTCCTGGCTGCCGGAGCCCGTGCTGCAGGAGGATCCTTCCGAGGACATCACCCTGCCGCTTCTGCTGGTGCTGGAACGTTTGTCGCCGTGCGAGCGAGCCGCCTTCCTGCTGCATGACGTCTTCGGGGTCGCCTTCGACGAGATTGCGCTGACGATCGGCCGGGATGCCGCTGCCTGCCGGCAGATGGCGCGGCGGGCCCGCCTTCGCATCCGGTCGGAAAGACCTCGGTTTCTTCCGCAGGGGGCAAGAGGGCAGGAAATTGCTGCCGTTTTCTTCACCGCCTCGCGCACCGGCGACATAGACGGGCTTCGGGCTCTGCTCGCTCGGAATGTGACGGTCCAGGCGGATGGTGGCGGCAAGGTTGCCGCTCCTCCGCGCCCGATCGTCGGCATCGATGCCGCATTGAAGCTGATGGCTGCTTTGGCGAGGCTGTTCTCCGCCCAGATGTCGCAACTCCTGCGCTATGCCAGCGTCAATGGCTTGCCGGGGTTCGTGACCATCGAACGGGGATGCGAGCTCCAGACCACGGCCCTGGATGTCCGGAGAGATCGGATTGCTGCGATCTATGTCTGTCGCAATCCGGAAAAACTCGGCCATCTCGTGATCGACCGCACCGTCGCGAACCAGATCCGGCCTGCATCGAAAGGGACCTGCCAGTGACAAAAGCCACCATTGCCATCGTCTATCACAGCGGCTACGGCCATACCGCCCGGCAGGCACATGCGGTCGAGCAGGGGGTGACACAGCTGCCCGACGTCGCCACGCTGCTGCTGACGGCGCAGGAAGCGCCGGAGCATTGGCACAGGCTGGCATTGGCCGAGGCGATCATCTTCGGGGCGCCCACCTATGTCGGCGGGCCATCCGCCGTGTTCAAGGCCTTCCAGGAAGCCAGTTCGAATGCGGTGATGTCGAAAGGCCTCGGCTGGAAGAACAAGATCGCGGCGGGCTTCACCAATTCGGGCTCACGGTCGGGCGACAAGCTCGCAACCTTGATGCAGATGGCCCTGTTTGCCGCCCAGCACGGCATGCATTGGGTCAATCTGGCCCTGCCGCCGGGCAATTGCTCCTCGGTGGGTAGGGAAACCGACCTCAATCGCTTCGGCTTCTTCCTCGGCGCTGCCGCCCAGTCCAACACCGATGAGGGGCCGGAGGTGGCACCGCCCGAAGCGGATCTCGCCACAGCCCGATATCTCGGCCGGCGCGTTGCCGAGACGACCCTGCAATTCGTGCGGGGGCGCAATCCCGGTTGAGGCGGGTGCCAGGGTCAGGCCGTTGCCTTGTGCGCGCTGCTCGGTGCGACCCACCAGGATGGCTTGTCGATCGTCAGGCCAAGACCTTCAGTCACCAGGCTTTCGCCGGCAGCCAGCCCTTCCTCCACCCTGTCGAGCCGGAGCAGGGCCAGTCCCCTCTTGCCAACCGAGGAGCCGAGCGTGCCCGCCGGCCGGTCGCCGATACGGATTTCCGTGCCGGCGGCCGGCAGGGTGGCGCTGGCTGTCACAGGCACGATGCGGTTGCGCGCAGTGCCGCGATGCTGCATGCGGCTGACGACTTCCTGGCCGACGAAGCAGCCCTTCTTGAAGTCGACGCCGGCGAGCATGTCCATCAGCACTTCGTGCGGGAAGGCCTCGCCGAAGCGAAAATCCTTGCCGCCTTCGGGAATGCCGAACTCGATGCGGCGGTCGTGATAGGCCGTGGTCGCATCGTCTGCCGTGGCTGCGACAGGTGCGAGAATGCGAAGCCCGAGTTCGGGCCGCCTGGGATCCGGGAAGACCAGAGCACCCTCGATGTCGACATTTTCGGGGGGCAAGGCAGCGTAGACTCCCCAAGCCGGTAAGGCCTCGACCGTCACCTTGGCGCGCAGCCGATAGAAATTGAGCCTCTTGGCGAAATCGGGGGCCAGGGCGGCGTCCGCATCGAGGTAGAGCCCGTCCTCGCCGATCGTGGCCAGGAAATCGAACAAGATCTTGCCCTGCGGCGTCAGCAAGGCACCCCATCGTCCCTGGCCGGGCTCGAGATGGGCGATATCGCAGGTGACGAGATTGGCGAACCAGGATCGCGCATCCTCGCCGCTGAGGCGGAGTATGGCGCGGTCGAGCAGATGGATCATGGCAAGGCAATCCCGTTTCAGCCCCTCCTATATGGCAATCCCTGTGCGCGGCGTGAAGAGGCGGCGGATTGGCGGTTGAAAGCTGGCGCTGCCTGGGGGAAAAGCGCAGGGTTTCAGCTTCGTCATCGAGGAGAGCGCCATGCCCCAGACCTTCGACCGCATCTTCCGCAATGGCGAGATCGTCAACCAGGATGGCCGGCATCATGGCGATGTTGGGGTCAGGGACGGGCGTATCGCGGCGCTGGGGGATTTGTCGCGGGCCAGTGCCGGCGAGGTGATCGACTGCACCGGCCTCACCGTCCTGCCCGGCGTGATCGACAGCCAGGTCCATTTCCGCGAGCCGGGGCCGACGCATAAGGAAGATCTTGAATCGGGCTCGCGCGCGGCGGTCATGGGCGGCGTCACCGCTGTATTCGAAATGCCGAACACCGATCCCTTGACCGTGACGCCGGAGGCTTTGGCCGACAAGGTCAGGCGCGGCACGCACCGCATGCATTGTGATTTCGCCTTCTGGGTCGGCGGCACCCGTGAGAATGCCGCTGACGTCGCGGAGCTGGAGCGTCTGCCGGGCGCGGCCGGCATCAAGGTGTTCATGGGCTCTTCTACCGGCTCGCTGCTGGTGGAGGACGATGAGGGCGTGCGCGAGATCCTCAAGCGCACACGCCGGCGCGCTGCCTTCCATTCGGAGGACGAATATCGCCTGCGCGAGCGGCGCGACCTGCGCGTCAAGGGAGATGCCTCCTCCCACCCGGTCTGGCGCGACGTCGAGGCCGCGCTCAACTGCACGCGGCGGCTCGTCGCCATCGCCGAGGAGACGGGCGCGCCCATCCATGTCCTGCATATCTCGACGGCGGACGAGATTCCCTTCCTCGGCGCGCACAAGCGGCTGGTGACCTGCGAAGCCACGCCGCATCATCTCACTCTGGCTGGGCCCGAGGCCTATGAGAAGCTGGGCACGCTGGTGCAGATGAACCCGCCGGTGCGTGACGCCGGTCACCGCGACGGCATCTGGCAGGGCATCCGCCAGGGCATCGTCGATGTGCTCGGTTCGGACCACGCGCCCCATACGCTGGAGGAGAAGGCCAAGCCCTATCCCGATTCGCCTTCCGGCATGACCGGTGTGCAGACGCTGGTGCCCGTCATGCTCGACCATGTGAACCGCGGGCGACTATCGCTGGAGCGTTTCGTCGACCTGACCAGCCATGGTCCCTGCCGGATCTTCGGCATGGCCGGCAAGGGGCGCATCGCGGTCGGCTATGACGCTGACCTCACCATTGTCGACCTCAAGCGCAGGCAGACCATCCGCAACGATTGGATCGCCTCCAAATGCGGCTGGACGCCCTATGACGGCATCGAGGTCACCGGCTGGCCGGTCGGCACCATCGTGCGCGGGGTGCGGGTGATGTGGGAGGGCTCGCTGGACGAACATTCGCGTGGCGAAGCTGCGCGCTTCTGGACGGCGTAGCGCCTGGAGCGCGGACATCCTGTCCGCTCTTTCTCTCATCCAGGCGCAGCAGTTCCAGGAGCGGAATCGCGACATGCTCCTGCATGTCGCTGTGATGTCCGCGCTCCATTCTACCGCCTGCTGGCGTGCGCCGTGCCAAATATCCAGGCCAGGGCAATGCCGGCGATGAAGCCGATGCCGTGCGCGGTGAAACTGATCTGAGGCAGTGAAAGGTCGATCGCCGCCTGGATCAGCAGCACGATGACGATCAGGCTGAGATTGTGCCGGTCGGCGATATGGCGGGTCGCCAGGAAATCGGACAAGCGTCGCAGGGCAATGGCTCCGATCAGGGCGAAGATGGCGCCGGAAGCCCCGACCAGAACATCGGGCTGGGTGAAGCCCGCCTCGGTGAGGGCGAGCACCCCGGCCATGGAGATCAGGCCGCCGATCAGATAGATCAGGCCCATGCGCAGGCTTCCGACCGTGGCCTCGACCATGCGCCCGAGCAGGAAGAGCCCGATCATGTTGCTGATCAGATGTTCGGGGCCGGCATGCAGGAACATGGCGCTGAGCAGGCGCCACCATTCATGATCCCGGACTACCGCGTCGGGCCATAACCCTCCGAGCCGGAACAGGTTTTCGGCATCGGTGGTGTCGCCATTCCACAGCTCGATGCCGAAGGCGGCGCAATTGGCCAGGATCAGCAGATAGGTCACGGGGGCGGCGCGCCAACCCGTGCGGCGCAGGGGGGCGTTGCGCCGGATATGAGCCTCCAAATCATCGAGGAAGGCGGTTGCCTGCGGCGAGAGCTGGCCCTCGGCCTGGCTCGCAGGCTTGTCCAGGCGAGCGACGATCGCCTCATGCTGGGCGGGTGTCAGCGAGGCGGAGGCGAAGCCGCGCAGCAGGGGCTCGGCGAGTTCGCCCCGTGCCGCCGCCTGGAGGGCGGTCGCCTGCCAGAAGGCCTTAACGGAGACCGGCATGGCATGGAACGAGGCGAGCATCGAGTCCGTGGCCTGGACGCGCCCGCAGAAGGCGAGGAGCATCAGGGTCGACAATTGCCCGGCGCCCAGCAGGCCGCGATAGCGCATGGCTGTCGCCACCATGGCCTCCAGCTGGCCGGTCTCCCCGAGGGCCCGGATCGGAAAGGCGACCGCATCTGCGCCTGCCGGCATGGGGTTGCGAGCAAGGTAGTCGACGATGCCCTGCCAGTTCTGGCGCTGCCGCAGCAATTGCAGGTTGAGGATCACTTCCTGATCCGGCTTGCCGGTCTGGCGCAGCGCTTCGAGGGCCCCGATCCGTTCCTCGCGCGTCGATTCTGAAAGAGCCTTGAACAGATTGGCTGTGAAGCGGATTTGGCTGGTGGGCTGGACAAGGCTGGCCAGGCGGGCGAGCAGGGCGGCGCGTTCGTTGCGGCCGGCCAGCAATTCGCGATTGGCCCGGTTCAGCAGCGGCCCCGGCGCAATGATCGCCAGCAAGGCGAGAGCCGCCAGGAAACCGTAATAGTCAGGCAGAAACCTGTATCCGGCGACGGCGATGGCGATCACGACCGCGTGCCCCGCCAGGTAGATCGCGATGCCTGGAAAGCGGTAGGCTCGGGTGACGAACACCTGGGCGATGGCCACGGCTGACAGGGAACCGGCGGAGAGCGCGAGGAAGGTCTGCAAATCCATGCGCCGCTTTTGCCGGAAGCGGCGCTGAGCCGCAACCTGTCACTCTCCCCCGCCTTATGCACGGTTGGGTCATGCGGCTTGCATGGCTTTTTCTTTCAATGCAGCGAGGTTCGGGGCTATAGAGGGGAAAATCGAGAGCGTTTTGCGATTTGGCGGAATCGCCAAGAATCGCAAAGACGCGTCGAACCAAAGAGTTAGAGCAAACAAGCGTTTCCCTCTAAACGCCCTTTGCTCTAGAGATCCGACAGGTTGATAATGGCCGACAAGCCGTCCGATATCGCAACGCTCAGCTTCGAAAAGGCGCTTGCCGAGCTCGAGCAAATCGTGCGCAGCCTCGAAGGCGGCAATGTGCCGCTGGAGGAATCGATCACACTGTTCGGGCGTGGCGAGCAGCTCAAGGCTCATTGCGACAAGCTTTTGAAGGTTGCAGAGGCCAAGGTCGACAAGATCCGGCTCGATGCCGAGGGCAAGCCCGCCGGGCTCGAGCCTCTACCTGAAGCCTGACAGGCGACGGCCTGCAAGGCGCCCAGCACTCCACCAGAACGGCCGTCATCGCAAAGGCGCGTCGGAACAAAGAGTTAGAGCAAAATGATGTTTCCACTTATGCGTGCTTTGCTCTAGTCTCCCCGGGTGAACAATTTGGCAAACACTTCCGCAACCCCGCTGCTCGACACCATCCATCTGCCGGCCGATCTGCGCCGCCTGCCCGAGGACAAGCTCCAGCAGGTGGCGGACGAGCTGCGCCGGGAGACCATTGACGCCGTTTCGGTGACGGGCGGCCATCTCGGTGCCGGGCTCGGTGTGGTCGAGCTGACGGTCGCCATCCATGCCGTGTTCGATACGCCGCGCGATCGCCTGATCTGGGATGTCGGCCACCAGGCCTATCCGCACAAGATCCTCACCGGGCGGCGCGATCGCATCCGTACCCTGCGCCAGGCGGACGGCCTCAGCGGCTTTACCAAGCGTAGCGAGAGCGAATACGATCCCTTCGGCGCCGCGCATTCCTCGACCTCGATCTCGGCGGGCCTGGGTATGGCGGCGGCGCGCGATCTCGATGGCCGCAACAACAACGTGATCTGCGTGATCGGCGACGGCTCGATGTCGGCCGGCATGGCCTATGAGGCGATGAACAATGCCGGGGCGCTGGGCTCGCGCCTTGTCGTCATCCTCAACGACAACGACATGTCGATCGCCCCGCCCGTGGGGGCGATGTCGGCCTATCTGGCCCGGCTGGTTTCCGGCGGCACCTACAAGAATTTGCGCGATTTCGGCAAGATGCTGGCCAGGAAGCTGCCGAAATTCTTCTACGACAAGGCCAAGCGCACCGAGGAATATGCCCGCGGCTTCTGGACCGGCGGTACGCTGTTCGAGGAACTCGGCTTCTACTATATCGGGCCGATCGACGGGCATAATCTCGACCACCTCCTGCCGGTGCTCAAGAATGTGCGCGACCAGGCCGATGGGCCCGTGCTGATCCATGTCGTCACCCAGAAAGGCAAGGGCTATAGCCCGGCCGAGAACGCGCCCGACAAATATCATGGCGTGGTGAAGTTCGACGTCATTACCGGGGCGCAGGTGAAGGCCAAGGCCAATGCGCCCTCCTATACCCGCGTCTTTGCTGAAAGCCTGATCAAGGAAGCCCACAAGGACGACAAGGTCGTGGCGATCACCGCCGCCATGCCGTCCGGCACCGGGCTCGACTTGTTCGAGCAGGCCTTCCCGCAACGGCTTTACGATGTCGGCATCGCCGAGCAGCACGCCGTCACCTTCGCGGCGGGCCTTGCCAGCGAGGGCTACAAGCCGTTCTGTGCGATCTATTCCACCTTCCTGCAGCGCGGCTACGACCAGGTCGTCCACGACGTTGCCATCCAGAACCTGCCCGTGCGCTTCCCGATCGATCGTGCCGGTCTCGTTGGGGCCGACGGCGCCACCCACGCCGGTTCCTTCGACGTCGCCTTTCTTGGCTGCCTGCCCAACATGGTGGTGATGGCGGCCGCCGACGAAGCCGAGTTGGTGCATATGGTCGCAACCGCGGCCGCCTATGACGGCGGCCCTATCGCCTTCCGCTACCCGCGCGGCGAGGGGGTTGGCGTCGAGATGCCTGAAGTCGGCGTGCCCCTGCCGATCGGCAAGGGGCGCGTCCTGCGCGAGGGCAGCAATATTGCCCTGCTTTCCTTCGGCACGCGCCTGGCCGAGTGCCTCAAGGCCGCAGAAGATCTGGCGGCGCTCGGCCTGTCGGCGACCGTTGCGGATGCCCGGTTTGCCAAGCCGCTCGACGAGGAGTTGGTCCTCAGGCTCGCTCGCGAGCACGAGGTGCTGCTGACCATCGAGGAAGGCTCCGTGGGGGGCTTCGGCAGCTTCGTGGCCCAGTGCCTGGCCGAGGCAGGCGTTTTCGACAGCGGCCTGAAATTCCGCTCCCTGGTGCTGCCCGACATCTTCCTCGACCAGAACAAGCCGGAGGCGATGTATGCGCAGGCCGGGCTCGATGCCGCCGGCATCGTCACCAAGGTCCTGTCGGTGCTCGGGCGCGATGTCGTAACCGGCGCCAAGCGCGCCTGATGCGCAAGCGCGCGGACGTGCTGCTGGTCGAGCGCGGTCATTTCGACAGCCGCGCTAAGGCACAGGCCGCGATCTCCGCCGGCCTCGTGACGGCCGATGGCAAGCCGGTGCGCAAGGCGTCGGAGAGCCTGGCAGCAGAGGCTGTGATCGAAGCGCAGGCGGCCTTTCCCTTCGTGTCGCGCGGCGGGCTCAAGCTCGAACATGCCCTCGATATGTTTTCGGTGCCCGTAGAGGGGCGCGTCGCGCTCGACATCGGCGCCTCCACCGGCGGCTTCAGCGACGTGCTGCTGCGGCGGGGGGCGGCACGGGTTTATGCCGTCGATGTCGGTCATGATCAGCTTCACGCCAGCCTGCGCGGGAATGACAGGTTGATCTCGCTGGAAGGGCAGGATGCACGCAAGCTCGATCGCGGCCTGGTGCCCGACCCCGTCGACCTCGTCGTCGCCGACGTCAGCTTCATCTCGCTGGCGCTGGTTCTGCCGGCGGCGCTCGCATTGGCCGCGCCGAGTGCGGATCTTGCCGTTCTGGTCAAGCCGCAGTTCGAAGCGGGTCGCGAGCGGGTGGGCAAGGGCGGCGTGGTGAAGGACGAGGCCGTGCACGCCGAGGTCTGCGATCGTATCGCCGGCACCGTCTCGTCACTTGGCTGGAAGGTGCGCGGGGTCGTGCCGTCTCCCATCGAAGGCGGGGACGGCAACAAGGAGTTTCTGCTGTCTGCCCATAGGGTTAGTGTAGCCGGGCTCATAGATTGAATCAGAGGACTTGCGCGCCTGGATTGAGATTTTGATTCATCTCTTTCAGGCGTCGCTTGATGAAGTTGAGATCGTGAATCAGCACGTTGAGACATCGCTGGAACTCAAGATCGAAAGGCTGGGGCATCGCGGTGACGGCATCGCGCCGGGCCCGGTCTTCGTGCCCTATGCCTTGCCGGGTGAGACGGTCCTGGCCGAGGTGGCCGGAGAGCGGGGGCGGCTGGTCGCCCTGCAGGAACCGAGCCCGGATCGCATCGAACCCTTCTGCCGCCATTTCATGCATTGCGGCGGCTGTGCCGTCCAGCATTTGTCGGTGCCGGCGTACCAGGCCTGGAAGCGGGACCTGGTGGTCGATGCACTGAAGCAGGCCGGCATCGAAGCGCCGGTCGAGCCGCTCGTCGATGCCCATGGCCGCGGCCGGCGCCGGGCAACCCTGCATGCCCGCAAGGGCAAGGTCGGCTTCGCCGAGGCCCGTTCGCATGCCATCGTCGAACTCGACGCCTGCCCGATCCTGGTGCCGGAATTGAACCGCGGCCTGGAGGCGGTGCGGGCGCTCGAAAAGCAATTGCGCGGTCTCGGCAAGCCGCTTGACCTGGTGCTGACAGCCACGATCACCGGCCTCGACTGCGACATTCGTGGCGCCGGTCGCGTCGACGACAAGATGCGGTTGAGGCTCAGCGACCTTGCCCGGCAGTTCGACCTGGCCAGGCTTTCCAACCATGGCGACGTGGTGATCGAATGCCGGGCGCCGGTAGTGCGGTTCGGGACGGTGGAGGTTTCGCCGCCGCCGGGCGCCTTCCTGCAGGCGACGGCCGAGGCAGATGCCGCCCTTACGGCCCTGGTGCGCGGGGGCCTTGCCGGTGCCAAGCGCATTGCCGATCTCTTCTCCGGCTGCGGCACCTTCGCCTTGGCGCTGGCGGACGCCATGCATGTGCAGGCTTTCGATTCGGACAAACCGGCAATATCGGCGCTCGACCGGGCCGCTCGGCGAGCCCAGGGACTGAAGCCTGTCGGCGCTACCGTGCGCGATCTCTTTCACCGTCCCTTGCTGGCCGAGGAACTCAAGCCCTTCGATGCCGTGGTGTTCGATCCACCGCGCGCGGGCGCGGAGGCGCAGGCCAAGCGCCTTGCCGCTGCCAAGCTGCGCCGTATCGTCGGTGTCTCCTGCAACCCGACGACCTTTGCCCGCGATGCTGCACTGTTGATTGCCGGGGGCTACCGGCTCGTCAGGGTGACGCCGGTCGATCAGTTCCGCCACTCCGGCCATGTCGAACTGGTCGGCGTGTTCGAGCGAAGATAGCGTTTTGCAATTGGATGGAATCGTCAGGAGCCGCAAAATGCTCCTGGCACCCGCGAGTTGATCTAGAGAATGATCTCAACCAGACCGCATTCTGCTCCAGGAAATGTCATGACTTCAGAGCCGCCTCTTCCCACTGCCCTCATCGTCATGGGTGTTTCCGGTGCTGGAAAGAGCAGCATCGGCGAGCGGCTCGGGCTCCGGCTTGGCTGGACGTTCCGCGATGGTGATTCCTTCCACCCGCCGGCCAATGTCGCCAAGATGCATGCCGGCATCCCGTTGACGGACGAGGACCGCTGGCCCTGGCTTGCGGCCATCGCCTCCTGGATCGCCGAACTGAGAGGGGCGGGGCAACACGGCGTCGTCGCCTGCTCGGCACTCAAGCGCGGCTATCGCGATGCCCTGCGGAATGGGCATGTGGACGTCCGCTTCGTCTTTCTCGAAGGCAGCGCCGAAGTGATCGCGGCCCGATTGGCCAAGCGCAAGGACCATTTCATGCCGCCGAGTCTGCTCGCCAGCCAGTTCGCCACGCTGGAACCCCCGGGAGCCGACGAGGCGCCGATCCGTGTTTCGATCGAGGCGGAACCCGACGCGATCGTCGCCAATGCGCTTCGCCAGCTTGCCCGTTAAAGCGTTTTGCGATTTCTTGGAATCACCAAGAATCGCAAAGACGCGTTGAAACAAAGAGTTAGAGCAAAGCAGCGGTTATGCATAAACGCGCTTTGCTCTAGGATAAGGCAGGTTCAAGTATGACCGCGCCTTGCTCCGACTCCTTCATTTTGGCGCGTCTTTGCGATTCCGGTTGTGTTCGGCAGTCGCAAAACGCCGTAGCCAGGATACCCATTCCATGTCCGCCCTGCTTTCTCCTGAACTTCTTGCCCGCTTCGCTGCTCTGGTCGGCGAGCGCTATGCCATTGCCGATGCGGATGCCCAGCAGCCTTTCCTGAAGGAATGGCGCGACCGCTATCACGGCAAGACGCCGCTGGTGCTGCTGCCAGGGACGGTGGACGAGGTTGCGGCGATCCTCAAGCTGGCCGACGAGACTGATACCCCGATCGTGCCGCAGGGCGGCAATACCGGCCTGGTCGGCGGCCAGGTTCCGCATGCGGAAGGCAATGAGCTGCTGATCTCGCTCAAGCGGCTGGACAAGGTTCGTGCCGTCGACCCCGACAGCAATACCATCGATGTCGAGGCCGGAGTGACGCTGCAGCGCGTGCAGGAGGCGGCGGAGGCGGCCGGGCGTTTGTTCCCGCTCACTTTGCCCTCGGAGGGGAGCTGCACCATCGGCGGCAATATTGGTACCAATGCCGGTGGCACCGGCGTGATCGCCTATGGCAATACGCGCGATCTGGTGATGGGCCTGGAGGTCGTGCTGCCGGGCGGGCGGATCTGGCACGGCATGCGCCATCTGCGCAAGGACAACACTGGCTACGATCTGAAGAACCTCTTCATCGGCGCCGAAGGCACGCTCGGCATCGTCACCGCGGCGGTGCTGAAACTGTTTCCCAGGCCTCGCTCCGTCGGCACGGCCTTCATCGGCGTCGACAATCCGGCGGCGGCGCTGGCGCTCTTGAACGTTGCCCGGGAAAACGGCGGCGGCACCGTGACGGCTTTCGAATTGATGCCGCGCATCGGCATCGATTTCGTCATCCGCCATGTTGCCGATGCGCGCGACCCCATCGAGGGCAGCTATCCCTGGTATGTGCTGCTGGAGGTGTCAACCTCCGCGGAAGGCGGCGTGAACGAGGCGCTGGAGGCGATGCTGATGACGGCTTATGAGCGCGGTTATGCCCGCGACGCCGTGATCGCGGCCTCGCTCGACCAAGCCGCCGATTTCTGGCGCCTGCGCGAATTGCTGTCGGAAAGCCAGCGCTTCGAGGGCGGCTCGATCAAGCACGACGTCTCGGTGCCGATCCGCCTGGTTCCGGCCTTCCTCGACAAGGCCATCGCGGCCGTGGAGGCCTTCATTCCGGGTGCTCGTCCCTTGCCCTTCGGCCATCTCGGCGACGGCAATATCCACTTCAACATTTCCCAGCCGGTGGGCGGCGACAAGCAGGCTTTCCTGGATAAGTGGGAAAAGGCCAACGAGATCGTCCACGCCATCGTCGCCGAGTTTCGTGGTTCCATCTCGGCCGAGCACGGCATCGGCCAAGCCAAGCGCAAGCTGCTGCCCGGGGTCAAGGATCCGGTAGAGCTCGAGATGATGCGCGCCATCAAGGCGACGCTCGATCCCAAGGGCATCATGAATCCCGGCAAGGTGCTCTGACATGCGGGCGATGGTCGTCATCGGCCATCCCGCGCCGGCGAGCTTCAACCATGCCTTGGCCGAGGCGGTGCGACGGACCTGGCTGGAAGCTGGCTGCGACGTTGCCTATCACGACCTGACCGCCGAGGGCTTCGATCCGCTGCTGACCGCCGACGAGGCTCGCGGCCGCCCGAGCGAGGATGCCCTGGTGCGGGCCCACATCGCCGAGCTGCAGTCCTGCGATCTCATGGCGGTCATCCATCCCAATTGCTGGGGCGCGCCGCCCGCGATCATGAAGGGCTGGATCGATCGGGTCTTCGCGCCGGGCGCCGCCTACGGTTTTGCCAAGGGGGACGATCGGGGCGACGTGCCGCAGGGGCTCCTGCGGGCGCGCGCTGCGCTGGTGCTCAACACCGGCAATACGCCTCTGGAGCGCGAGCAGGCCGATTTCGGCGATCCGCTCGATCGCATGTGGCGGGAGGGCATTTTGCGCTATTGTGGCGTCCACCATGTACGGCGTGCGCTCTATGGCGTGGTCGCCACCAGCACCGCGGCCGAGCGGGCCGGCTGGCTCACGGATGCGAAGGCCTTGGCGCTGCAGGTGCGGGATCTCGCCGCGGAGACGTGATCAGGGAGAGGACGATGCTGCAAGCTTGCCTGAACGGCAGCAGGAGCCGCGATTTCCACCCGGCATTGCCCTGTACGCCGGACGAATTGGCGCGCGATGCCAAGGCAGCCATCGAGGCCGGAGCCGAGGAACTGCATGTCCATCCCCGGGGGCGGAATGGCGAGCAGAGCCTGGAGCCGGCCGATATCGCCGCGGCCTTGCAGGCTATCCGCATGAGCGTGCCGGACGTGCCGGTCGGCATCTCGACCCTATGGACCATTCCGCCGGTCGGCCGGGCGCGTCAGGCGCCGATGCGCGAATGGCGGGTGCTGCCGGATTATGTTTCGGTCAATCTCGGCGAGGAGGACGCGCCGGAGATCATGGCATTGATGATCCAGCGCCGCATCGGCATCGAAGCGGGCCTGGCCACGGTCGCCGACGCCTTGCGCCTGGTGGCGCTGCCTTCCGCGGAGCGCTGCCTGCGCGTGCTCGTGGAGATCGAGGAACAGGAAGCGGCGGCAGGATTGCATGTCGCCCACGAGATCCTCGCTGTCCTCAGCCACGCCAATCTCGGCCTGCCGGTCCAGCTGCACGGCAGCGACCTGACCCAATGGCCGATGCATGACGAAGCCGTCCGCCGGGGTCTCGACCGCCGCATCGGCCTCGAGGATGGCGCTGATCTGCCCGATGGGAGCAGGGCCGCCGACAATGCCGAACTGCTGCGCACCGCGGTGGTGCTCGCGGCGCGGGCGGGTGGCTGACCGCCGGGCGGTTCGTTCCAGCGCCGATCGGCCGTTGTGCATGTCGCAAAAAGGTCGGAAGCGAACGTCATAGAAACGCTTGATTGATTGGGCTGCTTCGGCGGCCGAAAGGGATACGGATAGAATGTTTTGGAAGAGTCTTGGATGCCTGGCGCTGGTTTTGGCGCTTCACGGCCCTGCGCGCGCGTCAGATGCGACGCCCATTCTCGTCGTCGATGTCGCGAATGATCAGGTGCTCCATGCCGAGGAGGCAGGGCGTCCCTGGTTTCCAGCCTCGACAACCAAGTTGATGACGGCCTTCGTCACCTTCGAGGCCATTCGCGCCGGGCGTGTGTCGCTGGAGACGCCGGTGGTGCTTTCCAAACATGCTGCGAGCCAGAAGTTCCTCGACTCGGGGCTGCATGTCGGCAGCACCATGACCATGGAGGACGCTCTTTTCGCCATGATTTCGGGCTCCACCAACGATGTCGCCATGGCCATCGCCGAAACGGTTGCCGGCTCGGAGGAGGCCTTCGTCAAGTCGATGAATGACGCCGCCAGGCGATTGGGAATGACAGGAAGCCGATTTGTGAACCCGAACGGATTGTTCGACCGCCGGCAGAAGTCGACGGCGCGCGACATGGCGCTGCTGGGCATCGCCATTGACAGGCAGTTCCCGCAATATCGTCGCTTCTTCGAGACATCGGCTGTCGTCATCGACGGAAAGACCGTGGAATCGCACAACGAGTTGCTGACCCGTTTTGACGGCGCCAGAGGCCTGAAGACGGGCTATCTCTGCGCGTCGGGCAACAATGTGGTCGCTCTTGCCGAAAGAGGCGGGAGGCAGGTCATGGTGGTCGTGATGGGCGCGACGACCGAGCGCGAACGCAACGAACGGGCGGCGATGTATCTGACCCAGGCGTTTACCGGCGAGCTTTCGCCCGACAACACCACGCTCTCCGCCCTTGCCAACGACACCAAGCGCAGCCCCCCGGACATGCGGGTAAAGCAATGCGGCGAGCAAACGCGGGACTATGAGCGAATGCGCGATGCAGCTTATCCCATGGGGCTGCCTGGGCAGACCAGCTATCTCGCGCAGGCCGAAGCCGCCAAGAAGGTACGCCAGATCACGACTTGGCTGACCCCCAGCCCCGCCAAGCCCGAAAAGACCTCGACCTCCGCCAAGCCGAAGCGCGGATGATGCGGCGAGGTTCAATCCTCGCCGCCATCGGCAGGCCGCGTCACGCAGCCGCGCTGGCGGTGCACGCCGCTGCCGCTTGCGTCGGGAGCCTCGATGCTGGCGCCGACGCTGCGTGAGCAATAGGTCGACCCTCGCTCATCGGCGCTGTAGGTCGCGCTGCCAACCCCAACGCCTGCACTGCAGCTGGTGAGGGCTGCTGCGGCCGTAAGCGCGAGGGTTGCGGATAGAGCAAAGCGCGATTTTCTCGAATCGCTCTTTTTCTCTAACTTATTGTTTTGACGCGTTTTCTTAATCGAAAAGTCTATCAACTTTTCTGGAAAACGCTTTAGGGTCTTCATCATCGTCTTTCCTTTGGGAATTGAATCTCGTCGAACAGGAAAACGTTCTCTCTCACAAGATTTCGCTAAGAATTTGAACACGCGCCATATTCGGCTTCGGCATGGCGAGGGGTCAAAGACCGTGCCTCAGATCCGGTGCATCCGGCGCCAGTTCGAGCCTATCGGCGGCCGGCGGCCGCAGCAGGGCGGCTGCTTCTCCAGGCTTGGTCAGCGGATCGAGCCAGAAGGCCATGGCGTCGGGCTCGATCAGCACCGGACTGCGGTCGCCGAGCGCCGCCAGCGTGCCGCTGGCATCGGTGGTGAGAAGGCCGACCGTGTCGATCTCGCTGCCGTCATGACCCGACCAGGTCTCCCAGATGGCGGCCAAGGCCATGAGGCCGCCGCCGGGCCGGCGCAGCAAATAGGGCCGTTTCGTGCGCCCCTGCTTTTGCCATTGGTAGAAACCGTCCGCCGGTATCAGGCACCGACGCCGCGCAAAGGCGTTGCGGAAGGAAGGCTTCTCCTGCACCGTCTCCGAGCGGATGTTGATCAGCAGCGGATAGCCGGCCGTGTCCTTGATGAAGGCCGGGATGAAGCCCCATCGCATGAGGGTGAAGTGCCGGGCCGAGAAGTCGGCATGCACGACGGCAACAGGCTGGCTCGGTGCGATATTGGTACGCGGCGGGAAATCCGGCTCCTCGACATAGCCGAACCAGTCCCGCACCTCTCGTGGCGAATGGGTGAGCGCAAAACGGCCGGTCATGACCTCGAAAGGGGTTGCGGGGCAAGGCGCCGCCGCCAATAGTGGCGCCATGACGGAAGCGCCGCGATCCTATCCCGCCAGACCGATTCTTGCAGCCAGCATTGCTCTCTTCCGCGATGGCAGGGTGTTGCTGGGCGAGCGGGCGCGAGCACCGGGCCAGGGTTTGTTCTCGCTGCCGGGTGGTGTGGTGGAACTGGGTGAAAACCTGGAAGCGGCGGTAAGGCGGGAAGTCCATGAGGAGACCGGGCTGGAGATCGAGATCGCTGGCTTCGTCCGCCATCACGAGGTGATCGCCCGTGATGAAGCGGGGATCGTGCAACGCCATTTCGTGGTCGCGGTCTTCGTGGGGCGTTCGGAGCAGGGGGAGCCGCGGCTCAGCGAGGAAACCTTGAGCTTTCGCTGGGCCGATGCCGTCACCCTCGACGGCCTGCCGCTGACCGACGGACTGGCTGATATCGTTGCCGCTGCCAGGAGGATGCTGTGAGCGGCCGCCAGGTCCTGCCAGCCGCCTTGCTGGCATTCGGAACGATCGTGGCAGCGGCCTACGCTCAGACGCCGCCGCCCAAGCCGGTGCAGCCACCGGCGGCGCCAACGGCTCCGCAGATCGCCCCCTATGAGCCGCAATTGCTGCGGCTCGCCGAACTGATGGGAGCCTTGCACTACCTGCGCGGCCTGTGCGGCTTTGCGGATGCGCCGGCCTGGCGGGACAAGATGAACGCGCTGGCCGAGGCACAGGGCTTCGACGAGGCCGCCAAGGCACGCTTCGCCGGTGCCTTCAATCGCGGCTATCGCAGTTTCAGCGAGAGCTATCGCAGCTGCAACGAAGCTGCCGGGACGGTGATCCGTCTCTATCTCGATGAGAGCGGCAGCATCATCAAGGCACTGGAAGCGCGTTACGGCCGTTAACGATTAATTTGGAAGTGTCTATTCCTGGGACACCAGCATGCTATGGTCCGGTTCGCCCGCAGCCATCGCTGCGGCAGGATTTTGTCATGTATGATCGCGTTACCCATCTGAAACAGCAATTCGCCGCAGACGATGCCCGGCGGGCAGCGCTCGACTATCTGCTGCAGGCCTGGGAAGAGGCCATTCTTGATGGCATCGACGGCGATTGCGTGGCCAATGCGGCTCTTTTTGCGGCCTTCAAGGAATTGGTCGCGACCTATGGCGAGGAACCCGTCGCCCGCTTTGCCGAGCGCCTGCCTGAGCGGGTGCGCAATGGCGAGTTCACGGTCAAGGGAACCCATCAATAGAATGTGACGGACGGCAGGCGTCCGGGAAGGCTCGCATTCGGACGCGGCTGTGGCTAGGCTGGCGCCGAGCGAATACCGTGATTCGCCTGATCCCGGATTGATGCCGCCCATGCGCCTGATAACCCTTGCCGCTCTCGCAGCCACCCTGTTCGGCGCCGTGCCGTCGCAGGCGGCCAACGATACGACCAAGAATGCGCCGGGCTCGTCACCGCCCGTCAGCACCCAGACCCCCACGGTGACGGTCACCACGCCCGCAAATGATGACAGCGCAGCCTCCCAGGCCACGCCCCAGGTCTTCTATGGTGACGCCGACCTGCCGGCACCGGTGAAGGAACTGCGGCAGAAACTGCTGACGGCGATCAAGACGGGCGAACTTGAATCACTGCGCCCGATCTTTGCCGCCAATGGCGGCAATCCGGATCTGCCCGGTGGCGAGAGCGACGATCCGATCGCGACGCTGAAGCTTCTGGCCGGCGATCCGAAGGGCCGGGAGATCCTCGCCATCATGGACGACGTGCTCGAGGCGGGCTATGTCCATGTCGATGTCGGCACGCCGCAGGAGGCCTATGTCTGGCCCTATTTCGCGCGCTATCCCCTCAACAAGCTGACCGGCCCGCAGATGGTCGAGCTGTTTCGCCTGATCACGGCCGGCGATTTCCAGGACATGCAGGACAAGGGCGTCTATTCCTTCTATCGCCTCGGCATCAGCCCGCAGGGCAAGTGGCAGTTCTTCGAGGACGGGGATTGATATCCCCCACAACATCATGTTGCCACCGGTAAGAAGAACGCGGATCGCAGCTTTTGCGACTGCAATGGCGGCGATGGCTGTGTGGGCACCGACGGCCCTTGCTGGTGCCGGCAATAGCTGCCACGGCAGGATACCAGACGAAGTGACGTTTCGCGTCAAACGCGACCCGGTCGATAAAGCCTACCCTTTCAGCCCTTATGTCCATCTGCAAGATCCGGACAAGAGCATTGCCGGCATGGAGGATGCGGAGCAGATCGTTCTGCCTTGCCGGAATATCATCGTGATCGCCGACTATCCGTTGCGCTCGGCATTCAGCTTTCCCTTAAAGTCGGCCGATGATGCAGGCTTTACGCGTGCCGAACTCGCAAGGCAGATCGGCGCCATCTACCAGCATATCTATGCCGAGGAAGAAAAGACGACGCGTCAACCGATCATTCCGCCGGATCAGCGCCAGGGACTGGCCAATCGCAACGGCACAGACGGTACTTACGGCATTTGGGGACACGATCTCGGCGATCTCGATCTCAGCGCGGTGACACCGGAGCTGCGCGATGGCGTCGTCTATGTCCAGCTGGAAATCGATTCGTAATCCCGTGTCGGTGGTAGGCCGCAGCGATTTCGTCAGATCGCCTACAAGGCTCAAGCCTGCATCAAGGTGGCGACATGCACGGCGCTGGAGCGGGCGAGGGCGGTCAGATCATAGCCGCCTTCGAGCACGGAGACGATGCGCCCGCCTGCGGTCCTAGCTGCGAGATCGATCAGCACCGAGGTCGCCCAGGCGTAATCCTCCTCGACGAAATTGAGCCCGCCAAGCGGATCGCGCTCATGGGCATCGAAACCGGCTGAAATCAGGATGAGATCCGGCGCGAAGTCCTGCAGGCGCGGCAGGATTACGTTCTGCATGGCCTCGCGGAATTCGCTGCCGCCCTGGCCGGGCCTGAGCGGGGCATTGACGATGGTGCCGGCCTCGCCGGTTTCGCTGGGCGCGCCCGTGCCCGGATAGAGCGGCATCTGGTGGGTGGAGGCATAAAGCACGCTGGGGTCGTTCCAGAAGATCGCCTGGGTGCCGTTGCCGTGATGCACGTCGAAATCCACGATCGCCACTCGCTCAGCGTCATGCGCCTTCTGGGCGTGGCGGGCGGCGATCGCGACATTGTTGAAGAGGCAAAAGCCCATTGCCCGTTGCGGCTCGGCATGGTGGCCGGGCGGGCGCGAGGCGCTGAAGGCGTTCTTGGCCTTGCCGGTCATGACATGGTCGACCGCCAGCGTCGCACCGCCGGCGCCGCGCAGCGCTGCCTCGAAGCTGCCCGACGACATCGAGGTGTCGCCGTCGAGCTGCACCAAGCCCTCATCGTCATGCGGGCTCAGGCGCTGCAAGGTTTCGACATAGGCGCGCGGATGGCAGGCCTCGATCATGTCGATCGAGGCCTCCGGCGCCTGGACGCGCTCCAGCCCGTCAAACAGGGGAGTAGCCAGCACGGCTTCCACCGCCAGGATGCGGTCGACCCGCTCGGGATGCCCTCGCGGCGTCTCGTGGCGGGCATAGGCCGGGTGCGTGACCAACAGCGTCGTCATGCCGGATATCTCCCTGCGACCTATGGCGTCTTGCGATGTGCCGACATCGGCAAGAACCACAAGGACGCGTCGAAATGAAGGACTAGAGCAAACAGGCGTTTCCGTCTAAACGCGCTTTGCTCTAGTGCATGGCCTCCCCGATTACCACGCCGGGGGGCGGTACGGAATCGTCGGGCACGAAGAAGTCGGGCGCCAGGGTTTCGCCCGGGACCGCGCGATAGGCTTCGAAATCGGTGACGCCCTCGCCATAGAGAAAGGTATCGTCGATCAGGAAGTTGCCGGTGAAGCTGACCGGCTTGTGGAAGATGCGATAGGCGGCGTCAGCCAGGATGTCTGGCTTGCGCGAGCGGCGCATCAGGGCGTCGCCGCCGAGGATGTTCTTGATCGCGGCAGTGGCGATGGTGGTGCGGGGCCACAAGGCGTTGACGCCGATACGCCCGCGCGTCTCGCCGGCAAGGCCGAGCACCACCAGGCTCATGCCGTATTTGGCGATGGAATAGGCGGTATGGGGCGCGAACCACTTCTCCTTCATGTCGAGAGGCGGTGACAGCATCAGGATATGCGGCTGCTCGGCCTTTTCGAGATAGGGTAGGGCCGTCTTCGAGACCAGGAAGGTGCCCCGCGCGTTGATCTGGTTCATCAGATCGTAGCGCTTCATGTCGGTATCGGCGGCCTTGGTCATCTGGATGGCCGAGGCGTTGTTGACCACGATGTCGATGCCGCCGAACTGCGCCGCCGTCTTGGCGAAGGCGTCCTTGACACTGTCCTCGTCACGCACGTCCACCACCAGCGGCAGGGCCTTGCCGCCCGCCTTTTCGATCTCTTCGGCGGCCGTATAGATGGTACCTTCGAGCTTGGGGTGGGGGGTTTCGGTCTTGGCCGCAATGGCGATGTTGGCGCCATCCCTGGCTGCCTTCAAGGCGATGGCGAGCCCGATGCCACGCGAGGCGCCAGTGATGAACAGGGTTTTGTTGGCAAGCGACATTCAGGAGTCCTGTCAGAGAACGGTTTCGAGTCCGGCGGCAACGTAGCCGCTAACCGCGCTTTCTGCGAGCCCCTCGGCCTGCGGCGAAATCTGCGTGGCATAGAAATGTGCGGTGTCGATGCGCAGGCGGTTGGCGGGCTCGTGGGGATCGATGGCGGCGGCGGCCAGCGCTTCCTTCACCACCACGGCGCCGCCGGCGGCGATGGCGAAGACGCGCAGATAGGGCGTGGCGCCGGCCAGGACGTCTTCGGGCCGCTCGCGGGGCGCCAGCATATAGGCCGTGGCGCGCTCCAGGGCATCGACGGAGCGCCCTAACGAGGGCGCGAGCGCGGCGAAGCGCTCGCTGGCCGCGACGGCCGCGATGGTTTCCCGTAGTTCGGCGATGAACGCCCTGACAACGTCCCCGCCTTCGAGCGGTAGCTTGCGGGTAACGAGGTCGATCGCCTGGATGCCGTTAGTGCCCTCATAGATCGCGGCGATGCGGGCATCGCGGAAATGCTGGGCGGCGCCGGTTTCCTCAATATAACCCATGCCGCCATGGATCTGGACGCCGAGCGAGGCGACTTCGTTGCCGATATCGGTGGAGAAAGCCTTGGCCACAGGGGTGAGCAGGGCCGCGCGGTTGGCAGCTTGTCTGCGCCTGTCGACATCCGTCTCGTGATGGGAGCGATCGATTGCTGCGGCAAGCAGGTAGGAGATGCCGCGGGCTGCCACTGTCTTCGCCCGCATCTCCAGCAGCATGCGCCTTATATCGGGATGTTCGATGATCGGGCTCATGCCGCCATTCTGCCAGAGCGGGCTCTTGCCCTG
Source organism: Labrys sp. 22185 (assembly GCF_052045555.1). Lineage (NCBI taxonomy): Bacteria > Pseudomonadati > Pseudomonadota > Alphaproteobacteria > Hyphomicrobiales > Xanthobacteraceae > Labrys > Labrys sp. 22185. The sequence goes on along the minus strand of NZ_JBQEPH010000006.1, from coordinate 48,032 downwards.
GCGGCGCTCGCGCGCATAGGCGAGCGCCTGCTGATAGGCCCGCTCGGCAATGGCGACCCCCTGCAGACCGACGGCGAGGCGGGCATTGTTCATCATGGTGAACATGCAGGCCAGGCCCTTATGCTCCTCGCCGACCAGATAGCCGATGGCGCCGCCCTCGTCGCCGAACACCATCACGCAGGTCGGCGAGCCATGGATGCCGAGCTTGTGCTCGAGGCCGGAGCAGAAGGCATCGTTGCGCCGGCCCGGATTGCCCTCGGCATCGGGCAGATATTTCGGCACCAGGAACAGCGAGATGCCGCGCGTGCCCGCCGGCGCGTCGGGAAGGCGGGCAAGTACCAGATGCACGATGTTGGGCGTCAGGTCGTGGTCGCCATAGGTGATGAAGATCTTCTGCCCGAAGATGCGGTAGCTGCCGTCGTCCCGCCGTTCGGCTCGGCTGCGCAGGGCGGCGAGGTCGGAGCCGGCCTGCGGCTCGGTCAGGTTCATCGTGCCCGTCCACTCGCCGCTGACCAGCTTGGCGAGATAGGTTTCGCGCAATTCCGGCGTGGCATGGGCGGCGAGCGCCTCGACCGCGCCCATGGTGAGCACAGGCCCGATGCCGAAGGCCATCGAGGCCGAGTTCCACATTTCCAGGCAAGCGGCATTGAGCAGCAGGGGCAGGCCCTGGCCCCCGAATTCGACCGGCCCCGCCAGGCCGTTCCAGCCGCCGCCGCTCCAGTCGGCATAGGCCTCGCGCCAACCGGGAGCGGTCACCACGCCCTGCTGCTCGAGCCGGGCGCCGACCCGGTCGCCCTCGCGATTGAGCGGAGCAATGCGATCGGTCGCGAAATGGCCGGCTTCCTCCAGGATGGTATCGACGAGATCCGGCGTTGCCTCGGGGAACAGCCCCTCGCTCTGCAGCGCATCGACATCAGCGACGTGACGAAGCGAGAAGGCAATGTCGGCGACAGGCGCTTGATAGGTCATTGTTGGTTCTTGAACTCCATTGCGCGCCTTCGACCTTGACGGAATGCGTGGCTACGGGCAATGGCGCATCACGCATCGATCAACAAAAGAGCGGACGGCGAGCCCGGATGACACATCGAAACACTCTGCATCTCGGGGCGGACCCATCTTCCCTGGCGACGGCGGGACGCATCCTGGTGGAGGGGGGGCTGGTCTCCTTTCCCACCGAAACGGTCTATGGCCTGGGCGCCGATGCCACCAATGGCCGGGCGGTCGCAGGCATCTACGAGGCCAAGGGCCGTCCGCGCTTCAATCCGTTGATCGCCCATCTCGCTTCTTTCGAGCTCGCCCGTGGCCAGGGCGTCTTCTCGCCGGCGGCCGAGCGCCTGGCGTTGGCGTTCTGGCCGGGACCATTGACTCTGGTGGTGCCGAAGGCGCCGACCTGTACGGTCAGCGAGATCGCCACCGCGGGGCTCGACAGCGTGGCCCTGCGGGTACCCGACCACCCCGTGGCCCATGCCGTGCTCGGGGCGGTCGGCCGTCCCGTCGCCGCACCCTCGGCCAATCGCTCCGGCCATGTCAGCGCCACCACGGCCGCCCATGTCGCCGCCGATCTCGATGGCCGCATCGATGCCATCGTGGATGGCGGCGCCACCCAGGTCGGCGTCGAATCGACCATCCTGTCGTGCCTCGGCGATCGCGTGGCGATGCTGCGTCCCGGCGGCCTGTCGCGGGACATGATCGAGGACGTGCTCGGCTTTGCGCTCGCCGAGGGGCCGGAGGGCGCCGGCGACGAGCCGGTGGCGCCTGGCATGCTGGCGTCCCACTATGCGCCTCGGGCTCATGTCAGGCTCGATGCCGAGGAAGCCGGACCGGACGAGGCCTGGCTCGGCTTTGGCCCGGGTGGGGATGGGCGGGCTCGCATCGCTGCCAATCTCAGTCCTAGCGGCGATCTGACCGAGGCCGCCGCCAATCTGTTCGGCATGCTGCGCCTGCTCGACCGGGCCGACATTCATGCCATAGCCGTCGCTCCCATTCCCGGCGACGGACTGGGAGAAGCCATACGCGACAGGCTCGCTCGCGCTGCCGCCGAACGATAGGGCAACTGGCCGGCGACTCGCCCGGCTGAACGGGTGGTGCTGACGTCACCAGGATGGAGGTGTCGTGACACCGTGTCGTGTCGCCGATTAAGTGGCTCCGTCCTTCGCGGTCTTGCTTCCTGGTCGCCGCAGGTGAAGGGTGCAGTCCTCGAGGAATAAATTTTTGTTGATCGGATAAGTGCGGATTAGGCAGTTGGTGTCAGGCGCCGACAGCGAATTCAGCATATCCCCACATCTTGGTTCGACCTTCGTGGCTTTTGGCTCGACGTGATCCATCCAGGTTCATTTTTGTAATGATTCCAGAATGATAGATATTGCGGTGTTTTCGGGGGCGGTCAGTAAGACGTGTAACCGTTGAATGGTTTGCCGAGCCTGGAACTTTGGACGAGAGCCGGCGTTCTCTTATCGCCCGTCTGCCGAATGCTGGCCTCAGTGGAAAAACAGAGACTAACCGTAGGTTGAACCAGCCGGGAAAGTATGTTTCCTGTGGTATGACGCTGGGTAGTTGCTGGGGGGCGCTGAGTAGCAAAGACAATTACCCGATCATGGAGATCAATTGTTCGAGCGAAGGAGACGCGATGTCGCACCATGTTCTTGTGGCCTGCATGCCGAAATCGGCTTCGACATTCATAAGCAGCGCCATAGCAAACGCGGTGAACCTTAATTCAATCAATTTGATTCCAAGTTACGGACGCCGCGAGCAGGAACTTTGTGAAATCTGCCTGGCCCAAAACGCCAAGCTCGACTATGTCGCGCAGCACCACATCAAGCATAGCACCTGGACCGAGGAACTGTGCAGCGACTACGATGTCTCGATCATCGTCCTGATCCGCAGCCTTTTCGATGTCGTAGTCAGCATCCGGGACCATGTGCATCGCGAGAGCCCGGTCAATCCCTTCTTCTATCTCGACAAGCAGCATTTGAGCCGGGACCGAGCCGAGCTCGAGCACATGATCGCCATGCTGGCGATGCCCTGGTATATCAATTTCTACATGGGATGGCGCAGCTCGAAGGCCGCGCGGATCTTCATGTATGAGGATTTCATTGCCGATCCGGACAAGGCGATAGGCGAGATGCTGACGTTTGCCGGTGTCCCGGCAACTACGGCGCAAATTGCCGCCGGCCTGGAGGCTGCGAAATCCAAGGGCAGCCGCATCAATGTCGGCAAGGCCGGTCGCGGCATGGACCTCAAGCCGGAGACGGTCATGATGATCATGGACATGATGGCGGCCTATCCTGAAATTCAGGATGACCCCTATGTCCAGATGATGAAGACACAGGCTGCGCGTATCCTTGCCGCGGGGAACGACCAGGTTGCCGCGCCGTCACCGCTTCCGGCTGCCGCCGGGGCGACACTCCGTCCTTCCTTTGCGATGCGGGCGAGGCGCTATTTCAGGCGCAAGATGAGGCTGCTGGGCAAAAGACGAAACCCGCTCATAGCGGCGGGATTGCTGGCCATCGCCGGTCTTTATTACGCTTTCCTGTACAATCTGATTCCGAATTCGCTGATGGGCGGGCGCATCGATGATCTCATCGTGCCGGCCGCCTGTGTTTTCGTCGCTGCCAAGCTCTTGACGAGGACCAAGGTCAGGCCGGTTCCGGTGCCATTCAGGGCAACCGATGCGGCAGCCTCGGTGTCATCGCACTGATCTTGGCCCGGGAAGGTCGCGCCCGGGCGCATCCCTGCCGATGCCCCCGGTCGCCGTCACGGTCAGGCCTGCAGAAGGCTTTCTGCGCTGACATAAGCCAGATTATGCGCTTCCGCGACCGGGTGGCAGGTGATCTTGCCATCCACGACGTTGAGGCCGTTGCGCAGATGCGCGTCGTCGCGCAGCGCTTGCTTCCAGCCCTTGTCCGCCAACGCCACTGCGAAGGGCAGGGTGACGTTGTTGAGCGCGAAGGTCGAGGTGCGCGCCACCGCGCCCGGCATGTTGGCGACGCAGTAATGCACTACGCCATCCACCACATAGGTCGGGTTTGAATGGGTGGTTGCCTTCGAGGTCTCGATGCAGCCACCCTGGTCGATCGCCACGTCGACGATCACTGCGCCAGGCTTCATGCTGCGCACCATGTCGCGGCTGACGAGCTTGGGAGCCGCCGCGCCGGGAACCAGTACCGTGCCGATCAGGAGGTCCGCCCGCTTCACCAGTTCCTCGATGGCCGAGCGGGTCGAGAACACGGTGGAGATCGACGTGCCGAACTGGGCGGCAAGCCGCTTGAGAGCCTCGGCCGAGCGGTCGACCACGGTGACTTTCGCCCCCATGCCGACGGCAATCGTCGCCGCATGCGTGCCCGAGACGCCGCCGCCGAGAATGACGACCTCGGCTGCCGGAACGCCGGGAACACCGCCCAGCAGGATGCCGCGCCCGCCCTGGGCTTTCTCCAGGCTGTGGGCGCCGACCTGCGGTGCCAGGCGACCGGCGACTTCCGACATCGGCGTCAGCAGGGGCAGGGCGCCGGTGGCCGAGGTCACGGTCTCATAGGCAATGCAGACGGCGCCGGAGGCGACGAGGTCATGCGTCTGCTCCGCATCGGGTGCCAGGTGGAGATAGGTGAACAGGATCTGGCCCTGGCGCAGCTTCCGGCGCTCGACCGCCAGCGGTTCCTTCACCTTGACGATCATCTCCGCCTTGGCGAAGAGGATGTCGGGGTTGTCGACGATCTCGGCACCGGCGCCGATATAATCGGCATCCGAGAGGCCGGCGCCGACGCCGGCATTGGTTTCCACCCAGACCTTGTGCCCGTGATGCACCAGTTCCGCAACGGAAGATGGGATCAGGCCGACGCGAAATTCATTGTCCTTGATTTCCTTGGGGACGCCGATCAGCATTGTTTTCGCCTTGTATGGTGATGAAGCCAGCCCTTGTCGTCGGGCTTTAGGCTAGAAAGGCATGTTGGCGCGGAAATCGCGCAATTTCTCGCGGAAAAGTCTGGTGTTCAGGGCGTTCTGTCGCATAGTATGCGACAAATTGATCCAATGATCGCTGTTTATGCCAAGATCCGAGATCTCGCTCGATATCCGCGACCGTGCCATTCTCAGGCTGTTGCAAGCCGATGGGCGCCTGACCAATGTCGACTTGGCAGAGAAGGTCAATTTGTCGCCCTCTGCCTGCTTGAGAAGGGTCAAGCTTCTTGAAGAGCGCGGACTGATCTCGCGCTATGTCATGCTGCTCGATGAGAAGGAAGCTGGCCTGCCGGGGGTGGCCTTCGTGCTCGTCACGCTGGACCAGCAGGGACGCGGTGCGCTCGATGCCTTCGAGGCGGCGATCCAGCGCCATCCCGAAGTGACGGAATGCTGCCTCTTGGCCGGTGCCGCCGACTATATGGTGCGGGTCGCCTATGCCGACGCCGCCGATTTCGAGCGCATCCACACCGAGATCCTGACCCAGCTTCCCGGTGTGGTGCGCGTGCAATCGACACTGGCTTTGCGCAGCGTCAAGAAGACGACTGCGCTGCCGGTGTGAAGAGAGGGGCGGTCTTCAGACCGTCTCCGTGCCCTTGATCTCGATGCCGAAGCCCGAGAGGCCGATATAGGTGCGCGGCTTGGTCGAGAGCAGCTTGATCGACGAGACATCGAGGTCGCGCAGGATCTGGGCGCCGAGCCCGACCTCGCGCCACTGCTCGTTGCGCGCGGCTTCCGAGCCGTGGTCCGAGCCGTGCGTCACCATGGGGACGCCCGCAGTACCGTCGCGCAGATAGACGATCACGCCCCGGCCTGCTTCCTTGAACTTGGTGAGGGAGCTGCCGAGCGTCTTGGCGCCGCCGAACACATCCGTCACCACGTCGGCACGGTGCAGGCGGGTCGGTACGTTCTCGCCGTCACCGATCTTGCCATAGACGAAAGCGAGTTGCTGCACCTCGTCATAGGGCGTCGTGTAGGCGTAGGCGGTGAGCGGTCCGATCTCGCTTTCCACGGTGAAGGTCGCCACCCGCTCGACCAGCTTTTCGCGGGCCTGGCGGAAGGCGATGAGATCGGCGATCGAGACCACGTGCAGGCCATGGGTTTCGGCGAAGGCCGCGACTTCGGGGCCACGCTTGACGGTGCCGTCATCATTGGCGAGTTCGCAGATCGCGGCGACCTGGGGCAGGCCGGCGAGCTTGCACAGGTCGGTGGCTGCTTCGGTGTGGCCGGAGCGCATCAGCACGCCGCCTTCCTTGGAGATCAGCGGGAAGATGTGGCCGGGGCGCACGAAATCCGTGGCGCCCATATTGGGATTGGCGAGCGCCCGCACCGTGTTGGCGCGCTGTTCGGCCGAGATGCCGGTGGTCAGGCCGTGCTTGACGTCGACAGTGACGGTGAAGGCCGTGCCGAGCGGGGCATCGTTCTGCGACACCATGGGATCGAGGCGCAGGCGCTTGGCCTCTTCCAGCGTCAAGGGGGCGCAGACGATGCCGCAGCAATGGCGGATGATGAAGGCCATCTTCTCGGTGGTGAGATGACTCGCGGCGATGATCAGGTCGCCTTCGTTCTCGCGGTCGTCGTCGTCGACCACCACCACGATCTCGCCACGGGCAAAGGCCTCGATGGCGGCCTGAATCTTCTGATGGGACACGACAGTCTCCTTGAAGGTGTCTCGAACCGGGGCAAGGCCCAGAAAATCATTGGGAGTGACGCTGCCGCCGGTTGCTTCGGCAATGCGCGCGGCGGTCTCGCGGGAAATCCACGCCGTCTCGTCATTGCACAGGGCGGTGATGCTCGCAGGCGACAGCGCCACCGTCTTGGCGAAGGCGCTGCGGGGGGTGGCGGTCTGTTTGAGCCAGGCGTCGAGTTTCATGGTGCCAAGGTAGGCACGACGAATTTTAATTTCAACCGAAATGTAGAATGAATTTCAGTATTACTGAAAAATCAAAATTATCAGATCCCGATCAAGGCCCGCAAGGTCGGCGTGGCGAGGTCGAGAGCCAGGCCGACGGCGACTCCGGCTGCGAAAATGCCGACATAGGTCCAAAGCGTGCTGTCACGATGCCAGGCAACCGGCTTGTCGTGACGCAGTTTCAGCATCATCGAAAGGGGCAGGGGCTCCCGCGCGATGGGGGCGAGGGCGGCGTGCAGGGCTTCGCTCTGGCGCTGCCAGGTGGCGGCACGCTCGCTGCCCTGGGGATCGGTTTCCAGCGCTTCGCGCGTTTCGCGCTCGACCCGCGCGGAGAGCCGGCCATCGACCAGGGCGTTGAAGATCCGGTCGGGAATGCGGGTCGGTTCGGTCATTTCACGATCCGCAGCACGGCATGGCGCTGGCCGTCCACCTGGCGCGAAAAGGCCTCGCGAGCCCGGGTGAGGCGGGCGATGAAGGCTTCTTCGCGCACCGCCAGCACGGCCGCCGCCGTCTCATAATCCAGGCCTTCGATGATGATCAGCGCCAGGACCTCGCGATCGGTCAGGGGCAGGCGGTCGAAGGCGCGCAGGATGTCGGGATGGCTGGAGCAGCCGGCCTTCATCGGCGGCCGCTGTGCCTTGAGCTGGTTTTCCCGGTCGTCGAGGTCGCGGCGGCGGGCGATCAGCGCCGTGAGCAGGCGGGGATAGTCGAGACGCTTGCCTTCATGCGCGGACAGGATCTCCAGGACCAGTGCATCCGCCCCATCGGAATCATGGCTGAGCGCCCGGGCAAAGCGCCTCAGGCGCTGGACGACGGCTTCTATCTGCTGGCCCATCGGTCGATCCTCCGGCCGCCCCCCGGCTGGCCGCTTCTCCCTGCGGATTGAGCCGGAAATTCGCGCTGGGCGCACCTCTCGGCACGCCTTGCCGCATCATACTGCGCAGCTTTTTAGGGGCCAAGCGTTTTGGCGATGACGGACCCTATGCAGAGGGTAAATTTATCACGCCGGCCAGCAGGATGAGCCCGAGCGCAAAGACCATGAAGGCAAGGCCCATTTCGAGCGTGCGCACCGTGATGGCGGCGGCAAAGCTCTGCGGGGCGGCAAGGCGCACGGCCAGGCTCTTGGCCATCACCGCGACGGTGGCGATGACGGCGATGGTGAGGGCGGTACCCAGGCCCATGGCGAAGGTCGCGATGATGCCCGAACCGTAGATTCCCTGCCGCCAGGCGAACACCAGCACGATGATGGCACCCGTGCAGGGCCTGAGGCCGGCGGCCAGGATGGCTCGCATATTGTTGCGCTTGGCGGTGTCGCTGTCGGTCGGCAAGGCGAGATGCCCGCAATTGGCGTCATGGACGTGGATGCTGGCGCCGGGCAGGCCGAAACGAGCGGCGATCAGTCCCCAGAGCGCGCGACCCTTGCGCCAGAACAGCCAGGCGCCGACCGCCATCACCATGAAGTTGGAGAGACGCTCCAGCATCAGGGTGGAGGCATCCATGGTCTGGGCGGTAACGTTGAGGATGGCGGCCAGCACCGACACCATGGCGATGGCGGACAGCGCTTGCACCAGGGCGAAGGCGCCGGACAGCGCGATGCCACGCTTCACCGCCTCGTCATTGGCGAACAGATAGGATGAAATCACCGCCTTGCCATGGCCGGGGCCGGCCGCGTGGAAGACGCCATAGCCGAAACTGAGGGTGATCAGCGCCAGGCTGGCCGTGCCGTTCTGCTTGGATTCCTTCAAGGCATCGACGAGCAATTGGTAGTAGCGCGCCGTCTCTGTGAGGATCCAGGCCAGGAAGGGACTGGCGGGGCCGGTGATCGATTGTTCGGGCCGGCTGATACCAAAGGGCGTGCTTTTCTGGGCCAGCGCTTCGCCGGCCATCAGCATAAGCAGGACCAGGACGGCTGGTGCCGCCTGCGCGACCCGCCTGGCAAAACGGCCTGTCCCCGCGATCACGGGCAGTTCACCTGGATGTTGTTGGCGAATTTGGCACCGAAATCCTTGTTCTGGTCCAGTGCGCTGAAATAGGCCTCGTCGAGCTGCAGGGCAGCGGCCTTCTGGTCCTCGCTGGGCGGCTTGGGCCTGATGACGTTGAGTGCGCAACCCTGTGGGGAACCGTCGAGCTTGGCAGGGGTCTCGTCATCAAGGGTAAACGCGACATAATAGGTCGGGTCGTAGATCTGGATTGCCAAGGCCTTCTGCCCCTGTGTCTGCGGGGAGGACAGGGGCAGGAAGAAATGCAGGGTCAGGACGCCGTTGGTAAAGTCGAGATAAGGATCGACCGGATCCTTGAACAAAAGCTCCTTGCCGCCGAGCTTGGCAAAGGTGAAGTAGCCGAAATCCTTGAGGTTCTCGACATTGGTCTGGGCCAGAGGAGCGAGAGCCTCGCGGGTGTAGCCACCATTCGCGCTCTGCTGCAGCCCCTGCGTGGCATAAGAAGAAAAGGCCTCGTCGAAGGTCCAGTGCTGCTTGACGCCGGTTACTCGCCCCTTGTCGTCGTAGACGATCTCGCTGGCCGAATTGACGAAGACATGCGGATGGGCCGCAGCCCGTCCAATGAGACAACCGAGCAGCACGGTGGCGAGAAGAAGCGAACGCATGAACGATCCGGTTTGCAGAGGGCGGGAGCTGTAGCGATTCACCACTCGGAGGGTTGTAACCCGCCGAGTGGGGCGGAAGCATGGCGCTCCCTAGAGCAAAGCTCGTTCAGGCGTGAATGCTTTTTTGCTCTGACTCTTTGGTTCGACGCGTCTTTTCGATTCTTGATGATTCAACCAAATCGCAAAACGCCACAGCCTTTGGTCCGGGAGCGCGCTGTTTGACAACAGCTTCCGGCTTCGGAACCTGTCAACGCGGCCGGGTTGTCCCGAACTCTTCACGGGCGCGGGAACTCAGCGCCCGCGCGCCGCTCGCATTTCTCAGAAGCCCTCCAGCACGATCTTGCCCTTGGCGCGCCCGCTTTCGATCAGGGCGTGGGCCTGCTTCAAATTTTCGGCATTGATCGGACGCAGCACCTGGCTGAGCGTGGTGCGGATCCTGCCTCCGTCGATCAGTGCGGCGACCTCGTTCAGCAGTTTGCCCTGCTCGTCCATGTCCGGCGTCTGGAAGATCGGGCGGGTGAACATCAGTTCCCAATGGATCGAGGCCGCCTTGCGCTTGAAGCCCATGATGTTCAAGGCTTCGGGATCGTCGATGAGCCCGAACCGGCCCTGCGGGGCGATCAGTTCGACGATCTCGTCGAGGTGGCGGTGGGTCTCGGTGGTGGAAAAGACGAAGGCGGGTGCTCCGATTCCGAGCGCCGCAATCTGTTCGGCGATCGGCTTGCTATGGTCGACGACGTGATGGGCGCCCAACTCGCGTACCCAGTCCTGCGTCTCCGGGCGCGAGGCAGTGGCGATGACCGTCACATCGGTCAGCGCGCGGACGAGCTGGATGGCAATCGACCCGACCCCGCCGGCGCCGCCGACGATCACGATGGCATTGGCCGCTCCGGGCACGGGGCGGCGAATGTCGAGCCGGTCGAACAGCATCTCCCAGGCCGTGATCGCCGTCAGAGGCAGGGCCGCAGCCTCTGCATTCGACAGGCTTTTGGGTTTGTGGCCCACGATGCGCTCGTCGACCAGATGAAACTGGCTGTTGGCGCCGGGCCGGGTGATCGAGCCGGCATAGAACACTTCGTCGCCGGGCTTGAAGGCGGTAACCGCCTCGCCGATTTCGGCCACCCTGCCGACCGCGTCCCAACCCAGCACCTTCCACTCACCGGCTTCAGGCGAGGCCCTGCGGCGCACCTTGGTATCGACCGGGTTGACGGAGATTGCCGCGACCTCGACCAGAATGTCGTGGCCGGTTGCCTTGGGCCGGGGCAGCTCGAAGTCCTCGAGCGCCGTGGTGCTGTCGATGGCGCCGGCTGTCCTGTATCCGATTGCTTTCATGGCTCGTTCCTCGTGCTGATTGCTATGGGCGGAACTTGTGCTTATGATTGGTTATCGTCAATATGCACAAAAAACGCCTATAGTATCAAAAAGGATACTGTCATGGCCAAAGCGCGCCATTCGCGGTTCGATTGCACGCCGGGCTGTTCGGTCGAGGCAGCCATCGGCCTGATCGACGGCAAGTGGAAGTCGATCATCCTGTTCCATCTACTCGCCGGCACGCTGCGCTTCAGCGAGATCCGCCGCCACATCGCCAATGTTACGCCGCGCATGCTGACCAACCAGTTGCGTGAACTGGAGGAGGACGCGCTGATTGAGCGCAAGGTCTATGCGCAGGTACCGCCCAAAGTGGAATACAGCCTCTCCCACCTCGGCCGCAGCATGGAGCCGGTCCTGCTGGCGCTGAAGGCCTGGGGGGATGCCCATATCGGCTTGTACGGCAAGCCGCATGCCGCCGAAAAGGCAGACGCGGCCTGATTCCATCCCAGGAAAGCCGCCGCCGTCAGCCCTGGAGCGTGGCGACGTCGATCACCTGGAAACGCCCGCCATCCTCTTGGCGAAACAGGCCGAGGCGGTCGATGCGCAAATGCGGGGCGACCTCGAGCTCCTGGGCTCGGGCGTCCAGGCGTTCGCCGATGGCCGCAGCATTCTCGATGGCGCCCGACAGCGTCATGTGAAAGCGGAATTCTTCGAGCACATGGGGGTAGCCATGGGCATGGAGATAGCCACGCTGGCGCTCGCTCAGGCGGTCCGGGTTGCGGCGCGCGATTTCGGAGGGCGTGAGCGGCGCACGCAGCCTGTCGAAATGCCTGACGATGCTGCTCTCGAGGACGGCCAGCTCGGCCGGCGGCTCGGCGGGCACCATGGCGAGAAAGGCGCGGCCGTCGCGCGAGGACGGAATCGGCAGAATGACCCAGGCGCCGAGATCGACCGGCCGATGGGTCTTGGCGAAGGCAACGAAGTCCGATGCAAGAGCCGCTTCGTCCACGCCCTCGGCCGCACGGAAGGGAGCCTTCAAGGTGGCATGGAAGCCATAGAGCCGAGGATCGGCGGTCATCTCATGCCAGGCGGACGCCGAGGCGAGGGCAGGGTGCCATTGCGGCACGTCCCGGCCGGTAAAGGCATCGTAGCCCAGGACTTCGCTGCCGAAGCGCCAGAGCGCCGAATCTGCAGCGGGCACATAATAGATCGCGTAGCGTGTCGTCATTCTCGAACATCCATAAACCTGCTCTGCAGCATCGAACTTGATCCTGGAGGTAAGATCGATGCCATAATTTGTTGTTTCGAAAGCCCTTTTATTAAAAGGCCGATATCCCCCCTCAACTCGATGGGCTAGAGCCCGAGGGCCCCGCCATCGGCGCGCGGGTCGTGCACGGCCTCGATGCGGCCATCCCTGATATGGCGGACGAGCGCGCCGGCATGACCGAAGCTGTCTGCATAGGGCCGGCCGATGTCGATGGGATGACCGGCGCGGTCGAGCGCGTTGAGGAGGCTTTCGTCGAATCTGTCTTCCAGCTGAAGTACGGATTTCTGGATCTTCTCGTCGCGAGCGAGGACGAAACGAGGAGCATCGACGGCAGTCGCGAGGTCTTCGCCCAGGCGATAGCGCGAGAACAATTGCGCCAGGATCTGCGGCTGGGCATCGCCGCCCATGGTTCCGAAAGGCATCACCCGTCCATCGGCAAACAGGGCCATGGCCGGGGCAAGCGTATGGAAGGGCAGGCGCCCGGGCGCCAAAGCGCGCGGCGAGCGGGCGTCGAGCGAAAAGGCAAGGCCACGATTCTGCATCAGCAGGCCGGTCTTCGGCAGGACCAGGCCCGAACCGTAGTCCCAATAGATCGATTGGATGTAGCTGACGGCAAGGCCTTCCTTGTCGATCGCGCCCATCCAGACGGTGTCGCCCTTGGCACCCTGCGGGGAGGAGGGGGCAGCGCGCGCCATGGAGATCGCAGCGGCTTCGCGCTCCAGGAAGGCCGGGGTGAGGAAGGCGCCCGGATCTGCGCTCATCGAGGCAGGATCGGCAATCTCGCGATCGGCGATGGCCGAGGCCCGTTTGGCCGCCTCGATCAGGCCATGGAGGTGTTCGAAGCCGCCTGCTCGCTTGAGGCCGAGGCGTTCGGCGAGGCCGAGGATGATCAGGGTGGACAGGCTCTGCGTCGGCGGCGGCAAACTAGAGAGTGTGGCCCCCGGCAGGGCGAGGCTCAGCGGCTCGCGCAGCCGTGCTTCATAGCGTCGGAGATCCTCCCGCGTGACGAGGGCACCGGCGCGGTCGAGATCGGCGGCGATCTCGCGGGCCGCGTCGCCACGATAGAAATCGTCGAGTCCGGCATGGGCGAGTTGCTCCAGCAGACCCGCGAGAGCCGGCTGCAGGAGGCGGTCGCCGGCCTTGGGGGCTTCGCCTGATGGCATGAAATGGGCTGCGAAGCCTGGCACGGCCTTGAGTTCATCGATCTCTGCCGCTTCGACGCGGGCCTGCGAGGCCGAGACGGTAATGCCGTCGCGGGCATGGCGGATGGCGTCTTCCAGCAATAGGGCCACAGGTAGCCGTCCCCCGAAAGCTCTGGCCATCTCGGCGGCGATCTGCCAGCCGGCGATTGCGCCGGGAACCGTGAGGCTGGAGAGGACGCCGCGAGACGGCACTTCGTCATAGCCGAGATCGCGCAGGGCCGAGATGGTGGCCCGGCTGCCGGCGGGGCCGCAGGCCTGGACCGTCCGGACGCGGCGGCTCCTGTCGGCCACCAGCCAGAAGCCGTCACCGCCAATGCCATTCATATGCGGATAGGTGACGGCGATGGTGGCCGCCATGGCGATCATCGCCTCGATGGCGTTGCCGCCCTGGATCAGGATGCGCTGGCCGGTTTCGCTGGCCGGATGATGGGGCGTGGCGACGGCAGCGTGACTGAAAACGGGGGTTTCCATGGAGCAGGGGGCTTTCCAAGCGAAGACTTACATGGACGATTTGTCATCTCACGCGCCCCGAGATCCGTCGGGAATCCAAAGGCACCTGAAAACAAAGCGTTAGCGCGGGAGTGCCGATGCGCTCCGGCGTGCTTCATTCTACAAGGGGCGTAGCAAAGCGCGGCGCGATGGTATAGAGGCATGGGACGACATTCACGGAAGCCGCCAGGGAGCCGCCTTTGCCCAGCTCTGACAAATCCATCAATTGGACCAGCCTGATCACCATTTGCTCGGTTGCCATTCTGATCGGCACCGAGTTGCTCGGTGCGGCCTGGGCTTCCGGCTGGGCGCTGGCGGGATTTTTCCAGCTCGGGTCCACGGTCGAGGTCATCCTGCAAGGCGTGTTCGGCCTGATAGCCCTCTATGCCATTTTCGTCTTCCTGAGGCAGGCCAGCCGGGTCGAGCCGATCTTCAAGCGTGAAGGCGCCGGCTCCTAAGGCGAAATGTCCTGAACCGCCATCCGGCGGCAGGATGGCGGAAGCCGCCGAAAGCAGCCTCGCCGCGCGCTCGCTCCACGGCCTGTTTCGCCTGCTGAGGGTGAAGGATTGGGCGAGGCCGCCGGTTCTGAAGGCCTTGATTCGCCTGAGCCGCCATACCGGTCCTGCACTGCCTCCCGCCCGTTTGCGCAATCTCTGCGAGATCCGGCAGGACATGGCGCATGGTGACCGCGTATTCCACCTCGGTCCACGGGATGGCGGGCAGGCGCCCTTCCATCTGCTCTACTTACATGGCGGCGCTTATTCGTTTGCGATCAGCTTCCTGCATTGGCGTTTTCTCGAAGATCTGATCCGCCGTACCGGCTGCAGTGTCACTGTGCCCTTCTATCCTCTGGCTCCGGAAAACGATCCTCGCGACGTGCTGGCGAGCGTGCTGGCGCATTACACGGATCTGTGTGCCGGCATCGCCCCGGAGCGCATGGCGGTGATGGGCGATTCGGCTGGAGGCGGGTTGGCCCTCGCGCTGGCCCAGGCCCTGGTCTCGGCCGGTCGGCCCCAGCCGGGCCAGATCGTCCTGCTCTCGCCCTGGCTCGACCTCACCATGGAGGATCCCGCGACGCTGGCTCATAGGCCACATGACCCGGTGATCACGCCCGAGGCAGCCCGTGTGGCGGCGCGCCTTTATGCCGGTGACCTGCCGCTAGACGATCCCGGTATCAGTCCGCTTTATGGCGAGATGCGGGGGCTCGCGCCAGTCGCCGTCATGACCGGCACGGCCGATCTCCTCAATCCCGAGGCCCACAGGCTGGTGCAGCGTCTGGAGGCGGCGGGACAGCCCGTCGAACTCCTCGAGCAGGCCGGCATGGTGCATGCCTGGATGCTGCTGCCGCTGCCGGAGGCCGTACGCGCGCGGGGGCAGATCGGCGATCTGCTCAATGCGCGCTTCCGGCCGGAGGGCAAGGTGACCCATCCGGCCTGATTTCCGGCCGCTCAGGTCAAGAGCCGCGCCGGTCTCTTCGACCAGACGAGGCGGTAGTAACAGGCCTGAAACAGCAGATTCGCGGCGAACCCGGCCGCATAGCCGATCCAGATACCGGACAGGCCGAGCTTTGCATCGAGCAGGCAGGCCAGCGGTACCTCGACCAGGGCGATGGCGGCCATGAACAGCACCATCGGCACCAGGACCGTACCATCTGCCCGCATGACCCCGCTCAGCACCGCCGACCAGCCGGCGAGCACCACGCTCCACAGCACGATGCGCAGCAGACCTGCGGCGGCAAGAGCCGTGGCGGAATCGGTGATGAACAGGCCGATGGCCACCGGGGCAAGCAGATAGGCGGCCACCACGAAGGCGCCCGTGGTAACCAGGTTCAGACGCAGTCCCGTTGCCAGGATAGGCCCGACGGCGCCTGGCTTGCCCGCGCCGATGCTGTGGGAAGCCAGGACCGTCGCCGTGATGCCCAGCGACATCACCGGAAACTGCACCCAGCTCATGATCTGATTGATCGCGCCGTAGCTGGCGGTTGCGCCGATGCCGTGCCGATTCACCAGGCCAAGCAGCACCAGTTCCGCCACTGCCAGGCTCATCATCTGGCCGGCGGTCGGCAAGCCGATGCGCAGGATGGCCGGAACGAACGAAACATCGAAGGCAGGTGACAGCGATGGCGCCAGTGGATGTCGGCGGCGGCGCCAGTGCCAGGCAAGCCAGAGCAGCGAAAACGCATAGGCGCCGATGGTGGAGACGGCGGCGCTCGCGATGCCGAGACGAGGCAGTCCCGCCCAGCCCTCGATCAAGGCTGGCGTGGCGACAAGAGACAGTGCGGTTGCGAGGAGGAGCACGAAGAGCGGTGAGACGGTATCGCCGACGCCTCTGCTCATCGAGGTGACGAGCCAGAGCAGGAAGATCATGGGACAACCCACTGTGATCAGGCGCGCATAGTCGATGGCCGCCGGCAGGATCGTCATGGGCGTGCCGAGGGCCTGCAGCAGGCCGGGAACGGCGAAGTGGCCGAACAGGGCGATCGGCAGGCTGAGGGCGAGCATCATCACGATGGCGGTGGCGGCGATACGGCGAACGCGCGGGCGATCGCCTGCCCCCCAGGCCTGGCCGATCAGCACGGCGGCGCCGCTGCTCAGGCCGATCACCAGCGAGAGCGCCAGGAACAGGATCGGAAAGAAGGCGGATACCGCGGCAATGGCCGGCAGGCCGAGCAACTGACCGATCCAGATGCCGTCGAGCGTGCCGGAGGCGGCCTGGAGGACATTGGTCAGCATCATGGGCAGGAGGATGCCGAGATAGAGGCGCCATAGGGGGCGGGGGGCGGGAGACGATGACATGGCGGATACCGGGCAAGCGCATGCAATCCGGGCGGCGGACCGCCAGGTGCATGCGGGAAATCGACGGGTGAAAATCAGGCAGGAATCGGTAGTTCCGTCAGCGGTAACAGGCGTGAATCGACCCGTGCGGCGGTGCGGTGCCCGAGCCCGGCGAGATAGTCCCGGTCTTCGGCAAAGGCGAGGAAGCTCTGCACCGAGGCCTGCCGGATCAGCATGACCAGGTCCCAGCGTTCGGTTTCGGGGCCGATCAGGAACGCACCACCGTTCCCGAGAAACTGAACTTCGCCGCCACTTCGGGACAGGAAGGGCAGGGTGTGGACGATATATCGCCGGAAGGCTTCCTCGCCGGTGATCGGCGCGGCGGGGGCGAGATCCGGCGAGGCCGAATAGTCGGCAACCTCACGAAAACGCAGGAGATTGAGCATGGTGATGGGGCCGGCAAGGCCCCGCGTCACGAAGGCTCGTCCGGCCTCCTGCGTAGGAGAGAGAAAGGGCGGCATGATTTTTCCTCGGCATCCTGCGGAGTCCAGCCTGGGCAGGCACTTGTCTGCCGCCGAACGGGTGGACTGTGAATGGCGGCCCTTATACCCGGGTAAAATTACACAGTCAATATACCCGGGTAATATTGCCTCACGTGCCGATCTGGTTTATGGCTGCCTTCCAACGTGCAACGCCAACCCGGTTCGGCCCAAGGAGGCCGCCCATGAAACGCGAAGATCGCAAGGCGGCAGTCGATGCCTATAGGAAGCGCAAGGTCGCGGGCGGCATCTATGCCGTTCGCTGTGCGGAGACGGGGGACTGCTGGGTTGGCCGGGCGCCGGACCTCTCCAAGATCCGCAACCGGCTCTGGTTCACCCTGGGCCAGGGTGTCGGCCTGAATCCGGCCTTGCAGGCCGCCTGGAACCGACACGGAGAACAGGCCTTCACCCTCGAGATCGTCGAAGAACTCGAGGATGAAGAGGTCGCCTTCATACGCGAACGGGCCCTGAAGGAACGGCTCGATCACTGGATCGCGGTGCTGACGGCAAAGCCGATCTGATGTCGTCATTGTCCGGTGATGGAGGCGTCTTCGTCGGTACGCCGTGCTCGGGTGCTTGGCGATGCTGAAGGCAGTCGGTCCGGATCCGGTCGGGCACCCAACCCATTCTTGTAATGGTCATGAACGACGTGGCGCTTCTCATTTGACGCCGGAACAGCGCATGATGCAGATCGCGATTACCGGGGGCCTTTCGCATGTCCGATCTTCCAAGCGACGATCAGCTTCGCATCACGCTGGCGCGAACGCTCGGCCTCGTCTTCGAGGATTGGAGCATGCCCGATCCGACACGCATGGAACTGGATGTCGAGCAGGCGATTCGACAGGCGGTCCGGCGAGCCTGGCCGGACTTGACCGTCACCGCGGTGGTGGCCGGCCTTCGGCACGAAGGCGAAGTCGATAGCATCGATCTCCTGATGGCCGACACCCGCAGCGGCATCAAGAGACGATATCTGGTGTTTCCCTGACATGCGTCGCGTTCGGGGCAGGGCGCCTGCAGGCTCCAACGGTGCGGATGCCTGTTGAGGCACCCTTGCATCTGCTGTCGAATTCATTCGCAAGTCGCTGCCGATGGCCGCACCTCGTCCCGTAAAGGGGCGAGGACGGGCACCGAAATCGGGATCATTGCGGCAGGGCCAGCTTCACCTCATTGCGTATGCCGGCCTTGATGTCGACGTCCTGGACGACGCTGACATCGCCCTTCCAGGCGCTGATCTTGTATTTGCCGGCAGGCAGGACGTAGTTCGCCGGCAGGGTGTAGAGCCGGGTAATTTCTTTCGCCTCGCCATAGATATCGGTTTCGGGACTGGTGATGCGCACCGAGTCCGCACCCGGCGCGTCGAGGGCGGCAAGGCCTGCATCGAGGGGGAAGGAAGCCGTGACCGTCTCGCCCGCCTTGATCTCCAGGGGGAAGACGCGATCCACCCCGTCGATCTGGACATGAACGCGATAGGTACCGGCAGCAATGTCGAAAACGGGTTCGCCGTCATAGGCATCGGCCAGGAACGACTCACCATCGACCGGCGTGGCGCCGGCGAGGATCTCCACATGGGGATCTTTCGCGACGGGGCCTCCGGAAACGAAGACAATCTTGCCCTTGAGCTTGCCCACGCCGGCGATGACCTCGACGGGGACCGTTTCGGCCGGTGCGACCTCAACGTCACGGGATTGAATGGACGTGCCGAGCTTGAGGGTGACGCTGTATTCGCCCGCCGGCAGGATGACGGACGTCTCGGCATCATAGGCGGTGAACAGGTCGTCGGTGTTGCCCTTGGCCTTGACGGTCCAGGTCGCGTTTTCCAGGGCCGTTTCAGTCGCGGTCCGCTTGGCGCGCAGCCCAAGGCGGCCGGCATTCAACGCCATGTCGACGCGGTTCATCTCGCCGGCCTTGATGGTGATGGGAGCCTTCACGCTGGCCTGTCCCACCGTGAGCGTCAGAATGTAGTCACCTGGGGCGACCTGCTCGTGGATGTTGGCGTTGTAGCTCGTCATCACCGTTTCAGGCGCCACGCCTTCCGGCGCCGGGCGGGCGAGTTCCCACTGCACATTGTCGGTGAGCGGGTCGTCGCCGGCCGCCAGTCTCGCATAGCCGGTCAGGTTCCAGTCAGGCTTGGGTTCCGCCTTCGGCTCGGCCTTGGGTTGCGGAGCCGGCGCAGGCGGCGGCGGATTGCCTTGCGCCGTGTGAACGGCCTGTTGGATGGCCTTGGTGAGTTCGCCGGCATCCTCTGCCTGCAGGGCTATGCCGCCGGTCGCCTCCGCCATGCAGCGCAGTTCCCGGTTGGCCTCGGGATCCTTGATGTCGAAGCCGACAGTGTCGACGACGAGGTCGATATCGGCCTTCTTCAAGGCAGCGGCGACCTCGCAGGGGTCGGCATTGCAGGTCTCGACGCCGTCGGAGACGAGAATGATGGTCGACCGGCCCTCCTGCCCCTTCATCGCTTCGGCGGCGGCTCGCACGGCGTCGGTCATCGGCGTACGGCCGTTGGGCGACAGGCCCCCGACCATGGCCATGAAGGCCTGCTCGTCGACGGGGCCGACCGGTTTGAGCGTCTCGATGTCCTTGCAGTCGCCCTTGCGGCGGTGGCCATAGACGATCAGGCCGAGCTGATCTTCCGAAGGCCAGCCTTTCAGGATGGTGCCGACGGTTTGGCGGGCCGCTTCGATCTTGGTGATGGCGCCTACCTTGCCCCACATCGAACCCGAGGCATCGAGCACCAGCATGACGCGAGCTCCTTCTTCTGCCCTCGCGCTCGCCGCCATCGGCGACAGGGCGCCCGCCAGGCCGAGGAAGCCCAGAAGGAGGAAGCAAAAGCCTTTCTGCATGGAAAACTCCAATGGATCTGCCGATCGGAAGCCCGTCCGGCCATGCTCGCCGGTTGCCGGTTCGAACACAAGCGAAGGTTGCGTGCCCTGGCAGGGCGCAGAATGTGTCGCCGTCGTCCGTTACCTCTGTGCGCTTTCGCATAGGGGGACGCGAGGTGATGGTGTTCATTCGGCATTGACGGCGCCACCTCCCGCGCACCGCTTGAATGCCCTTCTCCCGCTTTTTGGACAGGCGGCATGCTGATACCGCCCCACAGCGATGTGCGAAAACGCACAGCGCGAAGGGGCCGTTTCCAATTAACCATTGCTGTATCAGCTGGGCCGGAAATCAGCACGAGCCCACGCAAAATCGTCGGGGACTATCGATGTTGACCTCAAACGCACGCCTGGACTGGAACGACGACATCGACATGTCGGCGCCAGACATCACCGAGCTGCATCGCGCTTATATGCTGTCGATCCGGCAGCACCAGCGTCTACTGGGCGAGCTTTGCGCGACGCTGTCCAGTCTCGGTGTCGCCATCGACAATTCTCCTCTCGACTCGCAGATGCGAGATGCCCTTTCCGCCGGTGTCGGCCGTCATGTCGACCTGGCCCGCGGGATCATCGCTGGAATCGACAGCGCATTGAGCTTCTCGGCGCCGACGCGTCCGTCGACCGCTCATTGACGAATAGTCGCTGCAGCGGCAGCCGGCTGTGCCGAAAGGCACAGGGGTGCAGCGGCCGGGAAACCGGGTTGCCGTGGACGTAACTCTACTCTCCATAGCAGTACCTTGAGCGGGCAGGCCTTGCAGGAGGTTTGTCCGCTCCTTTCAGCTTGGATTTCCCGTAGAGAGCGAACCTTACGCTTGGTTGCTTCAGGAAGCCGGCGCAGCTCTTCCAAGAAAGAGGCACGATGCGTGTCCTCACCTCGCCTGCGTTACAGTAAGGCAGGGGCGGCTTCGTCGGGGTAGAGCACGTTCTTTTTCGATCTCTCTCCTGCCCAAACTGTTTGTTTCTGCGTATCTTTGTCATTTCCTGGGGTTCCGCCAGGTTGCAAAACGCTCCAGGGGCGGGTTTCCGAGTGGGTCACGGGGGCGGCGTATGATATCGGCAACACTTCTTGTTTTTTAATCAAACCGCATTGACACCCACTGGCTGTTTCATTTTTGTACTGCTGATGTGTTGATGTTTCCGGCTCTCGTCTGCCTAGTACCGCCGGACTTAACCGAACAGTAACCATAATGATGTCGGTACTAGCTACGCGCTGACGTATTCGGGGGTACTATGAAACTGGTCCATTTTGCCGTGCTCGCGGCCATGTCGCTGAGTCTGGGCGCCTGCCAATATACCAAGACGGCCGATCCCGTGCTCTCGGAGCGGGACGCGCAGTTCATGGCGATGATTCCCACCGGCGATGTGGACAAGATGTTTGCCCGCTACATGGTCGACAATCCCACCGGCGAGCCGCCGGGCGTGGTGGTGGTCGAGACCAAGCAGCATCTGCTCTATTATACGCTGCCCGACGGCAAGGCGATGCGCTATGGCGTGGCCCTCGGCAGCGAGGCTTTCGGCTGGACGGGCGAGGCCGTCATCGACCACAAGGCGGAATGGCCGACCTGGAATCCGCCGGCCGAGATGATTGCGCGCTGGCCGCATGTCAAGCGCACCGAGGGTGGCTGGACCAATCCTCTCGGCGCACGCGCGCTCTACCTCTTCCAGGGCGGCAAGGATACGCTCTATCGCATCCATGGCACCAACGAACCCGAGAAGATCGGCCGCAGCGTATCGTCCGGCTGCATCCGCATGCGCAACATCGATGTGATCGATCTTTATAACCGCGTTCCCGCCGGCACGAAGGTGATCGTGCGCTGAGATTTGCGGTTTCGGGCATCCCGGCGCGTCCGGGCTGGCCTGCCCGGCATTCGTTCGACATGAAGCCCCGGATCTTTCCGGGGCTTTTTGTTTGCCCGGCCGGCGCTGCATGGTTGCCGAATGAGGGGCGGTCTTTCTGGCCGGGTTGAGGGAAATCCCTCATCCGAGGCGCGTGGCATGGAGACTATCCTCGGTGGACGGTTCATATCAGCCCGGAGAGACCATCATGACCGACCGCTCGGAAGACAGACATCCTACCCCCGATCGTGCCGAGGAGAATGCCTTCTTTCCTTCGCCCTATTCACTGAGCCAGTTCACGTCCGCCAAATCCGACCTGGGGGATGCACACTACC
Organism: Labrys sp. 22185; assembly: GCF_052045555.1. NCBI lineage: Bacteria > Pseudomonadati > Pseudomonadota > Alphaproteobacteria > Hyphomicrobiales > Xanthobacteraceae > Labrys > Labrys sp. 22185. The sequence goes on along the minus strand of NZ_JBQEPH010000006.1, from coordinate 25,936 downwards.
CCGACGCCTATCGCGGGGGGCGCTGGAAAATCCTGATGATCGCGGCGGACGAGCGCTATCTCCTCATGCGCAACGGCACGATGTTCTCGACCGGCAACCACCCCGTCGAGATGCTGCTGCCGATGTACCACATGGACCAGGCTGGTTTCGAAATCGAGATCGCCACCCTGTCGGGAAACCCGGTCAAGCTGGAGCTCTGGGCCTTTCCGAAGGAGGACGATGCAGTCCAGGGCATCTATCGCAAATATCTCGACAGGCTGAAGCAGCCACTGAAGCTGTCCGACGTCATCGAGGGCCGGCTCGGCAATGCCTCGGATTATATCGGCGTCTTCATCCCCGGGGGACATGGCGCCTTGATCGGCCTGCCGCAAAGCCGCGACGTCAAGGCGGTGCTCGAATGGGCCCTGCGCAAGGACAAGCACATCATCTCGCTCTGTCATGGCCCTGCGGCCTTGCTGGCCGCCTCGATCGGCGAAGCCAAGGCAGACTCCCCCTTCAAGGGCTACAAGATTTGCGTGTTCCCCGATTCGATCGACGCGAAGACGCCCGATATCGGCTACATGCCCGGACCCATGCCTTGGTTCATCGGCGAGAAGCTGCGGGAAGCCGGTGTGGAAATCCTCAATGACGACATCACCGGCCGAACGCACCAGGATCGCAAGCTCATTACCGGCGACAGTCCTTTCGCATCGAACAATCTTGGCAAGGCAGCAGCCCGCGCTCTGATCACGGAGGCAGCCGCGCTATAGTCGCCCGGATGACGGCGCATGAAGATACGGATCAAGACATGGATCAGCTCTACGGCACGGTCTTCGCCATCGAGAGAAGCGACGACCTTGCATCGATCCAGCAATGCGTCCGTGCTGCCGCTTTGCCGTTCGGATTTGATCGTTTCGTGCTGTTTTCTGCAGCCCCGGTGCGCGACGACCTGGTCGAGAAGATCTATTGGGCGGAGGGGGATTGGTTTGGCGACGGGACTGTCGTGGATGCGAAGACCTATGTCCGCCGCTGCCCGGTGACGCGCCATATCCTGTCCACGGACGAAGCCTTTTTCTGGACCAAGACGGTTTCGAGCCGCGGCGAGAAATATCGCGTGGTCCGCACGCCCAGGGGGGCAGGCGTGCATGGGCTGCAGATTCCCGTCTTCGGCCCCGCCGGTCTCGAGGGCGCCGTGACCTATGGCGGCGAGCGGATCGACAGCTCTGCGCGGGCTCGCATCGCCCTGACGATCATCGGCGTCACGGCTTTCCGCTCGGCGCGACGCCTCATCGAAGGTGGTGGCGACGACACGGCCGCCAACCTTACGCCGCGGGAGCGCGAAGTCCTGCGCTGGACGGCAGCGGGCCGGCGACAGGCGGACATTGCTGCGACACTCGGCTTGTCGGAGCGGACGGTTGAAAATCATCTGCGCCGGGCACGCCTGCGCCTGGGAGCCGCGACGACTGCGCAGGCGGTCCGAACGGCGATTCGACAAGGCGAAATCGAGGACTAAGCGAGTCGTTTCGGAAAACGCGCTTTGCTTCCGCATGTCTTACCGGACGTCACCGAGGCTTGCCCCAGGACGCGCGAACCGTCGCCGGATATACCGACCTGCAATATTGCCAAGTCTTACGACTGGGCCATCTGCTGAAGGCGAGTATAGGCCGCCTCCGCGCTCATCTGGCGCTGGTCCTTTTCCTTGCGCGCCGCGCCCACGGCGGCGGCCAGAGCCGGGATGGCGATCTTGCCATAACGATCCTCGAGCTTTTCCCGCTTCTCTTGCGCGGGCTGCTGGAGACGCGATCCCTCGATGTCCATAATCTGGTCCTCAACCAAGATACACGACAAGTATGTGCACGGATTTACGCAGTTACGACAACAACTTATCCCATAATTGACAGCGAAGGCGTGGGAATTATGACGGAACGGCGACATGATTAGCTCAATTGCGACATTGACGTTATTTTGCTGCAGCATGTTGCAAGAACGTCACAAGTAAATGAGCCGCATGGCCATAAAGAAAGCCGCGCTTTGCGGCGCGGCTGCGATGCATTCATAAGTTCAATGTTACCGATATGCCGCGCGCATGTCGTTGCAGCCGCGTCGCATATCGACAAATGCAGGATGCTTCCGCTCAGGCGGCGAGATCGTCGTCTTCGTCGCGCAGGCAGGCCGGCATTTCATGCTTGGGCTTTTCGGGTTTGGCCACGACCCGGGCCACCTGCGCCGCGGCAGCGGCGACGGCCGAAATACCGATGGCGCGATAGAGATGCTGCAACTGCTCGCGCGGGGACCCTTGCTGGGACGCGAGCCCTTCGCCCGGTCGGGCGGCGGAAAGAGGGGAGGTCGTCATAATTAACTCCATACGCAACGACACGCTCTACTTACATTCACCCTGGAGGTGCTTTGAAGCGAGGTGAGGGCCGGACTGTGAATATTTGGCGGCGAAGCTATCATGGTTAACGTGAAGGCTCCGTGATACTTCGCACGGCATGGTGGGCAGTATAGACCCCGCCACCTGAATGTTCGATTAACCGGGCCTCCGGCACCGGCAAATTCATGCCCTCGGCAGGGCCCAGGGCTGTACGCTGACGATCGACCAGGCCGTACCGCTCTTGCGGCAGCCCTTGCCCTGGTACCATTGCGCCGGGTTCGATCCCCGGACCAACCCCCCGGTCTGGTCCGACTGCGCCGCCACAAAGCTGCGGCAGGTGAGCTTGTTCTCGACATAGGTCTCGGCCACCGGCGTCACCGAACCATGGGCGCCGGTCGTCATATTCGACCATTGGATCGACGCGCCCGGATTCTGGGGGTCCATGGCAGCCTGCAGCGCAGCCTTGGCTTGCTGCCAGTCGGCATCGGTCATGCTGGCATTGAGGCGGATGTCCTGGGCGGGAATCGAGCCGGTCGTGGTCTGATCTTCAGCCGAACCGAAGATCGGGCCGAGAGGCGTCGAAATGGCGCAGCCTGTCAAAATGACACTGGCGATCAGCGCTGACAGTGGGCCGCGGACGCGGTACGCGTTATAAGCGCCCTTGAAGACGAACAGGCTGAACACAGTGGAGCCACCCCAATGACCATGACGTTAGGTAATCTTGGCACGGGCGAGTTAACGCCGGGTGACTCGGCTGGCTTCCTCGGCGCGTCCGAACCGTTTTTGCTGTTTGCGCAATGGCTCGCGGAGGCGGAGAAATCCGAGCCCAACGACCCCAACGCCATGGCGCTCGCCACGGTAGATCCCGATGGCTTGCCGGACGTCCGCATGGTGTTGCTCAAGGGCCTCGATGACAAGGGATTCGTATTCTACACCAACACCCAGAGTGCCAAGGGCCAGGAACTGGCCGGCACGCCCAAGGCCGCCCTGCTGTTTCACTGGAAGAGCCTGCGCCGGCAGGTGAGGGTGCGCGGGCCAGTGGAGCGTGTCACGGATGCGGAGGCCGACGCCTATTTTGCCACGCGCCCGCGCGGGAGCCGAATCGGCGCCTGGGCCTCGCAGCAGTCACGGCCGCTCGAGGGGCGTTTCGCCCTCGAAAAGGCGGTGGCGACCTACACGGCCAAATTCGCCATCGGCGAGATCCCACGTCCTCCGCACTGGACCGGTTTTCGCATCCTGCCGGTGCAGATCGAGTTCTGGCACGACAAGCCGTTCCGGCTGCATGACCGCCTGGTTTTCCGGCGTGTCGAAAACCAGGGCGGCTGGAGCCGCGAACAGCTTTATCCCTGAGGACAGCGGCGCTGCAATTCGGGATGCCATTCGCGGCGATCCGCCGCCCTATTTCATTTGGGCGTCGTGATATCTATGTCTTCTGGCATGGCTCTTGGGAGCCGCCCCCTTTTTCGATCGGTTACATCAATGACAAGCAGTTCCTCCCAGCATCCGCAGCGCGCGATGATCCTCACCGGCGCCTCCCGGGGGATCGGGCATGCCACCGTCAAGCGCTTTTCAGCGGCCGGCTGGCGGGTCATCACCTGCTCCCGCCATGCTTTTCCGGAGGAATGCCCGTGGGAGGCGGGCCCCGAGGATCACATCCAGGTCGATCTGGCCGATCCGGCCAATACCGAGGAAGCGATCCAGGAGATCAAGCGCCGTCTCGACGGCAGCGGCCTGCATGCACTGGTCAACAATGCGGCGATTTCGCCGAAGGGCAAGGGTGGCTCGCGCCTGAGCAGCATCGAGACCGGGCTTTCGGATTGGCAATGGGTATTCCAAGTCAATTTCTTCGCACCGATCATGCTGGCGCGCGGGCTGATCCAGGAGCTCGAGCAGGTCAAGGGCTCGGTGGTGAACGTCACCTCGATAGCGGGCGCGCGCGTTCACCCCTTTGCAGGGGCCGCCTATTCGACCTCCAAGGCTGCCTTGGCCGCCCTGACCCGCGAAATGGCCTCGGACTTCGCGCCGCGGGGCATCCGGGTCAATGCGATCGCGCCCGGTGAGATCGATACCTCGATCCTGTCGCCCGGCACCGAAAAGATCGTCGCGCAGATCCCGATGCGCCGCCTCGGCACGCCGGACGAGGTGGCCAAGACCATCTACTTCCTGTGCACGGACCAGAGTTCCTATGTGAACGGGGCCGAGATCGCCATCAACGGCGGCCAGCACGTCTGACGGCGGTGTTCCGGGGGCGGGAAGGTTGCCCACAATGCTCCCGGCATGACAGGGATGGTCTATTCCTCAACAAATAGGTCTATCGCCCCTTCCCCCCTGCGCAGCCTTCCGTTATTCATGCCGTTCCTTTCGAATAGGCAGTTGCGGAATGACAGCAAGTGGATTGATGGCCGGCAAGCGCGGCCTCATCATGGGTGTGGCGAATAATCGATCGATCGCCTGGGGTATCGCCAAGGCGTGCAGGCAGCATGGCGCCGAGCTCGCCTTCACCTATCAGGGGGACGCCCTCAAGAAGCGCGTCGAGCCCCTGGCTGCCGAACTTGATGCCCTGGTCGTCGGCCATTGCGACGTCACCGACGGCGCCAGCATCGATGCGGTGTTCGCCGAAGTTGCCGCCAAATGGGGCAAGCTCGACTTCATCGTCCATGCGATCGCCTTTTCGGACAAGGATCAGCTCGACGGCCGTTATCTCGAGACGACCGAAGAGAACTTCACCAAGACGATGCTGATCTCCTGCTATTCGCTCACCTCGGTCGCCCAGCGCGCCGAGAAGCTGATGACGGATGGCGGGTCGATCCTGACGCTGACCTATTACGGCGCCGAGAAGTGGATGCCGCACTACAACGTCATGGGTGTGGCCAAGGCCGCGCTCGAGGCGAGCGTGCGCTACCTCGCCGCCGATCTCGGCGAAAAGGCGATTCGCGTGAACGCCATCTCAGCCGGCCCGATCAAGACCCTTGCCGCTTCCGGCATCGGCGATTTCCGCTACATCCTGAAGTGGAACGAATATAACGCGCCGCTGCGCCGCACAGTCACCATCGAGGAGGTGGGCGAAGCGGGGGCCTATCTGCTCTCCGACATGTCGCGCGGCGTTACCGGCGAAGTGCACCATGTCGACGCCGGCTACCACGTGGTCGGCATGAAGAATCCGACCTCGCCCGACATCACGCTTGCCGGCAAGGACTGAGCGGCAAGGGCAGGCTTTGGAGCACCGGTCCAGCGATTCCGCGGGAGCGGGCAGCACGAAAACGAGACGGGCGTTCGCCGGCTGGCGTCATGCCCGTCCAAGAAGGATCTGCAAGATATCAAACACTTGCAGAGCGTCTGGGTGTCAACCGTAGGTGGGCGATATTGAGAAGCTCTGCTTGGGGAGGCAGGACGGCCTCCCGTCAGGTTCATGCGTCCAAAGCAGGAGTAAGCCCGTGGCGCCAACACTTTACTTCATGCGCCACGGCGAGACCGACTGGAACGCTGAAGCGCGCCTGCAAGGCCAGCAGGACATTCCCCTCAACGAAGCCGGACGCAAGCAGGCTGCCGAAGCTGGCCACAGGCTTGCCGAGATTCTGCCTGAGCCGGACAGCTTGCCCTGGCTGGTCAGCCCGCTGGGACGCACGCGCGAGACGGCGGAACTGGCGCGCAAGGCGATCGGCCTGCCGCCGCAGCGCTACACGACCGATGATCGCCTCAAGGAGCTGACCTTCGGCGATTGGGAAGGCCGAACCTGGGCTGAATTGCGGTCGGTGGACCGCAACATGGTGAAGGCGCGTACGGCCGACAAATGGGCCTATGTCCCGCCGCGCGGCGAAAGCTACGCCATGCTGCACGACCGCATCGCGCTCTGGCTCAAGACGGTGACGCAGGATCAGGTGGTTGTCAGCCATGGTGGCGTTGCCCGCGTGCTGATGGTGCTGCTGGCCGGTAAAGCCAGCGCTCAGGCGGCCGAAGAACCGATCTGGCAGGGCAAGCTGCTGGTCTTCCGCAACAAATCGGCCGAATGGGCTTAAGGCATTTTCGCGGCTGACCAGAACCGCCGAAGCAGATAAGCGTTTCGGCGGTTCTGGGCATCAGGCCCGGCGAGGCCTGCCGGCCTCGTCGAGCAGGGCCGCTTGCAGCGGCAGTGGATCGGGTCAGGTAACCGGGCCACCCTTGCGCTTGCAGCTTGCGCGGAACTTTTTACGGGGCGCGCCCTTCAGTCCCTGCTTGTCGGCGGCATCGGAGCAGGCCTTGGAAATGGCCGCCTTTTTGCTGGCATCGACCGTCGGCTTCTTGGCCATCGGGGTCGTCGGCGTGGCACTCGGCGCCATCTGTTCGGTCGGTGCAGCCGTCGCCGGTGGCGTGGCTTCAGGCGTGGTCTGTGCGGATGCTGCGCCAACACCCAAGGAAAGCGCCAGTGCAATTGCCGGAAGCAGGCCAAGATGGCGGACGTTCATGGTATTTCCTCCAGTATATTCGATTTCGGGTAGCGATTTCGATATCCAGCCCGACTCAGGCATGGAACCATGACATGGCCGAATTTTGACCTTCGTTTGAGAATTCAGCGGCGGCATCTGATCGAATCCTATTTCGATCCTGGATTATGCCTTGCTTATTCTGATCAGCTGCCCTGGCAATGAAGGAGTTTGTCGGACACCTTCGACCCTACAGGGACACGGTCGAAATTGAGTTTTGGCGCGAATGCTGTAGAAGGCGGCCATCATCCGTTCCCTGCGAGTTCCCATGTCCTTCAACAGCTTCGGCCATCTCTTCCGCGTTACCACCTATGGCGAGAGTCACGGCATGGCGCTGGGCTGCGTGATCGATGGCTGTCCGCCGCGCCTGCCGATCAGCGAGGCGATGATCCAGGGCTTCCTCGACCGCCGCAAGCCGGGCCAGAGCCGCTTCACAACCCAGCGTCGCGAACCCGATGCCGTACGCATCCTTTCCGGCGTGATGGCGGACGAAGCGGGTGGGCAATTGCTGACCACGGGGACGCCGATCCATTTGATGATCGAGAATGTCGATCAGCGTTCGAAGGATTACGGGGAGATCAAGGACAAGTATCGCCCCGGCCACGCCGACTATGCCTATGACGTCAAATACGGCATTCGCGACTATCGCGGCGGCGGGCGATCCTCGGCACGCGAGACCGCAGCCCGCGTGGCGGCCGGAGCGGTGGCCCGGCAGGTCCTGCCCGGCGTGACCGTTCGCGGAGCGCTCGTGCAGATGGGGCCGCACAAGATCGACCGCAGCCGCTGGGATTGGGAGGCGGTGGACACCAATCCCTTCTTCTGTCCGGATCCGGTCGCGGCGGCCTTCTTCGAGGAGTATCTCGACGGCATACGAAAGGCGGGTTCGTCGATCGGCGCGGTGATTGAGGTGGTGGCCGAAGGGGTGCAGCCCGGCCTCGGCGCTCCGATCTACGGCAAGCTCGATTCGGATCTGGCGGCGGCGATGATGAGCATCAATGCGGTCAAGGGCGTGGAGATCGGGGATGGCTTTGCCGCTGCCGAACTCGGGGGCGAGGCGAACGCCGACGAGATGCGCATGGGCAATGACGGCAGGCCGCTGTTCCTCTCCAACCATGCCGGCGGCATTCTCGGCGGCATCTCCACCGGCCAGCCCGTGGTGGTGCGCTTCGCCGTGAAGCCGACCTCTTCCATCCTGCAGGAGCGACGCACGGTGGATCGTTATGGCCACGACACCGACATTGTCACCAAGGGGCGCCATGACCCCTGTGTCGGCATCCGGGCGGTGCCGGTAGGCGAGGCGATGATGGCCTGCGTGCTGGCGGACCATCTTCTGCGCCATCGCGGCCAGGTCGGCGCGCCGGTTGCCTGGCCCTTCGAGAAATAACGGCGGGCGGGTTTGAAGACCCGCCGACATGCACCGCCCGATGGCGGGTCTAAAGACCCGCCCCCCGATTCAACGACCGATGTCGTAGCCCTTGTCGCGCAGCTTCACGAGGGCGGCCTCGAGTTCGGGATCGATCGTGCCGGGCATGATGATCCGGGGCTGGACGATGAGATCGCCCGGCCCGTCCTTGGCCTGCACACCCTTGCCCTTGAGGCGGAAGGAGCGCAGCCCTGTGGTGCCGGCAGGCAAAGTGAGATCGACCGAGCCGTCCAGCGTCGGCACGCGTACCTTGGCGCCGAGAGCGGCCTCGTAGAGGGTCACGTTGACGTCGACGCGAACATTCCTGCCTTCGGCACGAAACGTCTCGTGCGGTGCCACGGCCACCGTAATCAGCGCATCGCCTGGCTCGCCGCCGAACGGGCTGGGCTCGCCCTGGCCCCTCAGGCGAATGGTCTTGCCTGGAGCGATGCCGGCCGGAATGGAGGCATCCACCATGCGGCCCGGCCCGAGCTCGACCCGTGTCTTGCCGCCCAACGCCCAGACCGTGAAGGGAATCTGGCCGGTGACCTGGATATCCTCGCCGCGGGGCGCCGAGCCGCGCGAACCGCCGCCGCGCTGGGCGCGTCCGCCGAACATCTCGCTGAGGATGTCGTCGAAGCCGCCCGCAAAACCGCCGCCACCACTGCCGCCCCGACCACCGCCGAAATTGAACTCGAAGCCACCGGTGTCGCGCCCGAAGCCGCCCGGACCACCCGCAGCCTCGAAGCCCTGGAAGCGGGGCTTGCCCTCGGCGTCGATCTCGCCACGATCGAACTGGGCCCGCTTCTTTTCGTCACCGACGATTTCATAGGCGCTGTTGACCTCGGCGAACTTCGCCGCGGCCTTGGCATCCTTGTTCTGATCGGGGTGGTACTGCTTGGCGAGTTTCCGGAAGGCCTTCTTGATCTCAGCCAAGCTTGCCGTCTTGGAAACGCCAAGGACGCTATAGGGGTCACGCATGTTTCAAAATCTCTCCCGCCGGCCCCCTGATGGGCAGCCCGCCACCGTGGCACAAGGCCCACGTGCGCCCAAGACATGGGATTTAATACGGGATTCCGCAATATGCTTGCACTGCGAAATCTCCGAAAGGCGGTGAGTTCCAGCAATGACGGCTCAGGGGTCGTTTTGACGCTTGATGGACGATCTCTTGTTCCAGCCTCCTGTTTTCGCGCGAATTCGGTATGCCGCGCTTGCCAAATTCCTTATGGAGGGCGGGAAAGGGCTGTAGACTGGGATTCGCCATGCCGATACGCGCCATACTCTTCGACAAGGACGGAACCCTGGTCGACTTCCATCTCACCTGGAGCGCTGCGGCCTATGCCGCCATGCAGCGCCTGAGCGGTGGCGACCCCGAGAAGATGGCTCGGCTGGTCGAGATCAACGACTACGACCTGACGAGCCACCGCATCCTGCCGCATTCGGTGCTGGTGGCCGAATCTTCGGCCGATTATGGGGTCGCCTGGGCTGAAGTGCTCGGGGAGGTCGCCGATACCGCCTTCTTCGAACAGATGGACCGCATCTTCATCGAGGAGGGCCTGAAACATGTCACGCCCATCGGTGATCCGCCCTGGCTTCTGTCCACCCTGAAGAGCCGAGGCTATCTGCTGGGCATCTGCACCAATGATTCCGAGGCGGGTGCCCGTGCGCACTGCGAGAAGCTCGGCCTGATGCCCTGGCTCGACGCCGTGCTCGGCTATGATTCGGGCCATGGCCGCAAGCCGGAGCCGGGTCCGGTGCTCGGCTTTGCCCAGGCCTTCGGCGTGGCACCCCAGGAAATCGCCCTGGTCGGCGACTCCACCCATGACCTTCATGCCGTCAAGGCGGCCGGCGGCACGGCTATCGCCGTGCTCAGCGGTTTTGCCAAGCGGGAAGAACTCGCGCCGCATGCCGATCACGTCATCGACAGCGTGATGGACCTGCCCGATCTCCTGCAGTCGCTGGCGGGCGCGCCCTGATGCGGCGACGCCCGGCGCCTCCGCCGACCGGCTGGGCCCGTACCGCGCAGAGCTTGGCGGTCTTCGCCTTCGAGGTGGTGCTGATCTCCCTGGTGCTGCTGCGCTTCCATCTCGCCCCGCTCAAGGCCGGTTTTGCCGCCCTGTGCGCGGGACTGCTGGCAGCCTGCGCCGCCTTGCTCTGCGCCGTGGTCGCCTTCCAGGTGATCTGGCGCAAGGGCGAGCGAGGTTTCGGCAGAGCCTTCAGTGCCTTCCTGCTTGCCATCCTGGTGCTCGGGCCCGCAGCGATCGCCACCAGCCTTGCCCTCAGCGTGCCCGGAATCGTCGATGTCAGCACCGATCCCGAGGATCCTCCGCCCCTGGCCCATGCTACCCGCACACGCACGGCGGACGCCAATTCCACCGCCTATGCGGCGGGGCTGGCGGCGTATCAGCGCGAGGCCTTGCCGCAGGTCCAGTCGATTCTCCTCGACGTGCCGCCGGACGATATCCGCAAGATCGCGCTTCGCCTGATGCGGGAGAGGCGCTGGCAGGTCGTGGGTGATCTGCGCTTCGGCGAGATGGCCGCGCGTATCCGCCTGCCGGACAGCATCCGCGAGGATGGCGATCCCGTGGACGCCGACGCGATGGGAGGCCCGACCGCGGGTTCGGCCTCCACGCAGAGGCGCTTTGGCGATCGTATCGAGGCGGTCGCCTCATCCACCATTCTGGGTACTGTCGACGACATTGCGCTGCGCATCCGGAGCGAGGGCGGCAAGACGCGCATCGACATGCGTTCGGCTGCTCGCTACGGCTCCTATGATTTCGGAGCCAACGCCAAGCATGTGCAGAGTTTCATGGCCGAGTTGCGCGATCGGGCGCTGACGCCGGATCAGGCGAGCCAGTAGCGGCCCGCCATGGAAGGGGCCCCCTCGGTGGCGACCTTGCCGCGCTGGACCAGGTCTTCGAGATGGGCGAAGAGGTTGAGGGCCGCCGCTCCCTGCAACCCGGCCGGCAGCCCCGCATAGACCCTGGCGGTCAAGGGCGTGATCGGCGCAGGGCCTTCGCCGAGGGCCTGCAGGATCGAAGCCTCGCGCATGCGGCGATGCTGGATCATCGCGCGCACGAAGCGCTGCGGCTGTTCGACCGGGCCGCCATGGCCAGGGAAATAGCGTGCCTCCGGCCTGCCGAGAAGTTTCTCCAGCGAGGCCATGTAGTCTCCCATCGAGCCGTCGGGTGGGGCGACGATGCTGGTGGACCAGGCCATGACATGGTCGCCCGACAACAGCACCTTGTCCGCTTCCAGCGAAAAGGCGAGATGGTTGGCGCAGTGGCCGGGCGTCGCCAGTGCCGTCAACGGCCAGTCCGGCGGACCGAAACGATCGCCTTCGGCCAGGACAATGTCGGGCTGGAAGGCGAGGTCGCCGGCGGCATCGAGCAGATTGATCTCGCCGTCATGCAGGGGGCGGGCGCTGCGATGCGGGCCGGCGCCGTAGGTGGGCGCGCCGGTGGCCGATACCAGCGCCGACACGCCCGGCGAGTGGTCGCGGTGGGTGTGAGTGACGGCAATCGCCACCACTTCCTCGCCGTGCACGGCTGCCAGCAGGGCAGCGGCGTGACCAGGATCGTCCGGTCCGGGGTCGATGATCGCGACCTTGCCGCGTCCGACGATATAGGAACAGGTACCGGTAAAGGTGAAGGCACCGCCATTGGGAGCCAGGATGCGGCGGACACCCGGCGACAATTCCTCGAGGATGCCCGGCGGCGGCGCCTCGCGGTTGTAAGGTATGTCTTCGCCCATAGGAATTTCCAGTATCGGTAAAATTTGTCCGGTGCGGCAAGGGCCTATCGGTCCGGCCGCCGATATCGCCTCTTGCGTACAAACGTCCTTTGGATGAAACTCATCGCGTACTGGTGTGGAATGGATCTGGTCATCCGGCCAGATCGGGACTGGGAGCGTAAGATGGCGCAGAGCGGCACCGTCAAGTTCTTCAACACCCAAAAAGGCTATGGCTTCATAACGCCTGACGATGGTGGACGCGACATCTTTGTTCACATCACCGCAGTCGAAAGTTCCGGTCTGGGTACATTGTCTGAAGGCCAGAAGATCTCCTTCGATGTCGAGCCCGACAAGAAGGGCAAGGGACCGAAGGCCGTCAATCTGGTGAAAGCCTGATCGGTATTTCCGCGCTTGCGGCTGAAATGCGGTAATGGATGGATGAGCGCTTGCAGGCGCTCATGATTCCAGCAGCTGGATTTCGGCTTCATCATGCAATTGCGCTCCTCGCCTCCTTCGCCCTTCGGTCGGAAGGTCAAGATCGCCGCCCACTATCTCGGCCTGTTCGATCGCATCACCGTGGTCCCGGCGGATACCAATGATCCGCAGGATAGCCTGCGCGAGCAGAACCCGCTCGGCAAGATCCCGGTGTTGATCCTGGATGACGGGACCATCCTCTACGACAGCCGGGTCATTCTCGACTATCTCGACCACCTCGCAGGAGGCGGGCGGATCATGCCGCAGGGCCCGGAACGCTATGAGGTGCTGACCCGTCAGGCCCTGGCGGACGGCATCATGGATGCCTCCCTGCTCCAGGTCTATGAAGCGAGGATACGTCCCGAGGACCAGCGCAGTGCCAAATGGCTCGATATCCAGGCCGGCAAGGTCGCTCGCGGCCTGGCTCAATTCGAGGCACGGGCAGGGGCCTTCGACCCGGCACTGGACGCGGGAAGCATCGCACTGGCCTGCGCGCTCGGCTATCTCGATTTGCGCTTTGCCGGAACCTGGCAGCAGCATCATCCCAAGCTGCAAGCCTGGCTGGCCACCTTCGAGGCGGAAATCCCGGCTTTCGGCCTGACGCGTCCGCAGTGAGGCGATGGGCCTGAATGGTGGCCCCTATCGCTTCCGCCCGGCAGCCGTGGGCGACCTGCCCTTGCTGGCGGCCTGGCTGCGCGAGCCCGAAGTGGCCTGCTGGTGGCAGGATGCGGACAAGCAGCTGGAATTGCTCAGGGAGGACCTCGCCGATCCGCGCATGGTAATGCGGATCGTCAGCTTCGAAGCGCGACCCTTTGCCTATGTCCAGGACTATGAAGTCCACGCTTGGGAACAGCCGCATCTGGCCGCTTTTCCGGTCGGCACACGCGGCATCGATACGTTCATGGGGGATCCCGCCATGCTCGGTCGTGGCCACGGCCCGGCCTATCTGCGCCTGTTGGCACAGCATTTGCGGGCAGAGGGGGCGCCGATGGTCGTGGTTGATCCCGACCCTGCCAATCGGCGAGCACAGGCGGCCTATGCCAAAGCGGGCTTTCAGGCGCGAGACCTGGTGGCAACCGAGGATGGCCCGGCCAGGTTGATGGTGTTCGTCTGAAAGCCTGATCGGACGCCAAAGCGTTTTGCGATTTGGTGGAATCACCAAGAATCGCAAAGAAGCTCTGGCCAATCCTCAGGATTGGCTTGGGAACAAGGAGTTAGAGCAAATAAGCGTTCACGCTCGAACGCGCCTTACTCTAGCGCTGTGGCGCCTCTTCACGCTGGCGTGCTTCCCAGGCAGTGCGCAAAACCGCGCTTTCGCCCTCGAAACGCTCCTCCATGACCTCGCAATGGCGAATGCGGTCGGCCCTGAAGCTGCGGAAATCCCGGCGCAGCTCGCACCAGGCTACGACATGCATCACCTCGACATAGTAGATCATGGCGATCGGGCGAATGACCCGCCGACTTTCCCGTCCCTCGACGTCGGCATAGTGCAGCAGCAATTTGCGTTCGTCGCGAATGGCCAGGCGAATGGCGGCAAGGTCGATGCTGATCGGCTCGGGATGGATCCATTGCGGCACGAAGAGGCTGGTCTTGTCGATCGGCTCGCGGTTGGCAACCGGCAGGACGGTGGCGATCTTGGCGCGGATCGAGCCTGCTGCCGCCTTGAGCGCACGGTCGTCGGTGCGCTCCAGCAGTCCGAGCGCGACCACGAGGGCCTCGACTTCCTCGATCGACAGCATCAGCGGCGGCAGGTCGTAGCCGGAGCGCATGACATAGCCGATGCCGGCTTCGCCATAGATGGGCATCGACAGGGCCTGGAGCGAGGCGATGTCGCGATAGATGGTACGTTTGGCGACTTCGAGCTGCGCCGCGATCGCCTCGGCGGTTACCGGCTTCCTGGCGACGCGCAGCAACTGGATGATCTCGAACAGGCGTGTGGTGCGGCGCATGGGCAACAAGCCATTGATTGCGGTCTGTGCAGAGACTGCTGACAGATTCTTGGCAGCAGGGTTCTGCTTCAATCGGCATCTGTCAATCGGCATCAGCCGTATCGGAGATTGCCATGTCCATCGAAGGGAGCATGCCGGCCGCATTTACCCCGCGCCATCACGGTGTGGCGCTGGTGACGGCCTCCGCCATCCTGTGGAGTTCGGCCGGCTATTTCACCCGAGCGGTACCCCTCGACATTGCCGCCCTGCTGTTCTGGCGTGGCCTGTTCGGTGCAGCCACCAGCCTCGCCTTCATCCTGGCGCTGGAAGGCCGCAATACCTGGCGCAGCTTCAGGGCGATGGGGTGGGTCGGCCTGGGCTTCTGCCTGCTGTCCAGCCTGGGCATGGCCTGTTTCGTGGCATCGCTGCGACTCACCAGCGTGGCCCATGTCTCGATCATCTACGCGACGGTGCCCTTCGTGGCGGCGGGCCTGGCCTGGCTGGTGATGCGCGAACGGGCTTCAGCGGCGGTGCTGGTCGCCAGCCTGTTCGCGGTCGTAGGTGTGGTGCTGACCGTGGCCGGCGGCGGCGGGCAGGGGAGCCTGATCGGCGATGCCCTCGCACTGGCAATGACGGTGCTCGTGGCCGCCTTCGTGGTGATGCGGCGGCGCTTTCCCGATGTGCCACTGGTGCCGGCTGCCTGCCTATCGGCGCTGGTGCCGGCCCTTGTCAGCGCGCCTCTGATGTCGAGCTGGCCGGCGAATGCTGATGAAGTTGTCTTGCTGGTGGCATTCGGCGTGAGCAATATGGGCCTGGCTCTGGTCTGCTTTACCATCGGCGCGAAGTTCATTCCGGCAGCCCAGACGGCGCTGATCGGCGCCTTGGAGACGCCCCTTGCGCCCCTGTGGGTCTGGCTTGCCTTCGGAGAAGCGCCGGGAACGGCGGCCCTGGCCGGCGGCGCTGTGGTTCTCCTTGCCGTGGTGGGCAGCATGATCTGGGAAGGCCGGATATCGACTATCAAGGCCGGCTGACGATCATAGAACGAAAAAGGCCCGGCGTTGTGCCGGGCCTTTTCGGAGCGCTGTCTTCTGAACTGATCAGAAGTGATAGTTCACGCCCAGCTTGATGTCGCTGCCGCTATAGCCGGCCTTGACGATACCGCTGCGGATGTCGAAGTCATCCTTGCCGTAGCTGGTATAGTTGTATTCAGCCCGGACCGACACTTCCGGGGTCACGCGATATTCGGCACCGAAGCCGGCGGTCCAGCCGACCTGCCACTGCGAATCCTTGGCGCCGAAGCGGTTGATCTCGACATCGCCGAAGGCAAGGCCCGCCTTGATATAGGGCAGGAAGTCACCCATGGCGTAGCCGATGCGGGGCGTGATCGAGCCGTTGAAGCCGTAGGTGCCCTTGTGGCCGTCATATTTGTCGGTGATGTCGGCGTAGTTCAGCGAGCCTTCGAGGCCGATCACGATCGGATCGTACTGCATGTTGTAGCCGGCCTGGACACCGCCGGTGAAGCCGCTGGCCTCGTTCAGGCGGACGCCGCGATCGGCATCGAAGTCACCGGAAAAGCCGTAGCCGAGATTGATACCGGCATAGAAGCCCGTCCAGGTCACATTGGAGGCAGGTGCCTGATAGGCCGGAGCGGGCTCCTGATAGGGCGGAATGTCGGCCGCGAAGGCGGACCCGGTGATCAGCGTCAATGCTGTGGCGAGAAGAAGCTTTTTCATCGTGAACTCCTGGAACTCATACACGCGATGACGCCGGTATCCCCAACCCATCGAACAATCATGCGACCGTGTTACGTGAAGACTATTAAGAGAAAGTTGCCTGATGGGTTTATTAAGTAGATTTAACAAGGCGACATTATGGCAATAACTTAAATTATATTTGAAATGATTTGTTAACTATAATGTATGTTCTAAAGATTGCCTTAGGATAATTCAAAATTTATTATAGTTAATGAGAATTTAAATTCATGAATTCTGGTGTTGTCGGAATGATTTTTCATTCCCATCCGGCGGCATAGGGCGCGGGCGCATTGGCAAAATCGGAATGAACCGTGCCCAAATCATAGTTGAACGCCGTCGCGCGGGCCGACCAGCGATTATTCTGGGCGCCGCCGCAGGCCAGATCATCACCCCGGCCGGAGGTGAGGCCGGGCAGAAGACAGAGGCCTGCCGGGCGTGCAGTGCGCATGGGCGAGCGATTCTTGCCACTCTCTCCCGAGGGATTGGCCGGGATGGAGCCGACGATGTCGACATCGTCATAGCCAGCCGTCGGGCGGGCCGGCTTGGCAGCGGCCTGCGGAGCGACGCCCGCCAGCACCGGCGCCTTGGTTACGGCAATGAAGCGACCGGTCCACACCAGCGACAGGGCGGAGGGCGCCCCAGGCACAGCCTCGCCGGCCTGCGCTGCTCCAATGAGGGGCTGCCAGGCCAGGATCGCGCAAGTGAGGAAAGTGACCTTCAGCATCGTGTCCCAGTGTTGCCTGTTCCAGTGCCAAAGCGTCTTGCGATTGAAGGGAGCTACCACGAATCACAAAGACGCGTCGAACCAAAGAGCTGGAGCAAAAAACGTTCAGCCATGGGCGTGCCTTGCTCCAGTGCTGGCATGGGCCAGTCCGTCACTTGAACACTGTCCAGTGGTTGATCGACGTTAACGCTGGGCAGCAATCTGCCTGCATCGTAAACGCAGTATGAAGACAAGCCTGCGGAAGGAATGGAGAAAATGGTGGAAAAGGCTCGTGCGCAACGCGCTTTGGTGACCGGCGCCGCCAAGCGTATCGGTCGGAGCATCGCGCTTGGGCTGGCCCAGGCCGGATACGATGTCGCGCTTCATTGCAATCGTTCGCGCGCGGAAGCGGAGGATGCGGCGGCGCAAATTGCGGCCATGGGACGCAGGACCTGTATCGTCGTGGGTGATCTGGCCGCGGGTGACAAGGTAAGTGCAATCGTCGAGGAGGCGCGCGCCGGCATCGGCGTCCTCGATCTGCTGGTGAATTCGGCCTCGATGTTCGAGCCCGACGGCATCGGCAGTCTCCAGGCGCAGATCTGGAACCGGCAATTCGCCGTCAACGCCCAGGCCCCGATCTTTCTCGCCCAGGCCTTTGCGGCCCAGGTCGACCCGCTTGCCTACGACCCCTCCATCGTCAATCTGATCGACCAGCGCGTGCTGCACCCCCGGCCGGACTATGTGTCCTATTATCTCAGCAAATCCGTGCTGCATGTCGCCACGCAGACCCTGGCCCAGGCCCTGGCGCCGCATATCCGCGTCAACGGCATCGGACCCGGCCCAACCCTGCAGGCAGCCTCGCAGACACCCGAGGAATTCGCGGCCGAGGCGGCCGGCACGCCGCTCGGCCATGGCAGTGCCGTGGAGGACATCGTGGAGGCCGTGCTCTATCTGGCCCGTGCGCGTAGCGTCAGCGGCCAGATGATCGCCGTCGATGGCGGCCAGCATCTGGCCTGGACTGAGTAAATCCGGGCGGAACAGCCCGCGGCAGGCCGAGGATGGTAGGCAATTTCACCGGTGTTTTGCGTGCCCTCTCGCCAGCGCGTTTCCCGCGTCCTATTTATCAGCCATGATCGACTCGCCCGCTCCCGCCGAAACCGAGGAAGCCTCCTCCTCCGTCGACCTTGCCTTCGACGAGAAAGCCGTGCCGTCTTCGCTGCGGGCGGGAACCGCGGTCATCCATGCCTTCTGGAAGACGTTGCCCAATGCGCCGGGGGTCTATCGCATGATC
The DNA here is from genome assembly GCF_052045555.1 of Labrys sp. 22185. Lineage (NCBI taxonomy): Bacteria > Pseudomonadati > Pseudomonadota > Alphaproteobacteria > Hyphomicrobiales > Xanthobacteraceae > Labrys > Labrys sp. 22185. The sequence continues at coordinate 7,839 of NZ_JBQEPH010000006.1, read as the reverse complement.
GATGCGGAAGGCACGGTGCTCTATGTCGGCAAGGCGCATTCGCTCAAGAAGCGGGTGGCGAGCTATGCTCGCGGCATTGCGCCGACGGCGCGCATCGCCCGCATGATCGCCGAGACGGCGGCGATGGAGTTCGTCACCACCCAGACGGAGACGGAGGCCCTGCTGCTTGAGATCAACCTGATCAAGAGCCTGAAGCCGCGTTTCAACGTGCTGCTGCGCGACGATAAATCCTTTCCCTATATCCTGCTGACGGGTGACCACCCGGCGCCACAACTGACCAAGCATCGCGGCGCGCGCACGCGCAAGGGTGATTATTTCGGCCCCTTCGCCAGCGTCCTGGCCGTCAACCGCACGATGAATGCCCTGGAGCGTGCCTTTCTCATCCGATCCTGTACGGATTCGGTGTTCTCCACCCGCACGCGCCCCTGTTTGCTGCACCAGATCAAGCGCTGCTCGGCTCCCTGTACCGGCGAGATCTCCATCGAGGATTATGCCGGCCTGGTCAGCGAGGCGCGCGCCTTCCTGACCGGCAAGTCCAAGGCCATCAAGGAAGCGATGGCGCATGAAATGGAGCAGGCCGCCGAGACCCTGGAATTCGAGCGCGCCGCCCGTTATCGCGACAGGCTCGCGGCACTTTCGGCCATCCAGTCGACGCAGGGCATCAATCCGCGTTCGATCGAGGAAGCGGACGTCTTTGCCGTGCACGAGCAGGCCGGCCAGTTCTGCATCGAGGTCTTCTTCTTCCGCACCGGCCAGAACTGGGGCAACCGGGCCTATTTTCCCAAGGCCGACCGTACGCTCAGCGAGGCCGAAGTGCTCGATGCCTTTCTCGGCCAGTTCTACGACGACAAGCCGGCGCCCAAGCTCGTGCTGCTTTCGCATGAGGTCGAGGGCGGGGAGATCCTGCGTGAGGCGCTGTCGCTGCGTGCCGGCCATCGTATCGAGATCGCGACGCCGAAGCGGGGAGAGAAGCGCGACCTCGTCGAACATGCCCTCACCAATGCCCGCGAGGCCCTTGGGCGCCGCCTGGCCGAATCCTCCTCGCAGCTCAAGCTGCTGGAAGGTGTCGCCGAGGCCTTCAGCCTCGAGGAGGCGCCGCGCCGCATCGAGGTCTATGACAACTCCCACATCATGGGCACCAATGCCGTCGGCGGCATGATCGTGGCCGGACGCGAAGGCTTCGCCAAGACGCATTATCGCAAGTTCAACATCAAATCGACCGAGATCACACCGGGCGACGATTACGGCATGATGCGCGAAGTGCTGGAGCGACGCTTTTCCCGCCTGATCAAGGAGACACCCAAGGACGAGCCGGGCGAGGGGGCGGAGCCGGACGATGTCGTGATGCCGACCTGGCCCGACCTCGTGCTCATCGACGGCGGTGCCGGCCAGTTGCAGGTGGCCCGCGAGGTTTTCGCCGACCTCGGTGTCGAGGATGTCGCGCTGGTCGGCGTCGCCAAGGGTGTCGATCGCGATGCCGGTCGCGAGACCTTCATCGTCGAGGGCAAGCCCCCCTTCAAGCTCGCCCCGCGCGATCCCGTGCTCTATTTCGTGCAGCGCCTGCGTGACGAAGCCCACCGCTTCGCCATCGGCGCCCATCGCCAGAAACGCTCCAAATCCCTGAAGGAGGGAGGGCTCCAGGAAATCGGCGGCATCGGCCCGCAGCGCAAACGTGCGCTGCTGCGGCATTTCGGCACTCTCAAGGCGATCGAACGCGCCTCGATGGCCGATCTCGAAGGCTGTCCGGGCATCGATCAGGCGACCGCCCGCAAGGTCTACGACTTCTTCCACGACAAGGCTCCTTAAACCCGGTTGACGGCGCGGCCCGCGCCATGTTCCTTCAAGCCATGACATCACCTGCGCCCACCAAGCGGACCTCGCCGCTCTCCCTGCCGAACATCCTCACCTATGGCCGGATCGCGGCGGTGCCGGTGGTCGTGGCCTGCCTGTTCTGGCCGGAGGTGATCTGGGTGCGCTGGGTCGCCTTCGGGGCGTTCGCGCTGGCGGCGGTGACGGACTATTTCGATGGCTATCTCGCCAGGGCCTGGGGGCAGCAATCCTCGCTCGGGCGCATGCTCGATCCGATCGCCGACAAGCTCTTGGTATCGTCCTGCCTGCTCATGCTGACGGCGACGGGAACCATCGCCATCGGCAACCTGTCCGTATGGGCGGCGATCGTCATTCTGTGCCGCGAGATCCTGGTTTCAGGTCTCAGGGAGTTCCTGGCCGAATTGCGTGTTTCCGTGCCGGTAACGCGGCTTGCCAAATGGAAGACCACCGTCCAGCTCCTGGCGATCGGTTTCCTGCTGGCGGGGCCGGCCGGCGATGCGGTCCTGCCCGGCTGTACCATCATCGGCCTGGTGCTGTTGTGGGTTTCGGCTGTGGTGACGCTCTATACCGGGTATGATTACTTCCGCAGCGGCGTACAGCATCTCCTCGAGGATGCGTAATAAGGCTGGAGGACGCGCGATGAAGCTGATCTATTTCGCCTGGCTGCGCGAGCGCATCGGCGTGCCGGAAGAGGAAGTCGATCTGCCGGCCGAGGTCAGGACGGTCGAGGATCTGATGCAGTTTCTGTCCGAGCGCAGCGAGGCCCATGCCCATGCCTTCGAGAACCGCAAGATCGTGCGGGCGGCGATCGATCGGCGCCATGTCAAGCCGGCCGCTCCGATTGCCGGTGCGGGTGAGGTCGCCTTCTTCCCGCCCATGACGGGCGGCTGAGGCGGCGGGAGCGGATACGGTGAGCGTTCGCCTGCAATGTGAGGATTTCGACGTTTCGGCCGAGATTGCCGCCTTGACTGGCGGGCGGACCGATATCGGTGCCGTGGTCAATTTCATCGGCATCTGCCGGGCCGGGCCGGACGACGACCGCATCAGCGCCATGACGCTCGATCATTATCCCGAAATGGCCCAGGCCGAGCTCGAGCGCATCGAGGCGGAAGCGCGCGGGCGCTGGCCTTTGCAAGGGGTCTCCATCATCCATCGCCATGGCCGTCTCGTCCCAGGCGACAACATCGTCTTGGTAGTGACGGCCTCGATGCATCGCCAGGCCGCCTTCGAGGCCGCGTCCTTCCTGATGGATTATCTCAAGACCCGTGCCCCCTTCTGGAAGAAGGAGGAACGCGCCTCCGGCACGGGCTGGGTCGCCGCCAAGGACGAGGACGATGCCGCCGCGGCGCGCTGGACGACGAAGAAATCCTGATGCAGTTCCCCTGATGCGTTCCCCTGGCGACAGACTTGGCCCCGCCTGCGTGCCATTGCCGCCGTTGCGATGGACAGGAGGGATTTTCATGCCGGACGGATTGAGAAGGCTCGCAGGTGCCGCAGCGGTGGCGACCTTGCTATGCGGCGTCGCGGGAGAGGCCTCGGCCGATTCGGAACTGCGGCGCGCGCTGTCGCACGTTCCCGCCAAGGTCGCAATGGATCGCAACGGCATTGCCGCCAGCTTTGTCGGCCTGTCGGAATTGCGCCGGCTCTATGCCGGGGATGTCTCCTCGATGAGGCGGCGGGTGGGCTTAGGCGACAGCGATACGCTGAAAGCTCTATTCATCAGCACGGACGAGTCCTGGCGCGATGACACTGGCCTGAAACGCAGCGAGATTGCCAGCCTCACCGACTATGGCACGCCGCCGCGGGCTGTCGTCCTCTGGCGCTTCACGGAGCCCGCCATATCCGCATCTTTCGTAGAAGGGCTCGGCAAGCGCGACTTCAGCCATGCCAATGGCGTATGGCGCAATGGTGAGCCGATGAAGCTCGATTTCGCCAAACGCAGCATCACAAATCCCTTCCTCGGTCCGTTGGGCAGGGCCTCCATGCTGGCACCTTTCGCCGATGGAGTGGCGCAGTCCCCCGATCCAGCGGCTGCTGCCGAGGCGGGAGGCGTTTCGGCCAAGACCAGCCTCGCCGGCCTGGCACCCGTCGAAGCGGCCATCGATGCCATCGAGAAGGTGGCCGTCCAGGGCTCGATTCTGCAGGCGATCGTGCTCACCCCGGCGATCTGGATGCAGGGGGACGATGTGCTGGACATGATGGCGACCTCACCCACGGTCGACAAGAAAGCGCTGGCGGACAAGATGGCTGAGCGGGCGAAGAGGCCGCCCACGCCCGTGTCCCTCGGTGTGGTGATCGCCGATGTCGAGACGATGGAGCCGGCAGGCAGTGGCGTGGTGATCGCGCTGCCCTATGGCGATTGCGACACCGCCAGGGAGGGGGCGAGGATCTTTGCCGACAAGTGGAAGAATGCCGCCGGCCGGGATGGCCAGACCGGCGCCCAGCGGACCGGCCGGGAACCCACGGTTACGGTGCATCAGGGAAAGGAGGCCTGTGTGGCCTTGCTCTCGCTGATGGGAGCGCCCGATGCCGAACGCGGCAATTCCGTTCTACGCTATATCACCGGCGCGATCTGGCAGCGTGATTTCAAGGCACTTCAGGGCGGATAGACTCGCAGGAAACAATGCAGCGAGCTCTCCACCGAGACGGCGAAGCGCTGCAGAAGCGAAATACACAGATTTTACTTTGTGTAAGGCCTCCTGAAGCGTTGCTCGATTCGCGGATTAATTGAAACGAAACCAGAATCTGTACAAATTGTCGCAGGCGGTCATCTTTCCAGCAACCAGCCGCCACTGAAAGTGGAAGTCGACAATGGAACAGATTCTTATCAACCTGGTAGCGGGCGCGCTCGGCGGCGCCGGCTCCGGCAAGGCTCTGCCGCAATTCGACATGGGCAATATCGGCAACATCATCGCCGGCCTGGTCGGCGGCGGCGTGCTCGGCCAGATCATCACCGCCGTTTGGCCGTCCGTGGCGGCCTCCATGCAGTCGGGGAATTTCGACATCGGCTCGATCGTCACCAACGTCATCGGTGGCGGTGCCGGTGGCGCGATCCTTCAGGTCATCGTCGGCATGATCAAGAATTCGATGAGCAAATAGTCGCTGCGACCGGGCGGTACGACAGCTGCGTCATCGTGAGCATGATGAAGCGGTCTGGTTTCCCACGGCGGGGGACCGGACTGCTTCACGTCATCCGTGATGATCGATGCGTTCTCAGCGGGCCAGCGCCGAGGCGATATGGCTGGCATCCGCGTTCAGTGCGCTGCCGAGCAGCCAGACACCGATGATCAGGGCGAGACCGGCAAGCAGACCGGTGACGACATCGATCGTCACTCCAGCTATGTCGCCTTCTTCAAATCCGTCCTTCGCTGCAAACAATCCCGCCAAACGCATCGTACTGACTCCAACTCACCTTTCATTGTAACGCGGCGCAGTTAACGCCTCGTCTCTACTTGTAAGACTTATTGCGACTTTTCGGTGTTTATGTAGTGTCGAAAAGCACGCCGTGGGCATGTTATTCGGCATTGCTGCTATGGGCGTGGAGCATAGCGGTGGCAGGCTCCGCCAGGAGCCTTAACCAATTGTTATTGCTTAATTTTTCGTGAAGGGTGGTGCGTGCCTGGCAGCAGGCCGTTCAGCCGCGCAGGAAGAGGCGATAGGCGTCGTTGGCGCTCTCGTCCTCATAGGGGTAGCCGAGCTCTCCCAAACGTTCGAAAAGGCGCGGCCGATCAGCCTCGGGAACCTGGATTCCAACCAGCACGCGGCCATAATCCGCGCCGTGATTGCGGTAGTGGAACAGGGTGATGTTCCAGTCGAAGCCGACACCGTCGAGAAAGCGGAGCAGGGCGCCGGGACGTTCGGGAAACTCGAAGCGCAGCACCAATTCGTCCGTCAGACCGGGCGCCCGTCCTCCCACCATGTAGCGCACATGCAGCTTGGCGGTCTCGTCGGCGCTGATGTCGACGACGCCATAGCCGAGCCGCTCGAGCTGACCGACGATCTCGCTCTTCTGGCGCTTGGCATCGGCCAGCTTCAGGCCGACGAAGACATGGGCCTGGCTGCCGCCGGCATAGCGATAGTTGAACTCGGTGACGATGCGGTTGCCCAGCACGTCGATGAAGCGGCGATAGCTGCCCGTCTCCTCTGGGATGGTGACGGCGAGCAGGATCTCGCGAGCCTCGCCCACCTCGGCGCGTTCGGCGACATGCCGCAGGCGGTCGAAATTGAGGTTGGCGCCGCTGTTGACGGCGATCAGCGCGCCGCTTCTCTCAGGATTTGCCTGGGCATAGGCCTTCAGGCCTGCCAACGACAGGGCGCCGGCCGGTTCGGACAGCACCCGCATGTCCTCGAAAATGTCCTTGATTGCGGCGCACATGGCGTCGGTGTCGGCGACCAGGACGTCGTCCAGCAGTTCCCGGCAGATCCGGAAGGTCTCTTCACCTGCCTGGCGTACCGCGACACCGTCGGCGAACAGGCCGACACGATCAAGCACCACCCGCTCGCCGGCCTCGATGGCCGCCTTCATCGAGGCGGCGTCGACGGGCTCGACACCGATCACCTTCGTCTCCGGACGCAGGAACTTGACGTAGGAGGCGATGCCGGCGGCCAGGCCGCCGCCGCCGATCGGCACGAAAACCGCCTCGATCGGGTCGGGATGCTGGTGCAGGATCTCGACGCCCACCGTGCCCTGGCCGGCGATGACGTCACCATCGTCATAGGGATGCACGAAGGTGAGGCCGTGCTCGCGTTCGAGTTCCCTGGCATGGGCGTAGGCTTCGTCGAAGACGTCGCCCTTGAGCACGACCTTGCCGCCCCAATAGCGCACGGCGTCGACCTTGATGCGCGGGGTGGTGATCGGCATGACGATGGTGGCGGCGATACCGAGTTTCGTTGCCGAAAGGGCGACGCCCTGGGCGTGGTTGCCGGCCGAAGCGCAGATCACGCCGGCGGCCTTGGCCTCCTGCGACAGGCGGGCGATACGGTTATAGGCGCCACGGATCTTGAAGGAGAAGATCGGCTGCAGATCCTCACGCTTGAGCAGGACTTCCGCATTCAGGCGCTGGCTGAGGCGCACCATCGGGTCCAGGGGCGTTCTCTGGGCCACGTCATAGACGCGGGCATCGAGGATTCGGCGGACATATTCGATCACAACGCACCTGACTGTCGAAAAGGGGAGCTGTTGAGCGCTCCCATGTAGAAAAGCCTGTCGGCTTCCATCTTTGAGGCGTTCGCATGGCGCTGTCACGTTTGATTTGCGCGCGCTGGCGGAGATAATGTCGCGCCCTTGCCTTCCAGAGACCTCATCATGGCCTGCCTGATCCGTCTGTTCTTCCTTGCCGCTGTCGTTCTGGCAGGCGCGTTGCCGGCCGGCGCAGCCCAGAAGGCGGCGCTGGTGATCGGCAACAGCGCCTATCGCTCGGTGACGCCTTTGGTGAACCCGGCCAATGACGCCAACGACATGGCGGCGGCGCTGGGGCGGATCGGCTATGCGGTGACCCTGGTCAAGGACGGCGACCTGGCGGCGATGAATGACGGGCTGAGGGCGTTCCTGCGCGATGCCGACCATGCCGACAGCGTGGTGGTGTTCTATTCGGGCCATGGCGTGCAGGTGAAGGGGCGCAACTACCTGGTGCCTGTCTCGGCCAAGATCTCGGACGAGCTCGATCTGGACACCCAGACCCTGTCGTTGGACAAGCTGCTGGAACTGGTCGACAGCGCGGCGCCGAAGGTGAAGATCGTGATCCTTGATTCGTGCCGGGACAATCCCCTGACGCGCCAGCTGACGCGGGGGGCGGGGACGCGCGGGCTGGCCCGCATCGATCTCGACGCCTCCTCGGCCAAGGGCACGCTGATCGCCTTCTCCACGGCGCCGGGTTCGGTGGCGCAGGATGGCAGCGGGCGCAACTCGCCCTTCACCACGGCGCTGCTCGCCCATATGGAGACGCCCGGCCTCGACATCCGCCAGATGTTCGGCCAGGTCAGGGCCGATGTCGACCAGTCGACCCAGGG